>CAZJQS010000001.1:0-277989 GCA_964548175.1 uncultured Saprospiraceae bacterium
ATTTGCCGCCCCGAGGGCGGCAAGTTATCTTCAAATATAGGTTTTGTTGGCGCCTAAGGCGCCAACAAAACCTATATTTGAAATAGTTTGCTTATTTAAGGGCTATGATCAAGATATTCGGTATAAGGCATCACGGACCTGGTTCGGCTAAACGGCTAAGCAAAGCGCTCAGGGCTTTTCAGCCTGATTGCATATTGATCGAACTTCCGGAAGAAGCCGAAAAAGTACTGAAGCAAGCCGATGATCCTGACCTGCGACCGCCGGTGGCGTTATTGATCTACCCTTCCAATGATTTTCAGGGTGGTGCTTATCTTCCATTTGCCGAGTTTTCTCCGGAATGGCAGGCACTGCAATATGGCTTTAAGCAGAACATCCCCATCATTCCTATGGATCTGTCGATCGGTGTTCAACTCCCCGGGTATTCCCGGAAGAACAACAACAACGGCCTGCGTCGCGATCCGCTCGGGTATCTGGCCCAACTGGCCGGGTTTGGCGATTCGGAGCGCTGGTGGGATGCGACAATGGAGCAAGAAGATGACGACCTGGCAGTATTTGACATGATCGAAGAGATGACAGCTGCCTTGCGTGAAGGCAGTCTTTTTGATGAGCCTCCGCTGAATATTGCGCGGGAAGCATTTATGAGGCAAGTTTTAAGGAATGCTGATAAAAAAGGATATCAAAAAATAGCAGTGATCTGCGGCGCCTGGCACGGTCCGGCCCTGAGCCGGTGGCAAAGCATTACAGCGGCTTCCGATAGAGCCAGGCTCAAGGGGTTAAAAAAAGAAAAATATGCCGTAAGCTGGATACCTTGGAATTATGAGCGCTTAGCCTTCAGCTCCGGCTACGGAGCAGGTGTTGTTTCTCCAGCATGGTACGAATTGCTTTTTCGTTACAAAACATCCATCAGCACAAGATGGATGTCCAAAGCCGGTCGTTTATTGCGCAAGGAAGGGCAGGAAGCATCACCTGCCAATGTAGTGGAGGCTGTGAGATTATCAGAAACCTTAACGGCGCTGCGCAACAAACCGCTGCCAGAGCTCTCCGAGTTGGAAGATGCCGCTGTCACCGTACTTTGCAGGGGCGACCACGAATTGTTCGGACTGATCCGTAAAAAACTGGTCACCGGGCAAAAGGCGGGAAAAGTCCCTCAGCGGCTGACCACCATCCCCCTGCAGAAAGATTTTGAAAAAAGGGTCAAGTCCGCCTATTTATCTAAAGCCTATAAAAGTCAGGAAGCAGTCACGAAAGAGCTGGACTTAAGAAAAGACACCCAATTATTAGCCAGCAAGCTGTTGCACAGTTTGCTGGTGCTGGAGGTTCCCTGGGGCAAACCCATGAAAGGCTCGCAATACAAAACAGGTAGTTTCAGCGAAAAATGGAAGCTCAAGTGGTCACCCGACTACATTGTCCGCATCATTCAGTCTGCCGTATACGGCAATACGATCGAGGAAGCCGCGCTGAATAAGATGAAGGAGAAACTGGATCAGGCAGAAAGCCTAAAAGAACTGACCGAATTAATGGATCAATCCATCAAAGCAGGTATTCCTGGAATTATTGCTGTTTTAAGCCGGAAAATACAACGGGTAGCGGCTCTGACCAAAGACCTGCTTGCGCTGCTGGAAGCCTTGCCGACCCTGGTACAAGTGTATAAATACGGTGATCAGCGAAATAGCGAACTACTCTTTTTCAAACACCTGATCGAAGAGATCGTACCCCGCATCCGGGTGGGGCTGCCGGGGGCCTGCTCCGGCATAGAAGAAGAGCTGGCGGAAGAAGTCCTTACCAAACTGGCTCAGGCGCATCATGCTGTTTTGCTGTATCAGCAAAAGGAAATGGTGGACAGCTGGTATGCCACCTTAAAAACGATGGGCTCCATTCCGTCCGTGCATGTTCGGATACAAGGTTGGGCCTGGCGCACCCTATTCGACCGGGGCAAGATAGACATGGTAACTATGGAGCGCATCATCAGCGGGAATCTGGTCACCCTGGACCCTCCAATGGAATTTGCACGCTGGCTGGAAGGTTTTTTGGACGGCAGTGGACTGTTGCTCATTCATAATCCTTCATTCTGGACGCTGCTGGATGAATGGATAACCGATATTCCGGAGGAACAATTTAAAACCATCCTCCCGGTGTTGAGGAGATCTTTCGCGCTCTTCCAGCCCCCTGAAAGACAAAAAATGCTGGAGATGGCCAGGTGGGGCATCCCTTCTATTTCAGGCGAACAGGAGGACGCCATAGATGAAGAGCAGGCTGAGCCTGTGCTGAAAGTAGTCAGAAAGTTATTGGAGAGTTAATACCGTATTAATCTTCCCTTCACATTCAAACACCATATTTGTGTATCAACAAAAATCCTATACTGTAGCCCTATATGTGATGGCTATGCCGATCTCCAAGCGCATAGCCTTTTTTATGCGGCTTGCTCTAAGACTTTTTCCACCCAAAAGTTATTCGGCCCAATACCTGAAATGATGCGGACCTTTTCCAAATTAGCCAATTCCAGCAGGGCAAGGAAGGTAACGATGGCGTGAATGCGATTTTGACACGAGCCGAAAATCCGCTCGAATTTAGCCTTTTTCTCAGTAAGGAGGACAGACAAGATCTGGCTTTGGGATTCTTCAATCGTATAGCTGAACTGAATGATCTGATGTACCTGCTTGTGATTGGCGATCTTGTATCTTTCCGTAACTTTCTCGAAAGCCTTAAGCAGCTTAAACAGCGTAAGCGATTCCAGCTCTACGTCTACGAGGGCCTTATTCGCAATTTTCCTTAGTTCAGAGGGAGTGTTCCCACGGTATTCGCGCTCCGCCCGCTTTTCTTCCAGCTTGCGCATATCGTCCAGTACACTCTTATATTTGCGGTATTCCAGCAAACGCTGAACAAGCTCTTCGCGTGGGTCGATCTCATTGCCTTCCTCGTCTTTTTCCTTGCGCGGGAGCAACATTTTTGCTTTGATCCGGCAAAGCGTGGCTGCTACCAGCACAAATTCACTGGCCAGGTCGATGTTCATGACCTCCATCTGATGGATGTAGTCCAGGAAATCATCGGTAATTTTAGCGATGGGGATGTCGTAGACGTCCAGCTCGTCCCGCTCGATAAAGAACAACAGGAGATCAAAGGGACCTTCAAATTGGGCGATCCGGACGGTATAAGTTGCACTCATATTTTTCTTTTAGAGAAGTTGTCCGAACATCTTTGAACAACTTCAAAAAAATGTCATAATACTGTAGCATTTCAAGCTACAACTTTTTACGGGCAGAACCAAAGATGGGTTTTGGTCCGGCTGTGGAAAACTCTGTTATCTTTGGGTAATCAATTGATAGCCGTTGTTTTAGATATACTGTTAACCCAAAAAAATGTGAATAAATTTTTATGAACCCAAAAGGTAAACTGTACTTATTGCCCACCTCTCTGGGAGAGCATACTACTCACGCCATTCCCGATCTCAACATCAGGATCATGGACTCGTTACGGTTCTTTATTGCCGAGCGTGCTAAGACAGCCCGCCATTTCATCAAAGCCTGTATCCCGGATAAGGATCTTGCTCCGCTTCAGATCACAGAATTGAATAAACGTACCCGGCCTGAAGACCTTCCCCGTCTGTTGCAACCTGCCCTTGACGGTAATGACCTGGGGCTCATGTCGGAAGCCGGCTGCCCGGGAGTCGCCGACCCGGGCGCCCGGATCGTGCAGATGGCTCATCAAAAAGGCATTCAAGTTGTGCCCTTGACAGGCCCCTCCTCCATCATTCTGGCGTTAATGGCAAGCGGAATGAACGGTCAGCATTTTTGTTTCAACGGTTACCTCTCGCCCAAAAAACCCGAGTTGGCCAAAGAACTGAAAAGGCTGGAACAATTATCCCAAAAGCGGAAACAGACCCAGCTGTTCATCGAAACACCTTATCGCAATAATGGACTTGTGGAAACGGCCCTGCAGAGCCTTTCGTCTAACACGCTGTTCTGCATCGCAGTGGATTTGACGCTACCCACGGAATATATCAAGACTTTGACCGTTGCCGAGTGGAACGAAGAAGAAATACCCGATTTGCATAAACGTCCGGCTATATTTTTGTTAATGACATAAAAAAACTTAGTTTTATTTTCAAACTAAGCAAACTTTTTTCCAGCCCTTTTCGTTCTACTCTACAAGATCAAAATGAATTTCTTCCATCTAAATTTTTAGTATGAGCACAATAGCTGTCGCTGAAAAGCATCTCAATAAAAAGGGGTATCTCGATCTGGAAGTAGACCCCACACTGGATCTTTTTGAAGAGATTGAAAAACTAAAAAAAGAAAAGAATGCTATTATTCTGGCGCACTACTACCAGGAATCTGATATTCAGGATATAGCCGATTACATCGGTGATAGCCTGGGCCTTTCGCAGCAGGCAGCCAAAACGGAAGCCGATGTGATCGTTTTTGCCGGCGTACATTTTATGGCGGAAACGGCAAAGATTCTCTCTCCGCATAAAAAGGTCCTGCTGCCGGATCTGAAAGCCGGCTGTTCGCTGGCCGACTCCTGCCCGCCGCCGCTGTTCAGAAAATTCAAGGAAATGTATCCCGATCACATGGTGGTGAGCTATATTAACTGTACAGCCGAATTGAAGACGCTGACCGACATCTGCTGCACTTCTACAAATGCTGTTCACATCATTAACAGCATACCTGAAGACAAAGAGATCATTTTTGCGCCGGACATCAACCTGGGTCGCTATCTGGAGAAAAAGACCGGCCGGAAGATGGTCTTGTGGAACGGCTCCTGTATGGTGCATGAGATATTTTCCGCGGAAAAGATCACTAAACTTATGATGCGGCATCCCGAAGCTAAGCTGATCGCCCACCCGGAGTGTGAAGAACACATACTGGAGAAGGCAGATTTCATAGCTTCCACAACCGGCTTATTGAATTATACCCAAAAAAGCGACGCCGCAGCATTTATTGTAGCCACAGAAGCCGGCATCATTCATCAGATGAAGAAGGCTTCTCCCGAGAAGACTTTTATTCCTGCGCCGCCCAACAACACCTGCGCCTGCAATGAGTGCCCGCACATGAGGAGAAATACCCTGGAAAAGCTGTATTTGTGTATGAAGCACGAACTACCGGAAATTACTCTCCCTGAATGGGTGATCAGGGAAGGCAGAGCCAGTATTGACCGGATGCTGGAGATCTCGGCAAAAGCCGGGCTCTGAGCTAATAAACACGAGTCATCCTGAAATTTTGAGACTAATTTAATCATTTGATTTTCAGGTTTTTAATAAACAGTTACCGTTTGTTCGTTATCGGTTAACAATAACAGCCTGATAACCAATAACTATTAACTGATAATTTTTTATTAAAAAGCAAGTATATAATGAGTTATTACTTCCCAAAATCAGGGATGATTCATAATGTATTAAATAAATACGTTTACAAATACCATAACCCTCTCACCTACCGTTAAAAAGGGACATTAAAAAAATCTGAGCAAAAGATTTACGAATACCGCTGTCGGCATGAGAAAAATAATCTTACTATCCACTCTGGCTATACTTTTTATGTCCCAACCCTTTTCCGGAACGGCGCAGCAGCGCGGCTGGGAAGCGGGATTTTGGCTGGGGACTGCTTTCTATTTTGGAGATCTCAACACCAGCTATAATCTAAGCTTGCCCGGCCCCGCCGGTGGGGTGATGGCCAGGTATAATTTCAATGAACGCGTTTGTTTCAAGCTGTCTGCTAACTACGGACAGGTCAGAGCAGATGATGCCTTATCGAAGAACGTATATGAGCGGGCCCGAAACCTGAGTTTCCGTTCTAATGTTTTTGACGCCGCCTTACAATTTGAATTCAATTTTCTTCCCTACAGCCATGGAAGCGAAGACGAATTTTTCACCCCTTATGTCTTTGCGGGGTTTAATATGTTCACTTTCAACCCTCAGGCTGAATACCAGGGAACGTATTACGACCTAAGAGAACTAGGTACCGAAGGGCAATTTCCCGGAGAAGAATACTTCTCTTTCTCCGGAGGCTTATTATATGGGATCGGTTTTAAAGTGGATCTCAATTACGAATGGAGCATTAACATCGAACTGGGCGCCCGGCAGTTATTCACGGACTACATTGACGACGTTAGCACCGTCTATCCCGATATGAGAGAACTGGAAAGGAACCGTGGAGATGTAGCCGTTGCGCTTTCGGATCCTTCCATCATTATCCCCGGAGTTACCGAGGGCAAGATCGGGGAGGAAGGCAAGCAGCGCGGCAACAGCGGCAATAACGACAGCTACGTCATGCTGGGGGTAGGGCTGGTGTACTATTTTGGGGATATTCGCTGCCCGGACTACGGGGGAAGGAAAAGGAGATAGGTTACAAAAATGCTTGACTACCCCTTTTTGGTTTTGAGGTAAAAATGCCTAATTTAACTGCATAAAGAATCAGAACCAAAACCAAGCGAATGAACGTAAGGGTCAAGTTTCTCGGAGGCGCCCGCTCCGTTACCGGATCGAAATATTTACTGGAAATTGATGATTTTAATTTACTGATCGACTGCGGCCTTTTCCAGGGCCTGAAGGAGATTCGCCGTCGAAACTGGGACCCATTCCCCATCCCTCCTGAAGAAATAGATGCAGTTATTCTCACCCATGCACACATCGATCATAGCGGGTATTTGCCCCGGCTGGTCGACGAAGGTTTTAACGGTCCTATTTATTGCACTTATCCTACAGAAGACCTGGTCAAGATTCTTTTACTGGATTCGGCCAAACTCCAGGAAGAAGAAGCCCTCTTTGCCCGTCGAAAGGGTTATTCCCGTCATGAAAACCCACAGCCGCTGTACGGGGTCAGGGAAGCAGAGCGAGTGTTCCCATTGATCAGTGCTTTCGGATATAAAGAAAGGATTAACATTACCGGCAATATAGCCGTTACGTTTCAGGATGCAGGCCACATTCTGGGTTCTTCTATCGTAGAGTTGTTTTTACAAGGAAATACGCAGCAGAAGAAGATCGTTTTTTCTGGCGATCTGGGCCGGTACGATCAGCCTGTTTTTTATGACCCCACCCCTATAAAAGAAGCCGATATTTTATTTATTGAATCCACCTATGGTGACCGGGAAGCCCTGGAGAAGGATGCGGCCTCCGAAATGGCCAAAATCATCAACGAAACGGTATCAATTGGCGGGCACGTGATCATTCCGGCCTTTGCGGTGGGCCGTACGCAGATCGTACTTTATTATATCCGCGAACTGATGGTTGCCGGCCGCATTCCAAAAGTGCCGGTTTATGTGGATAGCCCGATGGCCATAAGCGTAACGGATCTTTACAAGAGGAACCCCACTTGCCATAAATTGCGCAACGGCCGAAAGGAGTCTATTTTTGATTATGGCCAGTTCAAATACCAGCGCAGCCAGCAGACGTCCAAGCTGTTGAACGAGCTTAAAGAGCCGGCAATCATAATTTCTGCCAGCGGCATGGCTTCAGGAGGACGGGTATTGCATCATTTGTATCATCGCCTGCCTAATGCATTTGATACGGTACTTTTTGTAGGTTTCCAGGCGGTAGGGACCAGAGGCCGGCGATTGTTGGATGGGGAGCCGAGCGTGAGGATATTCGGGCAGGATGTTCCCGTCAAAGCACGAATTGAAAGGATCTATAGCCTATCTGCTCATGCTGACCGCAGCGAGTTGTTCGAATGGTTGGGTAATTTTGAGGACTCTCCCAAGTTCACTTTCATCGTCCACGGTGAGCCGGAGAGTGCGATGGCTTTTGGGGAGGCCATTCAGGAGAAACTCGACTGGTACCACGTCAAAGTACCGGATTATATGGATAGCGAGACCTTGTTTTGGCATATTTGAGAAAGTGTGCGTAAATGATCAGAATGCAAAGCCTCCATGTGCTGCCTGTTCATTTTCACCTTAGGATACGTCCATCTTCCATCATAATAATTCGGTCTGTTTTTTCGGCAAAATCAGGATCATGTGTAACGATAAGCAGGGAGAGATCATTTTCGTCACTAAGTTTTCTAAAAATATTGAAAACGTTTTGTGAGTTTTTCAAATCCAGGTTTCCAGTGGGTTCATCGCCCATGATGATCAGAGGGTCGTTGATCAGCGCACGGGCGATGGCTACCCTTTGCTTTTCTCCACCGGAGATCATAGAAGCCTTTTTATGTGCATGATTCTCTATCCCCAGGATGGCTAGTTTGTCCATCGCATCGTTTCTAATTTGCGCCAAGCTTTTTTTTCCCAGCTTACGAGCAGGAAGCATCACATTATCCAACACCGTGAAGTCAGCCAGCAAATAATGAAACTGAAAAACAAATCCAATCTTTTCATTTCGGATTCGAGCTAAGTCCTCACTAGACTTACCGGTAAGTCTTTCTCCTCCTAAAAACAACTCACCCTCATAATCCCGGTCCATAGTCGACAAGACATACAATAAGGTAGATTTCCCACAACCCGATTTTCCCATGATCGACACAAACTTTCCTCCCTCAATGGAAAACGAGATGTCTCTCAGCACATGAAACGAAACTGGTTTTCTAAAAAATTTATTGATGTTTCTAGTTTCTAAAACCACTGACATATTCATAAGTTATTGCCCTCTAATAATATCAACCGGATCGATTCTCATAGCCCTTCTTGCAGGCAGAAAGCCGGCCAGGAAAGTGGAAACGACAGCAAAAATGAATGCCACCACGTAAAAAAGCGGATCAAAATTCACGGGAAAGGTATCTATGGTTGGCAAAGCAGATGTTTCGAAAGGGGAATGATCGATAATGACGGCCCCAACATGGCCTACCCCCAGGCCGATAGCACATCCCACCAAGCCTATGATCAGGGCCTGGCTAATAAAAATGCGCTGCACGTCTCTTCCTGAAAACCCTGTTGCTTTTAAAATGGCAATATCATTCATTTTTTCATAAATAAACATGTTGAGAATATTGTAAATGCCGAAGCCTGCAACAGTAAGCAAAGTAATGGAGACGGCATAAGTGATGAGGTTGCGAATGTAAGAGCCTGTTTCAAACTGAGCGTTAGCGGTATTAATGTCTACTGCGGTGACTTTATAGCGTTGGCTGATCATCTCGGCCATAGGTGCCGCATTTTTGATGTCCCATAATTTGATATTGATATCAGTGATGTAACTACTACTTTTTCCTAACAACTGTTGGGCCGTTTTCAGATTAACGTAACTTTGTACATCATCGACATTAGCCAAGCCGGTTTGAAAAATCCCCACGATTTTCAACGGGAAAACGCCTCCACCAGGCGTCGTCACCTGAACTCGATCTCCTGGGGATAAAGACATTTTCTCAGCCACCCCTCCGCCCAGTAAAATGCCATTATTAGTGGTTAGTAAATTTTCCGGCTTTCCCTGCGTAACGTATTCCCCAAAGTTAAATAAGCGAACTTCTTCCATTAAATTGATGCCACTGACCAGCCCGTTCAGCTCAATTGAACCGGCTATGTAAAACACCTTGGCCGTCACCTGAGGCGTAACACCTTCAACACGCTCATCCTGGGACAATTGGTCGATCAACGGCAAGGCATTATGCACCCTTTCCAGACTACTTTTGGGCTTTACCGACCGGATAATGTGAACAGCATCCATAAATTCAGGAGCTTTCTCGATAGGCTGAATTTCAGTGGGCTTTATATCATTGAACACATGAATATGCGGCGTGCGGTTAAGGATCATTCCGTCGAGTAGTTGGTTCAGGCCGGTCATAAAGCTCATCAGGATAATGAAAGTGCCGATGCCAAAGGTCACTCCCAGGGCGGCTACTCCAGTTTGTTTGATCCTTGAAAGCAGGTTTGTTTTAGTGATGTCTAGTATAAGCCTGTAATTGGTTGTCATTTCCTATGGTTTGAGCAATACGGTAGTCGTGTCAATGCCAGATATTATTTCTATTTTATTGATGTTACGGATACCAGTCGTTACAGGAACCTCTCCGTTTGGCGTGATGACCTTACTCTCATCAACCAGATACTCCTGCGGGATGGTCAATGCTAAATCTTTTTGCCTGACAATGATGTTCGCTTCTCCTGAGAGCCCATCGTACAAAGCCTGAGGAGGCGCCTCAAATTGTGCTTCCACCTGAAAAGTTTGTGTTTGTTCCTTTTTTGAAGGAAAAATCCTGGATATTCTAACATAGAACGTTTGACCTTCATAAGCATCAAGAGTGATGACGGCCTTTTGACCCACTTCGACACGAGCGATATCCAACTCGTCTATTTGCATAATTAAAAGGAACCGGCCCTCGCCTATCTCAGCCAAAGGTTCCTGTGGCTGGATCAGTTCACCTTCTTCTTTGAACAGGCGATAGACTATGCCGTCGATCTTACTTTGGATATCAAAATCATGAAGCGTATTAAGGGATTGCTGAAGTGCATAACGGCTTTGCTCCAGTTTATGCTCCAATTCCCGTTTAGTTTGTGCAAACGTTTTTTGTTGTGTTTCTAGCTGGTCGCGGGTTAGTTCATAGCGAAGCTTTTTATTCTCCAACTCGCTTTTTGAGCCGATATTTTGAGTCCAAAGCCTCTGTTGTCGGACGTAATTGAGTGAATCTACCTGAAGTTGCTTCCGGGTAGCTTCCATCTCCTCTTCGAGAATATTTAACCGGTTCGTTAAATTTTGCTCCGCTAAAGCGGCATTCTCTCTGGCTGAAGAAACATTGAGACTTTGATTAGAGGATTTTATCCGGCAAATTACCTGCCCTTTTTTCACGGTATCTCCTTCCACAACCATTAATTGTTCGATCAGGCCGGCATTTTGTGGATAAACCTTATAAAGGCCTTCCGGCTGTACAATGACCGAGGCGTAAACCGACACAACCAGTTTTTCGTATTGGGGGCGTATCCCTTCACTTGTTTCGGTGCAAGCAAAGAGAACCAAAGAGAAAAAAAGCCCCCAAAAAAATGTGCCTGAAGAGTGGCTTTTTACAGTAAAATCAGCTCCGGTCCATTTCATCGATGATGTTGTTTTCCATTGTTTGATCGCCGTATAAGATAAGAGACAGAAAAGGAGAGTTCAATGACGATGATCAGGAAAGATCAAAAAGTCTGCTCTATTTTGATCTTTTGCTTCTTCATTTGCCGGATTAGGCCGTTAACGGTTTCTTTTTCATCATTCAACGTTAGCGTGCGGATGCGTCCCTTTTGGGTGATCAGACGAGCGTGGTAGATGCCTTTTTTGTCTTTGCGAAACTTGACTTCCTTGAGGTCTGAAAGGGAATATTTTTTTGCAAAACTTACCCGAAAAACGACAAAGGCCATAACCACTACCCAAAGGGCCAGGATGAATACGCCGAGATAAAAATAGAAGTAGTTCTGACTGCCGGCGTAGCGGAAAATGTTCAGCCCGCCATAGAAGCACCAGATAAGCGACGAGCCGATGACCAGATTGCGGTTGAAGATCGCATCATCTTCTATTTGGAGTTCATTCCTGGTCAGGGTGATCTGGCCTTTTTTCGTGCTGATGGTTCTCTCTGTCATGGCGATGGTTTTGGACACAGATTTATTCAGAGCTCACTGTTTAATATTAAGTCAATCTCGTCGAAGCTATGGACGAGCGTATGTCTGTCAGAAGGTTGCGTGCCGGGTCGAACCAGCTGTATCGTCTGAAGACCGGCTGATCGGGCTGCGTCCAGTTCTGCTTCAACGTCTGAGAGAAATAAGATCGACTCAGCCGGCCAATTCAGGGATTGTTGAATCTTTCGGTAAGAGGGCTCCTCTCGTTTGTGGCCAACATTGGTATCGAAGTAGGCCGAAAAGTAGGGGGTCAGATCTCCTTTTTCTGAATATCCGAATAGTAACTTCTGAGCCTCTACCGAACCAGAGGAATAGATGCCCAACTGGATGCCATGGGACGTCCATACCTTTAAGGCCGGCAAAACGTCATCATAGACATGTCCCTTGTACCGGCCTGTTTCGTAGCCTTCTTTCCAGAGATAGCCCTGCAGGTTTTTCAGCGCCGTATGCTTCCGGTCGGCTTTGATCCAGTTTAATAGTTGACCTGCAGCTTCCTGATCGGTCAGTTGCTTTTGGTCTTCTTCGAGCACTGTTCGTTTGACCGAATCCAATTCCCGGCGAACTTTAGGATCAGTTAAATTTTTTTGGATGAAATCCTCAAGATGTTTGCTTGCATAAGGAAACAACACCTCGTGCACGAACGAGATCGAAGTGGTGGTTCCCTCTATATCCATTAAAATAAATCGAATCATGCAGACAGGCCTAATTCGTTGTACTTTTCATCTACGCCGGAATCAGTGTAATGAGGCACCCAGCCCGATTGATCTATGAAGACGCGAATGGCTTTTACAAAAGTTTTCGGCCCAAAGTCAAACCAGTGTTTGGTATTAGCTGGCACTGAAATCAGGTCGCCCGGCTGGCAAATGACGCAAAAGACTGGATTTCCATTGCCCATGTTGAACCAAAACAAGCCCTCTCCGTCTACAAAAAAGCGTACTTCATCTTCAGAATGCGTATGCTCAGTCAGGAACTTCGTTTTTATGGCGTCCAGGTTAGGCGTATTGGGATTGACGCTAATGACGTCAGCGGTTTGGTACCCGTTGGCTTGCATGTAAGGCTCCAGCACATGCTCATATGCTTTGAGGACAGCCTCCTGGTCAGCATCGTCGTCAAATTCGACCTGGGCTTCCCACTGGTCGTACAGCACGCCCCTTTGCGCCAAAAAGGATTTGATCTCCGCCGGGTCGTCGATTTTCTTATCTTGATCTGGAATGTGTAAAATAGCCATATTTTGTTGTTTGTTTGTTAGCTTGTTGGTTTGGCTTCCTAAATCCTTCTACCTTCTACCTAAAGGTATGTATCTTATAGAAACATTCAAATAAAAACTCGAAGACTTCAATTTGTCGTTTAGCTTCAGCAATGTCTTTGCCCCAGGTGTACAATCCGTGGCCGGCCAGTAAGAAGCTCTTCATTTCAGGATGTTGTTCCCAATACTTAAGAATTTGAGCAGACAAGGTAGGCATGTCCTGTGCATTTGGAAAGACCGGTACATCCACGTAGGTGTCATGCGTATGAATACCTCTTAAGCCTTTGAGCACTTCCCAGCCTTCGAGCCGTATGTTTTTTTCTTTTTCAAAAATAGCAGATAAAACGGTATTATACACGCTGTGGGTATGCAAGACGCAACCCACCTCCGTCATTTTTTGGTAAATCATAGTATGCAGGAGGGTCTCCGCCGATGGTTTACGACTGTCATTGACCGTATGGCCGTTAAGATCAACTTTTATGAGGTGCGCTTCGGCAAACTCCCCTTTATCGATACCCGAAGCAGAAATAGAGATGTGAGCTTCGCCGGGCAGGCGAAAAGAATAATTGGAGCTGGTCGCCGGCGCCCAACCTTGCCGATGGAGAAAGCGGATGCAATTTACGAGTTCGGTGGCCCAGTTTTGTGAAGTCTTTTGCATATGGGCAAAGGTAAAAATTTTTTGACGCAAGAGGACTACTGATACTGATAAAGACCGATGGAATAAGCAGGAGCTGAGCAGCTGAGCTTCGTTTAGATTTGTTGAAGGCAGGAAGTTGAGATCCCACCTTTATGAAACTAGCTCCAGAGGGATGTTACCTTGGCTTATGCCGGACACTGTAACACATCTCTGGAGCTTGAAACGGATTAGCAAACAGGCAGGATCTATTTTATCCTTTGGATTATGACTGCCTTTCTTATGTTATTATTGGGCCCCGGTAATGCCATATAAATTCCTGTATGCGGCAGCGTTGGGACCCTTATATTTAATTTGCTTTTTGAATAGATCCAAAGCAATGCCTACATTCCTGGATTTATCAATGAGATAAACGGACCATTCATCTCTTCCTGTTTCTACATACCGAAAGCGGGCGGTTCCGTTTGCGTCAGTCTCGGACCAGTTTTTGGTACCGGCTTGCTGGACGAAAGCTCCTCCGGAGAAGGAGACTTTTGAAGCATTTTGGCCGTTGATTTTCTTCGGACTAGAAGTCTTCGAATTATTAAGATCTTTGTCAGACTCCTTGGTAGTCATAGTAAGCTTACCTGGTTTCGCTAATCTATTGAAAGTTGCTTCATCAATCGTTGGTGGTTGGTACTTTGGAACATTTTTCCTGGTGGTATTTACAGGGCTTGCAGATATGGTACTTGCTGACCTAGTGTTTGCTTTGAGCATTGGCCTTATCATAACGGTCGCTTCGATTCCCCAATCCTGCAAAGGAAGGTGATCCGTATCCTTAAATACTAATTTATGAGTTAAAGGCTGATTGGTTATTAGGGGTTTTGTAGGCATCTGCCCCCAGTTAAGAACAGCCTCCTCATCACCACAACAATGATCGCTATCCACAATTTTTGCACTGAAATCTACCGTCAATGGAGAAAATTGTCCGGTAGTGTCTGCTTTCTGAAAGAAGGGATGCCATGTTCTGGTAGCCACACTTTTTTCGTTCGGATCTTGGAAGTGGATTTCCCAATTCGCCATGAATCCTTCAGTCTTCACAGGGACTTCAAACAATGGGATTATATTATTATTGCCACTGACTCTTGCCCGGATAAAGCCATACCCTCTTTTATCGGCATCATCTGTATGATTGGTAATTCTAATTTTCACTACCTGCATTTCATAGGCACGCTCCAAACGATTCTCATAGTCTTTAAGCTGATCTATTTTCTTTTTCACTTCATCTGCTACCAACTCCCTTTTGCCCGTCAAGTCAATCGCTTTGAGTCGAGATTTGAGTATTTTTGCGTCTATCAGGTTGGTTATTTCCTCAAGTTCAACCTCTATAGCCGTTTTAGTACCTGCTGCCACCCATTCTTGCCCGGAAGTGATGGTACCTCCTATTGCAAAGTATCGGCTTTTGCTATTTGATAAGATTTCACGCAATTCTTGAGATTCGTTTAGGCTGAACCCAACACTTCCAGAAGCAGACTTGCTTTTTCCAGGTATTATTGTTTTTGTTTCGATAACATTATTTGGCTTGGAGGTTTCTTCTCTGTCGTTTTCAGCGGAGCTGGTTCCGATAGCGGCTTTTAAATTCAAATTCTTTCGCTTTGCCTCATAATAATCACTTTTACTAACACTGGTATATTGTGAATAACGCCCCCCATAGGTTACCGAAACAGGATAATGTGTGCCAAAGTCCTTGACAAAGCGACGGGCATCTTCTGTAGTCTTTATGCTTTCAACTCTATTTATAAAATCTTCATTGAACTCTACTACATTCAAATCTAAAGTTATGTTGTAATCTCTGTTGGTCTGCTCTTTAATGTAATAAACATAAGACTGGTTGTTCGACTTTTCAAAATCCTCCCCGTAAGAAAAATCTACATTCCCTTTTACACCATTTTTTGACCCACTCCCTCCCAAAGAAAGATTCCAGGCTTTCTTGAATGAATTCTCCGAATAGTATTCATTTGTAACCATAGATCCATCTTGGTCAGAATCAGCACCAGTGTAATCATATCCGGCAGGAAGGATAGTTCCAGAGCTCTTTTGCAAGTAATAGCTTCTGGTTGCAGATGGCCTTTTCTCATTTCCAATCCCTTTGAAAATCTGGCCATTAGTAAAGCCATCAATCACTCTTCTTGGTTTATATTTTGTAATGTCAACTCCATATAAATTGTAGGCCATGCCAATAAATCTATTGGCTTGATTGTTGTTACCTAATTTCCCGTAAAAATCTAAAAAAGATAATTGAGGGCTGAGGTAAATTGGTTCATTTTCACCTCTTGCCCCATTAATAAAAATTCTATCTGTTTTGTAATCATTACTATTTTTCGCCTCTGCCCAAACGAAGTCTCCTACCTCGACCGGGACTTTTCTAAAAGCCCCATTATGACCTTCAATTTCTATGGTTTGCTTTTTCGTTTGTTGACCACTGCTTTCTTCAGAAGCCACATAAAGTATAATAGGGAAATCTTGGGTGTTTACGAACTTTCTCATTACCGACTGTGCCTGCACCTGCATTTGCCAGCAAAATAACACCAATAAAAGCGACACAAAAATTCTGGATGTTCTCATCATGTTTAATTTTGATTATCAAATATGACATCAAATTACATCCCTGAAGACCAGGATAGTACCAAAAGCTTCTCAGTGGTGAGGAATCCTTTCTAAGCGGTAAAAATCAAAGATTGAATGGGAAAAATGCCTGGCAAGAACCCCCCTAAAATAACTGTAACCGATTTAACACTTCAGCCTTATACCTACGGCTGATCGGTACGTGCTTATTACTTCCAAGCATTAAATATTCCTGGTTGTCAGTCAGCGCTTCAATCTTATTCAGGTTGACAAGGTAGGAGCGGTGGGTGCGCATAAAATGGCTGCCTGGCAGATTCTCCTCCATGGTTTTCATCGGTACGGTCAGAATGTATTCCTTGTCATTAGTAAAAATGAGACAATAGCTCCCGTCGGCCTTGACGAAATAGATGTCCTCGATAACTACCTTGACCATTCTATCTTTGTGGCGGACAAAGATGCGGTCGCTTAAAATATAGGAAGCTCCCTCTTTTTGGGAAGGTTTGGAGGCTATATCTGCATTCAACCTACTCACTACCAATTCAAGAGCCCGCTGTAGATCCAGCTTTTTATATGGCTTGGAAATGAACGCATAAGGCAAAGTTTCCTTGGCTCGGTTGAAAGTGGCTTCATCTGCATTGGCCGTGAGGTATACGATGGGAATATTCTGATGCCGATTCAATTGTTTGGCCAACTCCACTCCGTCCATTTTTCCTTTTAGCTTAATGTCCAAAAGAATGATGTCCGGAGGACTGTCCTGGCAATGAGCAATGGCCTGCTCTGCTCTGGTGGCTACTCCGGTTACTTCGTAGCCCAGTTCATCCAGTTCGAGAGAAATCCTGGCTGCAATGATGGTCTCATCTTCTACTATGAATATTTTGATCGGATTCTCTATCATGCCATTTCTGCTTTTTCGAGCCAAAAGGAAAGTCGAGTCCCATTTTCGTAGCTGGCTTTCATGCTTCCCTGTAATTGAGCAGTTAGTAATCTAATTAGTTGAGAGCCAAAACCGGTCCCTTTTACCTCTGTATCTACTGACTGGCCGACGCCATTATCAGCGACCCGTAAGTGCAGCTTTTTATCAGCCGTTTCTTTTAAGCTCAATTCGATTTCGCCTTTTTTGTTCTCCGGGAAGGCGTATTTCAGAGCATTGGTCAATAGTTCATTTACAATCAAACCAATAGGAACTGCCGTATCCACGTCCAACTCGACGGGCTCCATATCGTATTTGATTTTAACTTTTTCATGTGCGTCAAACGCATCTAAAAGATTGTCACTAAGGTTCTGGAAATAATCTTTCATCTCTACAGAGGCCAGGTTTTCGCCCTGATACAATTTCTGGTGAATGATCCCCATAGATTGAACGCGGTTTTGGCTGGCTTCCATTACCCCTTTAGCCTCCTCATCTTTGGTTTTGACCGATTGTAATTTTAACAAACTGGACACCATTTCCAGGTTGTTCTTTACGCGATGGTGGATCTCCTTGAGCAAGAGTTCGTTTTCTTCATTCTTGGTCTGGAGGGCGGCTGTTGTTTTTTTATTTCTGCGGAAAAAATAGAATAATCCTAAAAAAAGAATGGCTAACAACGCAGCAATACTCCAGCTGAGTAATTGTATTCTTGCTTGTTGTTTGATCTGAAGAGCTTGCTCTGCCAGAGCCTGGTCCTTTTTGCCCGTTTCATATTTAATCAATGCCTCGGATTCAAGGTTTTCAATTTTCCCCTCAAGCATTTTGTTATAAGCATTGATGTATTTTTTGGTATGCGCTAAGGCTTTTTCATTATTGCCAATTTGCTCATAACAAATGGCGATTAGCTCATAAGGCTCCCAAATCAGATCTATATTCCTTTCTTCATAAGCCTTAATCCCCGACTCTAAATGAGGAATGGCCTCCCGATACCTGCCCAGATATTTTAAGGTCTTTCCAATTTCTGTTCGATAGGTAGCTGCTTGTTCAGGCCCAACGAGGTTTTCTACAAATTGCCAGGTGTAGATGTAATCATCCAAGGCGCGCTCATAAGCTTTCATGCTGAGATAAGCATCGCCTCTGAAAGAAAAGGCTCTGGCCTTTATGAAGGGCTCATCGGGCAGCTTTTCCTCTACCATCGCAATGCAACTGTCTGCCACCTCCACTGCTTTTCCGTATTCACCTAGCTGATTGTAAATTCGGATAAAATTGATCAGCACGAGCGATATACCATAATAATCCCCTCCTTTCTCCAATACTTCAATAGCCTTCCGACCGTATTTTAAACTGGGTTCAGCCTGTTCCTGGGCCATAAAAACAGAAGAGAGCGTGCGATATGCTTTTCCAATGCCCTCCTGGTCGTTTAGTTTTTCATAAATCTCCAGGGCTTTGAAGGCTGCTTCCTGTGCCTGTTCATACCTGCTCGAATTCAGATAATCGATGGTTAAAGTTCGGTAACAGGCAGCTATTTCTTTTTGGTCACCGGTTTTTAGATAATATTCCAGCTTTTTTTCACTGTGAAATAATGTAGAATCTCCTGGAAAAAGGCCATGGAAACCAAACCAATTGGCTAGCCGGTCGTGCGCCTCAGCAATCGTTTTGTCATCCCGGGTCCAGTAGGCACGGGACAAGGTCTGAAGCGCAATTTTATAATAGTTCGCTGGATTTTCGGTATAGGTTTGATCCAGCCAGGCCAGGACTGTGTCAATAGGCTGTTGATCGAATCTATCTGTCTGAGCCAGCAATATTCGACTCAGCAAAATAAGGGAAAGAAGCGTAAAAATTCTCATAGCTGGAAAAAGTCTCATGTTTAAACACTTTTTAGCAAAGCTTGTAAAGCAAAAAGAAAATTGCGTCTGGATCAAAGCATAAAACTACCTCTCCCTTTAAAGATACTGATCAGATATGAAAATTTAAACACATGATTCCCAAAAAAGGAAGCGACTACCTCAATCCATCTCTTTATCTAACTTAACAATACGCTTCACATTTCCTTCGATAGGGGACACCGATACCGTTCGACTTTCTTCTTCAACATAAAAAACATATTGACTGTTATGCCCGATCAGGTGAACGTCTAAAGTATCCCCCCCATTAAAGATCAGCTGATGATCCATCCGTAAATCGCCCTCTTCCAGTCGTTCTTTCGTTTTACTTCCGCCTCCAAGTCCATAGC
Organism: uncultured Saprospiraceae bacterium; assembly: GCA_964548175.1. Classification (GTDB taxonomy): domain Bacteria; phylum Bacteroidota; class Bacteroidia; order Chitinophagales; family Saprospiraceae; genus JANQPA01. The sequence goes on from CAZJQS010000001.1 coordinate 19,127, forward strand.
CGAAATAGGCGGAAAAAATGGCAATGGCGGAATAGATCAATACCGTTCGCATTCTATTGGTCGAGCTGAAAAACCGATCGAGCTTTTCTATGTCGCGCTTTTGCTGGTAGGCCGGCTTTCCCCGGCTTTTCAGGTGGGATTTCCTTAAATACGTAAAGACGACGAAGGTAATAACCGGAATTAGAAAAATGACAACTGGAAAAGCCGCGCCTTTGGTCAGATAGATCAAAGGGCTCAACAGCACATCCAGCACATTGGAGTATTCTAAAATGCTAATGCCTAAAAAGCCGTAATAAATAGAGTCAGATACAATGCCCAGCAATAGCAGGTAGATGTATCCCAGGGATAAGTAGTCTTGCATGCTCCACTGACCGACTTTCAGTAAAGGTTCGTTTTTCTCCATGGATGTTCAATGATTACTGCACCTTTTTGGTGATCTTAACACTGGCTATAAATATAAACACATCTAGGAGAAAATGAATGGACGGGACCCTGAAGATATGCTGGAATTCGTACGTTGATTTTGTCGGCAATAATAGTTTTGGCGCTTTACCCGGAGGTGCCCAGGCAATCTGGTGCAGCTCAGCAGGAAGTTTTAGTATATTTACAGTAATCGTTTGCAGTCTTTGCAAGCGGTCAACGGATTACCGCAAATTGCTAAATACCAACGGAATCATCATGCGCTTTGTCATGCTCAGTATTTTTTGCCTCTCCGTTTCGGGTTTTCTTTCAGGACAAGGGTGTATGCCCAGCCCAGAGCCGGCCCTGTTCCTGGAAGACTTTGGCAGCGGCTCTAATCCAGGACCCGCCTTAACCCAGGGAACGACGACCTATACTTACGGCAGCATCAATACGGGCGGCTATGTAGTCTCGAATACGACTAACCTTAACCCCAACTTCTGGCATAACGCCCTTGACCATACCCAAGGTGATACTGACGGTTACATGCTCATCTTCAACGCCTCCGAGGGACCGGGTACTTTTTACCAGAAAACGTTTATGGAGCTGTGCCCAAATACCAATTATATTTTCTCCTGCCATATCGCCAATGTGGCCGTACCCACCGCCTGTATCGGTGACAGTGAAAAACCTAATGTGGAATTTTCAGTGATCGACCCCAGATTCAGCATCGTTCAATTCAGTGCGACAACCGACGAAATCTTCTACAGCAGTCGGCTCACCTGGAAGGAATATACCATTCCGTTTCGCACCGACTCCGACCAAACAAGCGTCCTCATCCAACTGACGAATAAGGCCCGGCGCAGTTGTGGCAATGACCTGGCGATCGATGACATCAGCCTCCGCCTCTGCAACGTGCAGCTATCGCAATCCTTCGACCTCTGTGAGCTACCGGGGGGTAGTTTAACGATAGGTCCTAATACTTATACCGAACCGGGCGCCTATCTGGATGCCTTTCCAGTTCCTAATTCCTGTAACGATACGTTAATCACGACCATACTGACCGGTACGACCAGGCGTTTTCCGACGCTCCGCTATACTTTCTGTGAGGGAGATACGCTAGAGGTCACCGGCCGACGATTCACGGCCGATACGAGTTTTGTAGATACCCTACCCGGCCCTGAGCCTAACTGTCTGCGTTTCCAGTCTTATGAGATTATTGCTCAATCGTTCCAATCTTTCCAACAGAATATTACGCTTTGCCGGGGCGACAGTCTGCGGGTGGGCAATAGCTGGTACACCAGGGCCGGTACTTATTTAGATACGCTGCCGACTCCGTCGGGATGTGACAGTGTCGTCATCACCACCATCAACAAGGGCGATATAGAAGTTGAGCTAAGCCCGTCAACTGTGGAGATAGAGGAAGGACAAAGTATTCAGTTGATGAGTTCGGTAAATTTTTCCAACAGCTATGTCTTATCCTGGCAGCCCCGGGATGCTTTTTCCTGTGTCGATTGCCCTGATCCGCTGTTGCGGCCGCCATCCTCGGGCATCTACCGGCTGATGGTCACGGATCTGCCCTCCGGCTGTACTGATAGTGCTGCTGTACAGGTAACCGTATTGACTTGCGAGCAGGTTTTTGTGCCCAATGCGTTCAGTCCGAATGGGGATGGAATAAATGATCACCTCAGCGTATTTACAGATAACTGCTTTTCGAGCTTGCTTTCCTGGCACATTTTTGACCGCTGGGGAACGCTGGTGTATGAAATCAGGGAGCAATCTCTGGATACTAAGTTTCTGGGCTGGGATGGCCGGATAAACGGGCAGCTTGTTGACCAGGGAGTTTATGTCTACCAGCTCATTCTGGAACGCAGGGATGGTAGTCAGAAAAAGGTGCAGGGGGATTTTATGCTTTTGCGATAGGTCAATCTTTAAAAATAAACTTTCCCGCGCCGTCGGCGCGAGAGCGTTTGTTTTTAATTTTTATCACACTTCCGCTTCATCCGGTCGATACCTGGGGGCTTGCTCTTTAGTGCAATAGGGCGCTATATCCTCTTCATTTAGCTTGTGATCAATGACACGACCGATGTGAAAGGTGTGATCGCCATTATTGATGCTTTTTTCCAGCTTGCAGGTGATGTGGCCGATCGTTCCGGGCAGGATCAAAGCATGGTCTTCTTTTTCGAAAGGCACATCATTGATCATTCGGTCTTTGACCTTTGAATCTCCGGAGAACTTTTCGATCCAGTCTTTTTTTGCTTCGGATAAAACGTGTATGGTAAAATGCTGACTATAGTCGATGGTTTCATTCAGGTCCGCTTTCATGCCTACGGCTACTCCGACCATAGGCGGATCGAAGGAAAGCTGAGTGATCCAGTTAACGGTGGCAGCCGCCAGGTAGTCTTTTTCGCGGGTTTTTAACTCTTCCGCCGGCTTACGGGCTGTTACGATGTAATACCCGTAAGTTAATTTTTCCAGAATCGATTTCATTTTTTATGGTTTTATATTCGATTCTGTAACTGTGTTAGCTCCGTTGATGTTCAGTTAGTTTATTTGAATATGTCTTTCTTCTTTTTTTCCATTGGGATTGATTATTTCAAGACTGGGATGAAAGCCAGCGTTTAGAATTTCCCTCCAGCGCTCATATTTTTTACCCAAACTCAAAGCCGGGAATGGGGACATCAAATCTCTCGTTCAAAAAAATCTTTCAGTAAATAATTCACGCTCATCGGTTTTTCCACAATCACGGCATGCCCTGCGTCGGGAATCTCCAGATAGGTGGCGAAAGGCAAATGTTCTGCTATGGTTCTGCTGTAGTGTGGCAGTTTCAAAATATCTTTTTCTGCTGCAATGACTTGAGCAGGAAGTATTATTTTGGTCAACTCTTCCGGCGTCAGTGAAAAAGTCAGAAAAGCATCACACAATCGCTGAAAGCCGGTGAAAAAAGAGGAGGGAAGTTGTGCAAAAGCACGGCGTCTTTTTTCTACTAATCCGGCATTTTTTTCCAAAAAACGAGCACTGTAACAAAGGCCTGCAACCGAGTCGAAAAGCAGCTCAGCCGATTGCCCGGCCAGATCTTTCCACAGTTGCACTTGCTTTTTCAGTAAAGCATCTGAATAACTGACTGAAGCTACGATGCTGAGGCTCTTTACGCGCTCAGGATGCATTTTACTGAACAACAGCGCCACCTCGCCGCCATAGGAAGTTCCCACCAAGCGGCAGCGCTCTATTTCCAGGTGATCCAGCAAAAACAGCAGATCTTCTACATGTTGTTTCAAACTGGGAGAGGAAGGAAAGTGCGAATCGCTATAAAGCTGGCCGCGAAAATCATGGGTAAGACATAAGTGATCTCGAAAGGCCTCTGTTTGTACTTCCCAGGAATGCAAGTTCATTAAAATACCGTTCAGGAATACCACCGGCATTCCTGAACGGGTACCCTGTAATCGATAAGCGATCTGGCCACCATCGGGTAAGGTACAATAAGTTTTAGTCGAGGCCCGCTTTTTGTCCTCTACACTCTTACCGGCTTTTGTCATTTTTTTTTTGGTAAAAATAAAAAAACCTGCTCATTACGGCGCAGGGACGGTATTCGCTCCCTGGCTGACTCCCGATGGGTCGATATCGAAGGGCTCAGAAGAGGAAGAAGGCTCAGGAGCATTAGAAAACAATCGAAGCGCAAGATCTCTGACCTCATCAACATCTTTGATCCGGATAGTTACGACGGGCAAATCGGAAGTCGACCCGTCTGTTCTCTCTCTTACTTCCAATACCTCGAAGGCGACCAGACCAAGGTTAGCTCCCATCAGATTGCCTTCAAGAGGGGAATAGTTGATGCTGATATCGCTGTCATACACGACGGCCAGAATAGTTTTCCCTTTTAACATGGCCAGGCCTGTGGCTCTTAAAGGTGTTACCCGGGGAATCTCATCCAAAAGAACCTCCCGGTCATCGTCAGGATTTGGAGCACCCAGGCCAGGCCCTGGTGCAATAAAGTTACGGGTGCCGTTATCGGTAGGTCCGGCACTTTTCCAGGTATTCGGGATCGTTTTTAAAGCGAACCAACCTTCATCTCCCACCTGTCCGGTATAAAGGTCTATGACTTTATCAACATTGTCTTCAAAAAAGCGAAGCGTGCGTCGCAACCCTACCTCTGCCAACTGGTCATTGACGTCGGTTTCGGAAAAATCGTTCGGCGGATTGCCGTTATCAATGCTTTCTTCGTCTATGACTAGAAAAATAGCAGAGGTTGGATCATCGTCATTATCCACTGAAGTAGAATAGTCGTCTTGTTCGCAATGGCTTAGTAAAAAAGGAATGGCCAAAATAAAGAGATAAAACAGTTTTCGGGAAATGGGTCTCATTGGGAATTTTTTTTTGTTAAGCAAAACAAAACTCAAGATACTTTATACTTAATCTTTTTTATCCTAGTACAGTTCTGCAATAATACTTTTTTAACTTTTTCCCAATTCCCTAAGAAAAGCGGGATAGCCGATGGAATGGAAAGCCTGCAGGGTCCTTAAGTCCAGCGGTAAATGGTGGAGGGCGGTAAATAGGTTCTCCCGGCTGGTGTATTTATCCCCAAAAGCCTCCAGGCCGAAAGTGTATATCGTCCTTTCCAGAGAAGGAATGGACACTTCCGTAAATTCGACGCCGCAGCCGTCGTTCATCCATCCGTCCTTGTGGAAAGCCAATTTTCCAGGTTCTAGGATCTCGAAACTTTTCTTAAACCGTTTTTTTTCTACAGCGATCCAATCCACCAAAAGCTCAAGGTCAATTGTATTCAGGATGTTATCTTCTTCCAGGGAACTCCACTTCATCCAGTGCTGGACGATACCAAAGGGGTGGAATTCGTCCCGGCTTGATTTGACTTTTATTTCGTGATTGCCCTCCCGAATCTTAATGCCGGTGTTATCAAGGTCTGTCCGCAGGTAGTAGTCCGTCCGCTCCGGCTCCCTTTTGCCCGGGCCTTCGGGTAAAAGCTGCTCAAAAACAGACCAAAGTGTTCCTTTTTCTTCAGCGAACCATCGGATCTCCGCACTTTTAAATAACATAGATTTACGATTTAAATTGTTTTAGGATCCAGGTCGCCACCAATACTTCCAGCAAGCTCAGTGGAACGGCATACAGCAGCAACTCCATCGGTAATACGCCCAGGTTGCCGGTCACGACCCACATCAACACAAAAGCCATAAACCAGCCCAGAAAGGTAGTCGATCGCAAGTCAAACTTTTTAGCTAAAATAAAAAGGGCTATGGCCAGCAGCAAAGACCAGAGGCCCCATATGGCGCCGTTGACCGGTTCGGATGGAAAAGTAAGCCCCATTTCCTCGTAATGCTCTGTCCAGTAATACTTGAATAACCATTCATTTCTGGCAAATTCCGAAAGGCTGATCCAGATGGTGGCCAGCAAAACAGGAAGGATGGTTTGTTTAAAAGATTGCATAGGTGTTTATTTAATAATGTTGGTTTAATGAGTACTCTCGCGGATCGCCTGATCCAGGATCGCGATGCCCAGGTCAATTTCTGCGCGGCTAACGGTCAGGGGCGGGGCGATGCGAAAAACGCCACCCATGCCCTTTATCCTGACGATGTTCATGCTTAGCCCAAGTTCCAGACAGCGTTCTGAAATGCGATGGCCAAGCTCCGGAGCAGGCTGCTTGCTCTCCCGATCCGCCACGATCTCAACACCCAGCAACAATCCTCTTCCCCGAACATCACCGATACATTCGTGTTTTTCCTGCAAAAGTTCAAGCTGTTCTTTCAGATAGGCGCCTTGAATGCGCGCTCTTTCCGCCAATTGTTCTTTTTCCAGAATAGCCAACATAGCTAGGCCCACTTCAGCAGGAAGAGGGTCGGAAACATGAGAGGTTACGTTGATGAATCCCCGCTCGAAGCAACGTTCTTCCAGTTCTCTGCTCGTAATAGTAGCCGCCAGCGGAAGGCCGCCGCCTAAGGTTTTGGACAGGGCCAGGAAATCCGGTTGCACCCCATCCCGTTCGAAGGCGAAATTAAAACCCACCCTGCCCATGGCTGTTTGTGCTTCATCCAGGATCAGGAGCAAGCCTTTTTCTTCGCACAACTCCTTCAATCTTTTCAGATAAGCACCGGGCAGATCAATAATGCCGGCGGCGCTAAGGATGGGTTCGGCGATAAAGGCAGCATAGGCGCCTACGGACTGGCGGTCGGCCATTTCCATGCTGGTTTCCAGGCAAGTGTTATCGCATTGCCCCTTACAATGTTTTATGGGACAGCGGTAAGCATAAGGAGCCGGTATGGCCATGCTTCCCGGCATGACTGGTCCGTAGCCGGTCCGGGTATGCGAATACGTATAGGACTGTGCGCCGGCCGTCATGCCGTGCCAGGAGCCTGCGAATCCGATCACCTCAAAGCCGCCGGTTGCGAGTTTCGCCATCCGTATGGCCACTTCATTGGATTCTGAGCCAGTGTTGACCAGCAGGCATTTATCCAATCCTTCCGGCAGGAGATCAATCAGTTGTTTACACAATTCCACGACGGGAGGCGACAGCATGGTGCTCAATAAATGAATAGAATGATCGCATGCTTTTTTTATGGCTTCTACTACAACGGGATGATTGTGGCCGAAGATGGAGCACATCTGCCCGGACGTAAAATCCAGAATCGCCTTTCCTTCAATGGTATAAATGTAGGAGCCTTCTGCTTTTTGGATTAAAAAAGGAGAAAATTCTCCGCAGTAGCGGATGAGTACTTCCTCGGCTTCTTTGAGCCAGGAGGGGGCCGTATTTTTTTGTATTCGGTTCATGCCAAGCAGGATAATCGTTTAGTACGTGAAAGAAATTCAAGCATTGGCGGTAGCCAATCCTAATTTTTCCCTCAAGATATCCCTTAGCATTGGAATATTCTGCTGTTCGATCAGATTTAGGGCATCGATACCCACGAGATTTTTGATCAACTCAACGCCACCATAAGTATTGGCCGCCGGTCCGCTGACGATGGTCGGCTTGAGATGAAAGCTTTTCATCACACCCAGAACGGCATAAGGATCTGAAGCACACAACACCGTACATTTGATCTGCTTTTTGATGGCCTTGATCGCAATGTCTCCATTGTAGGGCTCCAGCGGTGAGGCGCCGATCTCGATGACCGCCACGTCGGGTTGGCTTTTTGCGATCAGGCTCAGCATTTTTTTAACGGCTTCTTTGTATTCGGGTTTCGGACATATGGAAGAAGGCAGGCCTACATCGACAAAATCCACGACGTAGTCGGCGCCGGCATCCTTAACGGAAAGAACATCTCTGTATCTTCCCGCGCCCGTCAGTTTAGCTCCTGTTACTTTTAGCCCCATTAATTTGAGTTGGCGGGCAATGATGCGGGCGGAAGTAGTTTTGCCTGAAGACATAGAAGTCCCCACCAATAAAATGACCGGCACATTAAAAGGGAGGATATCGATATCCGGGACGAAATCCTTCATATTTTGAGACTTATCCTCCACAAAAACATGGCCTCGATATTGTAACTCGATCAGGGGGGTGATGAAAATGGAACGGGAGGTCATTCTTCCAAGCAGGCCAGCCCCGGTAAGCAGATGCATACGACCGTCTTCTTTTACGGCCTGCCAGGAGCCGGTGGCTTCCAGGGTGGCATGGCGGACGCCCAGGGCCCCTACCAGTACATCGCCTTTCATCAATTCCACCATGCGGCCGTTGGGAAGCTCGGCGCGGATGGAACTGCCGGCGATATTTACCACCTCGCAAACTACGTAATCGCCATTTGCCCAATCGTTGCGTGGAACCGGTTGAAAAATAAAGCCTTCCCGAAAATCAGCTATTCGCGTCAGCGAAGTGAACGTAAACCGATATTCATTTTCAGATATTCTCATGGTTTGACGATTTAGGGCCGATCTGAAAAAAAACGAAACAATTAAAGGCACGTTCAGAATCAGCCGGCTTCTCCGTTCATCAGGAGAAGCAGGGTTAACAATGCAGTCCGTTCAGTTAATTTTTCGTAAAAAATGAATTCGTGGTGCGCATGGGCGCCGTCCCCCGGGACGCCCAATCCGTCTAAAGTTGCGGTAAATTGACTGGTAGTATTGCCGTCGGACCCCCCTCCTGCGGTAGCTTCTTCCAGCTGCAGTCCCAGGTGCTTTCCGACTTTTTGGGCGGATAACCAGAGGTTACGATTGCGTTCCGTTTTTTCCATGGGCGGCCTTCCGATGCTCCCTTCTATAGTCAGCGTTGTTCCCGGATGAATGGGCTTTAAGGACTTTATTTTTTGGGAGACCTCCTCTCCGTCTTTGTTGGTTAGCACCCTGACGTCGATTATGGCTTTGCTGACCGGCGCGACCACGTTAGCACTTGTTCCGCCTTCGATCATTCCTACGTTGACGGTGATGCCTTTTTCCAGGTCATTAAGGGCAAACAACTGCTGGATCTGGTGGGAAAGCTCCAATATGGCGCTGGCCCCTTTACCTGGATCCAGCCCGGCATGAGCGGGTCTTCCCGTAACGGTCAGCGTGAATCGCCCCAGCCCTTTGCGAGCGGTTTTTAAGTGGCCTTCCAGCCCGAGAGGCGGCTCCAGCACAAAGGCCCGTTTAGCTATTCTAGCCAGCCGCCGGATTGCCGGAGTAGAATCACGGCTGCCCTTTTCTTCATCCGAATTGATCAATACGACAGGGAGGTAGGGCAGTTTCAAACCAAGGGTCTGAATGGCCTTCAATGCAAAAACGATCTGCGTAAGTCCGGCCTTCATATCGTAGACGCCGGGGCCTTTCAGCTTTCCGTTCTGCCGCAACAAGGGCATCTCCCTGAGCGTACTTAAGGGCCAGACGGTATCGCAATGGCCGATCAGCAGCTGGATGGCCCTGTTCTTTTTTCTGTTCTCCGGCCTGGCCAGCAAGTAGCCGCCGCTTACCCGGCCCGGCATCAGAAGCGTTCGAAAGTTCATTCCCTCGAATGCCTCTTGGAGAAAGGCAAAGATTTTCTGCTGAGCCTCCGGAACGGTAGTCGGCGACTCCATGAGCACCAGCTTTTCCAGGAAAGCCACCATGTCGTGGTGTTGGGTCTCCAGAAGAGCGACAATATCGTTGGTGACGGTATTACTCATTGACCAGCACTTTTTGTTCGAAACCTTTAGGGTAAGGAAACACCATGGAATCACTTATTTTCGCAAATCGCCCGTAAGCCAGGTAAGCCAGCATAGGCGTTTCTTTGATCATTAGGCCGTCATCCCTTTCGGATTCCCGCAAAGCCTTTCGCTGCACGTGAGCAGCTTCGATCTTTCCCGCCACCAGGCTATAGCTGCCGAAATCATCCACTATCCTGTTCAGGGTGCATTCCAGCAACAAATACGCTTCGCTGATGAATACGCCGTCGATCATTGTTGCTTTGATAGTCGGCAGCGCTTCCACAATTGGTTTTTCCTCTTTGTGTTCCTGTTCCCTGGGGGTAGCCGCCAGGCTTGCCAGGACCACCTGCTCAGGGGTAATGAAACTTACGGTAAAAGCTTTTTCCTTCCTCACATTGTGATAAGTGGCATGCTCGGGCGTGCATACGAATCCAAAATAATTATCCTGCCCGAGCGGAGTCACCATGTGTTTGGGCGCCAGATCGTAGTGGTCTCCTTCTCTGGTGCCGATAACCACTAAGGGAGCCACGGTGAAGAACCGATTCCAAATGGGGACTTCAGTGTCCAGGCTTATCCATTGATCTAATTGTTCTTTTTTCATAAACCTCTTTTTTGATCAGAAGAAAAAGAGTCAAACCAATTTTCGGGAAAAATCTTTATTCCAGCTTTCTAAGTAGAGGCGTGCGCCGTAGTGATAGGCATCGAGCAACGTGCTTTTTTTATTAGGCCCGAGGAAGAAAACATTTTTCTTTTGCATTTTTCCAAATCTTTTTCTCAAAATCAATGTACTTAGTAATATAGCTGTTTATATGCTTGCTTTCAATGCGCTAAAGAGTGATTTTTATCAATGCCGGTAAGGGATCACCCCGGCCGAAGCGAAGGAGCCTTTTTGACCGGCACTATTTTACAATTATGATCGTTATCATCATTTCAGCATACAACAATCTTTACCTTAGCCGATAGCATCATCCTTAGAAATTATGATACAGCAAGTACAATTTTCTCTTCCGCGTCACGACCGCGGATATCACCTGATCACCGATCAGGTGCTTGAACACCTGCCACAGCTACCTGAAAAGGGTATTTTCCATCTTTTTATTCAACACACATCGGCCGGGCTGACCATCAACGAGAATGCCGACCCGGATGTCCGTGCGGACTTTGAATCGATTTTTAACCAACTCGTGCCGGAAAACCTTCCTTTTCTACGGCACACCCTGGAAGGGCCAGATGACATGCCTGCGCACATCAAAACTGCCCTGGTAGGCGCCTCACTGACGATCCCTATTACCGACAGGAAACTCAACCTGGGCGTCTGGCAGGGCATCTATTTATGTGAATTCCGGGATCAGGGCGGCAGCAGAAGGTTGGTCGCCACCATTTACAGTTAGGATTTTTTATCTTTGCCTTTTAAATCAACCTGCAGAAAAAGAAACTATGCCAATATTTGGTAACCTCATAAAAAGAGCACTTCGATTTGGGAAGCGCATTAACCAAACCGCCCAACAGATCCCCGCTATCCAGCATCAGCGGCGGACGCTGAAGCGCTTGCTGAAAAAAGCACATCCTACGGCTTTCGGCCAATATTACGATTTCAAGGGTATTCTCAGATCCGAAAACCCCATCCGGGCATTTCAGGAAAAGGTGCCTTTGCACACCTATGACGAAATACACGACCGCTGGTGGCACATGTCACTCAACAATGTAGAGAATGTAACCTGGAAGGGCCGGGTCAAATACTTTGCCTTGAGTTCAGGAACGTCCGGCTCCCCCAGCAAACACATTCCCATAACGGAAGACATGTTCAGGTCTATGCGAAAAGCAGGGCTGAGAATGTTTTTTGCACTCACCAATTTCGACCTCGACCCTGAGCTTTTTACCAAACCTATGCTGATGCTGGGCGGCACCACCGCCCTGCAGCATCAGGGCGGCTATTATATGGGGGATCTTAGCGGCATCAATGCCAGCAAACCACCCTTTTGGTTAAGACCTTATTACAAACCAGGAACTAAAATATCCCGCATCGACGACTGGAACGAACGCATTGAGGAGATTGTAAAAAAGGCTCCCGACTGGGACATCGGCTTTATCGTCGGTATCCCTTCCTGGCTTCAGTTAATGATCGAACGCATCATTGATTACCATAAGCTGGAAACCATACACGATATCTGGCCCAACCTCAGCGTTTTCGTTCATGGCGGCATTCATTTCGGACCCTACAAAAAAGGATTCGAAAAACTAACCGCCAGGCCATTGATCTATATGGATTCCTATCTGGCCTCCGAAGGATTTATCGCTTTTCAGAACCGCCCCGAAACAAGGGCCATGAAAATGTTAATAGGTAACGGTATATTTTACGAATTCATTCCCTTCAATGAAGACAATTTCGACGCTGAAGGAAAAGTCAAAGACAAGCCTACCTGCCTTTCCATTGACCTGGTGGAAGAAGGGGTCGACTATGCGCTGGTCATCAGCAGTTGTGCCGGAGCCTGGCGTTATCTGATCGGCGACACGGTTCGCTTTACAGATAAAGGCCGGTCTGAGATCATCATCACCGGAAGAACTTCGCATTACCTGAGCATTTGTGGTGAGCATCTTTCCATTGATAATATGAACCGGGGTATTCAGGAAGTAGAGGAACAACTGGGCGTCAATATTAAGGAGTTTACGGTTGCAGCAGTAGCGTCCGGAAAATTCTTTACGCACAAATGGTACATCGGCTGCGAACCGCTGGTCGAACCGGAGAAGGTCAAGCATATTTTAGACGGGAAGCTGATGGAGATCAATGCCGATTACAAAACGGAGCGGGGCTCGGTGTTACAAGACATCCATGTGGAAGTCATTCCGACACACTTGTTTTATCTTTTTCAAAAGAAATACGGCAAACTGGGAGGGCAAAACAAGTTTCCAAGGGTTATGAAAAAAGACAAGTTCGAGCGTTGGGAGGCATTTGTAAGAGAAAAATTATCGACTCAAGAGTTTAATTCAGATGAGCTTTTTACTTGATGGCATAAAAGTTGGCTTTATCCTCTGCTTTCTGCTGGGCCCTATTTTTTTTACGTTAATACAAACAGGGGTGGAGCAGGGCTTCCGGGCAGGAGCAATGGTTGGCTTTGGCATCTGGATGGGAGATGTCATTTACATGCTGACGATCTACTGGGGGGTTTCTCAAATCAAACGGCTTATAGAATGGGAAAATTTCTCGATCGTTTTCGGCACGATAGGCAGCATCATTCTGATCGTCTTCGGCCTTGCAACACTGTTGATCCAGCCGACTAACCTTTACCTGGCCTCAAAAGAAACGCAACGACGATCGTCCTATATTTCACTCTGGCTTAAAGGATTTCTGATTAACGGCTTTAATCCTTTCACTGTTTTCTTCTGGCTGGGAGTGATGACCACTGTCATTATCAACCAGGGTTTGGGCAGTAGTGACGCCGGGCTTTTTTTCGGAGGGATCATCGGAACTGTCGTCCTCACCGATATGCTAAAAATTTTAATGGCTAAAAAAATCAGATCATTTCTTAAACCCATTCATCTTATATGGGTTAGGAAAATATCAGGTATCGCTCTGATCATTTTCGGACTGGTGCTTTTCATCAGAGTATTACTTCAATAACTGAATTTTTGTACGCCCAAGGGCTAATACCAACACTTGGCTGATCTGACTAACACAACACAAACATGAGTAAAGACTTTCATTCTCTTAAGGTAAAAAAAATAACCAGAGAAACACCTGACACGGTTACTCTGACTTTTGACGTTCCTGAATCCTTAAAAAGTGATTTTCAATATACGCAAGGACAGTATTTAACATTGAAAATGCAAATGAACGGGGCCGAAGTACGCCGGGCTTATTCCATGAGCAGCAGTCCGCTGGAAAAAGACATCGCCGTAACCATCAAAAAAGTAGAGGGAGGAAAAATGTCTTCTTTTATCAACGACGCCATGAAAGAGGGCGCCGAAATAGAAGTGATGACCCCCGAGGGCCGTTTTTTCACGGAGCTCAAAGAGGAACAGAAAAAAACATACTACCTGTTCGGCGCCGGCAGCGGCATTACTCCGCTGATGTCTATATTAAAAACCATACTCGAAAAAGAACCTTTAAGTAAGGTCATTTTGCTGTATGGCAACCGTAATGAAGACTCGATCATCTTCAAAAAGCTTCTGGATGAACTGGCTCAAAAATACGAAGGACAGCTGAAGGTGGAATACATTTTGTCCCGTCCCTTGAGGGAAAAAGCAAAAGGGCTTTCGGGGTTCTTATCCAAAGGGAAAATCACCTGGCCGGGCAGGGTCGGACGCATAGACGGCACAGTGGTCAAAACCTTCCTAGAGGAGCATCCGAATACCAATAAAGAAGCAGAATATTTTATCTGCGGCCCCGGCAATATGATCGATGCTGTTGAACACGCCCTTCACAACCTGAATGTGGATAAGAAGAACATCCATACCGAGCGATTCGTCAATGCTTCAGAAAAAGGAACCTCTACGATCAAAGGTGTTGAAGGCGCCATGTTGAAAGTACATTTGGACGGACAGGTGCACGAGCTGGTCGTTCCGCCTAACAAGACGATTCTGGACGCCCTGCTCGACCTCAAACTGGACGCCCCCTATTCCTGCACGGCCGGCGCCTGCTCGACCTGTATGGCCAAAGTGGTTAAAGGTTCTGTTAAAATGGAAGCCTGCTATGCACTGGATGATGACGAAATAGCCGAAGGCTATATTCTTAGTTGTCAGGCTCATCCGACTTCTGAAGAACTGGAAATCACCTTCGAAGTTTGATGCGGCAGGGAGTTGCAATGTTTTAAATTAAGGCTGCCTCAAAACCCTATCGAAAACCCTACTTTTGAGGCAGCCTCCAAAAAAAGTTGTGGCCGTGCTGAAAAGAATATTTATTTTTGCCGGCAACCTTGGTCAAAGCGCTAATAACCGTTTTTTGTTTGTAATCTCATGAGTAGGCAGACAAATAAAACTTTTTAACTTTGGGGGATACATGAGATTTTTTCTATTACTTTTTTTTCTTTTTTTTATTACCCTAACCTTTGGGCAAAAAATAACTTCGGCTGGAACGGACTCCTCCGAATACTTAAAACTCATTCCCTTTCCATTTAATTCAGAGTTCCCGGAATTTGCTCCGGTCCTTTCCTGGGACGGGAACGAGCTCTTCTTTGCCAAAAGCAATGCCCCCGGCAACTTAGGGTTGGCTAATCATACGAATATCTGGCAAGCAAAGCGACAAAAAGACTTATCCTGGAATTCTCCGGTCAATGTAGGACGCCCCCTGAACTCAGAAGCCCACAACTTCCCATTATACCTTTCTCCACTTGGCCAGAAGATTTACCTGTCCAGGGTGCAAGCTACAGGAACCCATGAGATCCTGACCACCACAGCCAAAGGGAGAACCTGGCGCAATCCGAATCCTCTGGACATTCCCTGGCTGACGGACGGTTCTTTTATCACCCTTGAAATTAAGGCGCTTCACCTGAGCTATGATGAACGCGTTTTGCTTCTCCTGGCAGATACTCAGCAGGGATGTGGCCGGCTCGACATTTACGCCAGCTTAAAAGACCTGAAGGGCCATTGGTCCTATCCTTTTAACCTGGGCCCTGTGATCAATTCAGAACTCAATGAATGTTCGGTATTCCTGGCTTCCGACAATCAAACGCTCTATTTTGCCAGTAACGGACATGGCGGTGAAGGAGGATACGATCTTTTCCTCAGCAGAAGGAACGATGAGAGCTGGCTCAATTGGTCAGAACCGGTTAACCTGGGAAACGTAATCAATTCCACTGCCGATGAACTGGACCCTGCCATGTCGCTTATCGGTGACGAACTTTTTTTCAGTCGCAAAAAAAAGAATGGCGAACAAGATCTTTTTTCCTGCTTTCTTACAGAAGCCCTTCAACCTCAACCGCGTCACATCCTTTTCGGTAAGGTCTCTCTATCCAGGGGCCAATTGCAGGCTGCTTTAATGCTGGAATCTTCGGGCTCTTTCCCACCTCCCGTGCTGCAATCCTCCGGCGGCCGTTTTTTATCCGTATTACCTACTGAAAACGCCTACCTGCTGTATGCGCCGGCAGCACCCGGTTATTATGCAGAAAGCCTGGCCTTTTTCCATTCTGATTACTTTGACGGCAACGCCCCTTCTCTTTGGAATGCGCTTCAGGAGAAAGCAAGTTATCAGGAAAGAGAAAGCAAAATCCGGCAGATCAAAAATGAAAAAGAAGCCCTTCATAAGAAGATAGACAAGCTGGTCATCAAACAGACAAGCTTTTTCACGGCCCTTCAGGAGCAACTTTCCAGTACACTTGATCGGCTTGAATGGAATGATGGGGAGAAAAAACGCCTGAAGGAACTGCGGGAACAATATACCAACCTGAGTGAAAAGACCATCCACAGGGACTCCAGCGAGACTACTCATTTTGAAAAAAAACAGCCTGAAAATGGCCAAATCAGCAAGGACGCACATTTCAAAATTATGAAGGAAAGACTGCGCCGTCAACTGGCTCAGACGGCCCCCCCGGCAGAATCCAAAGAACTTTCCATTAAAGCACCCACCAGCCCTCTTTCTTTTGACCAGTTCTTACAAACACTTTTTCACCAATGGCTCAACAAGATGGCCGCGACCTTATGGCGTGAGAAGGCGTTACAACTTTTCCCGGATCAACTACAGGAGCTTCAGGACCAGGTAGGAAGAGAAGAAGTAGAACGGCTATCCAAATTCGGTATCCCTGAGGATGAAAATCCAGCTTTAGCAGAGCAGGCTTTATCCACTTTCCCGATAAGCCGCCAGGCTGCCTTCCAGCCCTGGCAACATAACATGGCCGAAGAACTCAGCAAGGCACTGGAAAAGCCTTTCTATGATCAGTTGCCTTCGCTTATGGAGCCTTTTGTAGGGGAGCTGCTGCAAAACAAGATCCTTTTGGCTTCTGTGCGTCATCAGGCCTTTTTTCTGTATCAGGATCTTCAAACCGCTGTTGACCTTCAGATCAGTGAAGAACAAAAGCAGAAGAGAATAGCCGGGGAAGAAGTCAGGCCGCCAAAAAAAAGGCCGGTCTTTTCCACGACCCAACAACTCATCCAGGAGCACAACTTTAAAGCTTTCCCCATCAGGGAAGGAACGACCATTCCGCTGCCTGGTATTGTATTTGAGCCCAACTCCGCCCGGCTTTCCCCAATTTCCGAACCTGAAATCACCCGCTGCATCCGCTTATTACAAGATCAGCCCGAACTGAATGTGGAGATAGGAGTTTATGCCTATGGGGAGCTCACTCACTCGTTGGCGCTGGACTTATGCACTCAAAGAGCCGAAATATTGTATCGCTTTATTGCCGAGCAGGGAATTTCAAAAGAACGGCTCAGCTGGAAGGGCTACGGAAAAAAGGAAGTTGTTCCCCATAAATATCCCTGGCGCAACAACATCGTCATTTTAAAAATCATGAAATGAGTATGATTCCCGAAAACATTATAGATGAAGTAGCGGATCGACTGGGGCAGTCTGAAGAACTTCAGATGGAGAGCATCCAGCGTTTCCAAAAGGAACAGCCGGTCATATTCGGTTATTTCTTTTCGGAAGACTTTAATGCTTTTACAAAGGAAGAAAAAGAATATGCCCTTTTCCTGGCGCTCAGCATTTTCGAATCCGTCAGAAAGGTAAACCCGGAAATTCCCCTGGTTTCGGAAAAGTCTTTTAGCGAAGCGGAAGATGCCAACTGGGAAAAGCTCCAGCCGGTTACAGCGCGTCGTTTCCGTGAGCGAATGGACATTTTTTTCAAGGATTATGCTCAGGAAGATTTGCTGGCATTTATAGAGGACGCCCTGATCGATGATGAGGAAGAAGCCCCTGTGACCAAAGAAGGCAGGGAGCCGCTTTTCGTATTGATGAAAACCATAATTGATTGCCTGACCTAAGAGGGGGAGGCGGCCTAAAAAGGCATTTCGTCCGCCTCCACTCCTTTTAACGTTTTACGATGTCTCTTCTTTTTCTTCCCGCAATGCCCTTCTCAGGATCTTCCCAACATTCGTTTTAGGCAGTTCATCTCTGAACTCTAACTGTTTGGGCACTTTATAGCCGGTCAGGTTTTCTTTGCAGTATTGAAGTATTTCGTTTTTGGTCAGGGAAGCATCTTTTTTAACGACAAACGCCTTCACCACTTCTCCGGACTTTTCATCAGGAACTCCGATGGCTGCAACTTCCATGACCTTAGGATGGCCGGCGATCACTTCTTCGATTTCGTTAGGAAAGACATTAAAGCCGGAAACCAGGATCATATCTTTTTTGCGATCGACGATCTCAAAAAAACCATCCTCATGCATTCTGCCGATATCGCCTGTACAGAGCCAGCCGCCGTCGACGATGGTTTTAGCTGTTTCTGAAGGCTTATTGTAATAGCCCTTCATGACCTGTGGACCTTTTACCTGGATTTCACCGATGCCTCCCGGAGGGAGGATATTGCCTTGTTCGTCCACTATTCTAACATCTGTTGAAGGCATAGGCAGCCCGATGGTTCCGATCTTACCGGTTCCGTCGATGGGATTAACCGTTACGACGGGAGAGGCTTCCGTCATTCCGTATCCCTCTGTCAGTGGGCAGCCAGTCAGCGCTTCCCAGCGTTCGGCCACAGGTCTTTGCACTGCCATTCCGCCGCCTACTGTAGCCTTCAGGCTGGAAAAGTCAGACTGTTGGAATTCTGTATTGTTTAATAATGCATTGAATAAAGTGTTGACGCCGACGACCAGGGTAGCTTTATTGCTTTTCATAGCTTTAACGACGGAGGGGATGTCTCTTGCATTGGTCACCAGCACATTGAGGGTGCCGAAGCTCATAAAAGCCAGGCAGTTAACGGTAAAGGCGAAAATGTGGTACAGCGGCAGCGGGCATAGGGCTACTTCCTCGGCCTCTTCCAGGAAAGGGAACATCCATGCCCGGATCTGGAGCATATTGGCCACCAGGTTGCGGTTGGTGAGCATAGCTCCTTTGGAGAGGCCGGTCGTACCGCCTGTATATTGATGGATGATCACATCATCCGGCTTGCTGGCATGCGGTTTTAGATTGAATTTTCGGCCTTGCTTTAGCGCATCAGAAAAGGTTACTGTATTGGGGAGGTCATATTTGGGAACCATTTTTTTCAGGCGGCGTACAACGAAGTTGACGATATATTTTTTTGGAAAACCCAGCAATTCCCCTATGGATGTCGTAATAATCGTTTTAATGCTCGTGTCGTCCAATATTTTTTCCAGATTGGACGCGAAGTTCTCTGCAATGATAATCGCCTTCACCTCGGAATCTTTGAACTGATGGAGCATCTCGCGTGGTGTATATAAGGGATTGGTGTTGACGACGATCAGCCCGGCCCTTAATACCCCGAACAAGGCGATGGGATATTGCAGCAGGTTAGGCATCATAATAGCGACCTTATCATTCGGTTCGAGGCCACGAGACTGCAGGTAGGCCGCAAATTGATTCGACATTTTGTCGATCTGTCCGAAAGTCAGATCTTTACCCATACAAGTAAATGCCTTTTTATGACGATATTTCTTAAAGGTCTCATCAAATAAAGACAGCAAATTCGGATAAGTATCCGGGTTAATGTTGGCGGATACTCCCGGGGGATACTTTTTCAGCCATGGTCTTTCCTCGCTCATTATATTTTTTTATTTCGTTTTATATTCCAGATTTTCTCTTGAACTGTGCTAAAAATACAAATTTTAGTTTTTTTTACTCAGAAGTTGTTTAAAGTTATTCTTTAGGTTTGCAAAATGATCTTTTCGGTCCTGTTTTCTGCTTTCAAACAATTACTTTAAACAACTCCTGGGTGGTTAATTTTGTCGTGGCGCTTACCTCTCCAATCATTTTATTTTTTCACAGCATTAGGTTTTTTTTCCAACTAAAAAACCTTACCTTTGCCCCGCTAAAAACATTAGTTAACCCGCCCTCATATAGGGGGCACAAAAGCATTCTTTCAATGCTAGAAGAAGAAAAGAATTTGGAAAAGGAAAACAATGAACAGCCTGAACAGCAAGAAGAAATCAAAGCTGAGGCTGAACAAGAAGAAACAAAAGTCGAATCAGAAGAAAAAGCCGTGGAAATAACGGCCAAAGCTGATGATTCGGCTGAAGAAGAAACTGTGCAGGAGGAACCCGCTGAAGAAGAGGAAGAGCCTGTTGCTCAGGATGACGAGAATGAAGAGCCGGAAAGCGAGGATGAAGAGGAAGAAGAAGTCGGAGAGCTGCCTACCGCCGGGACCGGCGAGACAGGCTCGGCGCACGACGACTTTGACTGGTCCATTTCCAGCAAAAACGTCCACTCCTATACTGAAGAGGAATTTAAGAATTACGTTGAACAATACGATTCCACACTGACTTCTGTCTTTGAAAATGAGATTGTCAAGGGCACCGTCAACTCCATTCAGGACGGCGACGTGGTTTTGGACATCAATTTCAAATCCGACGGATTAGTGCCGCTTTCTGAATTCAGGGATACTCCTGACCTTACAGTCGGCGATGAGGTAGAGGTTTACGTAGAACAACAGGAAGACGCCCGCGGTCAGCTGGTGCTTTCCCGCAGAAAAGCCAAGCTGCTTCGCGCCTGGGAAAATATCGTGGATTCTTACCAGAACGGCTCCGTTATTAAAGGGACTGTTATTAGCAAAACCAAAGGTGGTCTTATCGTAGATGCCGGCGGGTTGGAAACCTTCCTTCCCGGTTCACAGATTGACATTAAGCCCATCATCGATTACGATTCATACGTTGGAAAAACAATGGAATTCAAGGTGGTTAAGATCAATGAGACCATCAAGAACGCCGTTGTTTCACACAAGGCTCTTATCGAGAGTGATCTGGCCGAACAAAGAGAAGCCATCATTGCCAGTCTGGAAAGAGGGCAAGTGCTGGAAGGTCTGGTCAAGAACATCACCGATTTCGGTGCCTTCCTCGACCTTGGCGGCGTAGACGGTCTGTTGTACATTACAGATATTTCATGGGGCCGCATCAGCCACCCAAGCGAGGTGCTGTCGCTCAACCAGAAGATCAACGTTGTAGTGCTGGACTTTGACGAGAACAAGAAGCGTATCTCACTTGGTCTGAAGCAATTGCAACCTCATCCGTGGGAAATCCTGGATGAAGAGATCAAAGAAGGTTCTGTAGTCAAAGGTAAGATCGTCAACATTGAAGATTACGGCGCTTTCCTTGAAATCCGCCCTGGCGTAGAAGGCTTGATCCACGTTTCCGAGGTAACCTGGAGCAACCAGCCGATCAACGCCAGAGAATTCTTCAAAGAAGGACAGGAATACGAAGCAAAGGTCGTTACCATCGATCGCGAAGATCGCAAGATGTCCCTGAGCTTGAAGCAGCTGATGAAAGATCCCTGGAGCGACATCGAAGACCGCTTCCCTATGGGCAGCAAGCATTCCGGAGAGGTCAAAAACCTCACCCCCTATGGTGTTTTCGTAGAGCTTGAAGAAGGCATCGGCGGCATGGTGCACATCTCTGATCTTTCCTGGACAAAACGATTCTCTCATCCTTCTGAATTTACTAAAGTTGGTGAGACCATCGACGTTATGATACTCGAGATCGATAAAGATAACCGCAAGTTGTCTCTCGGACATAAGCAACTGGAAGAAAATCCATGGGATACGTTCGAATCCGTATTCCCGGAAGGGTCTTATCACGAGGCTACTATTCTGAGAAGGGACGACAGAGGCGCCATTGTTCAGTTGCCTTACGGCCTGGAAGCATTCGCCCCCATCAAACACATCAAAAAAGAAGATGGCAAACTGGCGGATGTAGACGAAACGCTTACGGTCAAAGTGATCGAATTTAACCGCGACGACAAGCGGATACTGGTTTCTCATTTGCGTTATCTGGAAGACATCAAGCGCAAAGCTGATGAACAGGTGAAAAAGGAGAAAGAGAAGGCGCGTAAAGAGACCAGGGATGCGGTCAAAAAGACCAATGCCGGCGCTGAGAAATCGACGCTTGGCGACCTGGACGTGTTCTCACAGATCAAAGAACAACTTGATCAGGAAGAAGAAGAAAATTAAATCGTCCAAGATGTGTGGGGTTGCGTGAAAATTGACTTTTATGCAACCCCGATCATCCCCTTTTATGATCACCTCCTTTCCCGCAAAATTACTCCTCTTTGGAGAACATACCGTGCTAAAAGGATCACGGGCTCTGGCCATTCCTTTTCCTGCCTTCAGCGGACACTGGTCTTTTTGTCGCCCCAACATGGAGCGGGCTTCCCTGCAAATGCGACTTCCTCAACTGCTCATGTACCTCAAAAGCCTGAAGCAAGCTATCCGCCTGCTAGCGCCCCTGGATCTGGCCCGTTTTGAAGATGAACTCGATAAAGGCTTGTATTTCGAATCGAATATTCCTTCCGGATACGGATTAGGGAGCTCCGGGGCTCTTTGTGCCGCCCTCTATCATCGATATGTGGACACGCCCGAAAGAAAAAACCTGCCGGCGCTAAAAAAGGCATTAGCTCAGATTGAAAGCTTTTTCCACGGTTCCAGCTCAGGCGCCGATCCCCTGATCATTCTTCTCCAACAACCCGTACTTATCGACCACCAGGGAAATATTACAACCACCTCCATTATCCCGTCCGAAAATCCTTCAGGCTTCGTCTACTTCCTGCTCGACACCGGAATAAGCCGTAAAACAGGACCTTTCGTGAACCTTTTTTTAGAAAAATGTGAAGACCCTGCCTATTTGCAAGCTATCCAGTCTCAGCTTTCTCTTTTTACCGACCACGCCATACAATCACTGCTCGAAGGTCTTGACCACAAGGTTTTTGAACACCTGGACCAGATCAGTTCCTTTCAATGGGTGCATTTCAGAGAGATGATCCCTTCTTCAGTATTTGAAGTTTGGGAAAACGGTCTTAGCGAACAATCCCCATACAAATTAAAATTGTGTGGGGCAGGAGGAGGAGGCTTTTTGTTGGGAATGGCAAAAAAGGACAGTCCGATATTAAACGAATTGGGAGAAAGATACAAGATCACCAGTATTCAAATCAGGAAATGATACTTGCATTGTGTAATCACTCAAAAGATAAAATTATTTAAGCCTGGCCAACCTGCCTTCGTCAACGTAAATTTTTACTTTTTACACAAGCCCGGCCTCATGCTCAATCTATCTTTACAAAACGTTTTGACTGAAGATCCTTCCCTGCTTTGATCACCAGAAGAAAAGTGCCGCTTCTCAATTCACCGACTTCGATTGCTTTTCTGTTCCGGCCTTTAAATAAGGACCAGGAGAAGCGCTTGAGCTGTCGACCAAGCAGATCCGTTATGATCAGTTCGGCATTTTGTTCTTCCGGACTTTCGTAATGAATATTTAGTTCACGATTCGTCGGATTGGGAGTAAAGGAAAAATCATGGATGACTCTAAGGGGCTCTGAAAACAATATGGGAGGAGCAGGATTCTCAGAAGATGCTTCCACTTTAATGTGATCAATAGCTAAATCTGACCGGTACGAGTCGCCTGTTGTACCGGCAAATCTCAATCTCACACCAGGCTCACCACCGTAATTGGGCAAGTCGATAGAAACAGTTTGCCAATTGTTGCCTCTGTTGCCGGAAAGCTGCCAGAGAGTAGACCAGTTTTGTCCGTTATTGATGCTGATCTCCAGACGCAATTGCCCCATATTTTCACCAAACATATGATAATCAAAGGTAAAAACGGGAAAATCAACGTTGGAGAAATCAAAACAAGGAGACTCGAGTATAGACGTATTATTGTAATTGAGAGAAGACTCGGTATACAGGTACCATTCTCCATTTGAGGCTGCGGTGGGCCCGGTAACAGAAGAAGGCGTACCCAGGCGGTTGCGCGTCCAGTCAAAATCATCCTTACCGGCTTGGGTCCATCCGCCCATTCCTGTTTCAAAGCTTTCGGCATATGGAAAATCCTGAATGCCGCCAAGGCAGAAATCACTTCCGTCGATAACGGTAATGAAGCCAGTCTTAGTAACAATATCATTACCATATGCATTAGAAACCGTCAGCGTTACGGAATAACGTCCGGGAGCCGAATAGGTGACCAGTGGGTGCTGTTCAGTGCTGTTTTGAGGACTACCACCCTCGAAGGTCCATGACCAGGAGGAAGGCTGATGATCAGAATGATCAGCAAACTGGACCTGGCTGCCTGCCGTGATATAGGTTGTATCAGCAGAAAAATCCGCCAGTGGAGGAGTCCCGTCACCACCATTGGAGGTGGTAATGGAAAGTTCATCGATAGCAATATCACTGCGGAACCCATTGCCGGTATGTCCGATGATCCTTAACAGCACACTTGCCTGGCCGATATAATTCACCAGATCAACAGAAGCGCTTTTCCAGCTGTTGCCCTGGTCTCCGGAGCGGGACCACAAAGAAGTCCAGGTAGTTCCGTTATCGACGCTGGCCTCTACGGAAAGAGTTCCCATATTGTTTCCAAACATATGGAACTGGAATTCAAAGCGTGCATTTCCCAACTCAGTAAGGTCAATGCATGGGGAAGTCAGAATGGCATGACTGTTGTAATCTCCGGAGGCCTCGGTATATAAGTACCATTTTCCTTCAGCAGCTGATTCCGGGCCTGTGGCAGTAGAAGGGGTATTTTTGTCTAACCGCACCCAGTTGATATTGTCGTCGGTATTCTGGGTCCAATCTCCCAATCCGTTTTCAAAGCTTTCGGCATAAGGAAAAGCCTGGACGCCATTTTCGCATCCTGCCGGTTCACTATCTTCTTCCAAGACTGTAATATAGGCCTCTTTGACCATGGTATCTTCTCCCCCTTCGTTGGTTACGGTCAGACTAACGGCGTAGCTTCCGGGTGTTACATAAGTTACCACAGGGTGTTGTAGCGTACTCTGGGTGGGATATCCCCCCTCGAAATTCCACAACCAGCCGATAGGTGTTCCGGTGGAGACATCTGTAAAGTGGATGCTTTCGCCGGGCTTCACCTGCATTTGGGTAGCTGTAAAATTAGCGACCGGTGCGGTTGGACCGGCGTCGACCCCGCTAATCACGATGTCGTCTATTGCCATATCACTGAGGAAGGCGGAACCTATGGTCCCGACTATACGGAAGCCGACCCAGCTTTCTCCGGCATAATCATCCAGGTTGATGGCGGCGGAAGACCATACCCCTGCCTGTTCGCCGTTTCGGAACCATATACTCGTCCAATGGTTACCCATATCAGTACTGACCTGAACTTCCAGGCTGCCCATAGTACGGCCGAGCATATGATACTGAAAACTCAGAAGGGCGCTGCTCAGGGCGCTGAAGTCAAAACAGGGAGATTCCAGTATGCCTACCTTTTCTGCATTAGCGGAAGCCTCCAGGTAATAATAATGAGAGCCTTGTGCAGGGGCTGATGGCCCTGTCGCTCCGGAAGGTGTTCCGGCAGCGCTGATGGTCCAGTCGATGTCATTGACCGCAGATTGCGACCAAAGGCCGAGGCTTCCATCCAAAGGCTCAGCATAGGGAAAATCCTGAATGCCTTCGGAACAAACCAATTCGTCTTCGACTACTATAAAGCCTTCCACACGCAAGGTATTTTCTCCTTGCGCATTTCCCGCTTTGAGGGTTACGGCATAAACTCCGGGAGTGGAATAGGTCACGACTGGGTGTTGTAAAGTACTGTTTGCAGGTGTGCCGCCCTCAAAAGTCCATTCCCAGTAAGTAGGATTGAGCGAGGAAAGATCCGTAAATTGAACGGCATCTCCGGTGTTGATCTCCATTTTATCCGCCGTAAAGTTGGGATTGGGAAGCGGCAAACAAGCAGAAGAGTTGAGGAGTGACTTTCTGCGGGGGCTATTGATCATCACGGTGATCATGCGGGCTTTCTGGTCACTGGTAAAGACGTTCATGCAATCATCATCTGTGTAGTCCATGTAGTTTTCGATCATATCGAAGGTTCCGCATGAAATATGCCCAAAAGTGCAACCGGTATTCGGCGCATCCGAAGCAGGCGTATCGGCGCAATAATCGTCGACTCCACATCCACCATCCCCCCAGATGTGCCGCAAGCCGAAAAAGTGGCCCAGCTCATGAGTAAGAGAACGGCCTTTTCCGTATTCCAGGATTCCGGTCGTATTCGGCTGGGTGGTGCTGCCTATGGTGAAAGGAGCAACCGCCACGCCATCGGTATTGTCCAGGCCTGCATTATCGGCGACACCGTCCAGGCCGGACATGCTGGGAAATTGGGAATACCCCAGTACCGTGCCCTCGCCGTCAGAGCTCTGCATATCCAAGACCCAGATGTTGATGTATTGTTCCGGATCAAACTGAGACTCCGGCTTGATGAAACTTTCGATATAAGTCCTGGTAAAAGGAGGTTCGGGCCATCCCATCGCATTCCTGTCAATACGGCTTATGCCGGGCTCATCGAGCGGTTGCCCTTCAGGTCCAAAATAAGCCGGACAAAATTCTATTTCTATATCGGCGCCGTCGGGATGGTCGTTATAGCCTGAAGTTCTCATCTTGCGCCTGAAATCATTATTGATCTGTTCTATCTGTGCATAAACCTGATTTGAAGCCACATTCGCTCCCTGTCCAACCTCGCTTCCATCGTGGATGATGTGAAATATGACGGGCAGTGTCATCACCGAACGGGACTGCGACGACTCATAATACTTCCTCACTCTGGGCGCCAGCCATCGCTCAAATTCTTCGGGGGTCTCCAGCTGTGGGTATTGTTCCTTTAATGCAGCATTGGCCTCCACCGTTTCACATCGAATAATGTTGTTCTCCTGCTGCCCCTGTAAGGCGCCGAAACCTAACAATAGAAAAAATAGCCATAAGGTCACTTGTGTAAATATCTTCATCAGAGCAACTCTTGTGTTTAACTTAAATTCGGTTAGTTGGAACCAGGTAGTTTTTAAATCCATCTAAAACAGTATTCCCAGACTGTACCTTCCAGGTTCAACATAATGGAACGTAAAAATCAGAACGGTGTTCCAATTTTCAGCCCATAAAAAGGACAAAACCGCCTTTTACATGCCAGTAGTCATGTGGCGGCCCCCTTGGATTTCTTGTTTAATCGGTGGTATTGAAGCGGTATAGAGAGCCAGTTTCGAACCTCGGTTTTAAGTTCGATCCACTCTTTTATATAGATAAGCCTGTTTCTTTTCTCCCTTACAAAGAAAATTAAAAAAACCGAGAAGACAAATAAATTGATGGACTTAAGTGGTGAGAAGAAGAAGTTTAGTGGCGGTCGGCGACCGCCACTAAACTTTTACTTTAATTATCGCTGAATCAGCAAACGTTCTGTCCCTGCAAGTCTGTTTTCTATCCACAGCTGAAGGAAATACAAGCCTGTATCGTACGATTGAACGTCAAAAACTTCTCTGTTTTCGCCGACATTGAATTGCACCTCACGCTGTTTCAGAACACGGCCCATTCCATCGATCAATACGATGGTTCCCTGTAAGTTTTCTACCGAAGAGACTGATAACTGAACCTGGTCAGTTGCAGGATTCGGATAGGTTTTAATGGTCATTTGCTTGATCACTGCATCATCAACGTCTGTGACCACTCCTAGCATCAGCGATACGGAATCCGCCGGGCTTGCTGTTTGCAAACTACCATCGGAAGTCAATACTCTATGATAAAGCTTAACGGTCTGGCCTACTTCTACACCTACGCCGGACAATAAGCTACTTACGGTGGCAAAATCCGTCACAAAAGCAGTATCCGCCCCGGTATTGACCGCCAGTACGGGATTGTCAAAAGAAGCGTCCGCCGCCAGCTGCCAGATGTAGGCAACATTATTGCCATCGGGATCAGCTGCTGCGTTCCAGTTGGCTTCGAAAGCCGTTTCACCGGCACCTGCTACTTCCAGCATAGCTCCTGATGGAGGAGCCGCAATGTTGGAAGGATCAGGAAACTGGTTGGTCTCCGGCAATACTTGTCCGCGCAATTCACCAGAGGTTACCGCTTTAGTGTGAATATTGACGTACAGTCCGCCATTCATTAAGCGCATCAGCTTGTCTTCATCCAGCATAAAAGTATTTTCTGAGGGCAGGTAAACACCACTTAGGGAGTCTTCGGCAAGACTTACATTTAAACTAATGTCAAATCCGGCATTTTCACCTACGATGCCGTTATGCAAATGAGAACCGCCTGCCACGTTGGGATCAAAGGCGCCGTCCAGATTCTGGAAAGAACCGGTGGCGGTCAGCTGATTGCCGTTCAATTCGAATTTAAATGCGCCGTTTCCTCCGCTGGCTACCGGCTGAACTTCATTGGCGCCGGAGAGTGTTGCGGTGAAATAAGCATTTGCGTAAGGCATGACCTGTCCTCTCAATTCTCCTGAAGGAATATCTGTGGAGTGGATATTCACATACAATCTTCTGGCCAGAACGGTATCCGGAAATCCGGCAGAAATTTGCGCCATGTTGTCCATCAACTCGAAAGTACCGCTTAGGTCACCATCGCTGGTAGTCGCCGCCAGAGGAAGCACGATGCCTCCGTTTTGTCCGGGATAGCCAAGATGTATGTGGGCGCCGTCCATGACATTTCTATTGAAGGCGCTTTCCAGATTCGAAAAAGAGCCGGAAGCCAATAGCTGGCCGGCATTCCATTCCAGTATAACTGCACCAAAAGCACCGGAGCGGGCCGGTGGTGCTTCACTGGTCGAAGAAAGCGGCGCGAAGAAGTAAGCTGTTGATTCGTGGAGCAACTGAGCTCTTAATTCTCCGGAGGTCACTTCAAAAGAGTGGATATTTACGTAAAACCTTCTGGCTTTTAGCACGCCTAATAATGAATCGTTCAATTCAAAAGTATTATCCGCAGGCAAATAGACCCCGCTGGTAATATCATCTCCCTGAGTAGCCGCTAAATCAAAAGCAATCGGTCCGTTAGCGCCTGCAATATTCATATGGATGTGAGATCCTCCTCTGATATTAGTGGCCAGTGCGTCATTCATATTGTTGAAGGACCCTGTCAGCGTAAGATTATTTCCCATAATCTCGGCGATTACGGCGCCGCTCCCGCCCGACAGTACGGGGTCAGGCTCTTGCATGCCCGTCAGGAAACCGGTAAAGAAAAACTGGCTTTCCGGCACGACTTGCCCTCTCAATTCTCCCGAGCGGAACGCTTCAGAATGAATGTTTACATAAATCTCTCTATTCATCAGCGCCATACGCTCCTCATCAGTAAGCGTAAACTCATTGTCTGCAGGAAGAAAGCGACCGCTTCTGCTGTCTCCATCCTGTGTAACGGTTAGATCATAAAGAATGCCACCGTTCCTGCCGGCTACCGCCAGGTGCAGGTGAGCACCGCCTCTGATGTCGGTGGCCAGATCACCGGCTAATCCTTGAAAAGACCCGCTGACAGTGAGTGTATTGCCATTTAGTTCCAGCACCACTTCGCCAGTGGCTGCAGTAGTTACGGGTGGTGCTTCATTGCTGCCGGAGAGGTGCGCTCTAAATACGGCATCCGACATAGAACGGACCTGACCTCTGATCTCGCCACTCCTGAACTGACCAGAGTGGATGTTGGCATAGATCATTCTGTTGGCTAACATCATCTTCTGGCTTTCTGACAATGCAAAACCGTTATCTGACAACATAAATACGCCTCCTCTGGCGTCGGCATCAGCCGTAATGACCAAAGGAAATTCGACACCACCGTTTTCACCGGCGCTTCCGATATGCAAGTGGGCGCCACCTACAATATCCGTGGCGATGTCTCCTTCCAGATTATCAAAAGATCCGGTTACGAATAAAGAATCACCGATGACTTCCAATGCCAGCGCTCCTGCTGCGCCGGTAATGATGGAAGGCACTTCGTTGCTGCCAAACAGGTTTACGCCATAATGAGCATCCGCATCTGACAGAAGCTGACCTCTCAACTCGCCCATCGGATTGTCTATGGAATGAATGTTCACATACATCTGGCGAGCGCGTAAGGCAGAAACTTGCTCAGCGTTTAAGGTAAGTGTATTGTTGGAGGCTTCGAAAATCCCCCCCCGGTTGTCGCCATCCAGAGTTGGATTCAGAGGGAATGCTATGCCGCCGTTCTGTCCTGCATACCCCAGGTGAATATGCGCCCCGATATCAGCATTAAAATCGCTTCGCAGGCCGGAGAAGGAGCCCTCTACGGTCAGCATGTCGCCATCCAGGGTCGCAGTCACACTACCTGTGCCTCCGCTTAGTACCGGCAGCACTTCATTGGCGCCGCTTAGCTGAGCGACGAACACTTCGCCTTCAGCGGCGCCGTTCGTTGCAACGATGGTTCCAACCATATCCAAACCCACATGCGGCTGACAAACGTAATAGTAGGTCTTGGCCTCTGTGATCACAATTTCGCCGCCGCCGAAAGGCACGTTGAAGCCGCCGTTCGGTTCAGTTCCCCGGGCGTCATAGGTAGCCTGGCTCACTTCGACAGCATTGTGCGTTGACCCGATGTTAAAAACGACCGTGTCCCCAACGGTTACGTTTAGCTCGGCCGGAACGAAAACAAATCCTGAATTAGTTATGGTATGTTTTGTTGCCCATACTTGTGTGAGCAGCAACATACCGAATACAGTGAATAGTAAAGATCGGATTTTCATGTATTGAGTGTTTTTGGTAAAAAAAATTTTTTCTGGCTCGTTTTTCATCAGTCGCCCACAATCAATAACCTTTATTCCGGATAGGGGAATACAGTCCTTAGGCAGCTACCGAAGGTAGGTCAGTGGTATCGTCAAGGCGAAAATGTTCTTTATTTGTCAGGTAAGATGTCCTTTGGGCCCTATTCTTCAGACAACTCCGGTTGATGACATCAGCGTTTTTTTGAGTAGCCGCTATTAATGTTTGTACAACTGATCATACATACGAGATGTTCTGGTGGAGTGGATTTATTTTTGTCAAAAATTTTCCTTTTTTATGTAAGTTTATAAGCTGAATTCAGCAAAAGGATCTTCATCAAGGTCCAGCTGCTCCCAGGTACTACCGCTTTTCACATTTGTGATCTGGACATCATACCCCCCGAGCAGCAGGTGGGAGGCTGCATACTTTGCCCCACTCGGCAAGGTTTGCCAATTTTCCCAGGAAGCTTTTAAACCTCCCACAGGAATAATATTTACCCACATCTTAAAAGCTGAAGGCAGGCCGTTTTCATCCAATATCCAAAGGTAGGAATCCCCGGGGGTTGCGCCTCCGGAGGTATAGGTCACCAGTAGCCCCTTGCTATGTTCCTCTTTTAGGTCGACGAGCTGCCTCTCGGTACCGGGATCGAATGCCTTAGTCGGCGCCAGTAGCCAGAAGGAATCATTAAAAAATAACCACATGGCTGTTTTGACCAACTGCTCTTCCTTATCTCCTTCGACGGGCAATCCGTCAACGAAAGCCTGCCCTTTGTTCTGATCCGGTGACAACAAAGCCTTATTACCGCCGCCCCAGCTGATTTCCACCAGGTGGCGCTTGCGATCCCAGATATAACTGTTCCTTCCCGCGAAGGTCCATCTGACCCAGGTCGTAGTATCCCAGGCAGGCTTATCGACAGCCTGAAGCATTTTTTCAGCCAGCCGGTCAGCTTCCGGTGAGGCGACCCCCCTTGGCAGGGGTTCATGTATGATCAAAAGCGCAATAACGGGGATCAATATCAGAAGGCCGATGGCAACAAGGGTGATTTTCAGCCATTTTTTCATGGAAAAACCAATTTGAATTGACTATGAAAATGAAAATTTGCAAATTATTAAAGTTCACTACTTATGAGTGACACCCTGGTACAACAGTCAAACCCCATAATTGATCACAAAACCAATGACATAATTCAGCAAGTAAGCACACAAACGTTATTATTTATGAACATACTTTCATATATTTATCTTTCGACAAATTTGCTATAAACAAACAATATTCCTTTTAACCTCCTTAAAATTTAACATATGGACACAGAAAAGAACGGTTCGACTGCCCTATGGCCGGAAACTGAAGCGGGCAGGAAGGTACGGGCCCGGCTTTCTGATGAAAGAACACTGGAGGCCATCGACCACCTGCTGGCCCGCATTGACACGCTGGAGAAGGCGGTTGAGGACTTGAACGTCCTCATGCGCCAGGCGCCTGGTCTGGTTGCTATGGCGGGAGACATGCTTGACGACACTTATCGTCAGGCGGAAGCTAACGGCGTCAATCCGGAAGAACGCCTAAAAAATGCCTTACATCTTGCAAATAAATTTACAGATCCCGAGATGATCAAGAAGCTGGACGGCCTATTGCTGCTGGGGGAACGTATGCCTGGTATTATTTCAATGATCTTCGACAGTATGGATGAAAAGATGCAAATGGCTATGGCGCATGGTTTCGACCCAAGAGTACTTTCTCAAACGGCAGGAAATGCCAACACGGCATTGACTAATGCAATGGCGGAGCCTCCGGCAAAAGTAGGCGGCATATTTGGTTTGCTTCGTGCGATCAAGGATCCGGACCGACAGAAAGGTCTCGGTTTTCTGCTGAACTTCCTGAAACACTTCGGCCGTCAGCTATAAATGCTAACTGAAATAACGCAAATGACACTGGCATTTTAATTAAACTATAAAAAAACAACAAAACATAAAAAGTTATGGCTCATCACCAAGTATTAATTGTAGGCGGAGGTACTGCAGGGCTTACCGTAGGCGCCATGCTCCGCAACAGAGAAGATGCTCCTGAGGTAACCATCATCGATCCAAGTGAAAAACATTACTATCAACCCATATGGACATTAGTTGGGGCTGGTGTTTTCCCAAAAGAGGATTCCATGCGTAACGAGGCCGACTTTATCCCCCCCGGCGCCGAATGGATAAAGGATGCCGTGGCTACTTTTGACCCGGATAACAACAGCGTCACCCTGGAAAGCGGCGAAAAACATACTTACGACGTCCTTGTCGTGGCGGCGGGTATTCAGATCGACTGGGACGGGATCCCTGGGCTGGCGGAAAGTGTAGGCAAGCCTGGCACCGGCGTTTGCAGCAATTATTCCTACGAAACGGTCGACAGCACTTTTGAGAACATCAGAAACCTGAAGAAAGGCACCGCGCTGTTCACTCATCCTTCCGGCGCCATCAAGTGTGGCGGCGCCCCCATCAAGATCACCTTCCTGGCTTCCGATTACTGGCGAAGGCATGGGGTTGGCAATCAGATCACCAAAAAGTTCATCAAAGGTGGCGGGGGTATTTTTGGCGTTCCTAAGTATGCAAAAACACTAACAGAGGTTTCTGACCGGTACAATATTGAGCGGGTATGGAATACTGATTTGATAGAAATCCGGCCAGATAAGAAGGAGGCTGTTTTTAAGAATAATAAAACGGGTGAAGAATCGGTTGAAAAGTATGATATGCTTCATGTTTCCCCTCTGATGAGCGCACCGGATTCCATCAAGAAAAGCCCCCTGGCAGCCGAATCGGGCTGGGTTGAGGTGGATAAGGAAACTACTCAACATACGCGTTACCCGAATGTATTTGCCTTGGGAGATTGCAGTAATCTGCCCACCTCTAAAACAGGGGCGGCTATCCGTAAGCAAGCTCCGGTAACGGTTTGCAACATCATGTCTTTCTTCTCGGGATGTAATCTCAACAGGCGCTATGATGGCTACACTTCCTGTCCTTTAGTCACCGGATACGGTAGTCTTATCATGGCCGAGTTCGATTACAACAACGAACCTGCAGAAACCTTCCCTTTTGATCAATCGAAAGAGCGCTACAGTATGTATGCGTTGAAGGCCTACGGCCTGCCGAGGATGTATTGGCATGGGATGTTGAGAGGGAGAGAGTTTTAGTAAAAAAGCTTCATCCCCGATTGGGATGAAGCTTTTTTAAACATTTAAAATGGTCTAAGAACAAGTTCAAAATCTTCAGGATTTCCTACAAAGAGATCAATTGACATTAACCGTCAAAACAACAGGTACAATCTTTCCATCACTGCGAGTGCTGATGTCAAATCCCATCTGATCTTGGCGGTAAGTGATATCCGGCAGCGGAACCATGAATTTGTCCAGCAGTTCTAACAACCGGTTCTTCAGGCGGTCTTTTTGTTGGGATAGCTGATCGCACAGGTAGTCGATGTATTTGGGTTTGATCTTTTGAGTGGAAAAAAGGACCACCAGGTGATCTTTACCAGGATGAGATAATTTCAAACCTGAGTTTTCAGAAGGAATCGTCAAAAGAGAACCGCTGCTGAGCAGCAGGGCCGACTCATTTTGTCCTTTAAAGGCTTCGTTGTACTCCTCTGATTTGGGAAAATGAATTTCCGCCTTACCGAGGGCGTCAACGCTGAAAACGTAGATGTAGCCGTTGTCGAATCCGCTTTGGACATACAGTTGGAAAATATCGCCGGTCTGCTGGTGGAGTGTATAATAGTCAGTCATCAATTGAACATCCGCTTCAATAAAAACGGGAGCACCATTCTCTATTTTTCCGGTAAACTGCCGGAAGCCGAACGCCCCTTTCAGTGACCTCAACGCTGCTGCTTCCGCTTCGACTTCCGCTTCCTCGACTTTCTCCTCCGGGGTAGTATCCAAATTAAAATCTATGGGCTTCCCATCCGACAGCATAATGGCATAGGCATGCCGACAGTACTCCGCAAAATGAGCATAACGCACCCAGATAAACCCCCTATCACCCCAGTTTTTTCCCCAGCTGTTCATCAGCTTAAAAGCGCCCTTCATGTCATTAGGAACCGGGACGCCAGGTTTATCGAAGCGATCATCGTCGTATCCGACCACCACCATGGCGTGCCCGCCGGCATAGTTGGTGTCGCCGATGGAGGGGAACCAGCTTGTGACATTCTCTCCGATGTTATAAAAATTGTTAAGGATCTTCATCCCGACGATTACCGGCTTTTTCTGAGCTAAAACCAGCTTGGTGTTTCTGATCTTCTCCTCTGCAGCAGCTTCCTTTTCGAAGAGGGGAATATAGTCTTCGATCCGATAAGCCGCTGCTTTCTCGAATAAATAATCCGGGACTTCCTTGGGGCAGTCATTGGGATCCGTATCAAAATCCCTGGCCAGACAGTTGCCTTTTTCCTGCAGCAGTCCCAGGGCCTGTGGCATGGTCAGCCCCATATTGCAATTGTCTTCAATGATCTGATTGTAAATAAAAAGGGCAGAATTGGCCCTTTCGGAAATGGTGTTTTTATCGGTCCACTGGTTTTTAATGGCGCGCTCAATCGTCATGGCAGCATAACCGGCCGACCAACCTACACAGGAAGCAATGTCCCCCTGATGACGCACTTCCGGACAAAAAGAACTCAGATCCACCTTCCGGCTTATCGACTTCTGTCCAGTGGATATCTGAATGTTTTTGGAGGTATGGGACAAGTCGTCATACTCCTCATCATCAAGTATGAGGCCGGTAGCGTAAGGCGCCTGCCCGTATACAGCCGGAAACAGAAACAGAAGACTGCAAAGTAGTGCGAAAAATTTCATATTGGTTGTTGGTTGTTGGTTGAGTAAGCAAGCCATTTCAAATATAAGTTTTGTTGGCGCCTTATACGCCAACAAAACTTATATTCGAAGATTATTTGCCGCCCCGGGGCGGCAAATAATCTTCGAATATTTTCGTGTAAGCGCTTAACTGATAACCAAATATACCTTATCGTACATAAAATTTGCAAAATACCTCGTGGTATTGTCCACACTTGTCTTTGATGCGCACTTTAAGGTTATAAGTCCCTCTCTTCAAGTTCCGCAGGTAGCTATCGCTGTTGCCGCTGCCCTTGCACCATTCGTAGGGATATTGGCTTTCCTTGCGTACGAGTTTGTTATTCACATAAAGCTCCATGAATTCGATATCCTGATATTTTTTAGGATCTACGCGCACATAAACGTCGGCGTTGTAATCATAAGAGCCATTATTTTTAGGGTACTTAAACCAGGCCTGGTAATCACAATTACCTGCGGGAGGATGGTTTTCATCTCCTTTGACATAAAAAATACAGTACTTCTCATGGTATTGGCCACACTTATCCTTGATGCGTACTTTCAGTTTATACGTTCCGGGCTTCATGTTGCGCAGGTAGCCGTCGCTGTTGCCGCTGCCTTTGCACCATTCGTAGGGATATTGGCTTTCCTTGCGTACAAGTTTGTCGTTCAGATACAACTCCATGAATTCAATATCCTGATATTTCTTGGCATCAACGCGCACATAAACGTCTTTGCCAGCCGTGTAAGAACCCTTGTCCTGTGGGTATTTGAACCAGGAGCCCCATTCGCAGTTACCTATGGGGTCGTTATGCCCGCCGCCTTTGACATAAAAAGTACAGTACTTCTCATGGTATTGGCCACACTTATCCTTGATGCGTACTTTCAGTTTATACGTTCCGGGCTTCATGTTGCGCAGGTAGCCGTCGCTGTTGCCGCTGCCTTTGCACCATTCGTAGGGATATTGGCTTTCCTTGCGTACAAGTTTGTCGTTCAGATACAACTCCATGAATTCAATATCCTGGTATTTCTTGGCGTCTACGCGCACGTACACATCTTTACCGGCCGGGTAGGAACCCTTGTCCTGAGGGTATTTGAACCAGGAGTCCCAGGTGCAATAGGAGTTTTCGTCCGCAAAAGTCATCGTATTGCCGGCTGACAAGTGGTTGGTGAAAAGTGCGGCGGCGAAAATGAATAGTAATACAAGCTTTTTCATGATTTTTTGAAGTTAAAATTTAAGTGATTTTGATGTTCTGACCTGAAGGGTCAGGGAAAAGAGAAATGTAAGTAGGAAGAGAAAAAAAAACGGATGTTGCCGCGGCAGCATCCGTTTTTTAGTTTTCAGAAGACGGTAAACACCCAAACTAAAGTGGGCGAATTCATCCGCTTTGAGCAGATTGGGCTTTACTAGTTGTTATTTTTCTTTTTTGCTTTTGTTTCTTTTTTTTCCTCAACGAAAGGATTCATTTCGTAAGTTTCCTCATCTGAATACTGGTCATTTTGCATAGCCTGTTCGTAAATATCACCCTCACTGATCTCGATATCTATCCAGTCTTTAAACTTGTAAGGCTCAATGAAAAAAGCCTGGAGGTGTTCCTCTTTGACCTGGTGCATTTGGAATTTAGCAGCAGAGATGTAGTTGGTAAAGTCCACGGCCAGTTTGATCATTCCAAAGATAGCGGCCAGTGGAACGGCCGAATACATATCGCTGCCGGTTGCTTCGGCGACTACTCTTTCAAAATTCTGTGAATAATCGTCTTTTAATTCACTCAATTTGTACTGGAGGGAGTTGGAGTACATTTCCGGCTGGCTGCGGATAGCTTTGAGCTTTTTGCGATCCATGAAATCATTCTTGATGTCCAGCAGCAGCATGTTAAACTGATCGGCAACGGTGCTATAGGCCTTTTTTACTCTGGCCACTTCAGAGGGCGGCAGAACCTGCGAATGTGCCTTAAAGGTAGCGGCCAGGATTTCAGCTTCCAGCTTAATTTCCTTGTACTTTTCCATAAATTCGGTTTGCAGGAAGCCTTCTAAAGCCTTGTCAATTTTATTTTGAGATCTGGCCATGGTAGCCATCTCATCCCCTTCCAGCATGATGCCTCTGATGTGGAGAAGTTTTTCTTCAAAGGACATTTTCTCGACGTATCCTTCTTCGTAATATTCCTGGGCCTTTGTTTGATAGCAGCCGAGGCATAAGGCAAGCAAGAGAAAAACGATGGGTAAAGTACTAGTTTTCATTTCTTTATTTTTTATGGCGGTTAAGTGCTTTAACAAAAATATTGAAAAATAATTTATCGCCCATTCCAAATATACAAATCCTGCGTTCTTATTTTTCACCCTTTCGGGTGATTATTTCTTTAAAAACAATGGCGAATTTTAGAGTCATTAAGTACCTGAACGATAAGAGATGTCGCATGGGAGCTGCCAAAAGGCAGCTGCATAGATTGTCTATTTGGCCGATACGAATGATTTATCCATTCACTACCTACACTGTAGAGTGTACCAAGCGATAAAAATGTAATGCTGGAAGGCAGCTGTTGAAGGGTAGCGTTTTTTCCTTTTTTCTAATTGTAGCCTCCAACAAGAAACTTATTTCATTAAATTTGAACTGACGTTAAGCAGGGCGCAACATCGTAAAAAAAAGCTACTGCCCGAAACGCCGGAAAACCTGGATGGAGTGATCATAACCATCTGTCTATGAACCATATTGCTTTCAAAATGAAAACGAAATCATTTTTTTGCTTCTTCTATTTTAGTCTTCTCCTATACGCCCCAACAGCATCCTATTCTCAGGTTCTGGATTATATGGATATCCACCTTAAAGTCACCGAAAAGGTTGCCGACCGGCAGCAGCCCTTGTCCAATACCAGACTCAAGATTTCTGATTACGGAGAAGTGACCACGGACGCCAGCGGGCAGTACACGTTTCCTTATGCCATCAGAAAAGATGTTGATCCCGGCATATTGATCAGTATTTTCTCAGGAGAACACAAAATGCTCAGGCCACTGGATGGGTCCATAAGCGTCGATACGGCACGCGAAGAGATGTACATCGAGCTGCTCGTGGTCAATATGGCCGAAGAAAGCGAAGCCTTCAAAAAGAGGATCAATGATCTGGAAAGCAGGCTTTCCAGGCTGAAAGCCAAAAACGAACTTACCCAGCGCCAGTTGAACGAGATCAACAATCAACTGCTGGACACCATTATGTACTTCGAAGCCGTCAAAAAGGAACTGGAAAGAGAAATTCAGGATTATCAAAACCTAACTGAGGAGCAGAAAAAAGAGATCGAAGCCCAGCAACAACAGATTGCAGACCTGGAGCAAAAGGTAGATCAGCTGACCTATGAGCTCGAAGCAGCTCTGGAAGAAAGGTATATGCGCAAAAATGAGTACTTCAAAAACATCTCCTCCAATCTGCTCGGTTACCTTCGTAAGGTCAAAGACCTTAGGGATCACCTCCCCTACATCAGCACCTACTTTGCCTCCGGCAGCTTCAAAAATTACGAACGGGACATCAACGGATACAACGAACAGTATGAAAAATTTGACAACAACCAATTAGACTACCTCGAAGGCGTAAAGCATTACTGGGAGAACAGATCCTTGTCCGGAGAAGTCGAAGATCTATTTAGTTTCATTGCCAAAGGCATGCATTACGATCAGGTCTACAAAACAACAATGGACATTATGGCTGAGGTGAGCAATCAAAGGCCCAAAAAGGCCCAGAAGGCCGCTTCCGAAGCCTATGAAGATCTTTCTATTAATTTAAGAAAACTGGAAAAAGACATTAACAACGTGCTGTCAGCGCTCCGAAAAAATCTTTAACACCCTTTTTTACCAAAAATCTAAATAATAAAAAAATGATAAAAAAATCGACGACCCTTTTCATGGCCATGGCAGTTTTGCTGGGGCTGCAAAACTGCAACCCTGACTGCGACGCCGTACAAACAGCCAATATAGTTGTGCCTCCCGGGCCATATGAGAAAGGAACAGAACTGGCGATCACCGCAAATACTCCCGAGGTCATCGAAGGACGAAAGATCTTTGTTTCTGCCAGGAGTCTGGGCTCTACAGGCCAAACAACAGAACTGCCGGCCCGCTTCGTGGAAGAACTGAATGCTGCGGTTGTCCAATTACCGGAAGAAACCAATAGCGAACTACAGTTTCTCATTGAGGATCCGGACTGCGGCAACCTGGTGCCCATCGGGACGACATCCAGGGTTGTGGAATCTTCCTTTTTTATTGACAATCCGTTTTTTGTGACGCCCATTCCGCCGCTGGTGATCGTGCCTACGCCTCCGGTAGCGCCTCCGCCTGCCGTGGTGAATGCCTGGTTTAGCCCGAACAATCGCGACTATTGTATCTGGTTCAACCCGACTTTTGAGACGCTGAGTGACGGCACCGTCGTGGAATTACCAACACTGATTCCTATGGGCTCTCCTAATGGTATCGGCCCTGTAAACGGAAGTGCTGAGTTGGCCGTGGGTTGCAGCAATACCGGCCCTGAAGAGGATCGCCTCTACCACAACAATCCCGTCACGGGCATTATCGATAAAGAAAACAACATCATTCGCATTACTATTGACCGGACCAGCAAGAACCTCGGCACAGAAGAGTTTGTAGGCCAATTCATCGATCCAAGAAATATGCCTCCCGGAACAGATTACAACATCGGCGGCACCTGTACCGGCAACGGTGATCGCAAACCTAACATCATGTACCTGGTTTCCTTGAAAACAGGCAGGCAGATGATCTTGTTCCGGGGCTTAGATTAGCATGATAGCTGCGATTTAGCGAGGCCAGATGTGATCAGGCGGGTGGTTTATGGTTAATCGTTACACGATCCCGAAACCCGTTTTTTGAATAGGGGTTGTGTAAAAAGTCTTCGTATTTCGCGCAGCTAATAAAATTCTTTTTTGAGTGTTTTGCCGAAGAAAATTTGTGATTTTCTTCGGCAAAACACTCAAAAAACAGAATCATTTAAGCCGAGCAAACCTGCCGGCCGTCAGGTGGGAGAAGCAGCTGATTTTACACAACCCCTATTCAAAAAATATTTTCGCGTAAGTGCTTAACGGGTAGCCGACAACTTAATTTTATAAGCCTGAAGATCAAATAATTAAATCAGTATTAAATACCAGCTCTTACCCCAAGGGAAAGAATAGAATACGACTCTCTCACGATCTCCTGCTGAAAGCTCTCCACCTCTATCAACAATGGGAGGCCGCCGGTCAAAAAGATATTGTACTGCGAATTAGGTGCATACTGTATACCGCCATAAACAAAAAGGAACTCCTGTGTCCGGATCAAAGCACGGGTATCGAACTCAGACGGTTTGAAATTGATGCCGTAAGCAAACCCGGGATAGAAGGTAAATTTATTGTTGTTGGTCCGCTGGATGAAGAAGAAGCTAAAGCTGGTGCTGTACAGATACTCATCGCGATATTCGATCGGCTGCGGATTGGAGATTTGACTGGGCAGAAAAGCCTGGAAAGACCCGCTAAGGAAATAGTAGGTATTTCTGTTCAGGCTGCTGTAGTAGGTTGCTCCGAGGTCGAACAGATCGCGTCCTGCTCCGAGTTGCAATTGTTCTGATTCGTCTCTTATGGTCGAAATGGAATAGCCGCCGTTGATGACGAATTCCGGCCGCAATTTAAAAGGTTTGACCCGAAATCTGAGGCCTGCCCCTGCAATGCCACCAAAAGATTCATCAAAAATGACTCCTGCGCCGGAAGAAGCCGGATCCGGGGCATTGTTATCCATATTTCCGGTATTCTGCGATTGAAACACCCTGAACATGGAGCTGGTGGCGGCGTTATCTTTTCTTGCTCTCATGTATCTAAGCTGAAGGCCGATATCCCATCTTCCGGAGGGCGATATCCCATAAAAAGCGTAAACGTCCGAAATAAACTGCGTCTGTCGGATACGGTCAAAAATGGGAGAATTCTCTCCATTTTCGTGCAAAGCGATCCAGTAGGAAGCGAGGGTATTGTTCCAGATAACCTCTGCCTCTCCGCTGGGCAAAACGGTGGTGGCCCCCCCGTTAACGATAAAAGCTTCTTCGAGAGAATCCAACCCGGGGATTGAATACTTAAACTTCTGAGCCTGTGCGGGGAAAGCCAGGCCTGCTATAAGCCCTAGAATGATCAGGGATAGTTTAGAGTTGATCGATAGATTCATTTCAAAAGGTTATTTAGCGGTTAATTATTTTTCTCACCCGTCCAGATGATCTCAAAGCCTTCTGTTCCTTCTGCACAATGGGCCTCACAGCGGCCTCTTCCGGAAAACCGTTTAGGTTCATCGAGCTGCCATTGGAAGATTTCCGTTGGGAATCCTTCCTTGATCTTATATTGAATATGCGTTATCCGTCCGTTGAGACGGATCCCTCCTTTTGTTGTGGAAATAGGAGTCAAGCGGACCTGCTCGGGTCGCTTGCTTCTTGGTGCAAACACAGTCAGTTGACCGCTTAGGGTGTCTTGAAAAGTAAGACGCAGCGTGCCGGTAAACCTCAGCTGCGGTTCGTTTTCGTAAAAATAGGTAATTTTCCAGGCTCCTTCCCAATCTTTTTCAGAGATAGTTTCATTTTTCTGAAAAAAAAGAAGATAAAATCCTCCTGCTGAAAAAGCGAATAATAGCATTGCTAAGATCGTGTATGTTCTCTTTTTGGAGACATCCGGTTTCATGTTTTTATTTTAGAACGTCGTTTAAAAAAAGCAAGTAAAGCAATCACCACCAGAGGAGCACCCCATATTGCCAGTGGGAAGCTTCTTTTTACCAAAATGGATTCCATTTTCCCCACCGGAACGAAGGACGCCCAAAAATAAGGATGCGCTTTTCCTGCCCCTTGTGTCTGCAAAAATTCCAGCATAGCTGCCTGCAGGGCCTGGTCTTTAGTTTGGCCTTTTTTAAGTTTCTCGAAAAAAAGCCCGACCAGGTCATGTGTGGCCTTATCATCCACGCTCCATTGGGTGGCCAGCAGGCTTTGGGCGCCTGCATACGAAAAACTCCGGGCAATGCTGGCGACACCTTCTCCTTTTTGAAACTCTCCTATGCCTGTTTCACAGGCACTCAGCACGATCAATTCAGCCTGCGTGGACATGTTGTAGATGTCCTTGACATATAGAAGCGCATCGTTCCCTTTATTTTCCGTGGTTTCGCTAAAAGCTAAAAAGGAATAATCTCCGGCTGTGCTGTTTGCCTTACCATGTGTGGCCAGATGAATGATCCGGAATTTGTCCTGCTCGTGCACAAAGCCTTTTTTTGAGGCCTTTTCACCTAACAGCTGCTTTCCACCCAACAGGTTAAAAGCCGTCTGGACTTCTTCCATATTAAATTTCAATGGTTGTAGTTCGCCGTCATTTCCCTGCCGAAATTCAGGGGCTATCCCCAGATAAAGATGTAGGCCTTTAATGCTTTTTCGTTCCATCATTTCCTTCAGCAATTGAACGGAGTAGCTATAGCTGATCGAATGCTGCCTGATCAGGTAAGGATGCGTTCTAAAGGCATGCTGATCTATCGGAGCTTCACTTAACAAAGCGCCAAAGGACAAGTATCCCAACTCGCCGTCCGGGATAACGATGAGGCGTTCTTCCAGCTGATCCTTTACCGGCCAAATGAGGTATTGATAAAGCTGGTGGGCCGCCTGCAGATAGGTCTGTATGTTCTCGGAACGTTCGGAGGAAGAATAATGAGGAAAACTGCGGATAGCATAGTTAAAAGCATTCAGCCAATGGAAAAACTCAGCGTCAAGGTCTACGCTTACCACATTAAAATCATTTTTATTGATCACAAAAATGTGCAGCGAGTTGCTTCCCCGGAAATAAGA
Source organism: uncultured Saprospiraceae bacterium (assembly GCA_964548175.1). Lineage (GTDB taxonomy): Bacteria > Bacteroidota > Bacteroidia > Chitinophagales > Saprospiraceae > JANQPA01. The sequence goes on from CAZJQS010000001.1 coordinate 61,822, forward strand.
CAGAAGGGATCGTCCCTCGACGATCAATTGCTGCTGGATGTCTCTAACTGGAAGAGGTTTTGTTGCGTATCGCATATTAAAATATGCCGGATAAGTTTTCTCGACCTCTTGAATTTTTTCGGCCAGCCGTTGTTTTCGTGTAAAGAGAAGTTGGTTAAGTGAATCCAGGCGGGCGCTTTTGAGAACACCCGGCTTTTGCCAGCTCAGGTACCGGTTTTTTTCGAGTTCACTAATAGCGGACTCCGCATCTCTTATTGATGTTAACACTTCGGGAGGGATCCCTGAAAAGAGCTCCGCCTTTGTTTTCTTGACTGCTTCCAGCAACAGCATGCCCTTACTTTTTTCTGAAAACTGGAAAGCGAAATGGAGGAATTGTTCGTCTTTGCTTCGTCGATAAAGCGCAAGGGCTACCTCAATAGCAATATCGTATATATCGTGTGCTGCTTGCATGAGGTGGCGTTTGGAGCCATCTGTATCATAGCGATTGCGCAGGTAATCCAACAGCCGGTCTATGTCGTGATAGCAACCCAAGGCCTGTTCCAGCAGCTTTTGATCCTTGGTTTCATTATGGGCCCGGATCTTTATATCTGCTATGGATTTGAACACCTTCAGTAAAGTTTGGTGATCATTCACCTCATCGAGAGCAGTCTTTACATCGGTTCGATAATTAAGGGCATGCAATGCCTGTTGGAATGCTTCCATAGCGGCTTGCACGTCTCCCGCAAAAAAGCGGCTTACTCCGATATTATGATAAGCCATCGCAACATCCGGGTGAATTTCTCCATAGTTATGGATAGTAATTTCCAGCGCCTGCTGATATAATTTCGAGGCACGAAAAAAATCATTTTTGCCGTCATAGGCATTAGCCAGGTTATTGTAGCAGATCGCGATGGAAGGATGCTTATTGTCCAGTATTTTGCGGTAGATGTCCAACGCTTGGAAGTATTCATCAAAGCAAGCCTCTTGCAGTCCTTCAAAATAAGCATTCCCTAGATTCAGGTGTACATCAGCGATATCCTGATGATCTTTTTTGTAAAAGCGCCGGTAAATTTCCAGTGCCTGTTGAAAGGAAGGAACGGCCCCTTGTCTTTCTCCCTTTTCGAGCAGGCAAAGGCCGATGTTATTGTAGCTTTGAGCGATTTGCGGATGCGGATTTGGCAGGAGTTCTGTTCGAATGGCCAAAGCCTGTTGGTAATGATCCAAAGCCTTTTCATGATCACCAATCGCGTCCAGGCAAATACCGATATTATTGTACAGCTTTGCCAGAACGAGATTATTCTCTTTGAAGATATTACTGCCAAGTTGAAGACCTTTATAAAAATGCTCCAAAGCAGTTTCAAAATCTTTGATCTCCCGATGGTAGTTCCCGATCTTATTGTAATGTATTACCCGGAGGGGATGTTTTTCCGGCAGGGTCTCTTCCAGCCGCAGAGCTGCCTGCTGATAGTAATGGAATGCTTCCGAGAAATTACTTTCATCCAGGGCGCAGTCTCCCAATATATGGATCGATCCGATCTCGATCAATGCCGCATCAGTCAGGTTATTGTCTTCGCTATTCAAGGTAGACAGAATCCGTTTCGCAAGCTCGGCAGCCTGTTTGAAAGCCCGTTGTTCATTCAGCAGGGCAGCTTGAGCATATTGTTCCTGAATCCTGCCGGTATTCGTCTGAAAGGCTAATAGAGATTGGCACAGCATGAGGGCGAATATGGTAAAGGCGTAGTGCATAGTCCGGATGGTTGACCGCTAATTGGTGTTCTTATGCAAGATATGACCAATTTTTTATTAAAAAAAAACCTTACGGGAGCAGGGGGGTAAGACACTAAAATATGTGGCTTGTAGCTTAGACCTCAGAGGTCTTAAAGACCTCTGAGGTTGGTAAAGTTTTCCACAGGACAAAACCGGACATCCTTTACGAGGTCTGTAATTTTTTTAACACTATGTAAAGTGTTGATTTCCTATGATATACAGGCAAAAAATCAAGAAAATGTGGAAAACTTTCATTTTTAGACCTCAGAGGTCTTTAAGACCTCTGAGGTTGGTAAAGTTTTCCACAGGACAAAACCGGACACCTTTTACGAGGTCTTCAATTTTTTTAACGTTTTGTGAAATGTTTAACAACAAAATATTTGTAGTACATTCTACCAGCTGATTTTCCAATCACTAGAAAATAGCTTATTTTCGAAGGTGAAAATTTTCATCGAAAAATCTTCACCAAGCCGACAGACCGGATAGTGGCGAAACCATAAAAACCTTTTGAAAAATGAAACGACACCTTTACATATCGACCATCCTGCTGACCATTTTTGCGCTGCCTCTTTTTTCCCAATCAAACATCCATCTCCTAAGCAACTGGGATTACAAAAGGAAAGAAGGGCAGTACGAAAAAATTAACAAGGTCATTGCCACCACCAACGGCTACCTCGTCGCCGTGGGCGAAACCCTCGGTAAAAGCAGCAAAGACCTGGACGGACTCTTCATGGTCCTGAATTCGGAGGACGGACGGGAAAAAACCTGGAAGCTATTCGGCGGGCCAGGAAACCAGGTCTTCCATTCTGTAGTGCAAAATCATGACGGAACCTTCACCCTCGTGGGATATAACCAGTCTGAACAAAATGCAGACATCAACGCGTGGATCGTTCAGCTGGACCTCGAAGGCAACAAACTTTCCGAAGAAAGCCCCGGAAACAGCGATTGGGACGAAGTGCTCAGAGATATCGACATCAATGCCGCAGGTGATCTCCTGGCCATAGGCATGAGAAGTAATAAACGGTCGGGGGAAGTCTGGCTCCAACAAATCGGAAAACATGCCCTGGGCAAAGGCTTTGGCCTGAAAACAGTTTCCGAGGGCGAAGTCAAAAGCATTGCCGCCGCTCCGGACGGCAGCTTCGTGCTCGTAGGCAATACCTCCTCTAAAAACCGGGAACATCCCGAAGACATCTGGGTATCCAACATCGATACAGAAGGACAGGACCTCTGGGGAGGCATCAGATACTTTGGAGACCGCGACTTCCAGGAAGGATGGGACATTACCCCAACTATCGAAGACGGCGGATACGCCGTAATCGGAACCACTAACTCCAAAAGCAACGGCATGACTGATATCTGGCTGATCAAATTGGATAAAGAGGGGAAACAACAGTGGGATAAAAACTTCGGTGGCCATGCGGCTGATGTCGGAACCGCCATCGTCGAACTGTCCACCGGCGGCTTCGCCTTGCTTGGCCAAACCTGGTCACACATGCCGCGCGCACGAAACTCAACTATGCAGCTGATCATCACCGATAGCAAAGGTATTAAAAAAGAAGACGACACCTACCCTATCTTCGGCGGTGAAGGAGATGAAGTGCCCTATTCCCTGGTGGAGTTATTGTCCAATGACAATATCGTTATCGCCGGCAATACCCAGCCTGAAAATTCCAGTGCTTTTCCCACTACCTATATCGGCGCCATTACTTACAGAACACTAGAATCCGGCACTGGTAACCCTGCTGGAGAAGACCGCTTCGGAAGCGAACTACGGCAAGCAATCAAAGTCTCTCCGGCTTTTTTAGTCGATCCTAACAGCAACAACTTTCTCGAGCCTAATGAACGAGGCTATCTTCAGCTGGAAGTCACCAACGATCAGGCCACCGACCTGTACAATGTCACTGCCAGTGTGGTGGGCAGCGGCCCTTCAACAGCGCTCGACTACTGGAAAACAGTTAAGATCGGCGCCTTGAAAGCCGGGCAGAAAAAGAAGGTCTTTGTCCCTGTTTATGCGAAAGGCAATTTACCATCAGACCATTACGAGCTCAATATCAACTTGGAAGTCAACGGCCGGTACGCCGCTTCCGCCACCACCTCTATTGAATCCAATCAACCTGATCCGGCCCGGTTGGAAGTGGTGGCGCATTCGTTTTCTCCCGGCAGCCAGCCAAAGCCCGGTCAATCCATCCAACTGTCGGTAGACCTGGTCAATTCCGGAAGCATGCCTTCCGAACCGCTTGACGTCTATTTTGGCCTCCCGGAGGGCGTCCGCCCCATGGAACCTCAAACCATGCGACTTCCTGCTCTGAATCCTAACCAACCTTACCAGCTAACCTTTTCATTTGTTTACGACGAAAGTTTCCGCGGCAATATCCTGGACGTTCTCTTTCAGACCAGAAGCTCAAGGATCAAACCTATCTTCGAAAGGTATGCACTGCAAATAGCCGAACTCTCCTCCCCCATAGCCCAGAATGACAATACCGGCAACAACACCCGGAACATTGGAGATATGATGGTCTGGATGTCGCATGATCCCGACGAACAGGGCTCTCGCACCTTTGCCACCAATGAACGGGATGTCGACATCAAGCTCAAGATCCTGACTACCCGCGAACTGGACAGAAACCGCCTCAATGTCTACATCAACGGCAGCAAGCATCAGGGCCAAAAGATGGACGAGGTCAAGCTGACTTCCGAGGGCAGTAACATAGGCAGGTATAATTACCAGAACAAACTTCGGCTCAGGGAAGGCCCCAACGAGGTACGCATCGTTTACGAGGACGAAACCGGGGTCGAGTTTTCCAGCCCGGAGCTCGTCTTTGATTATTCCCCGAAAGACAAACCCAACCTGTACGTTTTTTCTATAGGCGTCAAACACCAGGACCTGAAATATACCGTAAAGGATGCCAGGGATTTTGCCGGCATGTACGCCCGGTTTCGCGACGTAAAGGATAACCGCGTTTTCCGTAAGGTTGAAGTCTTTGAAGTAACAGAAGAGGAGATGACCACCGCCAATAACATCAAGGCTGCTTTTATCAGAATGAGCAGGATGAACATAAAAGACGGCGATCTGGTGGTGATCTTTATTTCTTCTCACGGAAAAATCAGCAATCAAGGTGATTTCATCCTTATTCCATCCGATTACAATCCAGAACTGGAAGAATTGTACTCAGTAAATTTTAATGAAGACATTTTAAAAAAATTGAGGACGGTGGACGGGAACAAACTTGTCTTCATCGATGCCTGCCACAGCGGAAGCGCCTTGTCGAGCGGCAGCCGCTCTTTCAGCAGCCAGGCCTCCAGCAAGGTCATGAACGATCTGATCCGGGCATCTTCGGGCCTGGAAGTCATCGCCTCTTGCGGTGACAACGAATACTCCTACGAGGACGACAGCTGGGGGAACGGGGCCTTTACTAAGGCCATCATGGAGGCCTTCCAGGGGAATATCGTAGAAGTTGACGGAGGAAAAAGGATCAAAGCCGACATTTACAATGAGGTGGAAGGGGTGAAAAAGGACGGCGGCGATCAGGTCATCACCATCGAAGAGCTGAAGTACTTCATTCAGCAGCGGGTGCCGTACCTCGTAAAGTCGACTAAGGTCAACCCTCCTACCGAGCAGCGGCCCTCGAATAAGAGCACAGAATTGTTGCCGGAAGATATGGGCATTTTTATGCTGGGTGGGAATGAATAAAAAACGACTGCTTTTACATCATAATTAGGTCAAAAGCCTGTCGAACATCTTCTCTTTTTTTGGAGTTGCAATACTAACCCTAAAAACCAAATGAAACATTATTATTATGAGAAGGTATGCCTCCGGCTTGTTACTTTTTGCTATATTGATTTTAGTGCTGGGATTCCTGTACGGAAAAATTAATGGGGAAAGTTTTCAGTATATTTCTTTTCCAGGTCTGATTTATGCCGTGCTCAAATCTTTGATTGTCGTTCTCATTTTATTATTGGCGATTACGGCTACCATTCCCTCCTTTTTTATTGACCTTATATTGTTCTTTATCACGGATTATGAATTTCCGCTGCTCAAACAGATTTGGGAAATCAGCTGGGGCCAGGTAACGATGGGCTGGTTCTGGACGGAGACGAGTGGTTCTTCTTTGTTCTTTGCTGCATTGATCCTATTGATCTTAGGCGGGGTTATGACTCGGGGCAAAAGATGAATGAGTGAAAAAATGGGACGGCTAAGGATTTTATCTTAAGGGAAGATACCGGGAATCATTCCGGGTCAGAAGGATCATGAGATAGAAAAGGCCTCCAGAAAAGTCACGGTTTACAATAGGTCTTTTCCGGAGGCCATTTTTCTCAGCTAGGGAATCCGCTTAGAGATATCCATAAACCAACATTTACCCATCCAGGGCCTGACTCAACGGCATATGAGTCAATCGCTTGCCGGTCAAACGCCTTACTGCGTTGGCGATTGCGGCGCCGATGGGGCCCAGTGGTGGTTCTCCTACCGGAAGTGGCGCATCAGCTCCTTCAATAAGATGGACATCTATTTCTTTTGGAGCATGTTTCATCAGAGCCATCTGGTAGGGGCCATAAATGGTGGGGGATAGCTCGCCATCTTTTAGTTCCATTTTTTCGTACATAACTGCACTCAAGCCCATGATGATAGCGCCCTCACATTGGGCTATCACCTGATCCGGATTAATTGCAATGCCGCAATCGAAAGCACAGGTGACTTTGTGCACCTTGATTTCTCCATTTTCGATGGATACCTCCGCAACTTGCGCCGCAGGAGAACCGGCATCTATGGAGGCGGCCATTCCCATAGCTCTTCCGTTGACCACCTCGTCTCGGTACCCACTCTTTTCTGCCGCGACTTCAATGACCTTTTTTATCCTTGACGAATTCAAGTCGTCTCCCAGTCTTTGGAGCCGAAAGTCGACCGGACTTTTTCCAGCTTTCAAAGCCATTTCATCTACAAAACTTTCTATGGCAAAGGTGTTGGCTAGTAATCCTAAACTGCGCCACCAGCTGGTTGCAAAGGGCAAGGTGGTATGCCATTGAACAGCTCTGTGGTTCGGAATGCGGTTGTACATGATGTTGGCGCCACGCATAGCGCCCAGGTCGGTGCCCAGAACAGTATGTATGGCTGCTGGAAAAATAACGGAGTTGATGGCAACATCCCCACTTGCGTAATGATGCTCTAAAGCATCGAGATATCCATCGCTTCCAAGTTTGCCTTTGACGACGTGATGCGTTGGTGGGCGGAACTGATCGTTTTGGAACTCTTCTTTCCTGGTGAACACGTATTTGACTGGCTGACCGACTTCCCGGGATAATTGACACGCCTGGATGGCGTGATCAGTGTTTAACCGACGGCCAAACCCACCTCCCAGATAAGTGGGAACGATGTTGACATTTTCCAATTTTATATCAAGAGCTTTTGCTACTTGTTTTTGGGTGATGCCGATGACCTGTGTGGAAAGGATGACCGTGACTTTGCCATCCCGAAAATCCGCAACGGCTCCATTGGGTTCCAACTGTGCATGAGCGCCGATGGGGCTGGAAAATTCCAGAGAAAATACGTCCTCATCCTCCGCAGGCAATGCTTTTCCTTTCTTCTGGGTGATCATGCGGTCGCCCTTTCCAACCTGCAGCATTGCTCTCAGATCCGCCTCCGTCCATTTCCTGGGGACGTCCCAATCCACTTTGATCTTATTTTTGGCGGCGAGGGCTTCCGAATAGGATCTAGCCACTACCCCTATCCAATCATCTATTTGCACGATCTTTACGACGCCGGGCATTTTGGAGGCATCACTTGTATCTGCACTTTTAAACTTAGCCCCCACAGAACCGGGTCTGATGATGGCGGCATGCAGCATATCCGGCATTTCGGCGTCCAATCCGAAAATAGGATCACCGAACACTTTGGCTTTCAGGTCCAGTCGCTCAACAGGTTTACCGACGTATTTAAAATTCCGGGTTTTGAGCTCCGGAAGTTTTTTGGGCTCTTCCCATTCTGTTACGCCCTCGGCCGCTTCGGCGTAGGTCATGGATAGGTTGGCGCCAGAAATAACGCCATTTTCGGTGGTAAGTGAAGAAGCTTCGACTCCTGCTTTTTTAGCTGCCTGCATCTTCAACATTTCGCGCATGGTGGCTGCCAGCTCCCGCAGTGGTTGCCAGAGGGTCGCTATGGAAAGGCTGCCCCCCGTACTCATACCATCAACAACGCCCGTGCTGGTGGCTGCGGCCTTTACTTCTATTTGGTCCAGGGATATATCCATTTCATCAGCGATCATCTGTGCGAACCCAGTAAAAGCGCCCTGCCCCATTTCTACTTTCGGAGAGTGGAAGATGACCTTATTTTCTTTGGTCAGCTCAAACCATAAAGCCGCTTCGGTGCCGCTGCCCCCATATGGTGGGATCATAGTTTCCAGGCTACTCAACACCACTCTTCTAAGGGGATTTCGGGAGAGAAAGGTTCCTACCGTAAGCAAGCCCAGGGCGCCCAGTCCACCTCTGATGATAAACTTTCGTCTTGATACTTTTTTATTCATTATTTCCGGCATTAAAGCTTAAGAATTTTGTTTGATCTCGGCGGCTCGGTGGATGGCCTTACGCATTCTGTAGTAGGTGGCACAACGACATACGTTGACGATGTTTCTGTCGATGTCTTCATCGGTAGGATTAGGTTTTTTGTCCAACAGCGCTGCCGTGGCCATGATAAACCCGGGTTGACAATAACCACACTGAGGCACCACTTCTTCTATCCAGGCTTGCTGTACCGGATGTGGGTTCGCCTCATTGCCGAGCCCTTCTATGGTGAGGATGTCTTTCCCCTGCGCATATTTGACTGCAAAGGAACAAGACCTGACCGCCTCCTTATTCACGTGAATGGTACATGCTCCGCAGGCTGCTTTTCCACAGCCAAACTTGGTTCCTTTCAGGTTGAGTAAATCGCGGATGACCCATAAGAGCGGAGTATTCCCGTCCACTTCTACCGTTTCGGGCTTTCCATTGATATTGAATGATATTTTCATAATCTGTAAGGTTCTTTTTTTGCTTTATTCTTCCGGAATGACGGCGCCTAATGCTATCCACTTTTTTACTGCTTCGATGTATTCCTCTTTCGGTACGGGAGGTACCTCCCTTGGATTCCCTGCCGCGTCAATCCCCGGTTCCCATGCCCACAAGACCAGCTCATGTTCGGTCAGGTGGTGCATAATATCTTCCGCGGAGCGGTTGCCGTTATTTTCGGGATTCATCATGGATCTGGCGATCTCGATGCTGGAAAGCCCCTCCCACCGCATTGAATGAGGCGCCAGGGCCCAGTCGGGAGCGCCCGGCACCCCTGAAAAGTCGTTATTTGAAGCCTGGTGGCAGGTATTGCAATTGGTAGCCTCGGCAGCGCTGGCCCTCGTGATCTCAAACCTATGCGGATGGCTGTCTTCTCCCTGCTTAGGCACATTATCCGATGGATGGCAATTGATGCATCTTTGGTGGGTTAACACCTTCATCATTTTGTTGAACGCCAGCAGACTTTCATTTTGATCTGAGGTTTTTTCCGGCTGGGGTTCGTCAGGTTTGGCGCCTGAAGAAGCTTTTTCCAGACTGGAGGCGATGGACAGGCTGGTGAGTATCAAAATAAAAAATACGGTAAGGGTGCTTTGTATTTTCATTGTTATGGTGATTCGACGAATTTTATGTCATGTTCAATAATTTTTCCCTGGTAAAGTTCATCTATTAAAAGGGATTTTATTTACACAAATTGCTGTTTTTTTAACACAAAATACGGATTGATAACTCTTGTTTAAAAAAGAAGGAGGTTTTTAGGAGTGGAAGTTGGTAATTGGTAGGGAGCTTAGCCGCCAACATCTCCATCGAAAAACTCCGGCATTTGATCAGGTTGGCTTTTGAACTAAAGTATATCAACACTAAGAAATTGGACCTGCTAATGAACCAGCTATTAGAAAATCGGCAAAAATGACCGGCAGCTGGCTCAAAAGCCTGGAATAAAAAATTTTGAAAACGCTTCGCGTTTGTTTAAAAGACTAAAAAGAAAAAGGATCAAAGCTTAAAAACCCTGGCCTGTGAAATAAGACATGAGCTTTTTTTCAAAAACATCTTTCCATAGTGCGTTTTAAGGCACTTTTCCCTTCTGGTTGTCCATACCAGCATAAAAGGGCGTCCTCGCTCCTGGGTATAGTTGTCATCTATATCTTTAAAACTGGCAGTATCAATTTCTGAGCGTTTGCTCTCCAGAATGCGTCGGACACGCTGACCTAACTTATCGGATTGTTCAAACTTTTGGTGGATCAATGGGCCAAGGGCATCGTGTGCCAGGCGATTGCCTGATCGGGAGTCGGTAAGGATAAAAAGGTCTTGTAGTGCCTTTTTTAGGCCCGTAATAGAGGGGAGGTGAGCATAATTGGCTTTAAGCTCTTCATCTGATCGTTCTCTGGAAGTCGCTAGAATAGTGGTATAAACCTTAAGTACATCCAAGGCCAAACCACCCTGGGTCTCTTTCGGGAATTGGTGTTTTAATTCCTCTAGTTGTGTATCCAGTAATGCTTCCAGGCTTTTATGACGCACTTGCTCGTAAGGCCCATGGTTAAAAATAACAGATGGAGCGGCCTCCTTGCAAGCCAGGTCCCACATTTTCGTAAAAGGACAACATCAGTTTTAGAGAACCTTAAACAGCCTCACCACCCCAAAAGAAGTATTCCGATGCACCGAAATCCAATACATCCCGGGAGGAATGGCATCAAGCTGCAAGGCCACCTGATCAGTACCCGGACGAACGGTCTGCCGATGTACCATTCGGCCCAAAGCGGAGTAAATAACGAGCTCCGCGGAGTGACTACCGGCGGGAACCTCGACGGTAACCGGTCCGGTGGTAGGGTTAGGGAATACCTTGAGTTGGAGGTCATTGGTCCGGCCTCCTGCCACACTCGATACCATGACTACATCAATGTCAGGTTGGCCGATATTAGAAATTCTATCCGGCCAGTCGCCACCGGTCGGCACCAGAAGCGTCTGGAATTGATAAGCATCCTGCGCAATAGGCACATCAAGAGGGATGTACAGCTTTGCCGTAATCTCATTCCGGCCAGGGGCAGCGGTTTGTCGAAACTCTTGATAGGTGGTAAAGGGAGACTGATCCAACTGAAACCATACGACTATTTGTTGGCCTTCCACAGCGCTGTAAGAAACCTGTACTTCGGCGGTATCTCCAGGGCTTACTCTATCAGGGCCAAGGCTGGAAATGATTAATTGACTATCCTCCCCTAAAACGGTCACCCGGTTTTGGATGAGGTCTGAGAAACTTTTATCTACCCCTTCCCCGTCGGGTGCGATGAACGCCAGGTAGCGATATTGAAAAGTACCCGAGGGCGTTTCTGTTGGAATGTCCAGGGCGACATTAATGGTCCCTGAGCCGGCACTGACATCCGTTATGACCTGGGTATACACGGTGAAGGGGTCGGAATCTAACTGGAACCAAAGCACGATATCCTGATCATCAGTAGCCAGGTATTGAACGGCAACTGTCACTTGCTCGCCGGGAGAAACAGCCGTAGGACCATTAACCGTTAGAATGGCCGGATTGATGCTGCCCATGCCTCCACATTCTGCCGGGGCACCATTGCCAGGATTAAGTGGTAAGAAACCAAACTCCTCCTGATCAGGTAAAGCCATGAGGGCAGCGGCCATACCATCATAAGCAGGCTTGGGTGTGTAGTTGTCTCCTTCCACTATGACAGCATCCTGACAGCCGTCAAAGGGCGGACGATTAGTGAGCGTAATCCAGCTGTCTTCGTCTCGAAGGCCCCATATGAGCACTTCATGGCAGTTGGGCTGAGACAAAGCCATCTCGCAATAGGCTTGAAAGGCTAGCTCCTGGAATGCCTCGTCCCGATCATTATTGCAGATTCGGATATCTAGTTCCGTAATGGCCACTTCAATGTCTGCTAATGCCAGATCCTCTATAGACGACTCAACCGCATCTATAAATCCCTGATTGATCTCTCCTGAAGGGCTCACTACATTAGAGAGTACCAAATGGGACTGAAATCCAACACCATCAATAGGCGCCCCACAAGCTTTCAATGCCTTGACCTGATCGCGCATAAAGCGATTTTTAGAAGCCAATGAAGCATTAAAGGTTTCGATGGAGTAATCGTTGAGATATAATCGGGCCTGAGGTTGTGCCTCTCTGGCCCATACAAACAACATTTTGATGTAATTTTCATAGGTTGCCTCTCCCCAATCGGTCATACTGCCGTCGTTGGCCCTCCGGTACCAGGTACCTCGTCGCCACTGGCCCTGTCCATTGGACGCCTGATCCGATATAGCCTCATTAATGACGTCCCACTCGTCGACTCGGTCTCCGCAGATTTGCCCTAGAGCCAGGATGTACTTTCGGGAAAAGTCGAAGACTTGTTGTCCCGTCCAGGTAGGCCCCGCCAGGTTAAGCCATTCCGGCGCCTGATTATACCAAATCATGGCGTGCCCCCGCTTGCGCAGATCCGCCCAATCTTCATTACTTAAAAATGCCTCAATATTTGTTTCATTTAGGGTGGCCCGGAGTTGCTCTACCGTCAGGTTATGGATATCCGTTGGCTCATCCGATGGAAGGACAAAGCTCATTTTCATGTAGTTTTCCAACACTACGGCATTATACTCTTGTCTTAAATGGATGTCCGCCAAGCCATTCCTGAAGTTGGCCGGATCGTCCAGATGTGGATTACTGATGAGGTTGCCGATATAAACTTTCTTGGGCCCCGCCAGTTCTCGCAAGCTATTTTGTGCGCTAAGCGGGCTGCTGTTGAACAAAAGGAGCAGCATTGCGAGCAAGGTCCCCATTGCTGGTATAGACTTGACAAATAGTTGAACTGAGAAGTTGCTGCCACGGGCATTGGGTTGTGCTGCATGGCTATTTGCATTCAATCGGTTTTTTCTGTCCATTTTTCATTAGGTTTGAAATAGCAGTACCGGAGGCGATACTGACTATCAGGTTATGTTTCTCTGATTTACAGGAGATCAATTTAGGAAAAAGTATGATTTCCTTGGCTATTTATTCTTTCTGATCTTTGGGTTTTTCTAATTGGATTTGGGCCTGTTGATTAAAGTTGTTGTTTGTAATATCGAGTTTATTTGGAGGGCTGTTGGCAGGAAAAAAGCAACAAGCCTATCGCAAGGATAGGCAGATAATAGGAAAAAATACATTTCATAATTAAGGGTTTTGGTGTTTGAAAACGGTGTTTTTAGCGGACAAGCAGTCCAAAAATCCTCTACAAAATAATAAATTTCGGAGACAACGAGTGCGTGCTTATCCCATTTTTTTGAATCGGTTTTTCACCTGGCAGCCTCTTGTTTTCAATCCGGCTGATTCCCTCCTATCGGATTTGCGCTTCCAGATACTTGGACGTTAACAAGTCCATTGTTTTTTCCACTTGCTCGAATAAATATCCATGGATCACATCCTGAAAACGTAGATCTGACGGGGTGCGGAAATATCCAATTTTTACGAAGGCCCCGGTAAAAAACTGCTTTCAAATCAACGACCGTACTTGCTACTCCACCCGTTGAGATCGGGCACATGGCCATCACTCGAATTGATTTGACTCTATAAATTTAAAGTAAGGCAGGTCAGAAAACAAAAAAAGGCCGGCATCATTAGCATTAAATTTTTAACCGCCGAATAAAGAGAGTGCTTCCGGATTGCCATCACGCGCCTTTTTTTCCTAGAGGAATCCCTCCCGTGGGCGGATTTCCCTCTAGGGATTTAGGGCGCGGGTGAGCTAGGGAGGAGCCCTATGGCTGGCTTTGTTATTTCCAGCGACTCACAGAAACAAGCTTCCGACGCCGCTGGAAATAACAAAGCCCCCTCGCTGTCACGAGGAGGCTTGTTGAGGATCTGAGGTCGGGAGCGGATTCGAACCGCCGTACGAGGTTTTGCAGACCTCTGCCTAGCCACTCGGCCACCCGACCAGATTGATAGTTCGCGTTGGGAGACGTAAATATAAGACTTTTTTTCTTCCCGCGCAGCTATTCCATTAAAAGAATGAATGAAAACAGCGCAGCCGGTAGGAGAGAACATTGAAATGCAATATTATACTTATTATTTTCACCACCAATGCCGATAAGACTTAGCGTTCCTTTGCGTCTTTGCGGTAAAATTATACTGTTTTTATTAGTACTTAACGTTCGGGCCTATTGATCGCTCTGTTTTTCATTCATTATATAAGGCTTTGAACTTCTCCTCTAGCACCTCCATCGGATACCGATCCGATAATCGATACGCCACCTTGAACCCTTCCGAAAACCGCTTTTCAAAATATACCAACCCTATATCCCGTACGTATACCTCTTCCCCTTCCGACTCCAGACTCAGCACCCCTTCCGCCCGCTGGTCAATAGCCTCGCGTAAGGTCAGGTAAACCGCACCCCGCCGCCGGCCCTGCCAAACGAACGTGGTGTCGCCGCCAAAACGGCGATTCTTGACCACCTCATAGGAAACCATCGGATCAACCTCAGAGGTCCACTTCAACCGATGCAGGAAAAGCCCGCCTTCTTCCGCCACCTCAAAAGGAAACGAACTGCCCGCCACAACCTCCACCGGTACCTGTTGCTGCCTGCCGGTAGAATCCAGCTCATAGACGTAACTGTCCACCGTGAGCATGCCGTTGGCGACCAGCTCCTCGCGGGTGAATTGCTCGGGAAGGAGGTCACGACTGTAACGCGTGCCCGTGAGGAAAATACTGTCGGGATAGAGGAAAGAGCGATAATACCAGTAAATCGGAGGCAGGGTGTCATTGTCAACCGGCTGATACTCATACACCAGACCGTCTTCCAAATCCCTCAAAGGAAAATAATACGCCCGAATGTCCCGTTCCTTTGAGCACCGGCTTAATAAAAACAAAACGGCCAAAAACAGGAAAAGATACCCCATTAAACTATAGCGTCGGTCAAACTGTCTTATATACATGCGATATTTTTAGAGTGTAAATGCCAAAGTGTCGGGTTTTGTTGCGTTGGTATGGTATCTGTGAAGCACATTACAGATAAGTTTAGAAGTAGGCTTTTCCGTGTAGCTTCTACCAATAATCCTTATCTTTGTTTCGTTTTCAAACACAAGAGAAAATCGTTATCAATCTATAATAAACCACGAATTGATAGTGGATAAGTGCTTACACAAAAATATTTAAAGATAATTTGCCGCCCTGTGGGCGGCAAATTATCTTTAAATATAGGTTTTGCTTACTTAAAAGAAATCATCTATGTTTAATTTAGTTAAAAGCATTTTCGGCTCCAAGCAGGATAAGGACATCAAGTCCTACATGCCCTTTGTTCATGAGGTCAATGAGGCCTACGAAATCCTGGCGGAGCTGAGCAATGATGAACTGAGAAATAAAACGCTCGAATTCCGGGAGCGCATTGCCGAGCACCTGGCCGGTATTGATGAGGATATCCGTAAGATCCAGCAGGAGGCCGAAAGCGAGCAAGTCGATGTGCACGATAAGGAGGAGCTGTTTAAAGAAATTGATGAACTGACCGAACAACGGGATAAGCATCTGGAAGAGATCCTGCTCGAGATCCGCCCCGAGGCCTTTGCCGTGGTCAAAGAAACCGCCCGCCGTTTTTCCGAAAATGAAACCATCACCGTTACGGCTACCGACCATGATCGTGACCTGGCGGGAGACCCCAAAAAGACCTACCTGAAAATCGAAGGAAAAAAAGCCCACTGGAAAAACAGCTGGATGGCCGCTGGTGGAGACGTCACCTGGAATATGGTCCATTACGACGTACAGCTGATCGGTGGTATGGTCCTGCACGATGGAAAGGTAGGGGAGATGGCGACCGGTGAAGGTAAAACCCTGGTGGCTACTTTGCCGGCTTATCTGAATGGTTTGTCCGGACAAGGCGTACACGTCATTACCGTGAACGACTACCTTGCCCGTCGTGACGCCGAATGGGTGGGGCCTATCTTCGAATTCCTTTTTCTCACCATCGATTGCATCGACAACTATCGCCCACACTCGCAGGAGCGCGTCAATGCATATAATTGCGACATTACATACGGCACCAACAATGAATTCGGGTTTGACTACCTGAGAGATAATATGGTGCGGTCTGATGATGAAAAGGTGCAGCGCAAGCACCACTATGCCATGATCGATGAGGTCGACTCCGTGTTGATCGATGATGCTCGTACGCCACTGATCATTTCGGGTCCGGTCTCCGCAGGAGCGGAAGAACAGGAATATAAAGAGCTGAAACCGTTTGTTGAAAAACTGCTGGCTGTTCAGCGCAAGCTGGCGACCCAGTATCTGGCGGAAGCCAAGAAGCTGATCAAAGAAGGCAAGGATGGCTATCAGGAAGATGAGGGCGGCATGGCTTTGCTGAGGGCCTATCGCGCCATGCCCAAATACCGGCCGCTAATTAAATTTCTCAGCGAGGAGGGCATCAAGGTGAAGTTGCAAAAAGCGGAAAACTTCTACATGCAGGAGCAGTCTAAAAACATGCACCTGGTGGATGCCCCATTGTATTTCACTATAGACGAAAAAAATCGCAATGTCGAACTGACCGACCTCGGCGCCGAATACCTGGCCCGTGGCAATGAAGATCCCAACTTCTTCATCATGCCCGATATTGCTTCCATGATGGTGGAGATCGATGCACGGGAAGACTTGAAAGAAAAGGAAAAAGAGGAAACTAAGACCAGGCTCTCACAGGATTTTGCCGTCAAATCGAAGCGCCTCCACTCTATGAGCCAGCTCCTGAAAGCCTACACCTTGTTTGAAAGAGATACCGACTATGTGGTGATCGATGAGCAAGTGAAAATCGTGGATGAACAGACCGGCCGCATGATGGAGGGGCGTCGCTATTCCGATGGCCTTCACCAGGCCCTGGAAGCGAAGGAGAACGTAAAGATCGGAGAACTGACGCAGACCTACGCGACCATCACCCTGCAGAACTATTTCCGGATGTATCACAAACTTGCCGGTATGACCGGTACGGCAGAAACGGAAGCCGGCGAATTCTGGGAAATCTATAAACTGGATGTGGTCGTCATCCCTACTAATAAACCGATCGTTCGCGATGACCGTGAGGATCTCGTTTTTAAAACGGAAAAAGAAAAATTCAATGCCGTTGTTGAGGAAATCGTTTCTCTCAGTGAGGCGGGAAGGCCGGTGCTTGTAGGTACTACCTCAGTGGACTATTCCGAAAAGCTCAGCCGGATCCTCAAGCTGAAAAAGATCGACCACAACGTGCTAAACGCTAAACAGCACCAGCGGGAAGCGGAAGTCGTGGCGGAGGCCGGGCGCCCCGGCAAGGTAACCATCGCCACCAACATGGCGGGCCGTGGTACGGATATCAAGATCAACCAGGAGGTAAAAGATGCCGGCGGTTTGGCTATTGTCGGCACCGAACGACACGATTCCAGACGGGTAGACCGGCAGCTGCGCGGTCGTGCGGGTCGTCAGGGAGATCCTGGTAGTTCACAGTTTTTTGTTTCTCTAGAGGATAACCTCATGCGTTTGTTCCAGTCGGAGCGCATCGCTAAATTGATGGACCGGATGGGACACAAGGAAGGCGAAGTTATCCAGCATTCCATGGTGTCGAAGTCTATTGAGCGCGCTCAGAAGAAAGTAGAAGAAAACAACTTCGGCATTCGTAAAAGGCTGCTCGAATACGATGATGTGATGAACATCCAGCGGGAGGCCATTTACCGGAAGAGAAATAATGCCCTTTCGGGAGAGCGACTCTCCGTGGACCTCAACAATATGTTCGAAGCTATGCTCTCGAATATTGTTGAGAACAACAAAATGAATGGCGATGAAGAAACCTTCCGCCGGGAAGCTTTTGGCATCATGGGTATTGATCCTCAAATCGAAGCAGCTGATTTCAAAGAGGCACCCTCAGAAGAGATCATCGATCGTTTTTCAAAGCAGTTTTACGAGCATTACTACCGCCGTAATCAGGACATCATCCATGTGCTGCTTCCTCAGATCAAAAATGTTCATGAAAATCAGAAGCACTACAAACGCATCCTTATCCCGTTCTCTGACGGCCGGACCAAACCCTTTGCCATTACTGCGGATATCCAAAAAGCAGTAGAGACCGGAGGCAAATCCATTGTGCTGGATATCGAAAAGACAGTGACCCTGGCCATCATCGACGATAAGTGGAAGGAACACCTTCGTTCAATGGATGAACTCAAAGACTCCGTTCAGGCGGCTTCTTTCGAGCAAAAAGACCCTCTGGTGATCTATAAAATGGAAGCCTACGAGTTGTTTGAGCAGCTCGTCATGTCGATCAATGAAGAAGTAACCTCTTATCTGTCAAAAGGAACGCTGATTTTCTCGGATGGCTCCACCCTGGAGCAAGCCAAAGAGCAGCGCACTGACATGAGCAAGACGCAGACCAACCGCTCAGAAGAGGATATGCGCAGAAGGGCAGCCGAAGGCGTCAGCAGAAGGGCTAAACCGAAAACCTTCAAACGCACAGAGAAAAAGGTAGGTCGTAATGACCTCTGTCCTTGCGGTAGCGGCAAGAAATTCAAGCATTGCCACGGAAAGGGTTAGTGTTATAATGAGCCATACCGGAAGTTTTATTGGCTGTTTTAATCGTGTGCTTTTCAGCTTTCAAAAAAAAGTTATCGGTTGTCGGTTGTCGGTTATTGGTTGAGTAAGCAAACCATTAACCGATGACCCATTTTTTTATCACAACAGGCTACAACTTTTCCTTTTCCTACCCGTAGAAAACAAGGTAAACAACGACTTTTTGAGCAAAAAACAACCGACGTTGACAAATTTTGCTTTTATTTGGATTTTAGTTAATACCTGGGTTTGGGAACTACTTTATTCACACTAGTATTTGCCACATGAATATAGCCGATTACATTGACCATACTGTGCTTCATGCCGACTGTACCCCTGAAGACATACAGCGCGTCTGTTCCGAAGCTGCGGCTCATCGCTTCAAAGCCGTTTGCGTCCCTCCTTACTACGTGCGGGACGCCGTACAGCAACTCAAAGATTCCTTTGTTAAGGTAGCCACTGTGGTTGGGTTCCCGATGGGTTATTCCCCTACTGCCGCCAAGGTGGAAGAAATCAAGCGGGCCATTGATGAAGATGCTGACGAGCTGGATGTAGTTATCAACTTGTGCGCTATCCGGCAGAGTAACTGGAATTTTGTAAGTAATGACATCGACACGGTTACCACGGCCGTTCATTTAAAAGGAAAAGTTGTCAAAGTTATTCTGGAAACAGCCTTGCTTAATGAAGACGAGATCCTTAAATTATGTGAAATATGTAATTCCGCCCGCCCGGATTTCGTTAAAACTTCAACTGGTAAAAACGGAGGCGGCGCAACACTCGAAGCAGTCCGCCTGCTAAGGGCCAATCTGGATCCGGCGATCCAGATCAAAGCTTCCGGAGGCATCCGCACGAAAGAAGCAGCGGTGGCTTTTATTGAGGCAGGCGCTACCAGGTTAGGAACTTCCTCGAGCCTGCATTTGATCAGTGAGCCATTTTAAAAATAACGATTGGGCGGATCACCCTATGGTTATTTTCAAAATGGTTTGCTTACTGGGCCTTATATTTTTTATTTTTGAAAAAAAGGAGAATAAAATCACTATTCCTGCTGCTATTGGTGTTCGCCAGCTGAAACCTATATTTTTCTTATTTTTGAAAAAAAAAGAAGAATGAAATTACTATTTCTCTCGCTATTGTTGTTCACCATTCACATTGGCAGCGCTCAGACCGGTGCACAGATCGTCATTGAAGAAGAGCCGGCAGTAGCCCGCATGATGACTTCTTATATAGAGGTCAATAAAACGCAGAAAACAGTAGAAGGCTGGCGTATTCAGGTCTTTGCCACAGCAGACCGGCAGCAGTTTGACCAGGTTAAGCGGTCCTTTGAATACCGCTATCCGAATATTTCCACCAACTGGGTGCACGCCAAGCCTTATTTTAAACTGAGAGCAGGGGCTTTCGCCACCAAACTGGAAGCCACCCGGATGCTTCATGTTTTGAAAAAGGAATATCCACAGGCGTATCTGGCCGTTGATAACCAGATGAACCCAATGGAATTGTTGCATTAGGACTTTTGCTTACACAAATATATTCAGATATAGGTATGGTTGGCGCCAAAGGCGCCAACCATACCTATATCTGAAATGCTTACTTAACGAATAATCGACAACCGACATGAGGCCGAGAGGAGATAGCTTCAAATACATGGACTGGACCACCTTTTCCATCTATATCGCACTGATAAGCGTGGGGCTGCTCATGGTGTATTCAGTCGATTATGATCCTGTGGCCTACAGTGGTAATTTCTTTAGGACAGTAGCCGGAAAACAAGCCATTTGGATGGGTATTTCCATTATAACGTTTTTTGCGGTTACCCTTATCGAGTGGAAGTTCTGGCAAACCTTCTCTTATCTTATTTATGGTTTTTCGATCTTTTTGCTGGTGGCGGTATTATTTTTCGGGACCAACATCAAGGGCGCCACTTCCTGGTTCACTTTTGGTTCTTTTTCCTTTCAGCCGTCAGAAATCGCAAAGTTCGGCACGAGTCTGGCTCTGGCTAACTTTCTGAGTAATTACAATACAGACTTACGAGATCTCAGAACACAAATGATCTCGTTCGCCATCTTCCTGGCCCCCATCGGCTTGATCTTATTACAGCCCGACGCCGGGTCCGCCCTGGTTTTTCTTTCCTTTACGATCCTTTTATTTCGGGAAGGCCTGACTCCGGTTTATTTCATTCTCGGAGCCTTTGTGGTGGGCGTGCTGCTGGCGGGCTTCATCTATGAAATAGAATACATTGCCCTGGGGCTGCTTTGGCTTTTCACCATGCTGCAGGTACTCAACTTAAAAGCGAATAAATGGATATGGGCGGTAGCCTCCCTGGCTTTTTTCGCGATCAGCGTTCTGCTGATCCGGGAAAATCAGCTGCTGCCTGTGCTATACGCCGGAATAACCTATTTTCTATTCGTTTCCTTTATTACCTGGAGGAACAAAAAGGGAAGATTCGCTTTTACATTGAACGGTGCCCTGTTATTTGGTCTGGGTCTTGCCTATCTGGCCAATTATGCGTTTACGGAGATCCTAGAGCCACATCAGCAAGACCGGATCAATGTATGGCTACAACCTAATAAGTGTGATCCAAGAGGAGCGCTATACAATGTACTTCAATCCAAAATGGCCATCAGTTCCGGTGGTCTGCAGGGAAAGGGATTTACCCAAGGCACCCTCACCAAGCTGGACTACGTGCCGGAACAATCAACCGACTTCATATTCTGCACAATCGGTGAAGAGCAGGGCTTCCTGGGTTCTTTCGGGATCATTGCCCTTTACTTTTTACTATTGTACCGGATCACGGTATTAGCAGAGCGTCAGCGATCGGGATTTTCCCGGCGGTATGGTTACGCCATTGCCGGCATCCTGTTTGTCCATTATTTCATCAACATTGGCATGACCATGGGACTGATGCCGATCATCGGTATTCCATTACCCTTTATCAGTAAGGGAGGCTCATCTCTGCTGGGCTTTACTTTCATGCTGGCCGTTTTATTAAAACTCGATGCCAACCGTGGTTCTGGATAATCAACAAAAAAAGCATCTATTGAAATTTTCCATTCACCATCAAGATAATCAATCCAGTGCCCGATCCGGAATCATTGAAACGGATCACGGGCTGATACAGACCCCCATTTTCATGCCGGTCGGCACCCAGGGTACGGTCAAAGGAGTACACCAGCACGAGTTGTTTGAGGACATCAAAGCTCAGATCATCCTCGGCAATACCTATCATCTCTATCTGCGTCCGGGCATTGAAGTCATTCAGCAAGCGGGAGGCCTGCACCGGTTCATCGGCTGGGAGAAGCCCATGCTGACCGATTCGGGAGGCTACCAGGTCTATTCCCTTAGCGACCGGCGGAAGATCAATGAGGAAGGCGTCACTTTTGTTTCCCATATCGATGGTTCCAGTCACTTTTTCACTCCCGAAAGAGCCGTGGAAGTGCAACGCATTATCGGAGCCGACATCATCATGGCCTTTGACGAGTGCACCCCTTATCCTTGTGAATATCCTTATGCGAAATCCTCCATGGAACTCACCCATCGCTGGCTAAAGAGATGCTGTGATTACTTTGATCAAACGGAAGGGCATTATGGTTATCGCCAAACCCTCTTTCCCATATTACAGGGCAGCACCTACCGCGATCTGCGCATTCAATCAGCAGAAACCATTGCTTCCTTTGACCGCGAGGCCAACGCTATAGGTGGCCTGTCTGTAGGCGAGCCGGCAGAAGAAATGTATGAGATGACAGCGCTCGTCTGCGGCATACTGCCTAAAGACAAACCCCGCTACCTGATGGGCGTAGGTACGCCGGCCAATATTTTGGAGTGCATTGCACTGGGTGTGGACATGTTCGACTGCGTGCTGCCCACCCGGAATGCCCGCCACGGCCTCTTGTATACACAGGAAGGCATCATCAATATTAAAAATGCAAAATGGAAGGACGACTTTTCCCCCATTGACGAGAAAAGCAGTGTGCATACCAGCCGTCATTATTCAAAAGCGTATCTTCGACACCTCATACATACCAAAGAGCTGCTGGGCGCCCAAATCGCAAGCCTGCACAATCTGGGCTTTTTCCTATGGCTGGCTGGCGAAGCCCGCAGACACATTGAGGAGGGCAGCTTTCGCGCATGGAAAGACCAAATGGTTAAACAGGTGGAACAACGAATTTAAAGAACAGGCGTTGTAGAACAAGAGGCTGTTTAAATGCACAAAGCGTTTTTCGCGGAGCCACTATTAAGACAAGAAAGAGTCTATGTTAAAAAAGCTGGATCGATATATACTATGGAAATTCATTTCCACTTTCTTATTTACCATTCTCATCTTCTCGATGATTGCGGCCGTCATCGATTTCAGTGAAAAAATTGAGAAATTCATTGAAACGCCCATTACAGCTAAAGAGATCTGGATCGATTACTACCCCAACTTTGTGATGTATATCAACGGGTTGCTATGGCCTCTGTTCACGCTTATTGCGGTCATTTTTTTCACTTCCAGACTGGCCTACAATTCTGAGATTATTTCTATTCTAAATGCAGGAGTTAGTTTCCGAAGATTGTTGTACCCCTATATGTTCGGCGCTTCCATTATCGCAATACTGCATTTTCTCGGCAATCATTATGTAATTCCTAACGGGAACAACACTATGCTGGACATCGTCCACCAATACATCCACACAGATGAGGATAAGGGGCAGACCCAGGATGTCCATCTCTTCATTTCTCCCGATACGAAGGTGTATGTAAAAAGTTATTACAAGGCCGATAGCAGCATACGAGAATTCAGGATCGAGCAATTTGAGGCGAACCGACTGATATACTATCTCAAAGCCAATTCCGCCAAGTGGCTGGCAGAAGAACAAAAGTGGCGGCTCAATAATTATGAGATACGGACTTTTGACGGCATGCAGGAACGGTTTATCATCGGCAGAGGCCAACAGATGGATAGGACCATCAATCTCCGGCCGGCTGATTTTGTCGACTACCTCAACCAGCATACCATGATGAACAGCCCGCTGCTTAAGGAATACATTCAAAAACAAAAATCCAGAGGTGTCGGCAATGTTCAGAAATACGAGATCGAGCTGTATCGGCGGTCAGCCGAACCCTTTACTATTCTTATCCTAACACTTATAGGCGTCTCCATTGCCGCCAGGAAAGTTCGCGGAGGGCTTGGCCTGCATCTGGCGCTTGGCATTGGCATCGGTGCTATGTTTATTTTTCTGTCCCGTTTTGCTATTGTCTTTGCCAGTGGACAATCTATTCCTATTCTGCTGGGCATCTGGATGCCCAACCTTGTCTTTGCCCTCGTTGCACTTTATCTGGTGTCTCAGGCTCAACGATAAAGCCCTGCTCAACAGACCCTGTTTAACCTTTTGACCAAAAACCGACATTTTGGACCATAATCCCGCCTTGGCTGAAAAAAAGCCGCTTTTTTGTTTAAATTTATAAGGAAGGAACCAGTAAAATCTTAAACAAACACCCTTTAATTTCAAAATTTATTGAAAATAAAAAAGTTTCTGAATTCATACTTTTGTATATAGCACTACTGATTATCAATTACTTAACGCAAAATTTTCGATTTCAGACATTCTTTTTTTCAGAATCAGGGGTTAAAAGAGGATGATTTTTTTGTGTTTTGTTTAACTTTTTGTCTATATTTGTTTCAACATTAATAGAGAAAAGAAAAGAAGCATTGAGTTAAACAAAAAACAATCAACCATGTCTCAAGCAGATTTTTACGACAGATTCGATCAGATGTCTAACCTTCTACACTCCTTCGCATACAATTTGACGAAGAATGTAGAAGATGCTAAGGATCTGTATCAGGAAACGGCCTTCAGAGCGATGACCAACCGTGACAAATTCCGTCCGGGTACTAATTTCAAAGCATGGTTGTTCACCATAATGAAAAACATTTTCATCAACAACTATCGCAAGAAAACGAAGGCCAACACCATTATGGACTCTACAGATAATCTGTATTACCTTAATTCTGGCAGTGCAATCATTTCAAATGGTGCAGAATCAAATATTATGATGAAAGAACTTATTACCATGATCGACGAGCTGGATGATAGCATTAGGATTCCCTTCTTGATGCACTACCAGGGCTTCAAATATCAGGAGATCGCCGAGCACCTTGAATTACCGCTGGGAACGGTAAAGAGCAGAATCTTTTTTGCCAGAAAAGAACTCAAGGAAGTTATTGGAAAAAGATATAAAAATTTTAAGCTGTCTTAATTAATCCCATAATTGCTGTAGATTAATTTTCTGCTTTTATTTACAATGGTAATAGTATTGTTTGGCTATTACCATTTGTTTTTTGACTAAGAATATGCGCTGTGTCAGAGTCGTCTAATCCGGGTTTGCAAATTATCGAAGCACGTTTTTTCCAAAAAAAATTAATGGATTGGTTTGCCGCCAGCCATCGCCCCTTGCCCTGGAAGGGTGAAAAGGATCCTTACATCATTTGGCTTTCAGAAATCATCTTGCAACAGACTCGTGTAGAGCAAGGGCTTCCTTACTTCAAGCGTTTTGTTGACCGCTACCCTACTGTAGAGGACCTTGCTGGTGCTTCGCAAGACGAAGTGCTTAAGCTGTGGGAGGGCCTCGGTTATTATTCCCGCGCCCGCAACATGCATGCTGCAGCCCAGTACATCGCCCATGAGCTCAACGGCAAATTCCCGGATACCTACGAATCCATTCTGCAACTTAAAGGCGTAGGCCCTTACACTGCTGCTGCTATTGCTTCCTTTGCCTATGGGCTTCCTCATGCGGTGGTCGATGGAAATGTTTTTAGAGTCCTCGCGCGATTTTTCGGTATTGAAACCCCCATAGACAGCACTGAAGGAAAAAAGCAGTTCGCTAGATTGGCTGAAAATCTGCTGGAGGAGCAGCATCCGGGCCGGTACAATCAAGCCATCATGGATTTCGGAGCCATCCTTTGCAGTCCGAAAAAACCTCTGTGCCCTACCTGTCCTTTAAAATCTAAGTGCCAGGCCCTCCAAACCAAAAAAGTTCAGCAACTTCCCGTAAAAACCAAAAAAATTCAAAGGCGCACTCGTTTCTTTCACTATCTGGTCATCAACGAAAAAGACCAGGTGTTGATCAAAAAACGAGAGCAAAAGGACATCTGGAGGAACTTATACGATTTCCCAATGATAGAACGGACGGAGCTCTACAGAGAACCCGAACGCATTCTTAGCGTTTTACAGGACGAAAATGCACCTCTTCCTTCCTCTTACCGACTCGGACAAATCTCGCCTCCCTACCAGCAATTATTGACCCATCAGAAGATAGTGGCTGTTTTCATCGAAATACATGCCGAAAAAGGCCTTTTGAACGATCCGGTTCCTTTAAAAAAAGTGGAAAGAAAAAACTTGACTAAATTTGCCTTCCCTAAGTTGATCGATTGTTATTTAAAGGATAAATCTTTATATTTAAATTTATAGCTTTGCATTTTGCACTATACCGCTTAGCCTGCTATGCTAAAGCGGATACTTATTCGAAAAATCTGAAAAATTAGATAAATGGTCAATCGCGTTATCCTCATTGGGAACCTTGGTAGAGACCCCGAAATCAGAAGGCTGGAAAATGGAGCCACGGTTGCCAAATTCCCCATTGCCACTAATGAAAACTACAAAGACAAAAGTGGTGAATGGCAGCAACAGACGGAATGGCACGACATAGTTGTTTGGCGAACCCTGGCGGAAC
Organism: uncultured Saprospiraceae bacterium; assembly: GCA_964548175.1. GTDB lineage: Bacteria > Bacteroidota > Bacteroidia > Chitinophagales > Saprospiraceae > JANQPA01. The sequence goes on from CAZJQS010000001.1 coordinate 87,837, forward strand.
GAGCAGAAGCCACGTTGAAAAAGGGAATGGCTGTTTACATAGAAGGTAAATTAACCCACCGCACCTGGCAGGATCAGGATGGCAATAACCGGAAAACCACCGAAGTAGTAGCCAGTTATTTCCGGATCATCAATACGCCTGGCAACCGGAAAGACGGCGCGGGGGAAGGCGGCAGTTATTTCTCCTCACCGGATGACGAAATGACCCATTCAGACAGCAACATGCCTTCACAGGTTTCAGAGGACTCTGCTGTCGATGACGACCTTCCATTCTAATGGAACGTGAAAATAATTTATTTCTTAATCAATAGCTGTTTCCTTGGAAACCGAAACTGAAAGTCCTCTCCTGGCTTCGCATTTTATTCTCCTGCTTGCAGCTTTTTCCTCATGGGACATCTACCTGGGAATTCTGGGTGTCATTTTGCTGCTCTTTTGTTCGGCCCTCATTTCAGGATCGGAAGTGGCTTTCTTTTCCCTGAATCACAATGATTTTGAAAAGCTGGAAAACGAAAACGACCCCAACAGCAAAAGAATACTGACGCTGAAGGAAAGGCCCCGAATGTTGCTGGCCACCATACTGATCAGTAATAACTTCATCAACATTGCGATCGTCATCCTGTCCGATTATGTACTGAATAAGATCTTCCCCGAAACTACTTTCCGCGGATGGGCCGAAGCCCTGCTGCACACCTTTCCTTCTCTGGAATCCATAATTACGACCCCTTATATGGCCAGGATCATCAGCTTTCTGATCGTCGTTGTCGGCGTTACCTTTTTATTGGTCTTATTTGGAGAAGTCGCTCCCAAGTTCTACGCCAAGATCAACAAACTAAAGCTATCCCGTTTAATGGTCGGCCCCCTTACCGTACTTACCATCCTCTTCAGCCCGTTCAGCAGGATCCTCGTCAACTGGACGACTGCTATTGAACGGCGCCTGGCCAAAAGAACAAAAACTACAGGCATTACCAGCCGCGAAGACATTGACGAAGCCATTGATCTGACCGCCATCGCAGATGCCGAGATCGAACAAGAGGCGGATATCCTGAAAAGCATCGTCAAATTTGGGGATGTTTCTGTCAAACAGATCATGCGCTCCCGCATTGATGTGACTGCCGTAGACTTCAGGATCAACTATTTCGAGCTTCTGGCCGTGATCAAAGAATCGGGCTACTCCCGGATTCCCGTTTATGATGAAGATTTTGACAATGTAACCGGCATTCTGTACGTTAAAGATCTGCTGGGGCATCTCCAGGAAAAAGAAAATTTCGAGTGGCAGCAACTCATCCGGACCAATGTGTTGTTCATTCCGGAAACCAAAAAAATTGACGATCTGCTCAAGGAATTTCAACGTATGCGCATGCACATGGCCATTGTGGTGGATGAATACGGCGGCAGTTCAGGTATTGTTACCCTCGAAGACATCCTGGAAGAGATCATCGGAGAAATTAAAGACGAGTTCGACGATGAGCAGGAGTTCTTCTTCCGAAAGATCGATGACTTCAATTACATATTCGAAGGCAAAACGCTTCTTAATGATTTTTGCCGAACGGTAGGGGTAGATACCAGTTACTTCGATGAAGTGAAAGGTGAAGCCGATTCCCTGGCCGGGCTCATTCTTGAATTGTACGGAGGCCTGCCGGCTAAAGAAACCGTGATCAAACATCGGAATTTCACCTTCAAGATCATAGCCGCCAATAAGCGAAGGATAGAACAGGTGATGGTCACCCTGCATCCGGAAAGCCCAAATGCTTAACTAAAATGTCCTATTACACATGCTGAACAGTGAAACCGTAAAATCACCTGCCCTTCAAAAGCCATTGCGCCTCCTTCTGGTGCTCTTAATCAATTTACTGGCCTTCCAAAGCTGTGAAGATCCGAGCTTTACGCCGAAGCCGAGGGCCTATCCAAAAATCAACTTTCCGGAGAAGTCCTACACCACTTTTGATAAAGATTATTGCGCCTTCAACTTCCAATACCCAGCCTACATGCAGGTCCAGCGCGACACCCTCTTTTTCGAAGAAGCACCGCTGCATCCCTGCTGGTTTGACCTCTACTATCCCGCTTTTGACAGTCGCATATATTTTACCTATTACGAGATAGGGCAACCTAAAAGTTTCCAGGAATTAAAAAAGGATGCTTTTGAACTGGCAGACTGGCATAATAAAAAGGCGAATTACATTGACGAGTATCGCATTGAAAGACCCGAAGACCGGGTATTCGGCTTCGCATTCAATATCGAAGGGCCTGCCGCCTCTCCCTTTCAATTTTATCTGACCGACAGTGTGCAGCACTTCGTCCGGGGCTCTGTTTATTTCAATACCCAGACGCAGACCGATTCACTTGCTCCTCTTATCCGCTTTGTAAAAGAGGATGCCTTAAAAATTATTGAAACCCTGGAGTGGAATGTGTATTAGGAAAGGAGGCTATGCTTCTTTCTCTGCTTCTTTCTCTGCTTCTTTCTCTGCTTTCTTTTCAGCCTTTCCGTTTTTCTTTGCGTCCGGCAATTCAATGCCGAGTATTTTATTTTTGATCCTGGCTTCTATTTCTGCAGCCACTTCAGGATTATCATCCAGAAACTGTTTGGCGGACTCTCTGCCCTGAGCGATTTTAGCATTGCCGTAGCTGTACCAGGAACCACTCTTCTGAATGACATCGTGATCAACGCCGAGGTCAACGATTTCGCCTGTCTTGGAAATACCCTGGCCGAACATAATATCGAAGGTAGCAATTCGGAAGGGGGGCGCCACTTTATTTTTGACCACTTTCACCTTAACATGGTTACCAACGACGTTGCCGTCTTTATCCTTGATCCCTGATCCTGTTTTACGGATATCGAGACGCATGGACGCGTAAAATTTCAAGGCATTACCACCGGTAGTGGTTTCCGGATTACCGAACATGACTCCGATCTTTTCGCGCAATTGGTTGATGAAGATGCAGCAGCAACCGGTCTTGCCGATGGTTCCGGTCAGCTTCCGCATGGCTTGCGACATTAATCGGGCCTGCAAACCCATTTTGGAATCCCCCATTTCTCCTTCGATCTCACTGCGGGGCACCAGCGCTGCAACCGAGTCGATCACTATGATGTCGATAGCCCCGGAACGAATAAGGTTTTCTGCGATCTCAAGGGCCTGTTCCCCATTATCCGGCTGAGAAATAAGCAGATTCTCGGTATCTACACCCAGTGCCTTCGCGTAAAAACGGTCAAAGGCGTGTTCTGCATCGATAAAGGCCGCTATGCCTCCCTGCTTTTGGCACTCTGCAATGGCGTGGATGGCCAGTGTCGTTTTACCGGACGATTCCGGACCGTAGATCTCAACAACACGCCCTCTCGGAAAACCATTTACTCCTAAAGCAATATCCAACCCTAAGGAACCGGACGGAATAACATCAACTTCAACAACCTGATTGTCACCCATACGCATGATGGTGCCCTTGCCGTAGGTCTTCTCAATCCGGTCAACAGTCAGCTGTAACGCTTTTAATTTAGCTTCTTTATCTTGAGCCATTGCATCTTTATTTAAAACAGTTTATTCAATTACAGAACAAATATAAACACTTTGTTTTACAAAAACAAAACAGTATCGGACTATTTTTCAAGCTATCGAATAAAACCCCGGCCTCGTCCCAAAATGGAAACCCTCCAATGAAAACAAAGTCATTGGAGGGTTCATCGCATGAAAAGCCGTTCAACTGTTAATAGGGGACGGCTTGTTCATACCTCTTGTTCAATTGCGGTAGATTTGCTGTATCTGAGAATGTTTTGCAATGTGGAACGCTTCGGGCTGAAGGTAACCTTAGGCAACTGTTGATGAGCAGCCTGCAATTCCTGGAATGCTCTCATGAGCTCAGTGGAATCGTTAAGCGCTTTCTTGATGGCAAAAGATTCAGATGCAGAAGTCTCCTTGTAAATAAAACGAATTAATTGATCTGTAGTAAAGGTTTGCTTCATACAACTGCTTTGATTATGGAAAAAATTGTTCCGAATTCATTTGCCTTTATAACTGTTCTTTTCAAAAATTTATTGTATAATTGGATTTTTTTATTATTGGCTGTTGTGTAAAAGAACCTTAAATGCGTCTAATCCATTCTCTTGCTTAGTCCTGAACTCTTCTCCATTCTTGCGTCCTGTACAACCCCGTCCAATGAATGCCTCTGACCCGGAGTATATCGGAATCCTCCTCGGATAGCCAAATCTTACATTTATACGTATTTCCGGATTCGGGATCCAGTATCCGCCCTCCAGATAATTGCCCCCGCTCCTTCTCCATGTCTTCAATGACCATCATGCCCAAAATGGGCTTGTCTTTCTTGTCGCCCTTGCAAGCATCACACAGCGTACTCGCCTCAGCCCTCAACAGACGGGATATCTTGCCGTATACTTTGCCGTTCTTCTCATAAATATCCACATAGGACTTAGCCTCTCCCGTTTTATCGTCCACCGTTTTCCAGGTGCCCAGAATGCCTTCCTGCCCACTAACAGTGAACGATGTTGCTATCAATATACCTAAAATAATTATTATCCGCATGTTGTTAGCTCTTTAGTTGATGGTTATTGGGTTATTGAATGATTTGCCCCCTACCTTCCCTGACTGCCACAGGCAGTTACTTTCTACTTTCTACCCTCCCCCTTCTACCGGATGCCAGAATAGACGTTCGAAGTCCACTACTTTATTATCTACAACTTTAACGCCTTCTTGTTCGAGCATTTCCTGCATCATGGTGGGTGTCGCAAAATGATTGCGGCCGCTTAGCTCTCCTTTGTGATTAACTACCCGGTGTGCGGGCACCCCGTCAAAGGAAAAACTGTTGTTCAGCGCCCAGCCTACCATACGTGCTGATCCCAGGGCCAGGAAATCAGCAATGGCGCCGTAAGTCGTAACCCGGCCGAAAGGAATGCTTTTGGCTACCTCAAAAACCTGCTCGTAATAATTTGACATGTTCGCTTTTTTTAAATAGAAGTTGTTTAAAGTTTCCTGCTGGAAGCGAAAAAACAGGATTTTATGTCCAGTTGAGGCTTTTTTTCATTTTTGAAGATAAATCGTCAGCATCCTGAGTCCGGCGGGACCACCAGATTATCATTTCTCCTAAATTATTCTTTTTTTTGCATCCTGAAAACTGTACAACATGTTAAAAACGAAAGTCAAAGCCAGCTCGATCACTAACCTGACCGACGCCCGCTATTTCGCGGCCTGGGAAGTAGAGTGGGTGGGCTTTAATCTGGAAGCCGGCAGTGAAGAGTACATCGATCCCAAAAATATGAACGCCATCAAAGAATGGGTCGACGGAGTGAAAATTGTAGGCGAATTTAACCTGCCCAGCCTCGAAGCTGTAAAAGCAGCTATTGAAGTACTCCAGATCGAACAAGTACAAGTCGGCCCTTTTACCGACCACAACACACTCAAAGCCATAAGCGAACTCCTGCCGGTCATTCAGGAGGTTGTAGTCGAGAAAAACACTTCCCTCGATTCCTTAAGACCGATTTTCGATCAAAATGCAGATATGGTGAAAGTCTTCCTCCTGAATTTCGACAAAAACAAGATCGAATGGGAAACCATCAGGAAAAATCTGCTCCCTGAATTACAAGGCCTGGCCAAAGAGTATGACCTCCTGCTAAGCATGAATTTCCACGAGGACAATATCGAAAACATCCTCGAACTAGTCCAACCTCTCGGCATAAATGTGAAAGGTGGTGAAGAGGAGAAAGTGGGGTATAAATCTTATGATGAGCTGGATGATATCTTTGAAAAAATTGAGATTTTAGTGTGAAGAAGATATTTTTTTAATTTCTACTTTTACAGGTTCGGGGGCTACTTCCTCTTTTTTACCTTCCGTACTGATCATCCTTCTGATCATCAACGGGATCAGCATCAGGTCACTGATCATTGCTCCGAATAAGGTTACACTGATCAGCAATCCCACTACAAAGCTGGCCGGGTTTTGAGAAAAAAGCATGATCAAAAAGCCGAAGAACAGGATGATCGTCGTCAGCACAATAGCCTTACCGCTTTCCTGGAACGTGCTCTGCAAGGCTTCCTCTGTACTTTTACCCTTATCGATCGCCAGTTTGTATTTGCTTAGAAAATGGATGGTATCGTCCACCGCAATACCGAAAATAGCGGCAAAAACGATGGAAATGCCCGCCTCCAGTTCTATGTTGAGAAAACCAAGCAAAGCGCCGGCCATCAGCAGCGGGAATACATTCGGCACCAGCGAGATCAACAGCATCTTCACATTGCGATACAACAAAGCCATTAACAAACTCACGACCAGAATGGCCATACCCAAGCCTTCCACCAGATCCTCGCGAACGTACTGGGCGTTTTTATCGATGATTAGAGCCGTTCCGGTTTGTTGGATCTTGACGACATTTCCGTCAAGATTGGCCTCCGCCCATTTTTGCACCTTGTCTACCTTGTATTTCACGCTATCCGCCCCAATGTCGAAAATCCGGGAAGTCACCCTCGCCTTAGTGCCGTCTTTATTGACCAACACATTGCTCTGCGCCATGGGCACCTGGCTGACCAGCCGCCGGTACTGCTCAAACTGTCGTTCCGATTCCGGCAGTTCGTACGCCTCCGGCCGGTTGCTGTTGAACATCTGGTGGATCGATTTGTACACCGAGGTGATCGAGCTGACGGCTCGTATGCCCTCGACTTCTCTCAGTTTTTCTTCCAACTTGCCGATCTCCCGAACCACTTCGAAATCATTCGCCCTATACTCGCCCTGTGGAAAAACAGCAAACTCCACAGGCCGGAACCCTGTCAGGTTTTGCTCAAAAAACTTAAAATCTTCCGTGATCTTCGCATTTCTCGGCAGATTGCTCTTGATGTCGTAGTTCGTCGTCACCATGGAAATGCCCAGCATACACAAGACAAAAACAAAAACGCCGCCGACTGCGATCCTGCGATGATAATCGCGCGTTAGGCGATAAGAAAACAACATGCTCCTGTCCCAAAATGCTTGTCCACGCCCCAACTTGATCAGCTGATCCACCCGAAAACTTGATAAAATGACCAGCGTAAAACCAATGACCGTCACATAAGCGATCATTACGCCGACGGCCGCATTAACACCAAGATCCTGGATAGGGCCGATCCTGCTGGTCAGCAGAGAAGCAAAGCCGATAGCCGTCGTTACGGACGTTAATAAAGTGGCCAGCCCGATCTCCTTCAGGGTAATGACAGCTGCCTCTCGGCGAGCTCTTCCTTTCCGAAGCTCATCTATATACTTTGTCATGATGTGGATCACATCCGAAGTGCCTACCATAATCATAATGATGGGATAAAGGGCAGACATGGCGTTCAGCTCCCGCCCAAAGGCGCCCATATATCCCAGGAACAACAGCATACCCAGAGCGATCGACACTAAAGAAATAGCGATGCCCCAGGGCTTGCGAAATATGAGATACATGATCAGGGTGACAAGCACAAACGATACGATAGCAGAAAAAATGATCTCTCTTTTTTGCATGTCCACCAGTTCGGTCACAAAATATGGCCGCCCAAGATAGTGGTGCTCTTCAAAATTGAAATCATCGATCAATTCGCTAAGGCCGGCCATCAGTTCCTGGGCTTGTTCAAATGTAATACTGCTGACTGTTTTAAGGAATATGACCAGAGATTGGCCGTCTTCCGAAATAAAATTATGAACAAAGCGTTCGTCTTGAAAGAGCCTTTTTTTATCACTTTCATATCTTCTGGGATCATTGATGTGAATGACAGGAATGGTAGTAACAGCAAAAGGAGTTTTAATGGGATAACCCAGCTTTGTAAGCGATTGGCTTTCCAGCACATTCGGCAGCTTTCCCGCCTGGAGGGTAAATTCATGCACATTTTCCAGAAATTTCTGATCGAAAACGCCTTCCTTGCGACGAACAGCCACCAGCAGGAAATTGTCGTCCGCTTCAAATTCTTCGATGAATTCTTTGAAAAAATCCAGGTCTTTATCTCCTTTGGGAAAAAATTGCTCAAAACTAAAGGAGAACTGCAGCTGGAAGACGAAATACAAACTAACCGCAGATAATATTCCAAATACCGTAAGAGAAATTGTTTTTGGGCTTATTTTCATACCCTGCTCATAATTAATTAGGTGGTCAATAAAAATCATTCATTGAACCCGGTAGCAGGAAATATGTTTAAGGCCGGTCTTTTAAAAAATCCATTTGAATGTAAGATTATGACAAAACTTAGACTCTGTTATATTTCCTTGCTTCTACTGCCTTGCTGCCTGCAGGCTCAGGCGCCGGATTCGGATCCTAACCTGGTGCCCAATCCAGGCTTCGAGCAGTTTGCCGCGCCTCCACTGGGCTGGTTTTACCGGGGTGCTCACTTCACCCGGCTGGTCCGCTATTGGTCGGCGCCGACCATCGCTTCTCCTGATGCTTTCGGCCCAAGAGTGATAGTACCCACACACTGGAAAGAAAAAGGCTTTGGCGAGATGAAGCCTTTTGAAGGCGAAGCCATGGCCGGCATCACCGTTTACGGCTGTACCGATGGAAAACCTCACTGCCGGGAATACTTGCAAGTGCCCCTGAGTACGCCTATGAAACCGGGTGAGAGCTATCAACTGTCTTTCAAAGCCGCCCACCTGCCCCGCTCCCTCAGCATTGACAAACTTGGCCTGGCCCTGACTGAACACCAGATCAATGAAAGCGACGATAAATTGCTTGACTTACAGCCTGCCCTGATCGGCTATGACCTTCTCGAATTACCCGATAACGAATGGCATACCGTATCTGAAACTTTCGAGGCCGACAAAAGCTACTCCCATCTCCTCATTGGCAACTTTTTCCCCGATAGCCTGACTCATACCTACAACAACTGCGAGGATTTTTTGAATTATGCCTATTATTATATCGATCAGGTTAAGGTGGTCCCTCTATCCGTCCCCGTCAACTTGCTGGATATTCCCATCGAAACGGGCCAGACGGTTCGGCTGAGCAATATCTATTTTGACACCGACAGATCAGCGCTCCTCCCCAATTCTACCGGTCAGCTGGATAATCTGCTGGAACTGTTACAAAAATTTCCCTCCATGGAAATCCAGATCATAGGCCACACCGATGCCATCGGAACAGCTGATTACAACCAGGACCTGTCCGAAAGAAGGGCGGCCGCAGTACTGAATTATCTGAAAGCAAAAGGCATTGCCGGCAATCGCCTTAGCTCGATCGGTTTTGGAAACAAAAGGCCTATTGCCAGCAATAAAACCGAGGAAGGAAGACGCAGGAATAGAAGGGTGGAGTTTAAGGTGATGAGGAAATGATGTTATCACCACACTACCATCCCAACACCCTTGAAGCAGGTTGTGACGAAGCCGGTCGCGGCTGCCTGGCCGGGCCCGTCTACGCCGCCGCCGTCATCCTGCCGCCGAATTTACCGGCCTTTGACCTGCTTAAGGACTCCAAACAACTCACCGAAGCCCAACGCCTCGAAGCCCGCACCTTCATCCAGGAATACGCCCTCGCCTGGGCGGTTGCATCCTGCTCTGCGGAGGAAATCGACAATATCAATATCCTCAACGCCTCCTTCCTGGCCATGCATCGCGCCATAGACCAGCTCGATCTTCGTCCGGAATTATTACTCATCGACGGCAATCGCTTCACGCCTTATCTGGGTATTACTCATCAATGTATCGTCAAAGGCGACAGTCAATTCTTATCCATCGCCGCCGCCTCCATTTTAGCCAAAACTTACCGGGACGAATACATGCTCAGCATCGAACCTTCTTATCACCAATATGGCTGGAAAACCAATAAAGGCTATCCTACCAAAGAGCACCGGGAAGCCGTCAAAAAATTCGGCATCACCCCTTACCACCGGCGCTCCTTCAAAATGTAAGAGACCACCGAACCACCGGACCATAGCGTTTGCGCTGGCCTCTGGATTCCGGATCTCTATATTCCCCTATAAATACTCGCAACAGTCTCTACACTGGCCTCACCGCTTCACCACCTTCCTGGTCAGCACCTTCCCATCGCCCGAAGACAACACCATCAAATACATCCCCGCCGGATAACCTGCCAAAGATATCTGTCTTCTAATCTGCTTGCTTCTGTTATCCAGGCGATACGCCGCCAGTCTTCTGCCATACACATCCATTACACTCAAATCAAGAAAATCCGGCGTTTTCTCCAGCTCAAGGTCCAGCATCAATTCATCCCCCGGCATGGGATTAGGATATATCCGGAAATTTTCTTCCAATACAAATTCGTCCACAGCGGTCAGCACATCCTGTATTCTAAGATTATCAATCGCCCATCCCCACCCGTTGGCGAAAGGATCGGAAAAAAGGCGAAAACGAATAAACACCTCATCGCCTGGAGCAAAATTCCCGTTTTCCGTCATGTCTATGGTCCTGGGAAAATAAAGGTCCGGCCCGCCATCACTATTGTTGTTATAAGCGACTTCCCATTCTATTCGATCGCCGCTGTCGTAACCCGGAAGAAAAGGCCGCCAGACCGATTCACCCACTTTTTTCCCTTCTACGATCACATAATCCCAGAATTCCGTATCGCCAAAAGAAGTGCCGGCCTCTCCAATCTCTACCAGCACCACCTCATCGAATTCGATCAGCGGATCAAAATCGCGAATGGCGATAGGAACAGATAACTCAAAGGTGTAACTTCTAAACTGGCCCTGCCCGGATTCAGGATAAGGGTGGGTGCTATGGATGGCATTGCTCTCAAACTCAGGATAATCCCTGATGCTGAAGCCTTCACCTGTAAAATCGGCAGTAGGCTGGTCGAAATCGTTGACGTAAGAAAGAACCGCTGCCTGTATACCGCTGGCTTGAATGACATAAAACCCGCTGTCGGGCGCCATGGTTACATTTCTGGCTTTACTCTTGTCGATAGCAATGATCTGATACGAAATAACATCGCCTTCCAACAGCCCTTCCTCAGGAAAAACTAAAGTACCTTGATAAATATCGGTAATATCGCCTTCCGAAAAACCTCCCTGACGCACCATACCTACCGTATCCTGTAGGTCTCCGTTGATATCCCAGGCGATAAAGGCGGTATCTATGCCCAGATACTCATCGGTAATCTCCGCTTCAACCACAAATTCAGGCTCTACGTTCTGTATTCTTTCCGGGCTGTTGTGCACTACGGAGGGAAATTCATCGTCGACCCTGTACTGAAACTCAAAGAAATTGTCCGGCGCCTGCCCCGGATTCGTAAAGGTCACCTCCCGGCTGTTGGTGGCCGTAAAGTAATAGCTGTAGGTTACCTCCTCATTCGGCGCATGCAGAATAAATTCGTAAAAGCCTGTAGCCGGATTAAAGACCAACGGCGCCACCAGATCTTCATTGTTAAAAGTATCGCGGGAATAGTGAATGACCAAGGTAGAATCTATGATCTCAGAATCCGAAAAAACATCCACTACCAAAAGCTGATCCCGCGTGATGTCTTCCGTTCCAGGTTCTTCATTGTGCACCATATAAAGCATATCCCAACCCATATCGTACAACATATCCAGGGCAATGCCCGGGTCGTGCTCCACCTGCCCCGGGCCGATAGAGGGCGTCATCAATGCATTCGGCGTATCGTTGTAAGTCAACTCATCCAGATGAGAGATACTGGACCCCCGGTTGTATTCCTGGGGAGCAAACAACTTAGCCCGCTCAAGTCCGCTGATGAACCTGAAAAAAATATTATCACTCTGCAGCACTGAGGCCATCTGTGAGGAATTATCGCGAAAGCTCGTCACGCGAATACCCGAGCCGTTGACCATAAATTCGCTGTAAATCGAGTGCCGCCCGCCACTGAAAACACCGACTCTGCCGACGTTGTCAGTTACAGTCGTCACCGCCGTAAAACCCAGTCCGTGAAATACCTCATGCAACAGCACCGACACGAAATCGTACCGGCTACCCACACCCAGCGGATTGAAATAATTGTAGTACCAGTTAATGCCGTCATTGACCGTTATGTTAATATCGGGCTCGTCCGGATCGTTAAGCAGAATGCCGCTGATCTTTTCTGCCAGCGCCACAGGGTATACCTCATCAGGGTTAGGCACATTGGAAAAGCGGGAATAATAGGCGGTCGGGCTCGCCCCTGCCAGAGATGTACCTTCCAGAGACCGCCAGTTCAGCCTTATATTGATCGGCACCGGACTGCTGATGAAGTCCTGTAAAATTGGAATAACACCTTCTTCAAAAGCGCTCTTTGCTTCATCGGGCACGTTGCCGTCATAAACCACATTAAAGGTGGCTCCAAAATTTTTAGGCCTCAGGACCTGCCGGCGAGGAATGTAATGAGGGTCGTACTCCAGTGAAGCAGGACAGAAGTGAATTTCCGGCTCAAAGTCCACTCGTTTAAAGGTCTTTTTATTTTGAGCCTTGCCAATTATTACAAAGCACAACAAGCCTGCTAATGCCAATAGGGGGGCGTACATCTTTTTCATACCAAACAAATTGTGGATATTTTTTACCTAAAATGATCGTTAAGGTAAAACTAAACGTATTTTTAGTTTTTATACTTATCTACAACGCCATCCTGTAGACTTTTGATGAGGAAAACTTTATGGATTAGTCAATTTGTTGACATTAAAAACTCCGGACCACAACCCCGCCGAACAGCGGGAACGCTGTGGTTCATTTTATAAAAATGGATTATGCTTTCTCTCATGCCCGATCGTCGTTTCTTCACCATGGCCGGAATAGACGACGACCTCATCGCCGAGGGGCAACAATTTTTTCTTAATACTGTTGATCAAAGTGGCATGATCACCGCCTGGCAGGTCGGTTCGGCCAATGCTCTCGCGGAATAGGACGTCGCCGGCGATGAGATAGCCTTCCTCTTCGTTGTAGAACGATAAGCTGGCGGGGGAGTGGCCGGGGGTGAAAAGGGCTTTCAGGACGGTGTTGCCGAAACGGATCTCATCGCCCTCGTCGAGGTAGATCTTAGGCTCGGGGGAAGGCTCATAGTCGGGAATACCATACATCCGGCAGATTTGGGGGATGGCCTGGAGCAATGGCAGCTCGCCGCGGTGGATTTCCAGATCTAGCTGGTAAGTGTCGGCTACATATTTATTTCCCAGAACATGGTCGACGTGGCAATGGGTGTTGATCAGGCGGATAGGCTTAAGTTCCAGCTCCCGTATCTGTTGACTCAGGTGACGTTGTTCTTGCTTCGTGTGGCAGCCCGGGTCAAAGACGACGCACTCTCTGTTTTCGTCGTACACCAGGTAAGTGTTCTCGAGAAATGGATTATATGTTAGGCAGACAACAATACTCATGCTTTTGTTTTTTTTCCGTTGTTAATATTTATGAATTGTGTTAACTTACTACTTGTTCATTTATTATGGAGATCAAAGATCGTTTTTTCTTTTTCGACAGCCATCCTGAACATTATTTGACGCTGACTTTACCTGACGACGGCTGCCTTTTGCTGACTAAGGTAATTGAAAAAGGTCAAAGACGTTTTTAACAAAATTAGCAAAGCCGACAGGGCTTTAAAAATATACTTTATGCGCCAATACATCTACGCTTTACTGATGTTATTTTCTCTTCAAACGGCTATAGGGCAGACGGTTCAGACGACTTTTGGCAAAAACCGGGTCCAATACCATCGCGATTTTGCAGAATGGTCACAATATGAAAGTGACAACTTCATTACTTACTGGTACGGAGAGGCTCGATACGTAGGGCAGGCGGTTGTACAGATCGCTGAGTACGATTTTGAGGAGATTCAATCCATTTTAGAACACCGCATTAATGAGAAGATCGAGCTGATCGTCTATGCCGATGTTACCGATCTTAAGCAAAGCAACATCGGGGTGGAAGAGACTTTTACCAATACGGGTGGCCAGACTAAGATCGTCGGCAACAAGGTATTTGTATATTTCGACGGCAACCATGACAATCTGCGTCGGCAGGTACGCGAAGGAGTTGCCTCTGTTTACCTGGATGCTATGCTATTTGGTTCTAATCTGCAGGAGATTGTGCAGAATGCTTTGATGATGAATTTGCCCGACTGGTTCAAGGAGGGGTTTATTTCTTATGTCGGCGAAGATTGGAATACGGAATTGGACAACGAGCTCAGGGACATTATTCTTAGCGGGGAGTATGATTCTTTTGAAAAGTTTGCCGAAGAAAATCCAAAACTGGCCGGGCATTCGCTCTGGCATTTTCTTTCTGTTAATTTTGGTAAGGCCACCATTTCCAACTTATTGTACCTGACCCGGATCAATCGCAGTATCGAAAGCAGCTTTTTATATGTTCTGGGAAATTCTTACGATTACATGCTCCGGAACTGGGCGACTTACTACGCCAACCGGTATCAGGAAGAAATCCGCACCAAGCAGGATGCCCGCGGGAAGGAAGTAAAGATCAAAAACAAGCGCAACCTGCCTATCACCCAGCTCAAGCTTAGCCCTGACGGAAGCAGGGTCGCTTTCGTCATGAACGAGATCGGCAAGTACAAGATCTACATTCATAACTTCAGCACCGGAAAAACGAAGAAAATCTTCAAGGATGGTTTCCGCAATCCTTTCCAGGCTACTGATTACAATTATCCGCTTTTGGCCTGGAGTCCCAACAATGTGGACCTGGCTGTGCTATACGAGCGCAGGGATCAGCCCAAGCTGATGATCTATAACACGACGACGAACAAAGAAAAAACGGAAGATTTCGGCCCACAGTTTCAGCGGGTTTATGATATAGATTATATGGACCCTCAGAACATGGTCATCTCTGCAGCGCAAAGCGGCTATTCTGACATCTTTATTTATTTCATCCGTAACCGCTCTTTCCAGCGCATTACCACCGACTTTTACGACGACCTTGACGTGGCTTATGTAGAAATCGAAGACCGCAAGGGAATTATTTTCTCCTCTAACCGTCAGGACTCTATTGTTGAGCCGATGCGCATGGACACCATTTTGCCTATTGAAACTTTCGATCTTTTTTACTACAATCTCGAAGAACCGGGCAACGAGTTGGTGCGCATTACCCACACCCCGTTTGCCAACGAAAAAGCCCCGGTGGCGGTAGATAATAAGTACTTCGGATACTTATCTGACGAGAACGGCATTTACAACAACCACATTGCCCACCTGGAAGAATACATCCATCACTATAATCAACGCATACTTCTGGATGACGGCACGGAGATCGTACTGCATGCCGATTCCATGCTGACCGAGCTGGACTCCACCCTCATCGACACCATCACGCTGGAACCTGTCATAAAAGAAAGGGCGGTTATTCACGCCAACACCAATTACACCAGCAATGTCGTGCGCCATCATACTGCCCCTAAGGTGGATCAAAAAGTAGAGATGTTTTTGAATATGGGGAAACTCAGGGTCATTCAGCGTCCTATTGACAAGGAAAAAGTGACGCTGCCACTACCTACCGCTTTCCGAAAGAGCCGGCTCAACTATTTTCCCTACCGCATACCACGACAGGACACCATTGAGCGGCTGGCGGAAAAAGCCGATTCCCTTCGAACCATTATTCGAAAGGACTCCTTGAAGGAAGCTGCGCCCAAAGAACGCTCAATCGAGGACACTGTGCAATATTTCTTCCAGGTGCCTTTTCAGAAAGACGATGACCCGGTAGTCGAAGGGCAGGAACCGGTCCTGGAGGATACTATAACGGTCGACCCTACAGAAAGGGAGGCCAGGGAGATCTTTGGCTTTTTCCAGGAGATCAATTCGGAGCTCATTCCGCGCTTTGAAGAGCGGGATGTTTATCGATTTCGTCCGGCCAGGATCACGCCTTACCGCTTAAAATTCCGCACGGACTATGTAGTTACTCAAATGGACAACAGCCTTCTTTTTGATGGGCTACAGAGCTTTACAGCTAATCCTCAGGAGACCTTCAGCTTTCCTCCTCCCGGCATTTTGTTGAAGGCCAACTTCAAGGACCTGTTCGAGGATTACGAATTTGAAGGCGGGGTTCGAATACCTACTACCTTTAACGGAACCGAGTATTTTGTGGTGGCCAATAACAAGAAAAGGCGAATAGATCATACTGTTGCTGTATACCGAAGCAACAGGCGACTGTCGGAAAGGAGCCGGTCCATCATCCCCAATGTCCCTAATAAGCGGGACGTTAATATTTTGCTTGGCCAGTACAGCCTTCGTTATCCGTTTGACATTTTCACCAGCGTACGCGCCACCGCCACCCTGCGGAGGGACCGGGTTACGCAGCTGGCGTCCGATCTGCCGACTTACAACACCCCAACTGAAAGCATCGAGCGGGTGGGGCTGAGGCTGGAGTACATTTTTGACAATACGCTAGATGTGGCACTTAACATCAAAAACGGAACTCGCTATAAATTTTATGCTGAAGCCTATAAAAAGTTTGACCTCAGCATAGCCAACGGATTATCACTGGGCTTTGACCAGGGAGCTATGGTGATCCTGGGTGTGGACTTCAGGCATTATCAGCGCATTCTTAAGCATTCCGTGTGGGCGACGCGCGGAGCCGCCGCTACCTCTTTTGGGTCGGAAAAGATGCTTTTCTTCCTGGGGGGAGTGGAAAACTGGCTTTTTGCCACTGAAAACGATAAGATCCCTTATCCCACAAGCGGGGACTTTGCCTTTAAGGCCCTTGCGGCCAATATGCGCGGCTTCGATCTGAACATTCGCAACGGGAATTCCTTCGCGCTGGTCAACACCGAACTGCGAGTACCTATGTTTAATTACTTTTTTAAGCGACTGCGCTCTTCCCTGTTGAAAAACTTCCAGCTCGTAGGCTTCTTTGATGTGGGCACTGCCTGGCAGGGGAGTTCTCCTTTTGACGATGACAATCCTCTCAATACGGACACTATTGAAACTAATGACTTTGTGTCGATCAAGGTCAATTTCTTCCGCGATCCCATTGTCCTCGGTTACGGCGTGGGCGCAAGGACCATGCTGTTCGGTTATTTTGTGCGGGTGGATTATGCCTGGGGAGTGGAAACAAAAGTAGTCCAGGAGCCCAAGTTGTATCTTTCTATTGGAACGGACTTCTGACGGAAGAGTCTTTTCTTATCAGGGAAAGATGTTTTTTCTGACAAGCAGGCTTGCTTTACTCTTCTCCGGCTTTCATTTTTTCAGCATTCTCTGCGACTTGCAGTGCTTCGATAACATCATCTAAGTCACCTTCTACGATTTTATCCAGATTGTAAAGCGTAAGATTGATGCGATGGTCAGTTACCCGGTTTTGCGGATAATTGTAGGTGCGGATTTTATCGGAACGATCGCCGCTACCTACGAGTGACTTACGCTGGGCGGCTTGAGCGGAATCGTGCTGTTCTTTCTGGGCATCATAGATCTTCTGGTAGAGTCTTTGCAGGGCGATTTCCCTGTTTTTGATCTGGGAGCGGCCATCCTGACTTTCGGCCACGATGCCCGTTGGGATGTGTGTAAAACGCACTCCCGACTCTGTCTTGTTAACGTGCTGGCCTCCGGCGCCGCTGGAGCGGAAGGTATCCACCTTCAGGTCAGCCTTATTGATATTGACATCCTCCATTTCCAGTTTTGGAATGACGGCCACTGTAGCCGCAGAAGTATGCACCCTGCCTTGGGATTCTGTTTTCGGTACGCGTTGCACACGATGGGCGCCCGATTCAAATTTTAATTTTCCGTAGACCTCTTCCCCTGAAATTTCCAGGATGAGCTTGCTGAATCCGCCGACGGCGCCTTCATTCGCTTCAACGACTTCCACGTTCCAGCCCTTGGCCTCGAAATATTTGCTGTACATTCTGTAAAGGTCGCCGGCGAAGATACTTGCCTCGTCCCCTCCTGTACCGGCGCGTATTTCAAAGATAACATCCTTAGCATCCTCCGGATCTTTAGGAATGAGCAATACCTTGATCTTTTCCTCCATCTCTTTGCGGCGAGGTTTGAGCTCTTCAATTTCCATGGAGGCCATCTCCTTCATGTCCGGGTCTTTATCCTTAAGCATCTCTTCCGCCGTAGTAATATTTCCCAGTAATTTCTTGTAGTCTTTATAAACGTCCACTATTTCTTTGAGGTCTTTATATTCCTTGCTCACTTTCTTATAACGATCCATGTCAGAGATGACTTCAGGATCGGCCATTTGTTCTTCCAGGTAAAAAAAACGGTCCTGTATAGCCTCGAGTTTATCGATCATTTTTTGATTATTTTATTTCTAAACAACAAAAGTAGCAGGTAAAAGGATTATTTTTTGAAAGAAAGGGTAAATTTTTATCATCAATGAGTTGTTAAAAAGCTGTTCACCTGGGGTTAGTTACAAAAGTTGTCCGGCTTTTTATTCCAGCCCTTTTACAGGCTAAACCTCAATTTCTTTACCTTTGTCTTTCAAAACAAAGAGATGCCTTTGATCTTGCATATAGAAACGGCTACAGAGGTTTGTTCCATAGGATTGTCTGATAATGGAATCATTCTTGCCCTTGAAGAAAGCTCGGAACCCTACCAGCATGCCTCAGAGGTTACGCTACTGATTGAAAATTGTATTCGGAAAGCGAACGTCACCCTATCGGCCCTTGATGCGGTGGCCGTTAGTACCGGGCCGGGTTCTTATACAGCGTTGCGGGTCGGCGCCAGTACGGCTAAAGGAATTTGCTATGCTTTGGATAAACCTTTGATTGCCGTAGACACCTTAATGTCTCTGGCCCGGGCTTCGAGTGAAGAGATGGCCGAAGAAAACGTGCTGCTGTGCCCGATGATAGACGCCCGCAGGATGGAGGTATATACCCGCTTGTATGATCACCGAATGAATGAGGTGCGGGCGTTACAGTCCCTCATCGTAGAAAAAGACAGTTTTGATGAATTTTTTGCTATGGGGAAGCACATTTTATTTTCCGGAAACGGCGCTCCAAAGTGCAAAGAAGTCCTACAACAGCCGCAAGCCCATTTTTCCAGGATCGTTTGTTCCGCCCAACACCTGATCGCCCTGGCGGAGGAGCACTACCAAGCCCAATCCTTTGTTGACATAGCTAACCACACGCCCAACTATTTCAAGGCTCCTAATATCACAACCCCAAGGAAATTTTTATAAATGCAGACAATTTAAAATATTTCAAATTTGAGATTTTTTTTTGTACTTTTGTCTATATACCAATCGCTTTGTAGTTAAGGAAATCTTCATATGATCATTTTTGGTATAGTATTTGATTTAAGTGAAGAGGAACTTAACAATAACAAAAGAACATTTTTATGAGAAAGCAAAAAAACGAAACAGTAACCTTGAAGAAGGGAGAAGGTGAAATTCATTTGGATTATGCTGAGCTTAGAAAGGCGGTTCTTGTATTGAGAGCAGTCAACCACAAGCTCCGTCAAAGAATTATAGACCTCCTTGAAGAGAACGACAGCATGACGGTAACCGACATCTACATCAAGCTTCGTCTCGAACAGTCTGTTGCTTCTCAGCATCTCGCTATTCTCAGAAGAGCGGGTGTAGTAGACACGGAAAGACAGGGAAAATTCATCAACTACTCTCTCAACAAAGATCGCTTGGCGCAAATCTCCCGTTTGGTAGAGGAATTAACTGCTTAACAACTGAAGATCCGGGCAAAAATCTTTGCGTTTTCTTGGTTTCAGAAAAACGGAAAATGCTGTAAATCAATAGGATTCACAGCATTTTTTTATTTATAATTTTGAAAAAATAAATAAAAAACGCATATTTGCTAGGTATTGGTTATCAAATAAATTATACATCTATGAGAAGCGCTAACAAGGTTAGTATTAACAACGAGAAGTTGGAGGTCTCGTCTGAGATCCTCCGGGCATTAGCCCACCCACTACGCATGAAGATTCTGGAATTTATTGACCAGAACGACATGATCAACGTAAACAAGATTTACAATACGCTGAAATTAGAACAGTCCATCACCTCTCAACATCTGAGAATATTGCGCACGGCCGGCTTGGTCAGCACCGAGCGTGATGGCAAGTTTATCCACTACAGCATTGACTACGAAAAAGTGGCCAGTACTGTGGGAGCTATTAATCACTTCCTCGAAGAGGAAGAGGCTTAATTAGACCGACAAAAAAGCCCCGGCCCGCGGCCGGGGCTTTTTTGTCGGCTTAGATCACTCTTCTGCTCCGCTTTTTTCTTCGGAAGCCTGAGCATTTTCCTCTTGTTCTGAACTTTCTTTCTTTTCAGATTCCGACTGCATGAAAAAACTTCGTTGAAAAGTGAGTATATTAACCACTCCAAAGGTAATAGCCATATCCGCTACATTGAAAACCGGCTTAAAGAACATGAAATGCCGACCTCCCCATATGGGCATCCAATCAGGAAGGTATCCGCTCCAGATAGGGAAGTAAAACATATCGACGACATTGCCATGAAGGAACCGTTCATAGCCTCCGCCTTCAGGAAATAACTCCGCCACGCCGCTCTGGTAAGTAGATTCAGAAAAGATAAGCCCGTAAAAAGCACTGTCGATGATATTCCCAAGCGCTCCAGCCAGGATCAGGCCGAAACTTGCGAGCAGCCCCCAGGATGCTCCATTGCGAATAAGCAGTCGAATATAATAGACCAGAAAAGCGACGGCCAGAATGCGGAACAAGCTGAGCGCCAGTTTTCCCATATCGTCATTACTGAGTCGATAACCAAAAGCCATACCGGGGTTTTCAACAAAGTGGATCAAGGCCCACTCCAGGCCGAATATCTTGATCTCGTCTCCAAGCGCCATATTCGTTTTTACCCAGATCTTCACTGCCTGGTCTACCACTAAGACCAGAGCCAACAATAAAATGACTTTTACTTCTTTTTTCAATGTTGAATACTTTGTCAGGCTAATTGATCAAAGCCGGCCACACAGCTTATGCGCCTGGCCGGGAGATATATCTGGTGAAACAGTTTTACCGCTTTCTTTGTTGTCAGCATTTAAGGTCAGTAAGCTACGAACAGGGCCGGCAAAAAATAAAAAAAGCGTTTGAATGATTTTTCAACCAATCAAACGCTTTTTCCGGAGCGACTGCCGGTTATTTTTTATTTCTCATTTGCTTGGCTTCAATACTCAGCGTAGCATGTGGCACTGCTTTTAATCTTTCTTTTGAGATCAGCTTTCCAGTCACCCGACATACCCCATAAACCTTATTCCTGATTCTGATCAGCGCATTTTCGAGATGCTGAATGAGTTTTTGCTGTCTGGCGGCCAGGCCTGAGATGCGCTCACTTTCCGCCGTACCGATGCCATCGTCCAGGCCTTTGATCTTATGGTCAGGATTATCCGCCATATCCGATAACTGGCTGACATAAAATTCGTATTCCTCTTTGGCCCTTCTCAGTTTGCGCTCGATGAGTTGCCTGAATTCGTCCAGCTCTTCATCGCTGTAGCGGGTTTTTTCTGCTTTTTGATCCATGATGTTGGTTGATTTGCTGTTTAATCTTCTTAAAAAAAAAACAGAGGCTTTCCTTGTTTTTCGCTGCAAAAATAATAATTACCTTCCTTCCTTAATAAGATCACATAATAATTTGACATTTTTAATACTTGCCAAATTAAAATGGAGCAAAATTATCAAAGACAAGATTGTGTTGAAAGCCTGAACCATTTAATAAACGTCCTGAACAAAAATATAGTTTATCCTTAACGAACACAGGGGCAGACGGATCGAAAGCATTCTTTATTATTCGGTATCTTCTTCCAGCACCTCATCTTCCTGGTCGCGGAACTTATCGGAATTCCTTACCAGTGCATTCTCTCTGGAAGCATAATATTCCTTGCGATTTCTGGTGATGTCAATAGCCACGAACAAGGCTTTGCGGAAAGAAGACGGATCTGCCTGGTTATTGCCGGCAATATCGAAGGCCGTGCCATGGTCAGGAGAGGTTCGTACGGCCGTTAATCCGGCAGTAAAATTAACGCCATTGCCAAAAGAAAGCAATTTAAAAGGAATCAGTCCCTGGTCATGATACATAGCCAGGATACCGTCGTATTTTTTGTATTGACCGGAGCCGAAAAAGCCGTCAGCTGGAAATGGACCAACCACCAGCATACCCTTTTTCTTCGCTTCAATAATGACCGGTCGGACCACTTTTTCTTCCTCATCTCCAATTACCCCATGGTCACTGGCATGAGGATTAAGGCCAAGGACAGCTATGGTAGGTTTTTCTATACCGAAGTCTACTCTGAGGGCGTTTTCAAGAGTGTGAAGTTTTTGTTCTACCAGCTCTTTGGTAAGCATAGCAGATACTGCACTTATGGGAATGTGATTAGTTACCAACCCTATCCTGAGGCCTTCGTGAACCATGAGCATCAGATCGTGACCTCCCAGTTGCTGGGCCAGGTATTCCGTATGCCCGGGATAAGGAAAATCAGCCATCTTCATCGCCTCCTTATTGATCGGGGCAGTAACGAGACCGTCTAGCAACCCTGCCTTAAGGTCTAAAACGGCCTTTTCGAGAGCAATATAGGCAAACCTGCCTCCCTCTTCCGAAGCTTTGCCCAGAGTGATGTTTACATTGTCCTGCCAGCAATTGACAATATTCACCTTATCCGGGCTGGGGCGAGTAGCGTCTTTGATCACCTGAAAGGGAAATTCTACGTCAACAATATTTTTATGGTAAGAAACAACTTTTGTAGAAGCGTAAATAACCGGGGTGCAATATTTGAAAATTTTTTCATTGGCCACCGTTTTTATGATCACCTCCAATCCAATACCGTTAATGTCTCCTGCGCTTATTCCTATTTTCATTTTATTCATTACATTCGTCTTTTTACATAATAAGTAAGCAAACCATTTCAGATATAAGTTTTGTTGGCGCCTAAGGCGCCAACAAAACTTATATTTGAAAATAATTTGCCGCCCCGGGGGCGGCAAATTATCTTTAAATATTTTTGTGTAAGCACTTGCTAAAGGCAAGAATGTTTTTTGTGTTGGCTGCCGGCAGCCAACACAAAAAACGTATTTAAATTTGCCCTTTCACTCATTTCGTGTTTATTTATAAACAAGCAAGTAAAACATTTTCCTTTTTTTTTCCAAAATTTGCTTGTAAGACTTTTAAAAATCAGGCCTTTACGAATTGAAAGCAAAAAAATCATATGGACAACATTTTCTGAACAGCGGACAGATCGCCCAAAAAATCGCCGATTCCCTACAATTAACGGATGCCTATCAAAAAGTATTGGAAGTAGGACCGGGAAAAGGAATGCTCACTCAATATCTGCTCCAGAAAAAATTCGACCTGATCGCCGTGGAAGCCGATCCGGATATGGTGATGTACCTGAAAAAACATTTTCCCTCACTGAAAGACCATATCGTAGAAGCCGACTTTCTGAAAGCACCTCTGGATCAGCTTATGGAACAGGAGCCCTTTGCCCTGGTCGGCAACTTTCCTTACAATATCTCTTCCCAGATCCTTTTTAAAATGCTGGAATACCGACACCTGATCCCCGAAATGGTGGGCATGTTCCAAAAAGAAGTAGCCGAAAGAGTGGTAGCCGATCCAGGCAGTAAAACCTACGGCGTCATCAGCGTACTCCTGCAAGCCGATTACGAGGGAGAGTATTTGTTTACTGTGGATAAGAAAAAATTCTCCCCTCCCCCAAAAGTGCAATCCGCCGTTATTCGAATGACGCGACGGCCTGAAAGTCTGGTGCAGCATAACCTTCATCTTTTCCGGCAGATCGTTAAACAATCCTTTGGCCAAAGGCGTAAAATGTTAAGAAATACAATGAAAATGTTCATCAAGGACGATCCGCTTCTCCAAACTGACTTCTTCAAACAACGACCGGAACAATTGTCCGTGCAAGACTTCATCTGGCTAACTGAAGAGGTCCACAAAAGAAAGGATTCATGAGCAAGACAAATTCAGATTAACGCGGTTGTGTAAAAAGCCATTTCACCGCCTTCCATTAACCTTCATAAAAACAAACAATATGAGCTTAGAAGATCGAATCAAAGAAGACCTTAAAGCAGCTATGAAAGCCAAAGACAAAGCAGCCTTACGAAGCATCCGCGCCATCAAATCAGCTATCTTACTGGCCAAAACCGACGGCAGCGGTAAAGAACTGAACGAAGAAAAAGAGATCAAAATGCTGCAAAAGCTGGTCAAGCAACGCCGGGAATCCATCGAGATCTACGAAAAAGAAGGCAGAGAAGACCTGGCCCAAACGGAAAGAGAAGAAGTAGAAATTATAGAACAATACCTGCCGGAGCAGCTGTCTGAAGAAGCCCTGGAAGCTGAAATTAAAAAGATCATCGATGCCGTTGGGGCCACTTCTATGAAAGACATGGGTAAAGTGATGGGCGCTGCCACCAAACAACTGGCCGGCAGAGCCGACGGCAAAGCCATTTCAAATAAAGTTAAAGAATTGCTCAATTCCTAATCAAAAACCAAATCATCACAATGGACAAATCTTTTTTAAAGGTCTTAGGCATAGAAGAAGTCAACCTCGGCAGCTCAAGCGGCTTGCATTCCTACGGAAATGGAGCCCCGATCGAGTCCTACTCGCCCGTTGACGGGCAGCTGATCGCCAAGGTCACGACCACCACACCCGCAGAATACAATCAGATCGTCCTCCAGGCTAAAGAGGCCTTCAAAGTATGGCGAACAACCCCTGCCCCCAAAAGAGGAGAGATCGTTCGCCAATACGGTAACGAACTGCGTGCACATAAAGACGCTCTGGGCCGCCTGGTTTCCTACGAAATGGGTAAAAGCCTGCAGGAAGGTTGGGGCGAAGTGCAGGAAATGATCGATATCTGTGATTTTGCCGTCGGTCTTTCCCGCCAGTTGTATGGCCTGACCATGCACTCCGAGCGCCCCAACCACCGCATGTACGAACAGTGGCATCCGCTGGGGATAGTAGGCATCATTTCCGCCTTCAACTTCCCGGTAGCCGTTTGGTCCTGGAACGCCATGATCGCATTGGTCTGCGGAGACGTCTGCATCTGGAAACCTTCAGAAAAAACACCACTCTGCGCCGTAGCCTGCCAGAACATCCTCAAAAAAGTATTGAAGGAAAATGATGTTCCGGAAGGGGTTTCCTCTATCATTGTCGGCGATTATAAAGTCGGCGAAATGATGACCCAGGATCACCGAATCCCGCTAATATCCGCCACCGGCAGTATACGGATGGGTAAGATCGTAGGTACTACGGTGGCCTCCCGCCTGGGACACACCATTTTAGAGTTGGGTGGCAACAATGCCATTATTGTTACCCCCAGCGCCGACCTTAAGATCGTACTGACCGGCGCGGTATTCGGGGCAGTCGGCACAGCGGGGCAGCGTTGTACGACCACTCGCCGGCTGATCGTGCACGACAGCATCTTTGATGAAGTTAAGCAAAAACTGGCCGGCGCCTACCAGCAGTTGCGTATCGGTGATCCTCTGGACGAGAAAAACCACGTCGGCCCCCTTATCGACAAAGATGCCGTCAATAACTACCTGAATGCCTTGAAAGAGATCGAAAAGCAAGGCGGCGAGTTTGTCGTAGAAGGGGGTGTGCTGGAAGGAGCGCATTACGGCAGCGGCTGCTACGTCAAACCCTGTATCGCAGAGGTTAAAAACGAATGGGACATCGTTCAGCAGGAGACTTTCGCTCCCATTCTGTACCTAATCAAATACAGCGATATCGAAGAGGCTATTGCTTATCAGAATGGAGTCCCGCAGGGCTTGTCTTCAGCGATCATGACCAATAACCTGCGCGAGTCTGAATTGTTCCTCTCTGCGAAAGGCTCTGATTGCGGTATAGCGAATGTCAATATCGGCACCAGCGGCGCCGAGATCGGAGGTGCTTTTGGTGGAGAGAAAGAGACCGGAGGCGGCAGAGAGAGCGGTTCGGATGCCTGGAAAGCTTATATGCGCCGACAGACGAACACCATTAATTACAGTACGGATATTCCGCTGGCGCAGGGGATTAAGTTTGATTTTTGATCAATACGGAGGACGGCTCTTGAGGAGAACATTGACATTTAACATTGTGCTTAAATTTTTCAACGCAAAGGTCCGAAGAGCCCTAAGGCTAAGTTGCCTTTTCTCTTGGTTTTCAATGTTCGAATCTTGCGTCGTCCTTCATATACACTACATAATCAAGGGCTTAATGATCACATCCACCCTTCGATTCTTCAGCTTACCTTGCCAGGTGGTGTTATCGTAGATGGGATTGTACTCGCCGAAATCTTCTATAGTGATCTGTTCTTCGGAGATTCCCTTTTTGAGCAACTTCATTAAAGCTGCTTCACAGCGGTAGCGCGAAAGCAGTTGGTTATACTCTACAGAACCAATATTATCGGTATGTCCATGGATAGAAATGAGTTGATTTTCCAGTTCAGGAATATCTTCCAGCCATTGAAACAGCTCCTGCTCCTGCTCTGGATCGATGTAATAGCTGCCGCCGCCAAAATAAATACTGAAAATACGATAATTAGGGCCTGTGTTATCGTCACCTTCCTGCGCCTGAGTAAAGAAGGGAAAAAGCAGCAGGATAAAGAAGTAATGGATCTTCGATCTCATGATCAACGGGTATTTTGTGTATATACAAAATAAAAGTACGTCAAGTTTCGACATTCCCGGAGGAAAAAATGTTAAAGTATTATAATCCGAAATGCGATAAATTGAGCGGATATGCCTACCAAATAGCCTCCATACAGGTCCTGCTGATTATGTGCTCCCAGCAGGAGCCGGCAAGTACCCACTATGCCTGCCAGAAGTATGACGAACATCAGTAAAGCCGCCATGCTGATCTGAAAAGTACCTATAAGGGTAGAATGAACAATAAAAGTAGGGGTATTCTGATAATGGTACATAGTAAGGATAACCATGCCGATCAAGCCGCCCATGCCGACTGCATGGGCGCTGATCTTGGAAAAAATATTGATCAAAAAAGCCAGGAATAAGGCAATGGTCGCTCCAAGCAAAAAACTTACATAAAGACGAGGCATCTCAGCATCCCCCAGAAAATTCCTGAACGTCCACAAATAAAAAATGCCGGCAATGATGTACGGTCCGATGCGCTCTTCCTTTTCCTTAAGCTCTATGGATTTGACTAAATCCAGTAATCGCAGCATGACGACCGAAAAAGCCGGAATAAAAAAGGTGAACATAAACATCTGAATGATCAGCAGCTTGCTAAAGTGATCTCCTACACTACTCACACTAAAGGCATAAGGATTGATCATCATATACAGGACCAACATATATGTAGGCGCCAGCAAAGGATGTAAAACAAACGAAATGACTTGTGCTACCGATTTACCCATTTATAGTTTTATCCGCAAAGTTAACAACATTATTTAAAGAGCCTGCCTAATAAGCCTTTTCACCCAATCCCAATCCCGTAAGCCCCTTTTCACCCCATTTCGTTAAAAATAATTTTACCTATCTTTCTTTTCAAGAACCGTTTTTTCAGTATTATAGTACATCTGATTTAATTTATTGTTTAATCCCAGAACAGCCTTTGAATGGACCTGCAAAGTTTTTTAGATAAAATTGTCTTCACTCCCTTGGAAGGACATGAAGTGAGCATTGGCAACCTGATTGGCTTCGGATTGCTGCTGCTGACTTTTATTCTTTTGCAAAGGCTCACCGTAAAAAGATTTCTGCCCCTACTGCTGGCCAACAAAGACCTTGAAAAACCTCTGAAAAATAAGATCCTGAGACTGACGAGTTATGTTTTTCTATTCGGAGGCATAACCGCTGCAATAAAAGTCCTTAACCTCGATCTCAATATTTACGACAAAGAAAACATCAACTTCTACCTTTCTTATTTTTCGGGCAGCATCCTTATCTGGCAGCTTGCCCGGCTGGCAGATACCTTGCTGTCAAAAATTTTGATCCCCTTTCTGGTCAAAAAGAACAAAAGAGAAACAGAGCAAACACCCCTTACCTCTCAGATGCCGGTACGGGATCGCAACCTGCAGTATATTGTTTATGCCCTGGCGGCTTTGCTTTTTGTGGCCGTATTCGGGCTCAACCGCGAGCTGGGAACGGTAGGGCTTAACGACGAAAACCAGGTTACTATCCGGGTGTCTAATATCATATGGTCCGTTCTCATCTTCTTAATCGCCCGCTTTTTGTACTGGATGAGCGTGAATATCTTCCTGGACTCTTTTTACCGAAGCAAAAAGATGAACATCGGCTCGCAATATGCCGTCAATCAGCTTTTTAAATACATCATTTTCACCCTTGCTACCCTTTATATTCTCGACACGATCGGCTTTAAACTAACGGTTATCTGGGGTGGCGCGGCCGCCTTGCTGATCGGCGCCGGCTTTGGTTTGCAACAGACGTTCAATGACTTTTTCTCCGGTATATTGCTGCTCTTTGAGCGAACAGTAGAGGTCGGCGATGTCGTACAACTCGCAGACGGCCTGATCGGAACCGTTATGAAGATCGGCTTGCGGACTTCTTTTGTGCAGACATTTGACAACAGGACCGTCATTGTCCCCAATTCGCAACTGGTCGTCAATGATGTGATCAACTTCAGCCATAATGACGAAAAAGCCAGGTTCGTCGTCTCAGTCGGCGTCGCCTATGGTTCAGATACAGCCTTGGTAAAAAAGCTGCTCTTTGAAGCCGCCAAGGATCACGAAAAGGTCATAAAATTTCCCGTTCCATTTGTAAGATTCGTTAATTTTGGTGATTCTTCTTTGGACTTTGAGCTCCATTTCTGGTCGAGGGAGCTCATCAGAATAGACGATGTCAGAAGCGACCTAAGGTTTAAGATCGATCAGTTGTTTCGCGAACACAATGTGGTTATTCCATTCCCGCAAAGAGATGTTTGGCTAAAAAAATAACCAGGGCGCGCCCTAGTTATTTTTTTAGTCTAACAGTCTTTTCATTCGTTCATACCTTTCCCTATAGGTATTTCCTGATCCGCAGCCCAATTCTTGCGCTTTCTCTTCGATCTTTCTGACGCGGTCACCGGGATCGGGATGGGTGCTGAGAAAAGCAGGAGGGGTGGGCTGTCCCTCCATTTTTTTAAAAAATCCTGCGGCGCCTGCCGCATTATACCCACTATCGCAGAGATAAATGACGGAATGCATGTCGGCATCTGTTTCGTGGCTTCGGCTAAACCTTAGCTGGATCAGACTGATGGCGATCTGTTCGATTAAAGACGGATTAGCATTACCGGTAATGACCGAGCTTAGGGCTGCTACTCCGTACACTTTAGTCATTTGGCTCGTAGAATGACGGCGGGCCGAGTGAGCTACTTCGTGGCCCATAACGCCTGCCAGCTGGTCTTCAGAATCCAGGAACTTGATCAATCCGGTATACACATAAAGATAGCCGCCCGGAGTAGCAAAGGCGTTCAAGACGCTATCCTGGTCAATGATCTTTACTTGCCAGACGAATTTATCGGCATAATCCACTTTCCCGCTGGCCAGGATGGTATTGGTGATATCGTTGATGTAGCGATATATTTCCTCATTGCCTCTTTCGGGTAATATGGGAAATTGCTCAGGGTCCTTGGCGATTTGCTGAGCCGTTTGTTCTCCCAGCTGCATGTCTTGTTCAACAGAAAACAGGTTAATACCTGATCCCCCCTGGGAAGCCGTGCAAGCCATAAAACCGGACAAGCCGGCGAAGCTGAGTATGACGAATAATTGGCGAATTTTCATGGAGTTCGATTTATTTTTAATGCATTTGACGACAGGAGAACGAAAAAGTATCAGAGAATCTTATCTCTGATCTCTATAAGATAGCTTTTATACCATCCTTTGGTTAAAACCTTTAATACACCTCGTTAAACAATCGTTAAACGCCGTATCCTTTTTCTTCAAAGCTCGTCATAAGTACGTTATTTAGAAAAATATATACCCGGATCAACGCCTAAATTGGGTGAGCCATCCGGTGGAATGAAGTTATTATCGTAATTTTGCAAAAAAAAGAAACAACGATATGAAAATCAAATTCGCACACCTTTTTAGTCTTTCCTGTATTTTGGCAGCCGCCCTGTTTCTGATGCCTTCAAAAGGTTTGAGCCAGCGTATTGCCATCGTCGATATTGAGCAGATCATGAATACCGTCCCGGATTATCAGGCTGCCCAACAGGAACTGGAACAACTGGCTTCCCGCTGGAGACAGGAGATCAACCAGCAATATGACGAAATAAAAAGTATGTACAACAAATACCAGGCCGAGCAAGTCCTTATGAGTGATGAAGCGCGCCGGCAGCGCGAAGAAGAGATCATGGCTAAGGAAAAAGCAGTACGCGACCTGCAAAAGGCAAGGTTCGGCCCCGATGGCGCCTTATTCCAGCAAAGGCAGGCACTCGTGCAACCTATTCAGGACAAGGTCTATGCCGCTATAGAAGAATACGCCAATGATCGTGGCTTTGATCTCATTATTGACAAGAGTAGTACGGCAGGCATCATTTTCACCAAAGATGCCTTTGACAAAACAGAAGATATTATTAAAAAACTTCAATAAATATTTTTCAAAACATTCCGCTCGTTTGCATAGCCGGAGGAAACGACTCATTGGCTTGGGCGAGATGGTATAATTAATTTACATTTAACAGATTAATCGAAAAAAGCTGTATTTTTGCAGCCGCTAAGATTAGAAAACAAATAAATAGCAATGAAAAAAGTATTGAAATTTGGTGCTCTCGCAATAATGCTCGTGTGTTTTGCCGCCGGTGCAACTTATGCTCAGAAGTTCGGCTTTGTCAATTCTGCTGAGGTACTAAGTGCCCTTCCGGATGTGAAGCAGGCGGACTCCAACCTAGAGGCATTACAGAAGCAATTACAAAAAAAATACCAGCAGTCTGTAGAATCCTACCAGCAGGAGCTGCAGGAAATCCAGAGAAAAATCCAGGAAGGAGAACTCTCTCCCAGGGAGCAGGAATTAGAAGCTGAAAAACTAAAGGCAAAAGAACTGGAACTGGGAAAACAACAACAGGAACTGGCTGGACAGCTGGAAGAAAAGCGCCAGAGCCTTCTTCAGCCGATCTATGACAAAATCAACCAGGCAATAGAAGATGTGGCTAAAGAAAATGGCTACCAGTTCATTTTCGAGCAGGGTGTGCTCTTGTATGCTGAAGAATCAGCTAATGTCACCTCTATGGTAAAAGCCAAACTCGGCATATAAATTGAGTCGACACCTCTCCGCCAATCAACCGATCGGCATTTTTGATAGTGGCATCGGCGGCCTGACTGTCGCCAATGCCATTATCAATAAGCTTCCCGAAGAAGAGATCATCTACTTTGGCGACACGGCGCACGTACCCTACGGCGACAAATCCGCCGATGCCATCCGTTATTATTGCTTGCGTATTGCCAAATTCCTCCTGGAAAAAAACTGCAAGATGATCGTGGTGGCCTGCAACTCGGCTTCCTCCGTTGGCTATCACGTCCTGACCGATTTCTTTAAAGGTCAGGCTCTTTTTGTGAATGTGGTCGACCCGCTGGTCGACGCAGCGGCTAGTAAGTCTTATGCTAAAGTGGGAGTGATCGCTACAAAAGCTACCATCCAATCGGATATTTATCGGCGTCAGCTGCTCTCCCGTGTTCCGACCATGGATGTTTTTTCCCTGGCTACCCCCTTGCTGGCGCCCATGATAGAAGAGGGCTATGTTACCAATAACATCAGTCAGGTTATTCTGGAAAATTATCTCACCAACCATGGGTTTAAAGGCATCGAGGCCATATTACTAGCCTGCACCCATTATCCGCTCATCCATTCGAATATTGAGGCTTTCTTTAAAAACACGGTCGATGTGCTGGATGCAACCGATGTCGTAGCCCAGGCCGTCTATAATCGATTGGCAAAGTACAAGCTGCTCAATGACCGAAAGCGTCAATGTCATCAATTCTTTGTTTCAGACTATTCTCCTTCTTTTGAGCAAACGACTCACATCTTTTATCAAGAGGATATTCAGCTAGAGCAATGCAATCTATGGTGAAAGCCATTATTCCAGCCGGAACTGTATGTACTTGATGGTCTTTCCAGCCTCCAGGTGCATTTTTTCATAATACGTTGTTGTGGCTAATTCAGGGATGGGCAGAGGTTTTGCATAAATATCATCATCCTGGTACAGGATCGCTACCTCCTTTTCTTCAGCCAGCACTTCAAGTGTGTACGCGAAAAGGTTCGGTTCATCCGTTTTGAGATGTATAAGACCGCCGGGCTTTAATATTTTGCGATAAGTCTTCAGAAAGTTGGGCGAGGTCAGCCGTCGATTGGCTTTACTTTTTCGCAGAAAAGGATCTGGAAAAGTGATCCAGATCTCTTCTACTTCTCCGGGATCAAAAAACAATGCAATCTGTTCGATGCGGGTGCGCAGGAAAGCGACGTTCTCCAGTTTTTCATCCAGTGCGATCCTGGCGCCCTTCCAGATACGCGCCCCTTTGACGTCTACGCCTATGAAGTTACGTGCAGGATATTGCCGCGCAAGATCGAGTGTATACTCTCCGCGCCCGCAAGCCAGTTCTAACGTGATGGGATGGTTATTTTGAAAATGTTTACTCTTCCACTTTCCTTTCAGATCAACTTCATGCCCGGTCTGGCCGATCAGCACGGGGGCCTTCGGATTAAAATTCTCGAAGACATTAGGAAAGGTCAATAATTCAGCAAATTTCTGTAGCTTATTCCGCTTGCTCATATCATCGCTGTTTCTTCAGTGATCAATCAAGCCGCAAAAATAGAGAAATTAATGATTTTCCAACAACCGATCCAGATAATCCTGATAAGCTTCATATTCGCTGAGCCCTTTGTGCCGACCGCCGGGAATGGTCAGAAAATTTTCTTCGGACGCCAGGTTGGATTTGATAGCCGCCGCCGAGGAATAAGGGACGATCTCATCAGCAGTGCCGTGGAAGATGAATACCGGTTCTTCAACATCCTCCAAATATTCGTTAAGCGGAAAAGTAGATCTCAAAGGAAAGGGCAGATATAAAAAAGGAGCTTGCCGTTCGAAAACATCCTTCATGCTGTAATAAGGCGTTTCCAGCATCAACATGGCCGCTTTTTTTTCCGAAGCCAAATACCCGGCTACTCCCGTCCCCAGTGAACGGCCGAAAATGTAGATCTGTTCGGGCCGGTAATGCTCCGACAAATAAGCATACGCCGCCAGCGCATCTTTATACAGTCCTTTTTCCGAAGGCGTACCCTGGCTCTTTCCATACCCCCTGTAATCTATAGCGAAGAAATCCAAACCACGAGTAGTAAAATCACCATGATGTTGCGCCCAGCGCTGGAGATTGTCGCTGTTGCCGTGTAAGTATAAAACTACCTTTTCTGCTCCCCCCTTTCCTTCAAAAAAAAGACCATTGATCCGGACGCCCTCCTCACTTTCCAGCCAGACTTCCTGGTAAGGAGCGTCAAACTGAAAAGTATGATCCTCTGACAATTGCCTCGGCTGGAAAATGATCAAGTCTTGAAAAAGATACAATCCAATGTGAAGCAGAAAAAGGGTCAAGCCCATAATGGCCGATATCCTCATTCCTGTTTTCAATAGTTTATTACTCATGATGGTTTAAGTCAAATAAATTGCAAATATAGCCTTCTACTGTAATTTCCGGCTTAATTCGGCATCCATAAAAGCTATAAATACTTTATATTTAGTATAAAAGCTTTCTAGGTCCATAAGTTCCAAAAACGTGACCGCATTTGGATAAAAACACATAAGAATGAAAAAATATTTTTTCTTCCTTTCACTCCTTTTATTTTTTGATTTTTTTACGGCAAAAGCTCAAGTTGTTTCTTTTACGGAAGAAATTCAACTGCGAACGGAAGCCGGATATGAAATAATCGGCGAATTACAAGGAAACACGCTCCTTTTCAAGGACCGCACCAACGAGT
Organism: uncultured Saprospiraceae bacterium; assembly: GCA_964548175.1. Taxonomy (GTDB): domain Bacteria; phylum Bacteroidota; class Bacteroidia; order Chitinophagales; family Saprospiraceae; genus JANQPA01. Next base: position 121,517 of record CAZJQS010000001.1, read on the forward strand.
TTGAAATTCAGGCTTTCAACGAAAGAATGAAGGAAACCTGGAACAAAAAAATCAAACTCGACCAGAGATCTCAGGAAATTCTTGGCATTGTTAGTGACAATAACAACTTTACAATCGTTTATCGATTCCGGGAAAAAGGGGAGACCATTATTAAGGCTCATAAGTACGACCCCGGTGCTAATATGGTGGATTCCACTGTAGTAAAAAATTACGGCCGCCTGTTTTTTACTCCGGAATTTGAATTTTCCATCTCCGAAGATGAAACCAAGCTACTCATTTACCATATCGACCGGCAGACCCTCCTGAAAGCAGTTTCTTTTGACATCAAAAGCATGAAAACCCTCTGGGAAAGAGAAATTGAACTCGAAGAATTCAATAATATACGCGACTATGTTTTCTTCCTGACCAACAACCGTGGTGACCTCATATACATCGTTGAAAGGGACAATAACCTTTCCAGGAGAAAAGACCATAGTTTTTCCGTTTATTATTACAGGGGCGCTACAGGAATACTTACCCGCTATCAAATCCCCATGATGGAAAAACTGTCTTTTGACATCACTTTCCTATTCGACGACCTTAACCGGAAGATTGTAGGCGTCGGGCTGTATTCAGAAAAAAATACCGCCAGAGCCGTCGGATACTTCACCCTTTTTATTCCAGAAAACCCTAACATGCGATACACCCTTAATTTTCAGGAGTTTGATGACGAATTTGTTTCTAACCTGACCGGCAGGGCGGTCGACGACAATAAGGGGCTTCAGGAATGCAACATTCAGAACGTCGTACTTCGCCAGGATGGCGGGCTGCTCCTGATCGGAGAAATGAACCGGCAGTTCGAACGGAGGCTTGCCAGTTCCGGCAGGATCGTCATGGACAGCTACAGCCGATTCATCGTGGATTATTACTACGACGATATCTTTATCATTTCCATACATCCTGATGGAAAAAACCACTGGCAGCAAATCCTTTATAAAAAACAGTATTCCCAGGACGATAATGCGGTGTTTTCCTCTTATTTCTTATTTAAAACGCCTACCCAGCTGCGCTTTTTATTCAATGATGAGATCAGGCCCGAAAATACCGTTACCGAGTACATCATCAATGGAAATGGAAATCTGGACCGAAGGAGCGTTTTGAATACCCAAAACCTTAAGCTCCGGCTCCGCTTCAGGGATGCTGTACAGGTGGACTTCAACGAAGTCGTCATTCCCAGTGAAAGAAGGAACCGGCTGCGGCTGGTAAAAATTGAATACTAAATAAATTTTAAGATATTAGGAGTGGCTTTTAGGTCCGCACATTAAATTTCAATGCTCCGGCCTGTCAGCCATTTCTACTATCTTAAAGCCAGCAATATGATCCAGATCACCAGCCAGCAACTGGAAGCGTTGTTATCTTTTGAGCGCTTAGTCCCTGCGTTGGAAAAGGCCTTCACTGAAGAAATCACCGCGCCAAGGCGGCATCACCACAATTTTCCCAACCCGGAAGAAAAGATCGACTCAACGCTTCTGCTGATGCCGGCCTGGAAAGCGGGCGTCTATCTCGGCATCAAGATCGTCATCGTTTCTCCTAATAATCAGAAATTCCAGCTGCCAACTATCCAGGGGCAATATATGCTATTCGACGCTCATAAGGGCACCCAACTGGCCCAGATGGACGCCAAGGTGCTTACCGTGCGCCGCACCGCTGCCGCTTCCGCCCTGGCTTCGCAGTATTTGTCACGGCCCGACAGCAAAAGCCTTCTCCTCATCGGCACAGGAGCTCTGGCGCCTCAGCTCATAAGGGCGCACGCCTCGGTCCGACCGATCGAGCAGGTATGGATTTGGGGGCGAAATTTTAAAAAAGCAGAAGCCCTCGCTCAAAGCATGCATAATGAAAAATGGAAGGTCGTTGCCGTCGAGGATCAAAAACCACTACTTTCCCAGGCGGATATCGTTTCCTGCGCAACGATGAGTCCTGCCCCCCTGGTTTTCGGCTCTTATTTGAAACCCGGTCAGCATATCGACCTGGTCGGCTCTTACCTTCCCCATACCCGCGAATCAGATGATCTGGCCATCGCCATGGCCCGGGTCTATGCCGACAATCTCGAAGCGGCGCCTCACGAAAGCGGCGATCTGGCCATTCCGATTAAAAAAGGGCTGCTGAAAATGAAGGATATTCAAGGAGACCTGTTCGGGTTATGCCGGAACGAGGTCGGAGGACGAAAGACGGTGGAGGAGATCACGCTGTTCAAGTCGGTGGGGCATGCGTTGGAGGATTTGGCGGCGGCGGTGCTGGCGTATAATGCTTTATCCTGACCAAGAAGGGTTGGCATAAAAAGCCCTTCTTAGTTATATTTTCCTATTTTTGCGCCAAACAAAACGGAAACATGGACGCATTAAAAGCCAAGATCGAAAAAGCCTGGGACGATCGCTCTCTTATCGAACAGGCCGACACTCAGGAGGCCATTCGCGAAGTTATGGAAATGCTCGACAAAGGAAAGATCAGAGTAGCTGAGCCTACTGAAGAAGGGGTATGGAAAGTTAACGACTGGATCAAAAAAGCCGTGGTACTCTATTTTCCCATCCAGAAGATGGAAACCATTGAAGTTCCCCCTTTCGAGTTTCACGATAAAATTCCTCTGAAAAAAGATTTTGCCGCTCAGGGCGTAAGAGTCGTTCCGCACGCTATTGCCCGTTATGGCGCATTTCTCGAAAAAGGGGTGATCATGATGCCGAGTTATGTCAACCTGGGCGCCTGGGTCGGCAGCGGCACTATGGTGGACACCTGGGCGACCGTAGGCTCCTGTGCGCAGATCGGCCGCAATGTTCACCTTAGCGGTGGCGTGGGGATCGGCGGTGTCTTGGAGCCCTTGCAAGCCACGCCTACCATTATCGAAGACAATTGCTTTATCGGGTCGCGCTGTATCGTAGTAGAAGGTGTATGCGTAGAAAAGGAAGCGGTGCTTGGAGCAAATGTCGTATTGACCAAATCTACACGCATCATTGATGTGACCGGCGAGGAGGAAGTCATCCACAGAGGGCGGGTGCCTGCTCGCTCCGTTGTCATTCCCGGCTCCTATACGAAAAAGTTTCCGGCCGGCGAATACAATGTCTCCTGCGCATTGATCATAGGAAAAAGAAAGGAAAGTACGGATAAGAAAGTGTCGCTCAATAATGCGTTGAGGGATTATGATGTAGCTGTATAAGAAACTTTTTTTTTGGGCTTCGTTACTTTTCCTGACACCAATGGCTTTTTGAGCTTTGTGTTTTTTGGCCGCTGGTGAATTTAACCTGAATTCCATCTTTGTGGTGATAAAAAAGATCATTCAATTTTTTTTCCAAAAAAAGGAAACATCTCCGGATCCGATGAAGTATTTGATCGCCGGCCTGGGCAATATGGGCGCTGAATATGACCATACGCGTCACAACATCGGCTTTGATGTAGTAGATTACCTGGCCGAAGAATTCGACGTATCGTTTAAAAATGATCAGCTCGGGGATATCGCCGAGTTCAAGCACAAAGGCAGGACTTTTGTGCTGCTCAAGCCGTCTACCTATATGAACCGCTCGGGAAAGGCGGTCCGTTACTGGCTCCAGAAGAAGAACATCCCTCAGGAAAACCTGCTGGTCATAGTCGATGATCTGAACCTCCCCTTTGGCAAGCAGCGCATCCGGGGAAAAGGCAGCGATGGCGGACATAATGGGCTGAAAAGCGTCGATCAGATGCTGGGCAACAACAAATACGCCCGTTTGCGCATCGGTATTGATAATGACTTTCATCAGGGACAGCAAGCCGATTATGTGTTGGGAATATGGTCGGAGGAACAAGAGAAGGAACTACCGGATATCATCAAATATGCAGCTGAGGTCTGTAAAAGCTTTGGGACGATCGGTTTGAATTTTACGATGAATCAGTTTAATAAGAAATAAGACCTAAGCCCGGCTAATAAAAAGGCGGCGCTTCTTCTTATTATTGGCCAGCTATACGGTTCAAAAAACCATCGAGCACCGATTTCCATATTTCCTCGGAATAAGGGAACTCCCCGAACCCTTTGTATTTTTTTGCCTCCTCGACTCCTTCTTTCAAGTTGAGCTGCTGTTGTCGTTGCTGAAGACTAATGCCTTGTTGTTCATAAAGGTCTGCAAGGTATTCCTGTTCGGTCTGGCCGGGAGTGGGGATCAGCAATGTTTTTTTACCCAGGGCTACGAGGTCGAGAATGGTGCTGTAACCGGAGCGGCAAACGACAAGGTCGCTGGCGGCGATGATCTCATTGAGTTGCTTGCCGGTTCGGTAGGAATATATTTCGAACCGATCCGATACTTTTTGGTATTCTTCTTTTTCCGGTTTGCCCTGAACCATGACCATCTTGTACGGTAAATCTTTTGCTTGTTGGAGTATTTTTTTCTCCAGGCGGGTTCTTTGGGGCTCCGGGCCGGAGAAGATAAAAGCCAGATCGTATTTTTTGTCTACTTTCAGCGGTTTTATACGGGTAAGTGCGCCCAGATAACGAGTTTTGGGGAATGGAGAAGGATGAGACAGGCGTCCTGCCAGGTTTGGTTCGCCCTCAAAATCGGGGATCCAGCATTCGTCGAAGAATCGAATGTGATAATGATTGATCCGATTGATTTGTTTTTCCAGTTTAGGGTTTCCCGCGATCAAATGGAGTTGATGGGAGATAAAAATATTGGGGATCCCTTTTTTATAACAGCCAAAACGGTTATCTGAAATGATGGCGTCGATTTGGTAATCTTCAACAATTTTTTTAATCTGACGATGTTCGACGATAATGGCCCGAAACAGCTTGTAGAACTGAAAAAGCAGGTTGATGTGGATACTGTTGGAATAATATCGTATATCATAAGAAGATATGGGAAGGACTTGAAGATTGGGAAATTCTTTTTTTAGCAATTCCAAAGGTCGGCCGTTCGTAGCTAGGACGACATCCATGCCCTTGGATAGCAAGTAATTGACGATAGGGATACAACGCGTTGCGTGCCCAAGTCCCCAGTCGAGAGGCGTAATTAAAATGCGCTTAGGATTTTCCACAAAAAGAAAGTTGAGGATTTCGAGAAGTTGGCTTCGAAATCAAATAAACAGGAGCACAAAGAGTATCAGACAAACCAGAAAAATGTCTTTGTCAGCTACTCTCGTTCACTTACTTAATTATCTGTTAAAATATGAAAAAAAAGCATTATCACTTAACAATCCTGATTATTGTATGGCTAACTTTTTGTTTGTCGGCCTGTAAGACGCTGACTTGCGGTTGTCCGATGCACTGAAGGAAAAACAGAAGTGGCCGCCATCTGGCGGCCACTTTCAGTTCAGTCGAATTTCATCTTCGTTTTTGTCGAAAAACTTGTATTTAGAGAGATGGTAATCGCTATCGGGGATAATTTTCACCCATTTGAAATGTTTTCGATACCATTGCATTTGAAGACTAAAGAGTCCTTTGGTCAGGTAGGCTGCAATATAAGGATGAACTCTGAGGATGAGTTTGGATTTTGGTCTGGCCTGAACGATGAAATTCAGATCTCTTTCGATATCATCTGTGATGAGAATGGAGGCGTTCATTTTGCCGGTACCGTTACAGGTGGGGCAGACTTCGGCGGTGTTGATTTTCACTTCGGGTCTTACCCGTTCGCGAGTGATTTGCATCAGGCCGAATTTACTTAAGGGGAGGATGGTATGCTGAGCGCGGTCTTTTTTCATAAAATGGCGCATAGCCTTTATCAACTCCTTTTTATTTTCGGCCTTTCTCATATCGATAAAATCGATGATGATGATGCCGCCGATATCACGCAGCCTGAGCTGCCGGGCGATTTCTTCGGCTGCCTCCATATTTACTTTCAGCACGGCCTCTTCCTGGTTACTGCTGGCCATTTTATGGCCGCTGTTAACATCGATGACGTGCATGGCCTCTGTATGTTCGATGACCAGGTAGGCCCCGCTGGGCATGGTTGCTGTTTTACCGAAGGAAGATTTGATCTGCTTAGTCACCCCATGAGCATCGAAGATATGCCGGTTAGAGCGATGATGATTCACGATTTTTACTTGATCCGGAGCGATGCTGGCCAGATAGCTCTTGATGTTGAGATAAAGTTCTTTATCGTTGACGACGATCTTGTGGAACGAGTCGCTCAAGATATCTCTCAGGATGCTGGAGGTTTTATCCAGTTCGCTCAATAATTTTTTAGGAGCTTTAGCTTTATGCATTTGATTGAAGATGCTGTCCCATTTGTTCAGCATTAGGGTCAGTTCTTCATGCAGGTCAGCCACTTTTTTGCCTTCTGCTGCTGTACGTACGATCACCCCAAAATTTTTAGGGCGAATACTTTCTACTAGTACCTGTAAGCGTTTTCTTTCTTCCGAGTTAGCAATCTTTTTGGATACGGCAACCACATCGGAGAATGGAGTAAGTACGAGGTATCGGCCAGGGATGGTAATTTCGCAACTCAGCCTGGGCCCTTTGGTTGAGATCGGTTCTTTCAGTATTTGCACCAGGATGGGCTGTCTTTTGTCCAGTACCTGATCAATTTTGCCCGTTTTGACAATGTCCGGTTCAATCTTAAAACTATCCAGGCGGGAGTGGGTCAGGCTTCCTGAGACCACGCCGTTAGTATATTTTATGAGTGAACGAAGTTTAGGTCCCAAATCAGTGTAGTGCAGGAATGCATCTTTCTTATGACCAATGTCCACAAAAGCGGCATTTAAGCCAGGCATTGAACGTTTGATCTTGCCCAGAAAAACATCGCCAACCGAAAAATTCGAGTTTGTTCTTTGGTTGTGTAGTTCTACTAATTTGGAATCCTCGAGCAGTGCGATCTCAACCTCTGTGGGTGTTGAATTAATAATAAGTTCTTTTTCCACCAGAGAATTCTTTTGTTGGCAAGGCTAAAAACACTGACTTTAGAGCATCGTATCGTATCTTTTTTTCTTCTGTTCTGAATTGCTTCAGTAAAGTTGGTTTGAGATAAGCCTTACAATGATCAAAGTGATAAATCTGTGATTCGAGTAAGATAAACCACTAGAGACCATTCCTTGGGAAATGGCCGTAAGGGGCAAAAAATCTAATATCAACAAGAGTTATCTAAAGCCAGAAAGAGGGAGAAGCCCGCTACAGATATCTCCCTCCCGGTAGCCCTTATTGCCGATAACGATAATTATCTATTTTTTTTCTTATGTCTATTCTTACGTAGACGTTTTTTACGCTTGTGCGTAGCGATTTTATGTCTTTTTCTTTTTTTTCCACAAGGCATATCACCAAATGTTTTTTATTAATAAAAAAATTAATTATTACTTTCAGACAGCATTCTACATTTCTGTCCGTATTCTTCAGCCAGTTTGGCCTGCCCGCTCTGCTCATAAGCACCAGCCAGCAGACAATTGGAATTTGCATTTTCGGGTTCCAGCGAAACGGCTTTTTCCAGCCGCTCAATAGCTCTGTCCACTTGCCCCGTTTGAATGGCCAGCCTGGCCAGCGTATTCAAAACAGGAACAGATTCAGGATAGGATTGGTTGAGTTCCCGCAAAATAAGTATCCCCCTCATCGGATTATCCGGCGGGGGGTTTTCCGTATAACAAAGTGCCAGGTTGATCCGGTGGCTCAGGTTATCAGGATTGATGGAAATTGCATTTTCAAAGGCCGTGATGGCCCTGCCTGTACAAAAGTCTTTGACCTGTTGATCAGCAGCCCGCTGAATGCCTATGGCGAAAGTCGTCCCGGCGATTGACCAGCTCTCTTCCGTGTTGAGCAATTCCGCTGCTTTTTCTGCATAAAAACCGGCAATCGGGGGCTCGGAAAGACCGTACCACTCTGAAGAAAGTTGCTTGTACAACGCTATCTTTACCGAATCGCTTATGCTTTCGTCAGAAAGCTGAGACTCCAAAACCAAAACACTGCTCAATGTAGCCTCCGAAATTCCAGCTTTAGCCCGCCTTTGAAGGCTTTCTATTCCCGTTTGTTCAACTTCCAATGCTCTGGACTTTTCCAGCGCTCTGATATCAGCAGACTTAGTGTTACAACCGAAGTACATTACCAAAAAAAGGGCTGCTGCTGAAAATAAAATTGCAAGTTGCAATTTTGTCATAACTTTAAATTTACATTAAAACCACTTCTAAAGCGCAATTGTTGCGCAAGCCGCCTCACTTGTCGTCATCCTCGTCCCTGCTGTCGTCCTGCGGCAAAGCCGTAACATTGTTCTTCACCTGCTCCACAAACACCTTCGCCGGCTTGAATGCCGGAATGTAGTGTTCAGGAATCTCGATGGCTATGTTCTTCTTTATATGGCGGCCAATTTTCTTAGCCCGCTTCTTAATCACAAAACTACCAAACCCCCTCACATATACATTTTCGCCCTCTGCAAGCGAAGTTTTTACTTCCTGAAAGAAAGTTTCCAAAGTTACCAGAACATCTACCTTCGGAACTCCGGTCTTCTCTGAAATCGCCGCAACAAGATCAGCTTTTCTCATTGTTAAGAATTGGTTTATAGTAAGTTATAAATTCTATATCAGTTTTTGACAAAACGAGGCACAAATTTCGCAATTTTATTCATCAATTGAAAATTATGGGATACTATTTTTATTTTTCCTGCACTAATTTTCAGCGGGTTATACTTTCCTATTTTTTTCTGCTTTTGACAATTGAATTTGTATTACTCGATCTTTAACTATATTTGCCTTTAATTGAATTAAGCGAACAATGCCCGTTCAAACAAATACAGGATGGCGTGAGGCCCCCTAAAGAGACATTTCGCTAAATTGCATAAGCTGAATAATTTTATTTGTCGCCCTACATAATCTTTTCACATGTTGTTATCAATGACCGGTTATGGGAGAGCTTCCCAGGACTATAAAGACAAAGTAATTACCGTAGAGATCAGATCCCTCAACAGTAAGTTCACCGATATGCGGCTTAAGCTGCCTCAAAATTACAGAGAAAAAGAAGCAGATCTGCGCAAAATCATCACCGATAAAGCAGAGCGGGGGAAAATTGACTTTTCCCTGGAAGTAGCTTCCCCGCACGGCGATGAGGAGTATAGCCTCAATATCCCATTATTCAAAAAATATCATGACGAGCTTAACAAGCTGGTCAAAGACCTGGATATGGACCAGGGTGACATGCTTCAGGCTATCCTGAAACTTCCCAACGTCGTCTCTACAGAGGCGCAAACATTGGACGAAGAAGAATGGACTGCCATTCTGGAAGCTATCGAAGAAGCTTTTAACAAATTCTATCAATTCAGAATCGATGAGGGAAAAGCGATGGAAAAAGACTTAAGAGTCCGAATCAACACTATCGAAACCCTCCTCCAACAGACTGACCCCTTCGAAGCAGACCGTATTACCAAACTCCGCCAAAGGCTATACCAAAACCTGGAAGAATACCTCGGCAAAGACAATATTGACGAAAATCGATTCGAACAGGAAATCATGTTCTATCTCGAAAAGATCGACATCAATGAGGAAAAAGTCCGCCTGAGCCAGCATTGCAAATATTTTATCGAAGAACTCGACAAAGAAACCTCCATCAAAGGCCGTAAATTGAGCTTCATCAGCCAGGAAATCGGACGAGAGATCAACACTATGGGCGCCAAAGCCTATTCGCATGACATCCAGCGCATCGTCGTCAGTATGAAAGACGAGCTCGAGAAAATTAAAGAACAAGTTGCAAATTCTGTTTAATGAGCAAACTGATCGTTTTTACAGCCCCTTCGGGAGCAGGCAAAACAACCATAGTCAGACACTTGCTGAACAGTCTTCCTAATCTGGCTTTTTCCGTTTCCGCAACTACCCGCCCGCCTCGCCCGCAGGAAGTTGACGGCAAGGATTACTATTTTCTTTCGCCGGAAAAATTTAAACGCCTCATCCGCGAAGATGCCTTCGTAGAATGGGAAGAGGTTTACACCAACCAGTTCTACGGGACCCTTCGCTCTGAAATCGAGCGGCTCTGGCAGAAAAAATTGCATATTCTTTTTGATATAGACGTAAAAGGAGCGCTGAGCATCAAAAATGCCTACCCCTCGGCCTCTCTAGTCATCTTCGTCAAACCGCCTTCTGAAGAAATCCTTTTCCAACGCCTCCGCGACCGGCAAACAGAAGATCCTAAAAACCTCGAAAAGCGCTTCCAGAAAGCATCAGAAGAACTCCAATACGAAACCCGCTTTGATAAGGTGCTCATCAATGACAACCTAAAAGAGACACTCAAAAAAGCAGAAACGCTCGTCGAAGACTTCATCCGGAAAAATGTTGAATAACAGCCTAAAGCAATCTAACCATTCATTGATGGTTTTCTACTGTTTTTATACTCTATATTGCCAATAGTAGAAAATCTGTTGACTCCTATAGACTGAATGATTATGTTTGGCTTTCATTTACATCACCTGGCTTGCCGGAAAAAACCAACGGTTTGGCGTAAAACTCACTTGTATGTTAATTCGATTCGCAGGCTTACTTTTTGTAAGTCTTCTCTATTGTGCGCAGGTGTGGTCACAGGAGGATTTCTTCACCCTGAGCGGAACCATCAGTGACGCTCGTTCGGGCGAAACCCTCATCGGGGCCACTGTCAATATCCCTGAGCTGGCGACAGGCGCGGTCACCAATGAATACGGCTTTTATTCCATCAGAATGCCTGCCGGAGATTCCCTAAAGGTCGTCTTCAGCTATATCGGATTCCAAACGGAGGAGAGGATTATTGCTTTAAGTTCAAACCAAAAGCTTAATATTGAAATGATCGAAGCCGGGGTGGAATTGGAGGAAGTTGTAGTCAGGGCCAACACCCTAGAAGAAAAGGTAGCTTCCACGGAAATGAGCGTAGAAACCATTACGCCGCAACAGGCCAAGCTACTACCCGTATTGCTGGGAGAAAGCGATATCCTGAAAACGATCCAGCTCAAACCCGGCCTTCCTTCCGGGGCGGAGGGAACCACCGGCTTGTTCGTAAGGGGCGGAGGCGCCGATCAAAACCTCATCGTGCTGGACGAAGCCCTGGTATACAATGCCAGCCACCTCTTCGGTTTTTTCAGCACCTTTAATACCGATGCCGTTAAAGACCTCAAGATATACAAGGGCGGATTCCCCGCACAATACGGCGGGCGGCTCTCATCAGTCATCGATGTCAAATTAAAGGAAGGGAACAAGAAAAAATTCTCCGGCGCTGGCGGCATCGGCGCCATTTCTTCCCGGCTCACCCTGGAGGGGCCTATACAGAAAGACAAATCCTCCTTCATGGTATCAGGCCGGCGGACTTATGTAGACCTCATTACCAATGCCGTCAATAAGGCTAATGAAGATAATGATGATTTTAATCCCATTCCCGCCTATTTTTTTTATGACCTTAATACCAAATTGAATTTTGATCTTGGAGAGAACGACCGGCTCTACCTGAGCGGCTATTTTGGCCGGGATAAATTTAACTTTGACGGCGATTTTTTCGATTTCAACTTTAACTGGGGTAACGCCACAGGTACAGCCCGGTGGAATCACATATTTAATTCCAGATTGTTCGCCAATTCTACTTTCACCTATTCTGACTACCAGTACAACATCAGGAATCGCTTTGAAGGATTCAATTTTGACATAGGCTCGAATATTCAGGACATCAACCTGAAATCTGATTTTTATTTTGTCGCCAACAATCAGCATACGCTCAGGTTTGGCCTGATCGGTACGTTCCATCAATTTACGGTGGGCAGGCTCCAGGCAGGGAGTGACGATGGAGAGGTCTCTTTTTCTTCCGGCGAGCAATTCGACGGGCTGGAATTCGGCGCTTACTTTTCTGATGAGTGGAAGATCAGCGGCAAAGCCGGCGTCAATGCAGGTCTTCGATTCAGTGGTTTTACTAATGACGGAACCACTTACCTTGGTTTGGAACCCAGAGTTGCCCTGAACTACAGCCTCAGTAGTCGCTTCAGTTTTAAGGGCAGCTATGCCCGGATGTTTCAATATCTCCACCTGGTGGCCAGCAGCGGCGTGACATTGCCTACCGATGTATGGTACCCTTCCACGGAAAGGGTAAAACCGCAAAGATCGGATCAGGTTGCCGCAGGCATGAATTACCTTTTTGGGAAAGAGCTGCTGTTTACGATGGAAGGCTTTTATAAATGGCTGGACAACCAGATAGAGTTTGTTGACGGCGCCAGGCTTTTTGCCAATCAAAACCTGGAAGAAGAATTTGCTATCGGCAAGGGCAACGCATACGGTTTGGAGATAAGCCTGGAAAAAACGGAAGGCCGTCTGAACGGATGGATCGGATACACCTACTCCCGCACCCGCCGGGGCGAGTTTGAGACGCTGGACCCCAACGGCCTTTTTGCACAGCAGGGTTACTTTTCTCCCATTTATGATCGAAGGCACGACCTTTCTGTCGTTTTGTTTTATGAGCTGAGCAAAAAGATAAGCTTAACCTCTACTTTTGTTTACGGCTCCGGCGACCTTAGATGGATGCCGGTAGGACGCTTTACCTTCCAGGATGTATACGGCGCAAACTTTGAGGCAGTAGTTCCGGTCTATCAGGATCGCAATAACTTCCGACTGGCCCCTTACAACCGACTGGACCTGGGCATCGTCATAAACTTTTTTCCCAAATGGGGAGAAAGTGACCTGACGATCAACGTCGTCAATGTCTACAATCGCAGAAATGCCTTTTTCGTCTATTTTGATCCTGCGTTCCGGGAGGTAGAAGACGGAGCAGGCAACAACATTGAAATCCCGGAAGGCATTCAGGCCAAGCAGGTATCCCTTTTTCCTATTCTTCCTTCTCTAACCTATAATTTCAAATTTTAAGACCCATGAAAAGCGAAAAAATACAAAACAACAGGCGTTCGTGGCTGCTATGGCCATTCGTTCTTTTTCTTGTGGTGAGCGGTTGTGGCAATCTGGAGCAGGACATCATGGTGGAGCTTCCGGAATACCAAAGTGAGATCGTATTAGAGTGTTATCTCGAACCGGGGCAGCCGTTTCGGTTACTGATGACCCGAAGCGCCTTCTATTTTGCGCCCTTTCCCAGCCAGAATGATGCGTTTTTACAGAACCTCCTCGTTCAGGACGCCGAGGTAATCATCAGGTATGCGGAAGAGGAGCATCGCCTGTCAAATCAGCTTGTTGTTGACCCGGCGACTGGAAAGTTCTATAATTACATTAATCCGGCTATCGTGCCTGCTGATTACGAGCAGGATTTCGAGCTGGAGGTGATTACTGCTGAGGGAGAGCGCATATTTGCGGTAACGAGCATCCTGCCGGTAGTGCCTATTGACAGCATTGTCGTCCTCTTTGAAGACGATCCGGACACCATGGCGCGGGCGGAGACTTATCTGACGGACGACAGGGAGGTCGCCAACTTTTATCGTCGCAGCGTTCATTTGGGTAGTCTGGATACAGAACCTGAGCAAGATTTTGTGACGGATGACGAAGTTCTGGACAGTGAAAAGTTCTTTTTTGGCACCACCCCTGATTACACGGTAGGCGACACTTTAATTTTTACGATCTACCATATTGATCAGTCTTACTATCAATTCTGGCTTAGTGTTCAACAGGCCATTCTTTCCAACGGCAATCCATTCGGGCAGCCCAGTCCGGTCATTTCCAACCTGGGAGGTTCAGCGGAAGCGATCGGCATTTTTACGGGATTGAGTTATGACCGGGTTACGACCATTATCGAGAGGTAAAAACAAAAGGGCCTTCCGGGATAATCCCGGAAGGCCCTTTTATTCTTGTGTAACGGTAATGATTAGTTGTTCATCTTTTCTCTCAGAGAATTAAGATCTACATTAGGAACAACCATTGTTCTTCTGTTCTGAGCTTTTCCATCCGCGTTTTCATTAGAAGCAGCAGGCATGGTTTCGCCATAAGTAACAGCCGCCACCTGAGATGGACTTACGCCATTTTTGACCAGCTCTTTAACGACCATTTTAGCGCGCAGGTAGCCCAGCTCCCAGTTGTCTTCATAAGGAGCAGTACCTAATACGCCGTCGGTATCGGTATGACCTTCCACAAGGATTTTAAGATTTTCATTGCTTTTCAGGGTTTCCGCCAGTTCAGCAAGTGCATCCCTTTCATCTTTGGTAAGAGAGTAAGAGCCGCTTCTGTATTGAACCGGAACCTTAGTCATAACCACAAGACGACCGTTCTTTTCTTCCATGGACAGGCCGCTTTCTTCGTAAGCAGCGAAGATGCCGTTGATTTCAGCTTTGAGGCCTTCCAGTTCTTCTTTTGTCATGTTCAGTTCTTCCTGAACCTGAGACACCTGGTTTTTGGTAGATTGAAGGTCAGAACGAATGCTGGAAATTTCGCCGTTCAATCTTTCTTTTTCAGCGGCCATTTCAGATTCAAGGGCTGCCTTTTCATCCTGAAGGGTGCTGAGTTGTCCCTGAGTTTCCGCCAGAGCCTGATCTGTAGCTTCTTTCTGTTTCATCAGGTCATCAAATTTCTTCTTGGAAACACAAGATTGAAGAGAACCAAGTACGAGGCTGATAACAAGTAGGTTGAGTACTAGACGCATGTTCTTTCAAATTTAATTAAGAAAATAAAAAGTTATTCAGGTTTTCAAATGCCTGGATGTTGAGTTCGCGCCAACTGCATAAATTTCGATTGTCCAGCGCGAGACCTAATTTCTATTGCAAATCAAGAGATATTTTTTGAATAAAACAAAGATAACCTTAACTTTATTAATTATAGTAGATTTGCGCGTTGTGTGATAATCGCCTTTTTTTTTCAATTCCTTTAATGCTCAAATAAAATCAAACTTTGCCTGATGAAACTTATTTTTTCCAAAACCTAAGTGTAAAGCAATCGAAACAAAAGCCTCAAACAATGACAACATCTTTACTACTTCGCGACAAGGCGTTTTGTAAGGTAAATTTACAAAAAAGGCTATTTTTGCATATACTTTGACCTTTTTCAAAGTATTGTATTCAACAATAATAATCATTTTTTTCATGAAATGTTTGATAAGTCCTTATTTATAAAGGATTTAAACCAAACAACATGGGAGTAATTATACATTTTAATATAGATGAAGTACGAAATTAAAGAAGAAGATAGGTTCAAATATATTGAGACGGGGGGCGGAGAAGAAAACCTACTTTTGCTACATGGATTATTCGGAGCACTAAGTAATTTTGAGGGCATTCTCGATCACTTTTCCAATGCCTATAATGTAGTTGTTCCTATCTTACCTATTTTTGAACTTCCGATACGAAAGGTATCCGTCACGGGGCTCGTTAATTACGTAGCGGACTTTGTGGACTATAAGGACTATGAAAAAGTCCACGTTCTAGGTAACTCCTTAGGGGGCCACATCGCACTGCTTTACGTTCTTGCCCGGCCCGAAAAAGTAAATTCGGTTGTGCTGACCGGCAGTTCAGGCCTCTTCGAAAGCGCCATGGGCACTAGTTTTCCCAAAAGAGGAGACTATGAGTTTATTAAAAAGAAAACGGAGGCTACGTTTTATGACCCAAAGGTAGCTTCACAAGAGCTTATCGATGAAGTTTACGACATTGTCAATGACCGGAACAAAGCCATCAGGATCATTGCCACGGCCAAATCCGCCGTACGTCACAACCTAGGTGACAAGCTTCATCAAATCCATGTGCCTACCCTGCTCGTCTGGGGAAAACAAGATCAGGTCACTCCAGCTTTCGTTGGTAAAAAGTTCAACGAGCTTATTGAAAATTCAAAACTTATTTTTATCGACCATTGTGGCCATGCGCCTATGATGGAACATGTAGAAGAATTTAACCGCCACCTCGAAGATTTTCTTCAGGAAGTAACTGCCAAACAATTAAGTTGAGAAAACACTTTTCGCCAGGGAGGCGTTATGAAGTGGAACGCCCCTTGAAAGATCAATACTGAATTGCCCGACATCCGGCCGTTTTTCCGGCCATTGGTGAAGGGCTATTTTTTTAATTCAAACACATCATTATGAACCGAACTATTTGGCTGTTGTGCTTATCCATCTTTCTCACCGCCCACAGCTGTTCAACCTCAGCAAAAGTCAACAAAAACGACACCCAGGAATCCATAACCGACATTAGCGGCATTCCTCTCGACCCCTCCCTGATGGTGGAAGAACGGCAATTAGACACCATGTACGTCACCGCACCCGCTCTGGACAAAAATCCAGTAGATGAGGACCGGCAAGATCCGGTCTTAGAACCTGATCCTTACAATCCCAGCCATGAAAGAGAAAACGACCTGCTCCATACCAAACTGGACCTGAGGTTCAATTGGGAAAAAGAGGAGGTCATCGGCCTGGCGGAACTTACCCTTCAGCCCTATTTTTACCCTACCTCCACGCTTATTCTCGACGCCAAAGGGTTCGAGGTCAAAGACATCCGACTGAAAGGAGAAGCTGCCCCTCTTTCCTACGAATACAACAATGAACAGATCGCTATCACCCTTGATAAAGAGTATACCCGAAGGGAGTCTTATACGCTCGTCATCGACTACATCGCCCGCCCTTCCGAAACAGGCGGCAGTGCCGCCATCACTTCTGATAAAGGTCTTTTTTTCATTAACCCCCGGGGTGAAGAGCCGGATAAGCCTCAGCAAATATGGACCCAGGGAGAAACGGAATGGAACTCCCGCTGGTTCCCTACTATCGATAAGCCTAATGAGCGCTGTACCCAGGAAATGGTCCTTACCGTAGACCAAAAATACGTCACCCTCTCTAACGGTCTGCTCGTCGGCTCGAAAGAAAATCCGGACGGCACCCGCACCGACACCTGGAAGATGGATCAACCCCATGCTCCTTATCTGTTTATGCTGACCATAGGTGAATTTGCCGTGGTTGAAGATCAATGGCAGGACATCCCGGTTACTTATTATGTCGAACCCGAATACAAGGAAGACGCCCCATACATCTATCCTCATACTCCCGAAATGCTGGGCTTTTTTTCAGAGAAACTCAATCTGAAGTACCCTTGGAAAAAATATGCCCAGGTAGTCGTCAGAGATTATGTTTCCGGCGCCATGGAAAATACCACCGCCGTTATCTTCGGCGACTTTATGCAAAAACGGAAAGAGGAATTGATCGACTACCTGTACAATGAAAAGATAGTCGCCCACGAGATGTTTCACCATTGGTTTGGAGACTATGTAACTTGCGAAAGCTGGGCTAATCTCACGATGAATGAGGGCTTTGCCAATTACAGCGAATATCTTTGGCTGGAATATAAATACGGACGGGATGAAGCGGATGCCCACCTGCTCAGCGAATGGGAGGGCTACTTTTCCTCGGCTACTTATGGCGGCCACCCCCTCATCCATTTCAGTTTTGACAACAAGGAGGACATGTTCGATGCGCACAGCTACAATAAAGGCGGATCGGTATTACACATGCTGCGCGAATACGTAGGCGATGAAGCGTTCTGGGCCGCCCTCAACCTTTATCTTAATGACAATGCCTATGAAGCCGTTGAAGCACATGACCTTCGTCTGGCTTTTGAAGAAATTACAGGTGAAGATCTCAATTGGTTTTGGAACCAGTGGTATTTTGATCAGGGACATCCTGTCCTTCAACTGGAATATGAATACCAGGACAGCATGGACAGGGCGGGGCTCACCGTCAGCCAGGTCCAAAATCCTGAGGATATGCAGCCTATCTTTGAAATTCCCACCAGCGTAAAAATCGTTTACGCAGATGGTTCTTCTGAGGAAAAGCCCATAAGGATAAAAGAACGCGCCCAAAGCTTCAAATTTGAGGTCAAAGAGAAACCCGTCCTGATGATCTTCGATCCCAAAAGGGTACTTCTTTGTGAAGTGGAGGAAGATAATACGCCAATCGAAGCATACGTCCATCAATTTGATAAATCCAACAGCCTGCTCAGTCAGATCGATGCCCTGCAGGCTTTGCGCCAAGCGGAAAGGCCCGAACTCAGAGACATTGCCTCAACGGCGCTTACCAATGATTACTGGGCGATCAGAGGCATTGCCATGAACCTGATCGAAACCCCTACTTCTGACGAACTGGCAGCCATTCGCAATATGGCCGCTGCGGATCCTCATTCTTCCGTAAGGGCCGGTGCTTTTGAAAAACTCATCGAACTGGAAGATCAAAGCAGCAAAGCAGAAGCCATTACTGCCATCAAGCAGGATTCTTCAGAAGCAGTTATGGCTTCAGCCCTGTATTACCTCAGGGGCGTTGATTCCACTCTGGCGCTTCAGTATGCAGAACAACTTAAGGATTCCGAAAGTATGTTCGTCCTGAATACGATTGCCGAAATGTACGTCATGAGCGGGAATGTCCAATACCTCTCTTTTTTCGAAGAACGCCTCGAATCAGACGAAATGCAGGGGTTTGTTGCCGTAAACTTTTACGACCTTTACCGGTCACTGCTCATGAAAGCCGATTGGAAGAAACTCCTTTCCGGTATCGAACGCCTTCAGTCTATCGCCATGGCCCAAAACCAGCCGCAGCTGAGAAAGGCCGCATCCACCATGTCCTTATTCCGAATGAAAGAAGAGCTGAAAGAGGAACGATTAGACCTCAATCCGGAGGTTAGCCCTGAAAAGGATGAACTACTCGAAAAGCTACGAAACATGTTAAGGACTATTAAAGAAAAGGAAACGGATGACACCTTGCTGTCCATCTATATGAACATCACAATAGAGTAAGGTTGAAGGTCGAAAATAGGCCAAATTTTTTTTGCCGCCATTTCGACCTTCACTCTTCGCCTTATAAAAATGTTAATTGTACGGTTTTTATATTGGACGAATGTCAATTTAACTTGTTGCTCCTTGACAATATTCATAATCTTATCTATTTTTCCAGCTATTCAGGAAACCTTCAGAATCGATCCCATTCAAGCCAAAGCATCACAATCCACATTTCTTACTGATACTGTAAGTTTATTTCAACTTAATTTGGTTTTACACATTATATACCATATATAGGAATAGCATCATTCATTCACTCAGAATCGTTATAATGGAGCGAGATAACAATTACCAGTTGCTCATTCAGAAGCTGGATCAATTTATAAGGAAGTACTACGTTAACAAGCTGATCAGAGGAGCTTTATACAGTGTCGGATTAATCGTTTTGTTGTTTTTAGTTGTGGCCGTTCTGGAATATTACAATTTTTATGAGCCGCCCACGCGGAAAATTCTTTGGTATTCGTTTATCACCGTCAGCCTTGGGGCCCTGTTCTATTGGATAGGCCGCCCTGTATTGAGCTATTTCCGGCTTGGAGACGTCATTTCCCACGAACAGGCAGCGCAGATCATCGGCCGGCATTTTACGGACGTTAAAGATAAACTGCTTAATGTACTACAATTAAAAAAACAAGCCGACCAGGCGGAGCAAAAGGAGCTGATCCTTGCAAGTATTAACCAGAAAACAGAAGACATCAAACCTGTTCCCTTCAAATCCGCCATTAACCTTGCACAAAACCGAAAATACCTCCGCTATGCATTGCCGCCCCTTCTGCTCTTCCTGGTCATTCTATTCGCAGCGCCCAGCATCATTAAGGACAGCACCAACCGACTGATCAATAACAACAAAGTATTTGAAAGACCCGCTCCGTTCTCTTTCGTCATTGATGAAAAAGACCTGAACGTGGTTCAGTATGAAGATTACGAACTGGAGGTGCTTATTGAGGGAGACCAACTGCCGGACGAAGCCTTTATCGTTCTTGACGACGCATCCTATAGATTGAAAAAGCTGGATAAAAACCGTTTTTCCTACCAGTTCAAAACGGTTCAAAAAGCCATTGACTTTAAGTTAGCCTCCGGTCCCGTCGAATCGAGAAAATATGAATTGGATGTTTTAAAAAAACCGAATATCATTGGATTCGAGATCAAGCTTGATTATCCCAACTATACCGGAAGAAAAGACGAGGCACTGGCCAACATCGGCGATATAGTCGTTCCAGTAGGTACGATGATCAACTGGGTCTTCAATGCCGAAAATACGGACGATATTCAGATCCGCTTCTCGGAATCCGATTCTATTCAGGCAGTGACCCGCTTTTCCAACGAACTGTTCACCCATAAAAAAAAGGCGCTCAGAGATGAGCTCTATAAGCTTTACGTCTCTAATGAGCTGCTGCCACAGGCGGACTCCGTAAGCTATTCTTTATCCATCATACCAGATCTATATCCTACTATTAACGCTGAAAAGTTTCAGGACAGTCTAGACGAAAAACTGCTCTACTTCGCCGGGGAAGCTTCTGATGATTATGGCTTGTCTCTGCTGACTTTTAATTACCGCAAGAAAAAAGAAAATCAGCAGGAAGGGGAACTTACGACCATCAAGATGGGAAGGCCTCAAGGCAAACAGTCCGATTTCGATTATGCCTTCGATCTCAATGAACTGAACCTTGAGGCTGGTGATCAGATCACCTACTATTTTGAAATATTCGACAACGATGCCGTTAATGGTATTAAATCCGCCAGAACCAACCTGATGCTATTTGCTATGCCAACGCTTGAAGAGTACGAAGCTATGGCGGAAGAAAACGACGAAAAGATCAAGGATGAGCTCCAAAAGGCGCTCCAGGAGTCTCGCAAGATCCAGGAGGATATGAAAAAAATGCGGGAACAACTGCTCCAGGAAAAAGAACTCGACTGGCAGGATCGCAAGGAACTGGAAAAGATGCTCGAGCGCCAGAAAGAGTTACAAAAGCAAATAGAGGAGGCCAAAAAGGCATTCGAAGAGAACCTGAAAAATCAGGAGGAGTTTTCCCAATCCAATGAAGAGCAACAAAAAAAGCAGGAGACCCTCCAAAAGCTATTCGAAGAAGTCATGAGTGAAGAAATGCAGGAACTCATGCGTAAGATCGAACAGTTGATGCAGGAACTCGAAAAAGACCAGGCCATAGAAATGATGGAAGAGTCCGAGTTCAACAATGAAGAAATGGAAAAAGAACTCGACCGCCTGCTTGAATTGTTCAAACAATTAGAAATGGAGCAGGAAATGCAAAAAACCATCGATAAGCTCCAGGAATTAGCCGAAGAACAGGAAGAGCTCCAAAAAGAAACCGAAGCCTTCGAAAAAGAAAATCAGGAAGAGGCAAAAGAAGGTGAAAAAAAAGAGGAAAGCAAAGAACAGGAAGGTCAAAAGGGAGAAGAAAACAAACAAGAAGAGCAAAAACAAGCTGAAAATCAGGAAAATCAAGCCGGCCAGCAAAACCAGGAACAAGATCAGCAAGAAAAACAACAGGCAGGTCAGCAACAGCCTGAGAATAAACAGGAAGAACTTCAGCAAAAACAAGAGCAGATCAACGAAAAATTTGAAGAGATCAAAGAGCAGATGGAAAAAATCGAGGAGAAAAACGAACAGCTCGAAAATCCAATGAATATGGAAAATCGGGAGCAGGATATGGAGGATATCGAATACGATCTGAACCAAAGTAAACAACAATTACAGCAACAACAGAATAAAAAGGCCTCCCAGTCTCAGAAGAATGCGTCACAAAAAATGAGGCAGATGGCCCAGTCTATGGAACAGCAGATGCAGTCCAGTCAGATGGAACAAATGCAGGAAGATATGAAGGCGCTGCGTCAACTGCTCGAAAACCTGGTGGGGCTTTCTTTCGATCAGGAAGAACTGATCAATGAATTCAATGAAACAGCTGCCTCTACCCCTAAGTATGTCGAACTCGTTCAGCAGCAATTCAAACTCAAAGACGATTTCCGACTCATTGAGGACAGCCTTCAGGCCTTAAGTAAACGTGTTTTCCAGATCGAATCTTTCGTAACCGAAAAAGTTTCTGAGATCAATGGGAATATGTCCTCCACTATTGAGGACCTGGAAGAACGCCAAAAACAACGGGCCAGTGATCACCAGCAAAGAGTCATGAAAAATACCAACGACTTGGCGCTGATGCTCAGCGAAGTCATGAACCAGATGCAACAGCAAATGTCTGCCATGATGAAAGGCCAGCAAATGTGCAATAACCCCTCTAATAACCAACCGGGAGGGCAGCCACAGGATAAGATCAGCGAAGGTCAGCAAAAGCTTAACCAGGAAATGCAACAGCTTAAAAAAGGCCAGAAAGACGGCGGCGGTATCTCCAGCGAAGAATACGCAAAGATGGCCGCCCGGCAAGCGGCCCTGCGAAAAGCCCTGGAGGAAAAGCAGAAAAAACTCAGGGAACAGGGCCAGGGCAGTAAAGAACTTCAAGAACTGATGGAAAAAATGGATAAGGTCGAAAAAGACCTAGTAAATAAACAACTGGAGAACGAAACCCTTATGAGACAACAGGAAATCCTAACCCGATTGCTCCAGCATGAAAAAGCCCAGCGGGAACGCGAGTTCGATCAAAAACGAAAATCCGAGACTGCTGAGGAAAAAGAAAGAAAAATGCCCCCGGCTCTTGAAGAGTACATCAAGAAAAGAAGGGCGGAAATAGAAATGTATCGCACAGTTTCCCCTGCACTAAAACCTTATTACAAGGTGTTAGTAGAAGAGTATTTCAAATCCCTGAAAAGCGATAAATAAAAAGAGCAAAAGGCGGCAGTTTTACCATTCTGCTGCCTTTTGCCGTTTCTGTGAATTCTCCCAAATTGGGATCTTTGCAATTTTTCTTCTAACTCCTTGAGCGTTTTCAGAAATGAGTGAACAACAAATTATGCTAAAACTAACGTCACACCCTCGCAACATTTCTCTGGTCGAAAAATTCGTCTCCAAAGTGGCGACGATGTACAAAATAAACGGAGAAATCTACGGCAACATGCTCATCAGCCTTACCGAAGCCGTTAATAATGCCATCATTCACGGCAATAAAAATGATGAGACCAAACAGGTCCGAATACAATTGAAAAAACTCGAAAACCGACTGGCTTTCCAGATCTCTGATGAAGGCAGGGGGTTTGATCCTAAAAGAATACCCGATCCCACCTGCCCTGAAAATATCCTTAAGTGTGGTGGCCGCGGTGTCTTCCTGATGCAGCAGCTTTCCGATTCTGTAACTTTTTGTAACAACGGCAGCACCGTTGTCATAGAATTTAATATATGAGCTTCCAGTTGTCTGATCTTTTTACGGAATCAGAAGAGGATTCAGGCATCCTCTTTTTTTCCGAAGATACCGAATTCATACTCGAAGATCAGACCGCCGTTCGTCATTGGATAGAGCAGGTCGTTCAAAAAGAAGGCCAAAAACTTCAACTGATCAATTATGTCTTCTGCAGCGATGATTATCTTCACGAACTTAATGTCGAATATCTCGATCACGATACCCTCACCGACGTCATTACCTTTCAATACAGCCCCCTCCCTATCATCGAAGGCGATGTTTTCATCAGCATCGATCGAGTCAAAGAAAACGCTAAACTTTACAGTACTTCTTTTAAACAGGAACTCCACCGTGTCATGATACACGGCGCCCTGCACCTCTGTGGCTATGGCGATAAATCGCCCGAAGAAAAAAAACGAATGACAGAGAAGGAGAACGATGCGCTTGGGCTGTTGAGCATTTAAAAATTCTTAATTTTACTTGGGAAAATTAAGATGAAATAAATTAAAAAGGGGCGCCGAACGGCGCCCCTTTTTAATTTATTTCATCTTAATTTTTGATTTAACGTCTTGACTTCCCAACAGAAATAAATACTTTTGTTCCTCATTGATTT
Organism: uncultured Saprospiraceae bacterium; assembly: GCA_964548175.1. GTDB lineage: Bacteria > Bacteroidota > Bacteroidia > Chitinophagales > Saprospiraceae > JANQPA01. The sequence goes on from CAZJQS010000001.1 coordinate 145,064, forward strand.
GGCTTATGAGGTCATAAGCCAAATCCATAAGCGCTCTCCCTGACCAAGTCGCCGAATTGACGATATCAACCCATAAAAAACAGCCGAAGGCGTTTTTAAACAGAAACAGTTGCATCATGAAGGTACTAAAATTTGGAGGCTCCTCTGTCGGGACTCCGGATCGCATACAACGCATTATCGATATTCTGAAGACCTACTATTCAGAAGGGGAAAAATTTACGGTCGTCTTTTCCGCCTTCGGAGGGATCACCGATCTGCTCATCAGCATGAGCGAACTGGCTGCTGCGGGCGATGATCGTTACCAGGAGCAATTCGAACAATTTAGCCGGCGATATCTGGAGGCCGCCCGCATACTACTCAATGAAGAATACCAGGAACAAGTGATCGCCCATCTGGAAACTAATCACGAAGTGCTGAAAAATCTGCTCTATGGTGTTTTCCTCGTCCGGGAGGCTTCATCCCGAACCATGGACTATGTGTTGAGTTTTGGAGAAAGGAACGCCGCTTTCCTGATATCTGTCGCCCTTCGTCAGAACGGCGTCAATGCCAAGTACCTTGATGCCCGAAAGATCATCAAAACCGATAAACAATTCGGTACGGCCAATGTCGACCTGGAAAGAACATTCCTTAAAATCAGCGAATACTACTCTCAAAACCCTGAAATACAGACAGTTACAGGTTTTATAGCTTCTTCAAAAGGCGGCCTGACCACTACTTTGGGAAGGGGAGGCTCCGATTACACGGCTGCATTGCTGGCAGCCGGATTGGAAGCCGAACTCATAGAGATCTGGACTGATGTGAATGGGGTATTGACAGCCGATCCCAGAAAAGTCAGAAGAGCTTTTACCATTCCACAGATGACCTATTCCGAAGCTATGGAAATGGCTCACTTCGGCGCCAAGGTTATTTACCCTCCCACCATACAGCCTGCATTGAACAAAAAGATCCCTTTGGTCATAAAAAACACTTTCAATCCCGACTTTCCGGGTACTTTTATCTCTGATAAAAAAGACCCTAAGGGAAAGGTCGTTAAGGGTATTTCCAGTATTGACAATATAGCATTACTCACGCTTCAGGGGAGCGGGCTCTTCGGCGTGCCCGGCACTGCGGCCCGGCTGTTCAGCACCCTTGCCCAAAAAGCCATTAATGTCATCTTGATCACGCAGGGGTCCTCGGAGCACTCGATCAGTTTTGCCATTCAGCCTCAACATGCGCTAAAAGCCAAAAGAGCCGTAGAAGAGACATTCAGCAGCGAAATCGCACAAGGCAGCATTGATCCGGTGAAAGTAGAAAAAGACCTTTGCGTGGTGGCGATCATCGGAGAAAATATGCGGTATCGGACAGGCATTGCCGGAAGGCTTTTCCAGGCTTTAGGGAAAAACGGCATTAATATTATTGCCATTGCCCAGGGATCTTCCGAGCTGAATATCTCGGTAGTAGTGGACAAATCCAATGAATCGAAAGCACTAAATGCGCTGCACGATACTTTTTTCCTGTCCGATGTCAAAGAGCTGCACCTTTTCATAGCCGGCGTCGGTTTGATCGGGAGCACTTTACTCCGACAGATCCGGGAGCACTCCTATGCATTAAAAAAGGAACGATCGCTGGAGTTGAAAGTCATCGCCCTGGGCAACAGCAGGAAGATGCTCTTCAAGCCGGAAGGGGTCGATTTGGACAACTGGAAGGAAGAGCTTGAGCAGGCGGAAGAAAAAATGGATATGAACCATTTCCTCCATCAAATGAAAACCCTCAACTTATCCAACGCCATCTTCATAGACAATACGGCGGAAGAACAAATAGCGGATTATTATGAAGCGATACTAGATGCAAGCATCTCTATCTCTACGCCCAATAAGATCGCTACATCTTCTTCTTACCTAAGATACAAACGACTCAAAAAGATCGCCGCCAGGCGGGGCGTGCAGTTCATGTACGAAACCAATGTAGGGGCGGGGCTTCCTGTCATTTCCACGTTGAATGATCTCATTATCAGCGGTGATCAGCTGATCAAGATAGAAGGGGTTTTATCCGGATCGTTATCTTTCATTTTTAACCACTTCAAAAAGGGCGTCTCCTTCAGCAGCATCATTAAGGAAGCCCAGAGGCTTGGTTACACCGAACCCGATCCAAGAACAGACTTGAACGGGGTGGATGTCCGGCGCAAGATCGTCATCCTCGCCCGGGAAACCGGCTTGATGATAGAACCGGAAGATGTAGAGGTGGAGAACATTTTGCCCAAAGCCTGTCAGGAAGCGCCGACCGTTGAGGCTTTTCTGGAAGAAGTGGAAAAAGCGGATGGCGTATTTGAGCAGATGAGAGCAGAAGCTGAAAAGGAAGGAAAAGTATTAAGATACATTGCTCAGCTAAAGGACGACAAGGCCAGCGTGGGTCTGCAGGCGGTGAGCGCCGACAATCCCTTTTATGCTTTGAACGGCAGTGACAATATGATCGTATTCACCACAGATCGGTACAAAGACCGCCCGTTGGTGGTCAGAGGCCCCGGCGCGGGGGGAGAGGTAACTGCCGCCGGCGTATTTGCTGAGATACTGACCATCGGAAACTACTTAATCTAAGCAATCAATATGAATCAAACCGTCAAAGTTTTTGCGCCGGCTTCGGTCGCTAATGTAGCTGTAGGATACGATGTATTAGGATTTGCCCTTGAAAGTCCCGGGGATGAAATTCACGTTCGCTTCGCTGGCGAACCCGGTTTCAGGATCACAGCCATCACGGGGGACAATGGAAAATTACCCTATGCGGTTGCGGACAACACGGCCGGGTTTGCCGCCCAGAGCCTACTGGATCATCTCGGTGAGCGCAGAGGGATTGAAATGGAGATCCACAAGAAGATGCCTTTTGGAAGCGGCCTGGGATCCAGCGCCGCCAGCGCAGCGGCAGCCGTGATGGCCGTTAATGAACTGCTGGGTGCCCCGCTGGCTAAAAAAGAGTTGCTGCATTTTGCTGTACTAGGCGAACAAGTTGCCGACGGCGCTTACCATGCCGATAATGTGGCGCCGGCCTTACTTGGCGGAATGGTGCTCATTCGCAGTAATGAAACCCTTGATGTTCAATCCTTGCCTGTACCGGAAGATTTATTTGCCGCCGTCATCTATCCTTACATCAAGATACTGACCAAGGACGCCAGGAACGTATTAAGCCGCGAAGTTCCCCTCCCACAGGTTATTCAGCAATGCGGGAACATGGCCGGTTTTGTCATTGGTCTGTTTCAATCGGATTATGCGCTGATCGGAAGGTCCCTCACAGATGTCATTATTGAGCCTCAGCGAGCCCCTTTGATCCCTCACTTTTATGATGTAAAGGAGGCCGCTGTTAAAAGTGGCGCTCTGGGTTGCAGTATTTCCGGCGCGGGGCCATCCGTTTTTGCCCTTTGCAAGGGACGTTCAAAAGCAGAAGAAGTAGCCGGAGCCATGGCGGCCGTTTTTTACGAACAGAATATACAACTCGAATCTTATGTATCTCCGATCAATCCACTTGGAGCCGTAAGACTATAAATCTAAAGCGATGAGATTATACAGCACCAAAGATAAGTCGCATACTGTTTTATTGAAAGAAGCCGTATTAAAGGGACTTCCACCGGATAACGGTCTGTACATGCCGGAAAAGATACCAATGTTGTCTCAATCCTTCATTAATAATTTAAGCGACTTCAGCTTTCAGGACATCGCTTTTGAAGTTTGTCGGACTCTTTTTGGCGATTACATACCCCATGAAGATCTTTGGCGGATCATAAAAACTGCGGTGAATTTCCCGGCTCCGCTGATTCCTTTGACAGATGACGTATACATCCTCGAGCTGTTCCACGGCCCATCTCTGGCCTTCAAAGATTTCGGAGCCCGTTTTATGGCTCAGTTGATGAGCTATTTCAATAAAGATGAAAAGGAAGACCTGGTTATTTTAGTTGCCACATCAGGAGATACCGGAGGCGCTGTTGCAGCCGGTTTTTTTCAAACCCCCAGCATTGAAGTGGTGATTTTGTATCCTTCCGGCAAGGTGAGCACCTTACAGGAGCAACAGCTGACCACACTTGGGCACAACATTAACGCCATCGAAGTAGAAGGCACATTCGACGACTGCCAGTCGCTCGTCAAAAAAGCTTTTTTGGACAAAGAACTCAACCGGCAAATTCGACTAACCTCCGCCAACTCCATTAACATTTCCAGACTCATCCCCCAGTCTTTTTATTACTTCGAAGCCTACAAGCAAGCCCCAAAAGACAAACCCATCAACTTTTGCGTACCTAGTGGCAATTTCGGCAACCTCACCGCCGGACTGATCGCCTCCGCCATGGGGCTTCCGGTCAATCACTTCATCGCAGCCACCAACATCAACGATGTAGTGCCCGAATACCTGGAATCAAGCCTTTTTCAACCCCGTCCTTCCGCTCGCACCCTGTCCAACGCCATGGACGTTGGCAACCCCTCCAACTTCGTCCGAATGCTGGACTTTTTCCAGGAAAACGACGAACGTTCCACGTGGAACAATATGAAGAAAAAAATAAGCGGTTATGCCTTTACTGACGAAGAAACGGAAAAAGCCATTAAGGAGGTTTTTCACAAATATAAATACATCATTGACCCACACGGAGCAGTTGGTTTCCTTGCCATAAAGGAACACCAACGGAAAAATCCAAATGAAACCAACATTTTGCTGGAGACTGCCCACCCGTCTAAGTTCATCGATGACGTGGAAAGGGTTATCGGTCAAAAAGTAAAGCTCCCCGGGCAATTGGACAGAATCAAAGACAAGGAAAAAGTGAGCGAAAAAATGGCCCCTGACTTTCTTTTATTTAAAAAATGGCTGCTTCGCAATTATTAGAAATCCGTTCTTCAATTGAAAAATGTTCCACGTGGAACATTTTTCAACAAAAACAAACCTGTAACGGTTATGTACGCAAACCCTTTCAAGTATAGGTTTGGGGTTGTCTTAAAATGTTTACAAACTAATTACGCCAAATGGGTTTCACATATCTCAGGTTAGAGTATATTTGCGCTAATTTTAGAAATTGATTGTAAAGTGTATGCAGCTATACGAAAACACTTCTTTGATTCTGAAGAACGCCGGGGGTACAAATTCCGGAGAAGTCCAGTGGCAGTGTCCTTCCAATATTGCCCTGATCAAGTATTGGGGTAAACATGGCTTACAATTGCCAAAAAATCCTTCTATAAGCTTCACGTTAAGTAATGCGCATACCATTACCAGAATAGTATTTGCTCCTAAAAAGGATAAGAAAAAAGGGATCAGCCTCCGGTTTTTCTTTGATGACCAGCCGAAGCCTGCTTTCCATCCCAAGATCATTAAGTTCATTGAACGACTGGAGAAGGTTTTTCCTTTTTTGATGGAACTGGAACTGGAGGTATATTCCAGTAATTCCTTCCCTCATTCCGCTGGTATTGCGTCCTCTGCTTCCAGCATGGGCGCCCTGGCGCTATGTTTTTGCAGCATGGCAGAGCAACTCTTTGAGGAAGATCTAACAACAGCAGCCTTTTTTAAAAGGGCTTCTTTTATAGCTCGACTGGGCTCAGGCAGCGCCAGTCGCTCCATATTCCCCTATGCGGCAATATGGGGAACGCATCATGAGGTGGACGGCTCAAGCGACCTTTTCAGCGTTCCCTTTGAAGAAGGACTTCATGAGGTCTTCAAATCTTTCCGAGACGATATCCTGATCGTCAGCAAATCTGAGAAATCGGTCTCCAGCACCCTCGGGCATGCATTGATGGACACTAATATTTTTGCGGAGCAACGTTTCCTCCAGGCCGGCAGGAACCTTAGTACTATATTGCCCGTGCTGAAAGCAGGAGACCTGGAAACTTTCGGCGAAATTACGGAATCAGAGGCCCTAGCCCTGCATGCGCTGATGATGACTTCCCAGCCAGGTTTCATTCTGATGGAACCCAATACCCTGGAAGCCATTAAAAGGATCAGGGCCTTTCGAAAAGAAACCAATTTGCCGGTTTACTTCACTCTTGACGCCGGCCCCAATATCCACCTGTTGTATCCCGAAAACATACAAGAAACCGTCCAGCGATTTAAAGAAGACCAGCTGCGCGAACTGTGCCAGGACGGAAAAATCATCAATGACGAAGTCGGTAAAGGCCCGGAAAAACAAGACTTATGAACGCTTTATTACGCTATTTGAACGTCCTTTTGTGCATACTCTCAATCGGCCAGCTCGGATGCGCTCAGTCTCATCCTAAGCTTACTAATCTGGTGGAAGATCCCGAATTCGATCAAAAAATCAACGCAATGATACGGCAATCCATTCCGGTAATTGGAGTGCAAGAATTGAGAAATATTCAAGACGAAGTTATTATCTTTGATGCCAGAAGAAAAGAAGAGTTCGATACCAGCCACATACCCGGGGCGAGATATTTGGGTTTTAAAGAATTTGATCCCAAGAGACTGGAAGGTATTCAGAAAGATGAAAAAATAATACTATATTGCTCGATAGGATACAGAAGCGAAAAGATAGGAGATCGCCTAAAAGCACTCGGCTATTCAAATGTATATAACCTATACGGCAGTATATTCGAATGGGCGAATAGAGGATACCCTCTGGTTAACGAAAAAGGTAAACAAATAAAGAAAGTTCATACTTATAATTATTCTTGGAGTAAATGGATCCACAACGAACAAATCGAAAAAGTGTGGTGATTTTACGTAAATCAAAACTGTCTTCCTATGGTAGATTTATTTGAAAAATTTGAAGCAGATCGCGGACCGCTGGGGCAATACGCACATCTGGCGCATGGGTACTACGCTTTTCCCAAACTGAGAGGAGAAATCGGTAGCCGTATGGAGTTCAACGGTAAAGAGATGATCATCTGGAGTTTGAATAGCTACTTGGGGTTGGCGAACCATCCCGAAATCAGAAAAGTTGACGAACAAGCCGTCAGAGACTGGGGCCTCGCTTATCCAATGGGCGCAAGAATCATGTCCGGAGAATCCGATTATCACGAACAGCTCGAAAATGAACTGGCTGAATTCGTACAAAAAGAAGCCGGCTTACTGCTTAACTACGGATACCAGGGCATCATGTCTATTGTGGACACCCTGCTGAGTCGCCATGATGTAGTGGTGTACGACAAAGACTGCCACGCCTGTATCTACGACGGCCTTCGCCTCCACATGGGTAAGCGCCTTCCTTTCGAACATAACGACCTGGAAAGCTTTGATCAGCAAATGAAAAAAGCAAAGCTGTTTGCCGAAAAATCTAACGGCGGCATCTTGGTGGTTACCGAAGGCGTATTCGGTATGAGAGGAGAACAGGGAATACTCAAAGAAATTGCAGACTACAAAAAAGAGTATAACTTCCGCCTGCTGGTTGACGATGCACATGGCTTCGGCACCCTTGGCGCCACCGGCGCAGGCGCAGGCGAAGAGCAAGGCGTTCAGGACCAGATCGACCTTTACTTCAGCACCTTCGCAAAGTCTATGGCCAGCATCGGCGCTTTCGTAGCCGGCGATAAAGACATCATCAACTACTTGCGCTATAATCTCCGCTCTCAACTGTTCGCTAAATCACTCCCCATGCCTTATGTGATTGGCAACCTCAAGCGATTGGATATGTTGCGCACCATGCCCGAACTGAAGGACAAACTCTGGGACGTAGTTAACAAACTGCAATCAGGATTACGCGACGCTGGCTTCGACCTGGGCGGCACCAACAGCTGCGTTACGCCCGTATTTATGCATGGATCTCCTTTTGAAGCCGCTAACCTGGTTCACGATATCCGTGAAACCTACAACATCTTCTGCTCCATGGTGATGTACCCCATGATCCCTAAAGGAATGATACTGCTGAGATTGATCCCTTCCGCAGCTCATACTGATGAAGATGTTGAGAAAACTATCGATGCTTTTAAAGCCGTTTCTACCAAATTGAAAGCCGGTGAATACGAAGGTGAACTCAAATTCGCCGTCTCTTACCAGCCTTGATCGAAACATCATTTTCCATACCATAATTAAGACCTTCTCCCTTTACAATAGGGGGGAGGTCTTTTTTTTCTTCCGGTCCCGCCTAACTCATTCCACCCTCGAAATTCAACAGGGTCTTCAAAAAATCAATCCGACAAAAAGTCAGTCAAAATCGTCAACCTATGCCAAAGTGGCACTAATTTTTCAATTGGCACTGCTTTTGAACTAGGAAAGGTGAATTCAATAATGGTTTAACTAAAAAAATCAACCGATATGAAACTTGTCAGAAGTAATGCCATGTTGCCAACCATGTCTCGTTTCTTTGATGACTTTTTCACCAGAGATATGTTTGACTGGGGCAACGACAACTTTGCTGCTGAAAATTCCAGCCTGCCTTCTGTGAACATCATCGAAAATGAACACAACTTTGTAGTAGAAGTAGCAGCTCCCGGAATGAGTAAGGAAGACTTCAACATCGAAGTAAAGGACAATGTGCTCACCATCAGGAGCGAGCGCAAAGTCGAGAACGAAGAAAAGAAAGAAAACTTCCTTCGTCGTGAATTCGGCTATGCTTCCTTCCAACGTTCTTTCAGACTGAACAAAAACGTGGTGGATGAGGATAGCATCGAGGCCGCTTATCGGGATGGCATCCTTAGCCTGACCCTGGCCAAAAAAGAAGAGGCTAAAGAAAAACCACCTCGTGTGATTAAAATCTCTTAAAGCAGCCTAATCAAATGAAAGGGGGTGTGTAAAATGAAATTCAGCTGTGCAAAAACGGCTTCACCGGAAAACGCCATACTGAATTTTTACGCCACCCCCTTTTAACGTTTTAGCAACCGACTGACGCCGGGCTGACGCGAACAATGATGAAAATTCAGCGGTTAAGTAGAAAAGTAAAATATTGGTTTACTCTCCAACTTATTGTTTAACCATTTAAAAGAATCAATTTAACCATGAAAAAGACACTGATTTTCTCAGGAATTATTGCTCTCGTAGTGAGTTTGCTGACGATCGGTGCATTTCAAGTATTGCAGGATAAAAAAGGTCCTGTTAAAGTAGAATACCTCAATACAACCCCCTCTAAAAATGTAGTCTATACATTGGATGAGGAGGGCGAAATAGTGCCGCTCGATTTTACAGTAACAGCAGAAAAAGTCGTTAATGCCGTCGTTCACATTCGATCCACTCAAACCTATGATGCCACCACTGATCGCCAGTATCGTCAATTACCGGATCCGTTCAGGGATTTCTTCCGCGACTTTTTCGAAGATCCTCAAGGTGGCGAACGCATGCGCCCTCAGCCCCAACCCCGTGTAGGCAGCGGCTCCGGAGTAATCATCAACGATTCGGGTTATATCGTAACCAACAACCATGTAGTGGCTAATGCTGATGACATTGAAGTCACCCTTCACGATAACCGCACCTTCAAGGCTTCAGTAGTCGGGACGGACCCAACAACAGATCTTGCTTTGATCCAGATTGAGGAAACCGGCCTGCCAACTCTTCCTTTCATCAATTCTGATGAGGTAAAAGTAGGCGAATGGGTATTGGCGGTAGGCAATCCCTTCAGCCTGAATTCCACCGTTACGGCTGGGATCGTCAGCGCAAAAGGAAGAAACATCAATATTTTGAGAGAACAATTCGCCATCGAAAGCTTTATTCAAACCGACGCCGCCATCAATCCCGGCAACAGCGGAGGCGCTCTTGTTAACCTCAACGGCGGATTGGTAGGGATCAACACCGCCATCGCCAGTCCTACCGGCGCTTATAGCGGCTATGGATTCGCTGTACCCAGCAATATCGTCAGCAAAGTCGTTGAAGATTTATTAGAATATGGCGCCGTTCAGCGCGGAGTCCTTGGCGTTATGATCCGCTCCGTAGATGGCAACCTTATTAAGGAAAAAGACCTGAATATCACCAGCGGAGCTTACGTGGATAGCTTGCTCGAAGACAGCGCCGCCAAAGCAGCAGGTATCCTGCCCGGTGACGTTATTGTAGAAGTGAACGGAACAGAAGTCGTCTCCTCTCCATCACTTCAGGAGTTGATCGCCAGATATCGTCCCGGAGATGAAGTAAGAGTTACTGTGGTGAGAAGCGGCAAGAAAAAGACTTTCAATGTCGTCCTCAGCAATACCGAGGGTGGTCGGGAGATAGTCAAAAAGGAGAAAAGCGAAGTACTTAACGTGCTCGGCCTGGAAATAGAAACGCTCCCTGCCGACAAAGCCCAAAAACTTCAAATTGACGGCGGCGTGCAGGTAACCCGATTGTATCCTGGAGAAATCAGAAGAAATACCCAAATGAGAGAAGGCTTTATCATTACGAAAGTAGATGGTAAAAAAGTCAGCTCGAAAGAACAATTCCTCAAAATGATTGAAGGCAAAAAAGGAGGGACCATGGTGGAAGGGATCTATGAAAATATTCCCGGAGAATATTATTATGCCTTCGGCTTGTAAAAAACCGGTCAAAATCTAATACCGCCTTTTTACACCGATTTTTAAAAGGTTTCGACCGAGGCATACAGCCCTCCCGGGGTTGTGTAAAAAGTCTTCGTACTCTTCCCTCCTGACGGCCGGAGAAGTAGCCGACTTTTGAGACAACCTCTTAGCATTAAGAAACTACTTTGCAAAAACGGAGACCTGTTCTTCTTCCAGGGAAAACTCCATGTTCTCTGTTATTATGCTACCCACCTTGGTAATGAAAAGTTTCCCATTACCAATTTCCTTATTGATTTTCAATACTCCAGCTCCTGTATTCCCATCTTTGAATTGACCTTTCTCTTCCAACTCTGCCAGCATCGGCAGTAGATATACGTCATACTGGTTAATTCGAATTGTAGTTTTTACTTCCACCGCATCTCCACTATTACTGTTTCCTTTCAAGGTTATATCCATAGACTGAAGCTGACCGAATTGAATATTCCATTTTTCAAATACAATGTCTACGGGAGTATCTTTTTGCATCTGAGCTTTTGTAGACTGACAAGAAAGGAAGGTGGCGACACCCAGCACCAAAAGGCTGAAAAACAGGATTTTTCTCATAGTTGTGTTTTTTTATATAAAGATACACTAAAAAGTTTAATTGTCATCCGACCTGACTTTTCTCAGGATGATCCAGCCTACCCAGGCCACGATCAAAAAGGTGGTTCCAACAACCAGCCCATATGCCATAGCATCAGATAAAAATTCCAAAAAGCCAATCCTTCGCAAGGCTTTCAAAATATTATTAAGCCCTAAAAAACAACAAACGGCCAATACCAGCATCATGAGGAGGTTAATCCAGCGACTATTCAGATAATCAGCCGGGATCATCCGCCGGTCATTGACGGTCAAAATCAAAAATATGGCGACTACCGGAAGTAAAATACCATTAATGGCCTGGGCGGCAATGATGGCGGGTATAGGCTGTGTATTGGTCAGACTAAAAGCCAATCCAATTAAGATGACAACTCCCCAGACTAGCCGGAAATTTCTCGACCTTGGCCTCCACCTTTCTTCGTTTTGGCCAAACAAACTTCTGGCCGTAACTGCTGCCGCCAAAGGAGCCGTTATAGAAGAAGTCAAACCAGCTGCAAAAAGCCCACAGGCAAAAAAATAAGCCGCCCAGTCCCCCAGTTGTACAGATAACGCCGCCGCCAGCCGGTCAAAATCAAATGTTCCGACTACCTGCGTACCCGCGATGAGTATGCCCATGGAGATCAAACCGCCGATAACCACCGCCAGTATCAGCCCAACCCGCATTTCGCGGATATCTTGCCCCTGGCTGATGCCGCTGGCCAGAAAAAGATTATACGGGACAATCGTAGTGCCGATCAAGCTGATGATCAACAAGCCGGCTTCTGGATTTCTTTGGGGTAGCACCATCGCTTGAACAACCTCACTAGTGTTCACTCCTGAATTAACAGCGACAAACAAAAACATCGCGCCCATAAAGGCCACTACTAAACCTAATAAGTTGGCAATGGTCCGGTATTGGCCTTGCCACAGCATCAATGCAGCCAACAATCCTATCGCCAGCAACATGATCGGTTTGTCTTCCGGCCGGATCAGGCGAAGCCCTTCCACCGCGCCTAGTAAGTTGCCGGCCTGATAAGCAGCACAACCAAACGCGACGGCTAAAAACAAAACCCATTTTATCCATCTAATTCTTTCCGCTCCATATTTTTCGGCGATCAATTCGCCAAGTGACCTGCCGGAAGCAATGGTCAGGCGGGCGGCGGCTTCCTGAAGGAGAATGGTGGCCAAAATAGAAAATGTTAATGCCCAGAGCAACTCCAGCCCAAAGGCAGCCCCAGCCTTAGCGGCAGTCGTCACCGTTCCCGGCCCGATGAAGGCTGCTGAGATGATCGACCAGAACAGCAGGCTGCCTAATCCCTTCCTGAAATTGATCCTTTTGGGCATTACACACTGATTTTTTCCCCACTTGTGATTCGCCGGACTTTGTAAGGACGCTTATCCTGCGATTCAAAATAAGTGCGCATTTGTATCTCGATAACAAAGCCAATGGTTACGAATTGAATACCGCTTATGATCAACAAAAGGCCCAGAATAAGCAACGGACGATCGCCAATATCTTGCCGGCCGATAAATTTGACAATAACCAAATAAAGGTTAATCAATAAGCCAATAGCAAACAGCAGCACGCCAATGTTCCCAAAAAGGTGCATCGGCTTTTGCATATATTTTTTAAAAAACAACATCAGTAAAAGATCGCTGATGACCTTGAACGTCCGATTAAGTCCGTATTTGGATTTGCCGAAGGTCCGTGGATGATGTTTCACATCCACCTGGGTAATCCGAGCTCCTTCCAGATGAGCAAGAAGAGGAATGAAACGATGCAATTCACCATAAAGACCAAGCCCTTTGGCCATGTCGGCCTTGAATACCTTCAAAGCACAACCATAGTCTTTAAGCTTTACCCCACCTGCCGTCCGAATGATGTAATTAGCGATACGGCTGGGGATTTTTCTTAAGAACATGCCGTCTTTCCGGTTAGCCCGATTACCCGCCACCATGTCCCAGTCGCCTTCCTCAGCAAGTTTAAGCATGGCCGGGATATCTGAAGGATCATTCTGCAGATCGCCGTCCATAGTAGCAATATAATCTCCTTCGGCGTGATCAATACCGGCCATCAAGGCAAGGCTCTGACCATAATTCTTTTTGAATTCGATGATCTTCAACCGCTCGTGGTTGAGGGCTTTCAATTCCGCTACGGTATTATCCGTTGATCCGTCATCTACATAAACAATTTCATATTCATATCCTTGCAAGGCTTCGGATATCTGCTGTACCAGCGGACGGATGTTTTTTTCTTCGTTGTATACGGTCACAACAACCGAAATTTTTGGCGCCATCAAGTCAGTCTTGTTTTTTCTATTAAAAAAACAAAAGTACTTATTTTTACACAACCCCAACGGAAACACCCATTAACAATACCTGAAATATGAGAATATTGAGCTTCGCCCTTTTGCTGGTTCTTTGGTCTTGCCGATCGGAGCCCACCAGCAATAATGATTTTCCCAACCAAAGAACCAATACACCGATTCGTGAGGAACCCCTGTCTTCTTTCAAAATAGATACCATCCAGCCCAAGCTGATAGACTACGACAGTAACATATGGACGGACATTAATTATATGGATAGTAGCATCCTAATGGATATCCGATATGCGACCCGCTTTAATTTTGTGGAAGAGATCATGTACGAATGTGGCCGCTGTTTTCTACGAAAAGAAGTGGCACTAGCTGTTGGCCAGATTCAGGAAGCACTACGAAAAGAAGGCCTGGGCCTTAAAATGTTTGATTGCTACCGCCCTCGTCCTATTCAGCGAAAGCTGTGGGAAAAAGTTCCTGACCCAAGGTATGTAGCTGATCCCGAAAAAGGCTCCATGCACAACCGGGGTGCGGCGGTAGATCTAACCATTGTAGATCTGGAGGGTAACGAGCTGGATATGGGCACGGCATTCGATTATTTTGGTCCGAAGGCTTATCATAATTATTCAGATCATCCGCAGGAAGTATTGGACAACAGAAAAAAGCTCAAGGGCCTTATGGAGGCTCACGGCTTTAGGCCAACCAGCACCGAGTGGTGGCATTATTCTTATCGTCTGAGATCTTATGATTTATCGGACTGGATTTGGGAATGCCCGTAAAAGCAAGAGGTGAAGGGCGCTCCAGCGCTGGCAGGCCTTTAGTGGACGGGCGAAGTTAGCAGGGAGGTGAGCGTTAGGTATTAACTTTTTCTTAGGAGAAAAGTCCAAACAAAGGTTGTGGAATTAACGTTTTTTGAATTGTTTTTTGTTTATTTTACTTTTCCTTAAAACAGAACAGAAAAATACGTACTGCACATGTCCCATACAGAATTTAAATCAGATGTAGAATCGGTAAATGAACTAGCCCAATCCTATAAAGACTTAACAGATGAAATAGCCAAGGTAATCGTAGGACAAAAAGAAGTGGTTCAAGCTGTTGTCATCTCTCTTTTCAGCAACGGACATTCCCTGCTGGTAGGTGTGCCTGGTCTTGCCAAGACATTATTAGTAAGCACTATAGCGGAAGTATTGGATCTCGACTTTAAGCGCATTCAGTTTACGCCGGATCTGATGCCGTCAGACATCACGGGATCTGAAATACTGGATGAAGACCGGCACTTTCGCTTTAACAAAGGGCCGCTTTTCTCCAATATTGTTCTGGCGGATGAGATCAACCGTACGCCACCGAAAACGCAGGCAGCATTACTGGAAGCCATGCAGGAAAAATCGGTAACGGTAAGTGGTGTGCGCCACGTCCTTCCAAAGCCCTTCTTCGTTTTGGCTACTCAAAACCCTATTGAACAGGAAGGTACCTATCCGCTGCCCGAAGCTCAGCTTGACCGATTTATGTTCAATATTCCTTTAGACTACCCTTCTTACGAAGAAGAGATAGATGTAGTCAAAGGAACGACGACCATTCAGAACTACGACCTGAAGCACATTGTATCCAGCAAACAGATCATGGAGTACCAGCAGTTGGTCCGTAAGATACCCATTGCTGATAATGTGCTCGAATACGCGGTTTCTTTAGCGACCAAAACCCGCCCGCATACCGCCAGAGCTACAGAAATGATCAATAATTACATATCCTGGGGCGCCGGTCCCAGAGCTTCTCAGTATCTGGTCATAGGGGCCAAGTGTCATGCCGCCATCCACGGAAAATATTCTCCGGATATTGAGGATGTCCAATCTATAGCCAAATACGTATTGCGTCATAGAATTGTACGGAATTATAAAGCAGAAGCAGAGGGCATTACAGAAGAGCAGGTAATCGAAAACCTCTACTAAAAAACAACGCATTTAAAACATTTCCCTTAATGGTGGCTTTAGTCTTATAGAGGCTAAAGCCACTATTTGTTTTCCACCAAAAGGAAACACTTATGCATCTTCCTTTACAAATGAATATCTTAACTTTATGGAGGGAAAAAATAAATTTCAAATGATCAGAATCAAAAATATTGTAATAATGATGTTCTCTTTTCTGTTGCTGACCCAGTGCAGTGAAGAGACCCAAAAAAATATGGGTTTAAAACCCGTCCCGAATGCTTTCGGGGATATCAATGAATTGGTTATTGTAGCAGATAATAACGTCTGGGAAGGCGACATTGGGGATACCATTCGCTTTTATTATTCGTCCGCTTATCCTATTTTACCACAGCCGGAACCTTTGCTGGATCTGCGGCACTTCACTCCGGAGGAACTCAACCGGGCGCCCGATCGCAAAGAACTACGGAGCTACATGATCGTTGCCAATATCAATGACCCTGATTCACCGACCACCCAAATGGTGACCAACGATCTGGGCCAGGAAAAAATACGCCAGGCTATCGAGGACCCCCGTTTCAACTCCATGGTGGGTAGGGATAAATGGGCCAAAGGGCAATTGATCATCTATCAGTTTGGCAACTCAGACGTTGCCTTGATCAATAACCTGAAAAGCAACCTATCTGCCGCAATTAAGCGCATTCGCAAGGCAGACAGCCAGAGAATAGACGCTACCGTTTACTTTAAAGGAGAAAGCTTCAAGCTGATGAATGAGTTAAAAAGCTCCATGGGCATCAGAATGCGCATACCCGATGATTTCTTTCTTGCTATGAATAAAGAGGGAGTGATCTGGATGCGTAAAGAAACCGAAAAGGTAAGCAGCAACATCATGATCACCAAACGTGCCTATCAGGATGAAGAGCAACTTTCAAAGGATTATATCAAATCTTTGAGGGATAGCCTGGGGAAATACATCTCCACAGAAATTCCCAATACCTACATGAAGATCAACGATGTTGACCTCCCCATGCTGTCAAAGCCGGTAAAAATGAGTAACCAATACTCCATCGAGGCCAGAGGGATCTGGGAAATCGAAAATGACTTCATGGGCGGTTCCTTCGTCAGTTATCTCATCCACAATCCAAATAAAAATGAACTGGTGTTCATCGATGGTTTCGTTCATGCTCCTGGTGAAAAGAAAAGGGATCATATGCAGGCCCTCGAACACATCATCAACACCGTCAGCCTGTAATGTAAAAAAAATCCGGGCCGGCCGGCCCGGATTTTTTTTTACATGACCTTCCTAGTCTGTTTTTGACTCCCCTTGTTTTTTTCATATTGCTCAACTTTGATAACACAAAGTTCAGGACGCCTTTTGCTGGTCTTTCCGAAAAGTGCATCCTTCATCAACAGCGCTTAACAATAACCATACAGCTATGTTTTTATCTCAACACGCTGCTGTCCAAGAACTCAAAGATTGCAGCGATGAAGACTTACTGGTGCTTTACCACAGAACGGCCGATGGTAAGTTCTTTGCCGAGCTTTTTTCAAGGCATGTCCACCTTGCTTTCCGTACTTGCTTTAAGTATCTCAAAAACTTCGAAGAAAGCAAGGACCAGGTCATGAACATTTTCCACAAAATACTGGAAACTTGCCGGCAAAAAATACTGCGGCTTAACAGCTTCAAGCAATGGCTCCAGGTATTTATTCGTAACGAATGCACCAGATATCGAAAACGGCAAAGGTGCGGAGAAGAAGAAAAAAGAAACTTCGCCCAGTATATGCAACAGGGAGAAGGCTTTGATGTCATTGGGTTCAACGACCAGACTTTTGATTTAACCACAGATCAAATTCGGCAGGCCTTAAAAAGGCTTCCTAAAGAGCAGCAACAGTGTTTGTATTATTTTTTTTATCAAAAAATGAGCTATAAGGCTATTGCCAATCAGCTGGACCTGAACCTGAAAGAGGTAAAAAGCCACCTGCAAAACGGAAAGCGGAAGATGAAAAAGTTGTTGATCCAGTTAAGTAAGTGAGTAAAGTTATCTATAAAATATACACCGCCTGTGGCGGTGTATATTTTAAGTACAACTTATCCGTACGACATGGGGATGAATTACATTTGATGCCGCCCGGCGGGCGGCATCAAATGTAATTCATCCAGGTACAATCACCTACTTACTTCAAAAAATTCAATGTTTTATTGATAAAAGTGGTTAGTTCAGAGCCTTTCAACATATTTTGATTGAGGCGAGCCAGATTGTAAAGGTATTGCGCCAGTTCTTTCTGCTTAGCCTCATCTTTCTCTTCTTTAAGTTTATTGGCGATTAGCTCGTGATTAGCATTGATCACCAGATTGTAGCTATCGGGGAAATCCATACCTGCCATTCCACCTTGTAGCGCCTGCATTTCTTTCATACGGCGCATAAATTCCGGGCGGGTGATCACCAGGGGCTGGTCCTCAGGTGACATGGCCTTTACTTCCACCTGTCCGCCTACACTTACTAAACCTTCAAAGATTCCCTTTATCGCTTTTTCTTCATCATCACTTAGAACAGACTCCTGCTTTTCGTCTTTCTGGATCAGGTTATCCACAGTATCGGAATCTACCCGGACGAAGGTGACGTCTCCCAATTTGTATTCCAGGTGTTGCATAAAGTGATTATCAATAACCGTATTGAACAGCAATACATCGTATCCCCGGTTTTTTGCTGCCTGCACAAAACTGTCGTGCTCACGCGGGTCATTGGTATACAGCAAGACGACCTTGTCGTACTTATCTGTTTGTAGCGATTTTACCTTCTCTTTGTACTCCTCGATGGTAGCATGCTCTTTTTCTGTATTTTCTAGCAAAGCAAAGCTCAAGGCTTTCTCATGGAAGCTGTCATCTGAGATCATGCCGTACTTGATAAACACGTTGAGGTCCGGCCATTTCTCTTCAAAAATGGAGCGATCTTTTTTGAAAAGGTCATTCAGTTTTTCAGCCACCTTTTTAGTTATGTAGCCCGTGATTTTTTTCACATTGCGATCACTCTGCAGATAGGAGCGGGAAACATTCAGAGGAATGTCCGGAGAATCGATCACTCCATGAAGAAGGGTCAAAAATTCCGGAACGATCTCTTTGACATTATCGGTTACATACACCTGATTGCTATACAGCTGGATCTTATTTTTCTGAACTTCGATATTGTTTCCCAGTTTTGGAAAATAAAGAATACCGGTCAGATTGAAAGGATAATCAATATTCAGATGGATCCAGAAAAGCGGATCTGCGCTAAAAGGATACAATTTGCGATAAAAGGCTTTGTAATCATCATCCGTCAGATCAGAAGGAGATTTTTTCCAGGCGGGATGGGTATCGTTGATGATGTTGTCTACCTCAACTTTTTTCTCTTCTTTATCATCCCCTTCCCCTTCGTAAATGGTCTCGGTTTTAGTACCGAATTTTATTGGAACCGGAAGGAATTTGCAGTACTTATCCAGTAGCTGTTGGATATTGTGGTCTTCCAGGAATTCCTCATTCTCTTTGTTAATGTGTAGAACGATATCGGTGCCACGGTCTTCCTTATCATTTTTTTCAATAGTATATTCCGGTTCTCCTTCGCAAGCCCAGGTTATCCCTTCAGCACCTCCCTGGTAAGACCGGGTAACGGCCTCCACTCTGTCAGCCACCATAAAGGAAGAATAAAAGCCCAGGCCAAAATGACCGATGATGCTGGCATCGTCTTTGTACTTATCCAGAAATTCCGCAGCACTGGAAAAAGCCACCTGATTGAGGTATTTTTTCACTTCCTCCTCCGTCATGCCTATTCCCTTATCTCGTATAGTAAGGGTTTTGTTTTCCTTATCGGCGATCACTTCTATGGTCAAATCTCCCAGTTCGCCACTGACTTCGCCACGGAGCGACAAGGTCTTGAGCTTGTTAGTGGCATCTACAGCATTAGAGATCAGCTCGCGAAGAAAAATTTCATGATCGGAATACAGGAACTTTTTAATGATGGGAAAAATATTTTCCGTCTGTACAGATATACTTCCTTTTTGCATAAGCCAATGTTTTATTTAATCACCTGTCTTCACTGTTCAAAGTATGTGCCAACCCATAAAACCTGACATTTTGACGGTGAATATTTTGACAATTATGAATAAAGGACTAATTTACGGCAGTTATCCACACATACCTACCTGCTACAAGTCGAGTAGTCTAAAACCAATTTCCAAATAAAAATTGGATTTTTTTAGAACAATTCGACAACGTTTCCGTACCACCATAAGAGTGTTTAGGGATCGGGATTGTGCAAAAAAGTCGATTGTTCTTTTTGCACAATCTCAAGAAATACATAGGATGACGCTGAATGCGCTCATCCTTATAAAACCTGACTGGCCGAAAGGCCATCAGTAGGTGTGGGCCTTCGGTTCATCGGGGGGTAGAACCGGGCCCCACCTCAATTATTCAATCGGAACGTTCTCCGTTCCTTGTAAGCGGAAAGCTTCGAACATGCTTTTCAGTTCGCCTTCAAATTCAGTGTCTCCTGCCCGGGAAGCCATTTGAATAAGATCTTCTTTCAGATTGTTATAAAGGTCGAACTCATTCCGGAAGCTGGAATTCAACACCTCCTGATCAATGGAATAAAAGAAATTAAGCTGATCCAAGGTTTCTTCCGCCAGTATTTTCATGTGAGGCTTGCCCTTTTCATACTGATCTGCCTGCGTATATACCTGAAGCATATACATCACCTTGTAATCATAAGGGAAATTCATATGGGGAAAGGCTTCGAAATACCGGTCGATCAACTCGACCGCTTTGTCTTGTTTTCCTTCCTGCAGCAAAGCCATAGCTGCCCTTCTGAACATAAACCACTGGCTCTGAATACTTGGTGCATAACTATCATCTACGTAAACATCATACTTATCAAAATTACCCCAGCGGAAATCGTTCATGACGTTTTCATAAATTTTATTCGCGTCTACGCGACCGTATCCCACGATAGAGTATTGTGGATCACTCTGAGTTCTTACCGGGATCAGCTTGAGGGCCAGGCCTTCGAGCTGGGTATAGTTCTGCAAGCCCAGGAACTTCTCCGGTCTTACCGTAACCGCAAAATAAATTGGCCGTTCCCAAATATTGGAAGCAATAATGTCAAGAATAGCCAGATCGTCCTTGAACATGTAGCTCTTAGCTTGCAAATTAATTGGAATATTGGAAACGATATTGGCCGTGTCCTCGATCCCAACGATTCCACTTTCCAGAACTTCTTGTTTATCAACCGGGATAAAGACGTTGCGCGTCGGCATGTAGCTTTCTGTTTGGGTTCCATCCTTTAAAGGCAAAGGATGATCTTCTCCAATGAAAGTAAGAAACTCACTCAAGGTCATTCTCGACTTATAGTCCTGCCCGGGATACAAGACCTGCACCCTCTTTCGCCCTCTCAAAGCCTCGGAAGAGAGATGATCAAGCTTGATGGGAGGAGAGTCGTTGATCTTTCTTCTCAACAGATCAATATACCAATCTACTGCTATAAGGCTCAGGTTAACCACTCTGACATCGGTCCTAATACCTTCTACTTCCTGGGCATACCACAATGGATAAGTATCATTATCTCCATAAGTGAAAATGATCGCATTCTCCTCACAGGACTGCAGAAAGTTGTTGGCATAATCTCTGGCGCCTGCAGTCAGCCGGCGGCTGTGATCATCGTAGTTTTGGGTTCCCATCAGCAATGGAGCGATGAGAATCACCACAAAGGAAAGGATAGCGGAAACGGGCCCGCTCAACTTGACTCTTTCCCTAAGCAGCTCAAATAAAGCCGGTACAGCCATGCCTATCCAAATGCAGAAAGTAAAGAACGATCCCACCAGAACGTAGTCCCGTTCACGAGGTTCACGGGGCGGCTGGTTAGAGTAAATGATGATGCCTATTCCGGTAATGATAAACAAAGCCAAAAGCCCGAGAAATTCATTAGGCCTTTTCCGGGCCTGGTAAAACAGTCCGATCAATCCGAAAATAAAAGGAAGTGCAAAATAAGTATTACGAGCTTCATTATCCTTCAAAGACTGCGGCAGTTGGGACTGATTATACAACCGACCACTGTCAAAAGGCTTGATGCCGGTTAGCCAGTGTCCTTGAGATTTGTCCCAGGGCTCAAAGCCTTGTTCTCCATTCTGTCGCCCGGCAAAATTCCACATAAAATAGCGGAAATACATCCAGCCGATCTGATATCGAAACATAAAGCTGAGGTTATCCCCCATATTTGGCCGGCCGGGAGGAAGCGGAGCACCGGGATTTAACCCTAACCACCTTTTGTATAGCGAAGGCCTTCCCTGTGTGTTATCCGACATTCTGGGGAAAAGCATCTTATCATTTTCGTTGTATTCCAGTCCGATCTTGCGATCGACGATCTCATAACGTTCTCCCACTCTGCCGTAGCGGTCAGTCTTAGTGGAGCGGACAGGCTCCGAATCGAAGTGAGGCCCTTTAAGCAAGGCCCGCTCACCGTATTGCTCACGGTTAAGATACGGAAGCAGACGCATCGCATCACTAGGCACGTTCATGTTGATGGGTGGACTGGCATTCGCCCGGATCACCACCACTCCGATGGTGGAAAAACCAATAATGATCAGCCCCACAGCCACGATCACATTCTGCAATAATGCATTTTGCTTCTGGTGGGCATAACGCAATCCAAAGAAAATTACCGCTGCAACCACTAAAATTGTAGGAATCAAACCACTGTGGAATGGCAAGCCTAAAGTATTCACCGTGAATAACTCAAAAGCCGACCATAGCTGAGGAATGCCCGTAATGATCAGGGCCTGGATCAAAGCGATCGAAATCACTCCTGTCAATGCAGCCACAGCCATTCCCAACAAATTGGGCTCTTTGTATTTTTTGAAATAATAAAATAATGCCAGGGCCGGAAACGTCAATATACTCAGCAGGTGGACGCCCGTAGATAAGCCGGCGGCATAAACCGCAAACACCATCCAGCGGTCATTTTGTGGTTCATCAGGCAGTACATACCATCTGATGACCGACCACAACGTCAGGGTGGTGAAAAAAGTAGACATGGCATATACCTCGCCTTCTACAGCTGAGAACCAGACAGATGAAGTAAAGGCTGTGGAAAGACCGGCTACAATACCTGCGCCCAGGATCGCCCACAATTGCCCATGGTTCAATTCACCTTCTCTGCCTACCAGGGCCAGTTTGCCCAAATAAATAGTAACCCAACAAATAAAGGCGGCGGCAAAAGCAGAACACAAACCGGACATCATGTTAACCGCAAAGGCGATATCCTCAGGATTATTAGAAAAAACCTCCGCAAACCAGGTGAAAACCCGGCCGATCAACAAAAAAAGAGGGGCTCCCGGTGGGTGAACTACCTGAAGCTTGTACGCCCCTAAAATGAATTCGCCGCAATCCCAAAGACTACCCGTACGTTCTACTGAAAAAAAATAAACGACGGCAGCCACCAGAAAAACGAGCCACCCCGCAAGATTCACCAAACTTCTGTTTCTTCCGCTCATGGATGAATACGATTAAGGTTAGTATAATTTTATTTTTTGAAAGAAAACTATATCATTTCATTTAGGTTAGTCTAAAAAGTCAGTCTTGGATTCACACGCCGGAAATAAAACGATACAAGCTGTATATTCGGAGGCCACGACTTTTCAGACAACCTTGTTGCCTTCAAAAAAAGGAACTACAAAACTAAAAAATTATTGCAAAGAAAAGGCTCGAGCCCCGGCATTTGATTATTTATTAACTTTACCGCGGCAATGATCATTCCAAAATCCGCCAAAAAATGTTGAAACTATTAGTTACCGGTTTGATTATCTACTTTTTATATCAAACCTTTTTCAAAAAACCAGCCCTCAAAAACGGTCAGCAAAATCACCTGGAAGATGAAGACAACCGAAAGGATCGGCCTTCTTCCTCCAGAGACGAGGATGACGACGAATACATTGATTATGAAGAAGTGGAATAACCCGGACGCTTATCCGATCTCTGACCTGATCATCTACAAAAATAATCAGCTCATCGCTTTCAATAAGCCTCCCGAACTAGCCGTACAACAACGGGACCAGGAAGAAAAAGCCCTCATCAACCTGGCTGAAATTTATGCCAAATCAAAAGTATACCTGATCCATCGCCTGGATAGACCGGCCAGCGGCATCGTGCTCATGGCCAAAAACATACAGGCGCAGACTTTACTGACCGAACAATTCAAAGCAAAAACCATTCAAAAAAAATACCTGGCCGTCGTCAAGGAGGCGCCCGAACCCGAAGAAGGCGAATTGATCCATTTCCTGAAAAAAAATCAAAAGGTCAATAAGTCCTTTCCAGTAGAAGAAGATGCATCTGATGCAAAAAAAGCCGTAATGAAATATAAACTGCTGGGAAAAAGCGATCAGTACCATTTGCTGGAAATCGATTTGATAACAGGTCGCCATCATCAGATCAGAGCACAGCTTTCTGCTATCGGTCATCCCGTAAAGGGCGACGTAAAGTATGGTTTTAAAAGAAAAAACCAGGACCGCAGTATTCACCTTCACGCCTGGCAGCTAGCCTTTGATCATCCTGTCACCGAAGAGCGTATTTTACTGAAGGCGCCGCCGCTGGAGGATCCGGTCTGGGATGCTTTTAAAGAGCTTATTGACAAAAGATAATTGATCGTGGGCAGGCGTTTATTTAGTAAAAAAATTAAGTAGTCAATATTTTTCAATCCATGGAGATACTGCTCAAATATTTTCCCCATCTATCAGCTGAACAGCAGGAAAAATTTATCAGACTGGGGCCTCTTTACCAGGAATGGAACCAAAAGATCAATGTGGTTTCAAGAAAAGACATCGACCACATTTATGATCACCATATCCTTCACTCCATGGCGATTGCCAAAATGATCCGTTTCAAGGAAGGCTCCGACATCCTAGACCTCGGTACCGGTGGGGGTTTGCCCGGTATCCCTCTAGCCATTCTTTTCCCTGATAGCCGTTTTATGTTGATCGACGGCACCCGAAAAAAGGTCAAGGTCGTTCAGGAAATTGCCGAACAGTTGGAATTAAAAAATGTGACGGCCCAACAGGTCAGGGCGGAAGAGTTGAAAAAAAAGTTTGATTTCGTCGTCTGCCGTGCTGTGGCCAGCCTGGATAAAATCGTCCTATGGAGTGAACCTCTTATTGCTCACCAGCAGCGTAATGCATGGCCCAATGGCCTGATCACCCTTAAAGGCGGAAACATACAAACCGAATTAAAAAGCTTACCTAAAAAATATTATGTCGAAATAGAACCTCTCTCCGGTTTCTTTGATGAAGCGTATTTTGAAGAAAAGTATTTGGTCTATGTGCAAATCTGAGGTCGGTTGTCGGAGGATGCTAATAACGATTAACATTTTTTTCCAAAACAAAACGCACCTAAAAGCCCGCATTGCAGTCAGCTAATGTATTCAATATCAGGTGATCACGGAAATTTTCCTCTAAAAAGCATTGTACAATGCATTGCAATATCTCCTCCTGCTGGGCTTTTAATTTACATTCTACTGGTGTATCTTTCGAAAAATTAATTACAGCTATGTCATTTGAACTAGAAGGAAAGCTTCACAAGGTGTTTCCAACAGAAAGTAAAACGGAATCCTTTCAGGCCAGAGATTTTGTAGTAGAAATAACCAATGGCAACTACCCGCAGTTCATTAAGTTTCAGCTGGTGCAGGATCGTTGTAACATCCTGGACGATTACCAGGAAGGAGAACAGGTTAAAGTGTACTTTGATCTGAGAGGACGCGAATGGAACGGCAAATATTTTACCAACCTGAATGCCTGGCGCGTGGATAAGCATGAGGTTGCCTCCGCACCGCCGCCCATCTCCCAGGATCATGACCCCTCGTTCCCTTCCGCGGGTGACGAACCGGCCCTGGGTGCGGACGATGATTTACCGTTTTAATGGGTTTTTACATGAATGAAAAAATTACAAGAAGGTTGATCCTCAGATCATCCCTTCTCTTCTCTTTGCTGTGCTTTTCACTATCGGTTCAAGGACAGCAACTGGCAGGGCTTTCTTCCAGATGGAGTAGTGAATTCACGGAATGGGAAATCCGCACCACAGAAAATGAAAACGCTGGTGAGATTCGTATGCAATGGACGATGAATGCCGATTGGACCGACTGGAGCATTCAACTCGGTAACGAGCAAGGCAGACTAAGGATCAAGTGGAAAGATAATCTCAATGAGTGGGAACTGAGAATGGGGGGAGGGATCATCACCATCCGGACTGCCTGGCATGATCGCTTTACGGAATGGATCGTCATCTCCGATGAAGCCCGCTTTACCATCAGACCAGTCTATGGCAATACTCTCGAAGCATGGGAAACCATCAACCAGGGCGATAATTATCTCGGCATATTTACTTCCTGGGAAGGAGACCCCAGAAACTGGACTATCATAGATCAAATGGGAGAGGAAATATCCGTTTACACCAAACTGGTGCTGGCTTTTGTGCCTATTATCCACAGTGTGCCAAGAAACTAAAAAATAAATGAGGATGCCTCGTAAGCATTCTGCACCTTTTCTCCGCCTAATAAATTTCTTTTATAGAAGTCCTTTTTAAGGAAAAATTTCATTTTTCCTTAAAAAGGACCTCTATAAAAATAGAGAACCGGCCGCCTCATTCATCAAGCATTTTCCAATATTTGTTCGCTATGCGCGCTGGTATCTACCTTTGTGAAGATCTTTTCGATTACACCTTCTTCATTGATCACAAAAGTAGTCCTGAAAACACCCATATATTTTTTCCCAAACATCTGCTTCTCGCCCCAAGCGCCGTATTTCTGGAGCACCTCCTGCTCTGTATCGGCAATAAGAGGAAAGGGCAGATCAAACTTATTGATAAAATTCTGATGCTTACGTGCGCTATCCGGACTGACGCCCAGCAGCTCGTAGCCTTTTTCTTTGAGGGTGGAATAATGATCTCTCAGATTACACGCTTCAGCGGTGCAACCGGGGGTATTGTCTTTAGGGTAAAAAAACAGGATCAGCTTTTTACCGGCATAATCAGAAAGGGAGATTGCTTCTCCTTTTTCATTGAAGCCTGTGAAATCAGGCGCCTTGTCTCCTTCTTTTAAGTGCGTCATTGGTGTTTTGTTTTGGAGTGAAACACCAAAATGCAAAGCTTGTTTTGACAACGCTTTATTTTTCACAGGCACCCATTACATAAGGTACTCCCATACAGGCCGCATGGCATGGATTCCCATAGGTAACCCCATCGCATCCGCAAACTGGATCGTAATGAAGGGTGCAATAGCAATTATCCTTAGGCTCCTCGAATTCACAAGGTGAAGGAAGTTCATATTCATGACAAGAAGACAGGAAACCCAGGAGTAAAACAAAACATATATACCAACATTTTCTCATGGTCTTTTTTCTCCATAAGACAACCAAAAAGCAGAAAAGCGTTGGGCTAAATCTAATCTCAAGAGCATCCTACATCTTTGCGCAGCCTAAAAGGCCACTAAAAAATATATAGTATTGGCTGGGGAAAAAGACCGCAGGTCTTTTGAGACAGCCACTTAGCGTACAAATTCACGTTCAAACACCTGAACATTATCCCGATCATCTCTGACTTCCAGTCTGAGCACATGCTCTCCTCGTTCAATTTTCTCATCAAAATAATGGGTCAGCAGATCGTTCTTGTAATCGTATTCCATGAGTATCCACTGGCCGTCGACGGTAGCGGTATAGCGAAGATCCCGGGCTGTACCGGAAGTCGGCAGATCATCTTTGATGCGAAAACGCATACGGCTGTATTTTCTCATATCGGAGCTGAAAGAGAGGGGAGTGATCTCGGGCTGTTTTTGGTCCAGCATAATGCAGTAATCGCCTAACACCCGTGTTTTGGTAATCAGCGTATCCCCGTTCCATTCACCTCCACAATTCACAATATCCTCGCCCGGCTCACAGTAAGCGATGAATGCTTTGGATCGGAGCGAATCCGGCACCCTTTTCGTTTGTATGCCGATCTTGAAATATTTGTGCACCGGTGTGGTGCTTTGATGAATACCGTGGACACTGGAATATACATCGCTGGACCGCTCTTCGGCGCTGTGATACCTCAGATAAAGGTTTTCGTAAAAGGCGCCTTCGGGAAAATGGAGGAACAGGGGATAATTATCAATAATGCTCTCTTCATCATAAGGAAGGACGTAATGAAAAATATGCGGACTCTTTTTAGTCAGTCCATTGTTCCTTTTTTTAATCCAAAACTCCAGTTGGGATTGATTGCCGGCCAGGTCAGTAGCCACCATTTTTATCTTTTTCGCTTTTTTTTCAGATAACGTCACTACTCCATCGCTGCCGGAATAAATGCTCAGTTGATTACCCGGAAGTAAGTAACAACGATTGAAATAGCTTTTTTTGCTGACCTGTTCCTCATAATCCAGGTGGGCATTAAGATAGCGCGTCTCATCAAAGCCGAATCCCTCCATTTCGAAACGATGGATCAGAGAATCGCCCAGGTAAGTATCCAGGGCATAGATGCCGTTCCAATTACTCACGCCATCCATATGATCGTATACCTTCAGGGCCAGGCCCACCCGCTCGGCAGATACATCCAGTGTATCCTGGTTCAGCGCATATCCCCCATTCTTCCAGGTCAAAGACTCGGAAAAAGCATTTTCCGTTTCTCTGTTTTCATTTAAATGATAAACCCTGAGCTGGTGCATACGCGGCGGGCGTGTATCGGCCACTTTAAAACCGAACAAGAGCGGATTAAGTGGTTTTTCGGTTTTGGTTTCGCGGATTTCAAAATGAAGGTGAGGGCCAAAAGAATAGCCCGTGGTCCCCATTTTACCGATTAATTCCCCTTTTTCAAAAGAAAAGGAATCCCTGGCAGGATAAAGGTCTACTTCGAATTGCTCTAGCTCGTACTGCTTTTTTTTGACGTATTCCTCCAATTCGGGAATGAATTCATCCATGTGAGCATACACAGAAGTATAGCCGTTGGGATGATCGATGTACAACACTTTTCCGTACCCTGCCGCCTGGACCTTGATCCGGGAGATATGACTTTCGGCAATGGCGTAAAGCGGCAGGCCGATATAGCCCTTGATGTCGATTCCGGCATGAAAATGGTTGGAGCGTAATTCGCCGAATGTACCGGACAGGCGGATCGTCGTTTTAACCGGCGAGGTAAAATAATCGGTCGGATATTCTTTCCGTTCTGAGGTAAAAGAGCTCAAGCCCAGTGAAAAAAGCAAAAGGGCAACCCAATGAATGTGAAATCGCATAGCCTGATTATTTTTTGATCCAATCTGTCCATTTTCCGATGGGATCTTCTTCTCGTTCATTTTTTTTCAACAACTCCAGAAATTCCTTTCTGCTGATGGAGCGGGCGCCCAGACTGGCCAGGTGACGCGTTTCCTGCTGACAATCGACCAGCCGGAAGCCTTTTTCCCGCAGCAGGCGAACCAGCTGGATGAAGCCGAACTTTGAAGCATTACTTACTTTAGTGAACATCGATTCGCCAAAAAAGCATTTCCCAAACGCCAGCCCGTATAATCCACCCACCAACTCCTCTTCTTTCCAAACTTCCACAGAATGAGCGATCCCCATATCGTGTAATTGTATGTAAGCCTCCAACATGCCTTCTGTTATCCAGGTTCCCGACTCTCCGTATGGGCCGCGCCGGCTTTGCTGACAGTGGCGGATGACCTGCTCGAAATTACGATCCAGTGTGCAGGTAAATTTTTTCTGGTTAAAATAAGGCCGCATGCTCTTCGATACTTTCAGCTCATCCGGAAACAACACAAAGCGGGGATCAGGAGACCACCAGATGATGGGATCCCCTTCATTAAACCATGGAAATATACCATATCGGTAAGCTAAAATCAATCTTTGCGGTGACAAATCTCCCCCCATTGCCAAAATACCCATTTCTGAAGCCAGACTGGGATGCGGGAATTTTATCTCTTCCTCGGATAATAAAAAAACAGGCATTATATACAAATTATATAATATAAGGGATGGGGTTGTGTGAAAAGTCAGCTACTTCTCCCCCCTGACGACTGGCAGGTTTGCCCGGCCTAAATGATTCTATTTTTTGAGTGTTTTGCCGAAGAAAATCAGAGATTTTCTTCGGCAAAACACTCAAAATAAATTTATTAGCTGCGCAAACCTGACGACCGGCAGGCGGGAAGAGTACGAAGACTTTTCACTCAACCCCATCCCTTATTATAACAAAATAAGCTTTCCTCTCGGTTAGCGGGAAAGCTTATTTTGTTACATAAGATCAATGTTTAAACAAATATGCGGGTTTTCCACAAAGTTTTCCACATTAGGCAAATTTTCTTTTTCGGGTAGCCATAAAAGTCAGGAAAAGAATAGAAGTCAGCAGCAATAAAGCTCCCCCCTGGTGCATTACTCCGAGCCCGACCGGAATGGTCCCTTTGCTGTAGAGCAGGGTGAGGATACCCAGCGTCATTTGAATTATCAACATGGTTATCAACAGCATCGTTCCGGTTCTGAAAGGCCCTTTTATTTTTTTTCTAAACGCCTGCCAGGCGAAGGCTAAAGCTATGAAAAACAAGGCGTAAGCAGTAGTTCGATGAGCTACTTGAATAAGTGCGACCGTGAAGTTGCCCGCATCGTAATTCACAAAGTTTTCCACAACCCACAGGGATCGATCGACAACAACTTCAGGTATAAATTTGCCGTTCATGTCGGGCCATGTTGGGTAATATAAGCTCGCTTTGGTGCCCGACATAATGCCTCCCAGGATGATCTGGAAGCTGATCAAAGCTGTTAGCGCGAGGGTCCACTTTTTAAACAAGAAGCTGTGGAAAACATGTGGATTAGGCATCAAAACTTTAAATGTTGTCCACAAAAGATAACTATAGAGGACAAAAGCTAATGACAAGTGCATGGTCAGTTTATAGGCATTTACCCAGGGCCGGTCGATCAATCCGCTGGCCACCATAATCCAGCCGAAGGAAGCAACGGTGGCTGCCAGGAGGAACACCACGCCAAGGCGTTTTAGCAGAGGGCGATCCAGCCATCCTTTACGCCAGAAGATCACAAACGGGATAAGGAAAACGAATCCCATCATTCTTGCCCACAGCCGATGAAAATACTCCCAGAAGTAAATGAATTTGAAATCGGACATGCTCATGCCCTCATTGATCTTTTGATATTGAGGGGTGGCTTTGTACAAATCAAAGGCCTCTTCCCATTGCGCTGTATTCATAGGCGGTAAGGTACCGGTGACGATCTCCCATTTGGTAATGGACAAACCCGATCCAGTCAATCGGGTGATCCCACCTACTACGACCTGCACAAAGATCAGCACCAGGCCGGCTATCAACCAGGCTTTAACCCAGCCCGGATAAGACTTTTTCTCCGAAAAGGACCGTTCCTTTTTCGACCTGTGTGAGGTCTTTAAAACTGTATTTTCCATTTCACAAATATTTCTGAAAACAAAAACAAAACTAAATTTTTTTGTTTGAGTATAAATACCCAATTGCTTTTCTATCTCTTATTAATATTTATTTTAAATTATTTTTTTATTCCCTCTCATCATTATGGGTGTGGATATGTTAGTTTGCTTATCTACTTTTTAGTTATCCACGCAGCAAAAAAGTTTTCACCTTTTTATCAACAATCCATCAACATGCTAGTTGTTCTATATTCAGGCAGTTACCTTTTTTTACACGATTCCTACATTTAATTGCTCACATTTTTCACAAAAGTGGAATAACTGTGGAGTATACACAAGTATTCCACCAAAACCGGTATTGTTTTGTATTTATCTATATATCTTTATTTCTACATTCTTAATAAGTATGGAAAACTATGCCCTAAACTGACACTTTTTCCATATTGCCCTGTGGATATCGTAAAATGCAAAAGGTTGATAGTGTTACGGTTTTGTAAATCAAGTTAAATCAATGTTAATAAGTTATCAAAAGCAGGAAAAACAAAAAGCCAGGATCATCCAATTTTTTGTTTTTAGAATGTGTTAGTTGTTGTGAAAAAGGGTATACTTATCCACTATCAAACGACAATATTCAATTATGTGCGGCAGATATTCTTTCAGTACGGATCCCAATCAACTTCGAGCGCAATTTGGTGATGTAGAAATACCGGAGGATTTGAACTTCAACTACAACATTGCACCTACCCAGTATTCATATGTTATTGCGGATGAGCATCCGAAGGTATTGCAACAATTTAAATGGGGCTTGATTCCTTTCTGGGCAAAGGACGAAAAGGTCGGAAGTCGAATGATCAACGCCAGAAGCGAAGGTATTGCAGATAAACCATCTTTTCGGGCGCCCATTCGCCGGAGGCGATGTTTGGTCCTGGCCGACAGCTTTTATGAATGGAAAAAAGAAGGGGGTAAAAAACTACCCATCCGGATACTGATGAAAGACGAGTCTGCCATGGTGATGGCCGGCATATGGGAGGTTTGGTCCAAAGGCTCATCGCCTGTTTATAGTTATTCCATCATTACTTGCGCCCCCAACCGGGAAATGGTTCCTATTCATGACCGGATGCCGGTTGTTTTTCCCTATGCGGATCAATGGGAAGTATGGCTTAGTGATATAGCATTAGAAAAAGTGCTCGAGCTGCTGCATACGCCGGATGATGATGTTTTGAAGTCTTATGCAGTCAGCACGCAAGTTAACAACGTCAGAAACAACGGTCAGGAATTACATGAACCTGTTTAAACCATTATCATGCGAGTAGTGCTACAAAGAGTAAGCGAAGCCTCTGTAAAAGCAGACGGAGAAATGACGGGCGCCATTGAGAAAGGTCTGGTGGTCTTATTAGGAATTGAAGATGCCGATGAGCAGGAAGACATTGACTGGTTGTGCCGGAAAATCATCAACATGAGAATTTTTAACGACGAAGAGGGGGTGATGAACCTTTCGGTAAAAGATATCGGCGGATCCATATTGGTGGTCAGTCAATTTACCTTACACGCCAGCACCAAAAAAGGTAATCGGCCATCGTATATTAAGGCTTCGAAACCCGATTTTGCGATACCCATGTACGAGCGTTTTGTCAAGCAGTTGGATGTGCTTTCCGGCTTGGACGTGCAAACGGGTGTTTTCGGCGCAGATATGAAAGTCCAGCTTATTAATGATGGACCCGTGACCATCGTTGTGGATTCCAAAAACAGAGAATAATGCATATTAAAGAAGCTCAGGAAAGGATTGATCAATGGATCAATACCATAGGCGTCAGGTATTATAACGAATTGACCAATACGGCGATTTTGATGGAGGAAGTCGGAGAGCTGGCTCGTCTTATGGCGCGTATTTATGGGGAGCAATCTTTTAAAAGAAAAGAAGAAGCCCTTACGGCGAGGGAGGATCTGGCTGATGAAATGGCGGATGTCCTATTCGTATTAATGTGTCTGGCTAATCAGACCGATATTGACCTCACGGCTGCCTTGGAAAAGAACTTACAGAAAAAGACACAAAGAGATGCGGACCGGCATGCAAACAATAAAAAGCTGAAGTAGCGACTGTTCATGGATCTTCTTCTTTGAAAGGTGAATTCTTCTGATGGGCTTGTATCAGTTGTAATGAAAGATACAGGCTGACGGAAAGGGTAAAAAAGGCCAGTACTGCCAGGTTTTTGTAAGCTTGTTGCAATATAAAAAAGTCGTATAATCCATGCAGGCAAATAGAGGTGAGCAAACCGGCGCCCATGAGCTGCCACCGCTTTTCCGGTTTGAATTTAGCTTTTCCTGCAAAATAGCCCTGGATCACGGCAAAAGAAGCGTGAGCAGGTACTGCAGTAAAAGACCTGAGCACCACCGCATTGAGATTAAAACGGGAAGCGTACAGGAAATTCTCTAACGTAGCAAATCCCATAGCGATAGCTACGGCATAGATGATGCCGTCAAAGGGTTCGTTAAAGAAAGACTGCCGGTAGGGATAGATCATTAATGCGGCATATTTGGAACATTCTTCAATAAGCGCGATAAACAGAAAGGAGTAAGCCAGCATGGACAGTATATCTGTAGGATCATCTATGGATTTAGCCAATCCGAGTCTTTCAAGCTGTAAAATTGGTATGGTGCTTAAAGCTCCCAGCAAAAAGCAAATAGAAATGGGCAGCCAATCCTCTTTTTCGTATTTATCCATAAAATAGACAAAAAGGATGATCAGAAAGCCGGGAAGGAAAGACAAAATAATAAGTAAAATGTCCATACCATCTAGGATTTAGTCTCGCAAAAGCTTGTAAAATCAATCATCAAACTGATGGTTTTTTCAGGAGATTCGAACATTCCCATATGTCCAACTTCTTCTAACAAGTGAATGACAGCCAGGTCGGGCAGGTGAGTCTGGCTGATCAAAACGTCCTGAGGTTCCAGGTCGTCTTTTTTTCCAATGATGAACAGGACAGGCGACTTTGACCTCTTAAGCACTTCCGAACGATCGGTCCTGTTTTTCATAGCCTCCAGGGCATTGATGATGCCTTTCGGGTCATAATTTACTGCCTTGTCGACCAATGAAAGAACAACATCGGGATGGTCATCGGCAAAGCGGGCCGGAAATAATTTAGGAATAAGTTCTTTAACGTAAGGGGCCGCCCCATTTTTTTCAATAAAATCCATACTTTTTTGGCGTGCTTCTTTTTTGGCGGCGCTGTCTTCGAAGGGATGAGAATGGAAAAGTCCCCATCCCTTCAGACGGTCAGGATATTTCTCTGCATAGGCCAGGGTAATGTATCCACCCATGGAATGACCGACGAGAACGATCCGGTCGTCATGAAGTTCGTGGCGCAGTTGTTCAACCATCTCGCTCATATCGGCTATAGAAGCGGGCAGAATGGTGTCGGACTGTCCAAAGCCCGGAAGATCAATGGTAACGACCTGAAAGCCTGCATTTACCAGAGGGCCGCTGAATTGCTCCCAAACTCTCTGGTCTTCACAAAAGCCATGAAGGAGATAAACCGCAGGGCCGGTTCCCTTTTTTTCAAAGGCTATTTTATGATCGTGATGGTTGAAAAAAGTCATATTTTTTAGATTTAAAGATGCCACTCCAAAGCTATACTATAAAACATACACCGCCGCCCGCGGTGTATGTTTTATAGGTAAATTTGCTCACTTACTCAAGTGACAGGACATATATTTAAGTTTACATTTGATGCTGCCCGGCAGGCGGCATCAGATGTAACTTAATCCACCTCTGCGCTGCGGAAGGTGGATTAAGTTGATTTTGTCCAGGCAGTTACTAAATTAAAATACTCTAAATGTTCTATGTTGCAAAATGTAAGAAAACAAAATCAAAAATATATATTTCAGGGCTGCCGGCACATATCATAACTGGGACATTGCCGGTTATTGTCCAAACTTGTTAAAGGGATGCTAACAGACTAAAATTAGCTCATAGGGCAAAGGGTTTTTGTTATCTTTATGAAGTGAATAAAGAATAGAAATGTCCAATTTTTCAGAAATAAAAAAAGGATTGTCCAATATCGAAGCATTAGAGCGGGAGCTTAATTTGAAGCAGCTCCAGGTGAATCGGCTTTTAAACATTACTCAGGCGATCAACAATAATGTATCGGCTTCGGGGCTTTTTGATATGTACAATTCTTTTTTGAGCTGGGAGATCGGAGTAAAAAAAATGGCGCTGTATGTCAGAAAGGATGAAGAATGGATTTGCGCCACTTCTATCGGAATTAAATCCGATCTGTTAAAAATGGACATCAGCGATTGTTTCCCGAAGTTTGAGCGTCTTAAGAACCTTGATGATTTTGCCCATCATAAGTTGATCAAGCTTTTTGACGTAGTTATTCCCGTAAGCCACAAAAGCCAGCCTATTGCCTATGTTTTTATCGGCGGGTTTGGGGAGGACGAGGACATGTACAGCAAGATCCAGTTCATCACCACTATTACCAATATTATTGCAGTGGCCATTGAGAACAAGCGATTGTTTAAGCGGCAGTTGGAGCAGGAGCGCCTGCGCAGAGAAGTAGAGCTGGCCAGCGAAGTGCAGAAAATGCTCATACCCAAGTCTCTGCCCAGTACATCAGCGTACGAATTGGCGAGCATGTACAAGCCGCATTGGGGAGTAGGCGGTGACTATTTTGATTTTATTGAATTTGAAGACGGCAAGATCGTTTTTTGTGTGGGGGATATTTCCGGTAAAGGGATTGCCGCCGCTCTGCTGATGGCGAATTTCCAGGCGAACTTTCATACCCTGATCAACAAAAGGGCGGAACTGGATGAGTTCGTCAGGGCACTGAATACTTCCGTTAATCTCATTACACAGGGAGAACGCTTCATTACCTTTTTTATCGCAGAATACAATATCAAAACCCGCCGCCTGAAATACGTTAACGCCGGGCACAACCCTCCCATATTAGTCATGCAGGGCGAAGTCCACTTTCTTAACAAGGGGTGCACCATTTTAGGTTCTTTTCAGGAACTGCCAAGGGTAGAGATCGGTTCTATGGATGTCAACTGGGATGCGTTAATTCTTGCCTATACCGACGGCCTTACCGATATTACAAATGAGGAAGGAGAATTTATTGATGAACAAAGCATCTATGACTATGCCAAGGCCAACTACAGAAAGCCAGCTGAAGTTTTCAACCGGAACCTCCTCAAAAAAGTAGAGGCCTACAAAGGGGATAACGCCTATCCCGATGACATTACCTTATTGACTTGCAGAATATTTGATTGAAAATGCCATGGTCTTTTCGAAAATCTAATTATTTTAAGTCTAGATCGATATAGTATCGATCAACGCTTGACATTTTCTATATTGCTGGTAACTAAGCGTGCATTAAACAGTCACCCGCTTTTGAGTGTATTTATGTTAATAAAAGTTATTACTTCAGAAACCTCCACTGAAGGTTGACCAGGTTTGCAAAGTAACAACTTCATAAGGAGTAAGAAAAATTTAAAATGAGAGATAAAAATGTAGCCGGCATATTAGCCTTGTTTTTTGGATGGGCTGGAATTCATCGATTTTACCTCGGCCAGGTAGGACTTGGAATTTTATACGCCATTCTGCTATTCACCGGCATTTCTGCTATATTAGGATTAATAGACGCTATTGTATTCTTTTCTATGGACCAGGAGGTGTTTGATTATAAATATAACGAAGCCGCGATCCGCCGCAGAAGAAGAATGGATTATCGCCGAAGGCAATACGACACGGATTTCGATCGCGAAGAAAGAAAAAGAAGAGAACGCCGCGTAGAACGCCATCAAAGCAGAGAACAGCGCCGCGACCTAAGTGATGCACGAAAAACGCAACGCCAGCAATACTATCAACGTCCCACTCCAAAACCCGTTAAGTCGAATCCTTACAAAAACAGCGGAATTAAAAAGTACAAAGATTACGATTACGACGGAGCCGTTGAGGATTTTAAAAAGGCTTTGGAAATAGACAACAAGGATATTGCTGTGCATTTCAACATTGCCTGTGCCTATTCCTTGAATGAAGAAGCTGAAAAATCTTTTTATCATATCGATAAGGCTGTGGAACTTGGTTTTAACGATTTTAAAAGAATAAAAGAGCATGATGCTCTTGCTTTTTTAAGGATACAGGACGAATTTGAGACTTTCGAAGCAAATGGATTTCGCCTGGAAAAAGTACAACAGCTGAACGCGGCCCAGGAGGACCTGCTCAGCGAAGCTGCTCAATTGGCGAAGGAAAATGAACAGACAGAAGAAGCGTTTGAATCAACAGATTTGCTTGAACAACTTAAAAAACTAGGTGAATTGAGAGAAAAAGGCTTGCTCACCGAGGAAGAATTTGTCGTGCAAAAACGTAAACTTCTGGAATAATATTTTTTTAACAATCCTTTTTACAACATACTCGTAAAATCGGCTGTTGAATAAGGGAATTTGATCATAGAACTAGGACGTACAGTAAGTTGGATTTTTGTCACACGCTTTTGTTTTAAATAATAAGACGTACCCGGTTCCAAAAAAAAAATTATGGTCGCAGAATCATTAATTTCCAATGTCATTATTCCCCTGCGAACCTCAGATACTGGAGATGAAGCCCTCAGTATGATGAATGACTTCTATGTCCACCATTTACCGATCGTTAATAATGAGCAACTCCTTGGGGTTATATCTGAAAATGATATACTCAACTACGATGCTAATGAAGCAGTGGGATCCTATAGCCTTTCTCTTAGAAGACCCTACGTCAACGCCAAAGACCACATTTATGAAGTTATGCGTCAGCTGGCCCTCGGCGAACTGTCCGTCATACCGGTTGTTGATGATGAGAATAATTACCTGGGCGTAGTAACACAGGAAGATCTCCTCCGATACTTCGCCTCAACCTTTTCTTTCGCCGAACCAGGCAGTATTATCGTTTTAGAGATCAACAAGAGAGATTATTCCCTGGCGGAAATCGCCAGGATCGTAGAATCCGAAAACGCTACCATTCTCAGTAATTTCATAACCTCTCAGCCGGATTCACTGAAAATGGAAGTAACCATCAAGGTCAATCGGCAAAATATTCAATCCATTATCGCTACTTTTCAGCGCTTCGACTATCTGATCAAAGCTTCTTTTAACGAATCGGAATACATAGATTCCCTTAAAGAACGTTATGACTCCTTGATGTCCTACCTGAATGTGTAGCCTGTCTTCCCCACCAACTCAGCCGGAAACTTAAACAGAGCCTTGGTGCAAACAGAAATTTTATGAGGGCCTCGCTTAGAAGTTTAGTAACCATAATCCTGAGCACAACATGTATGTTATTGTGGGGGCAGTCAGAACAAGTTATCATCTCTAAAATCTACATTGATGGTAATCGCACTACAAAATCAACGGTCATCCTTCGGGAGATCAGCTTCGCCGTTCAGGATACTATTGAGCAACGGCAATTGAGTGAACGACTGAAGGAAAGCGAGTTGCTCCTGATGAATACCGGCCTGTTTAATCGCGTAAGCATCTATTTCCATAATTGGATCGCGACAACCAATGAGGTAGAAATCCAGATCACGGTTGCTGAAAACTGGTACCTCTATCCTATCCCTTTATTTGAACTGGCCGACCGGAATTTCAGCGTATGGTGGGTGGATCAAAAAAGATCGCTCGAGCGCACTAACATAGGGGTTAATTTTTCCCACATTAACTTCACCGGCCGGGCGGACCGCCTCGAACTGGTGGCCAAATTCGGCTATACCCGTAATTTTTCCCTGAAATATGAAATGCCCTATTTCAACCCACAGCAAACCCTGGGACTGCTCATGGACGTTTCTTTTTTCCAGAACAAAGAGATCAACTACGCTACCAGTGACAACAAGCAAATGTTTTACAGCGAAGAAGACAACTTCGTCTACCAACGTTTTAAGGCCAGGGCCGGACTCCACTTTCGTCCCGGCCTACGCCAGTGGCACGAACTGGAGTTGGCTTACAGCCAAAATCAACTTTCCGATGTCGTCGCTACAGAACTCAATCCCGACTTTTTTCTTAGCGGCGCCGATTTTCAGCGCTTTTTCTCTCTGACCTATACCTTTACCAGCGATTTTAGAGACCGCCGGTTTTATGCACTAAATGGCCACTTCTTTTCTGCCGAGCTGGAAAAAGACGGCCTTGGCATCATGAACAGCCGAAACGGCTTCACCTTACGGTTGCAATACGACAAATTCTGGCCCTTATCCAAAAAGTGGAGTGTGGCTTTGCTTAACCGGGGAAAACTCTCCCTTAATCGCGGGCGGCAGCCCTACAACGATAACCGGGCAGTCGGTTTTGACCAGAACAGTATCCGAGGGTATGAATTGTACATTATTGATGGCTTGGACATGGCATATTTGAAAAGCAGCCTCCGTTTTAATTTGATCGATAAAACATTAACTTTCGGAAAACTAGTTCCACTGGAAGCTTTCAGATATATGCCATTGAAAATCTATCTGGCTTTTAACAACGACCTGGGTTTTGTTAACAGCCCATACGGCATCTCAGAAAATCCTTTTAACAACAGGCTCTTGTGGGGAGGTGGTTTAGGATTGGATTTTGTACTTTACAACGACAAAGTGTTCAGTCTGGAATACAGTTGTAACCATCTTTTTGAAAGTGGTTTATTTTTACACTTCAACCTCAATATTTAATGCAGATTGTTGTATTCAGCAAGGTCCTGAAAGAAAAAGACATTCCGTATATCCAAAACCTGTTTGACGCCCTGTTCGAACAGCAAATCAGTACTTATGTATACGGCCCTTACCTGGAGCAGTTGCAGGGAAAAATTAAGTTTAAAAAAGACGTAGGTATTTTTGAAGGATATATGGACTTTGCGGTAAAAAAGTTCAACTTTTTTATCACTCTCGGAGGGGACGGCACCATACTGGAAGCCTTGACCCACATACGCGAGCATGACGTTCCTATTCTGGGCATCAACCTCGGACGCCTGGGTTTTTTGGCAAGCATTGAAAAAAAACACATCGATCTGGCGATCAAGTCCTTACTCCAGGGCCGTTACCAACTGGACGAACGCAGGATGATCTACCTGGAATCCAACTTTCCCCTTTTTGGAAATACCCGCTTTGCCCTGAATGATTTTACCCTGCATAAGAGAGACACTTCTTCCATGATTACCATCCATACCTTCATCAATGGAGCTTATCTGAACTCCTATTGGGCGGATGGCATTATCGTCGCCACACCAACAGGCTCCACCGGTTATTCCCTTAGTTGCGGCGGCCCCATCATCTTCCCCCAATCCGGCAACTTTGTCATCACTCCCGTAGCACCACACAATCTTAATGTAAGGCCTATCGTCATCTCTGACGATTCGATCATTTCCTTTGAGATCGAAGGCCGTACGGAAAATTTTCTGTGTACCCTGGATTCCAGGTTCGAAACCATTACCTCCGCTCATCAGTTGGCTGTACGCAAAAATAACTTTACCGCCACCCTGGTCCAGCCACCTGATATCGGCTTTATGGAAACTATTCGTAATAAGCTGATCTGGGGTATCGATTCCAGAAATTATTAGTAATAATTTCAAAAAAATGTTATTTTTAAATAGATGCACTGAGCAATTTTAAGGAAAGATTGTTACACAGCAAATATCATTTTCATCAGTAAGCAATGTCCTATTTTCAGTCAACATATCACTCGAAGGTATATCGGGATTTCAAGGAAATTGAAACCAACGCCTTCCGGCAGATCATCCGGTTTTTTGAAAAACACGAAAAGATGATCAACCGGCTGGAATTCGAAGAATACTTCGAATTGCTCACCGCCTATACCGACGCCCTCTTTGAGATCGGCGCCTACCAAAAACACTTGCTGATGGCTGATATTGTCATCGAAAATTCCATCGCCTTAAATATCCAATGGTATAAAGGGGGAGATATCTATTCCCTCACACTTTTTAAAAAGGCAGCTTCCTACTTCAATCTCCACGAACATCAACAGGCAGAGCATATCCTGAAGGAATTGATCAAAATGAGACCGGAGGACAAGGAAGTGGCAGCCTTCTTAAAACGGTGTTTGCGCCGAAAAGGCTCTAAATCATTATCCACCGCCCGGGCCTTTAGCATCTTCCTGTTCTTATTAACTGCCCTGATCATTTGCTTTGAAGTCCTTTTGGTCAGGCCTTTTTACGAAATGCATGCCAGCCTGGTGGAAGCTTCCCGAATGGGAACCTTTGCAACAGGATTGCTGACGCTCATTGCAGGAGATCTTTTTCATCGCCTTAATATTGACTATCAGACGAATAAATATGTCGATAAAGTGAAAAAGCATAAAAGCTCAGAAGGTTGATTTTGTACACAATTCCATTTTAAATTGTGCGATTCCTTAACACTTTTTATTTGTATCTTACGGCTTCTTCCTGCCGTCAAGGTGATTCCCCCTTTTGAATTGTTTAATGCTTTATTTGCTAACTAATTTATATTTTAGGCGAAGCCTAAAAATATTAATATGTCAGAGAAAAATCCTATCAACAGAAGAACCTTCATTCAAACGACCGCCATGGCCGGAGCCGGCTTAGTGGTGCAAGCTCCGGAAGTGAAACACCTTAAAATGCAACGAAAAGATCCCAACTCCAAATTGAGACTGGCCTTTTTCGGAACCGGCCTAAGAGGTCAGAGCCATATTGATCTGGCTCTGCGCCGAGAGGACTGCGAAGTAGCTGCTATCGCAGAAATAGACCCTGTGATGATAGCCAGAACGAAAAAGCTCTTCTCAGACCGGGGTCTGAACCTGCCTTCGGTCTACGATCAGGGAGAACGGGACTACCGGCGATTGCTGGAAAAAGAGGATGTCGACGCCGTGGTCATTTCCACACCATGGAAATGGCATACTGAAATGGCCGTCGCTGCTATGAACGCCGGCAAATACTGTGGTGTTGAAGTTTGTGGGGCCTTTTCCCTCGAGGAGTGCTGGGAAATGGTGAGTACTCATGAAAGAACGGGGACCCACCTGTTTTTCCTGGAAAATGTCTGTTACCGCCGGGACGTAATGGCCGTTTTGAATATGGTCCGCCAGGGGCTCTTTGGCGAACTTATTCACCTGGAGGGTGGCTACCAGCACGATCTTCGCGGAGTAAAATTCAACGACGGAATAACAGCTTACAACTCTGGCGTGGAGTTTGGAGAAAAAGCCTTCAGCGAAGCCAAATGGAGAACCTGGCACTCCGTTCATCGCAACGGAGATCTTTATCCAACCCACGGCATAGGCCCGGTAGCTCAATACGTCAACATCAACAGAGGAAATCGTTTTCTGTACCTGACTTCCATGGCTACCAAATCTCGGGGATTAAATGAATATGTCGTTAACCATGAAAAAGGAGGCAAAGATCATCCCAACGCCAAAATCGAATTTAAGCTCGGAGATAAAGTCACTACCATGATCAAAACGGCCAATGAAGAAACCATCGTCCTGCATCACGATACCAACCTACCACGACCCTATTCTCTCGGCTTCAGGGTGCAAGGCACAAAAGGACTATGGATGGACGTTAACGACTCCATTTATCTGGAGGGAACTTCGCCCAGCCACCAATGGGAAAAAGCAGAGGCTTTTTTGAAAAAATACGACCATCCCCTCTGGAAAAAATACGAACAAAAAGCCGTTGGCGCCGGACATGGCGGAATGGACTATTTCTTATTCAACGCATTCGTAGAATCAGCCAAACAAAACATCGCTCCCCCTTTCGATGTCTATGACGCTGCTACCTGGATGGCAATTACACCTTTGTCTGAAGAATCCATCAGCATGGGCGGCCAACCGATGCCGTTTCCTGATTTTACCAGAGGACGGTGGATGAAAAGGGAAAATACATTCGCACTCGATGATTCATTCTAAAATAAAAAATTAATTATGCAACCCACTTTATTAATCCTGGCCGCCGGAATGGGCAGCCGCTATGGAGGACTGAAGCAAATTGACCCCGTAGGACCAAAAAAAGAAGCACTTATTGAATTTTCGATCTATGACGCCATCAGAGCAGGTTTCGGAAAAGTCGTTTTCGTAATTCGACCGGATATAGAAGCTGTCTTTAAGGAAAAATTTTCCGATAAATTCCAGGATCAGATCGAGGTAGCCTATGCCTTTCAGGAAGTCAATACGCCTATCGAAGGTGTTGATGATCTGCCGAACAGAGAAAAACCCTGGGGCACCGCCCATGCCGTTCTCGTTGCTCGCGATAAGATCGACGAACCTTTTGCTGTGATCAATGCCGATGACTACTACGGCATCCAGGCTTTTCAGATCATGGCCGATTTTCTCAGGGAAAAATGCAGCCCCGACCTGTATGCTATGGTCGGTTACCAATTGTCCAATACCTTGTCTGACCACGGATCAGTGAACAGAGGCGTTTGCGAAATGGACGAAAACAACTACCTGACTAATGTCGTGGAGCGTCAT
Organism: uncultured Saprospiraceae bacterium; assembly: GCA_964548175.1. Taxonomy (GTDB): domain Bacteria; phylum Bacteroidota; class Bacteroidia; order Chitinophagales; family Saprospiraceae; genus JANQPA01. The sequence continues at coordinate 188,133 of CAZJQS010000001.1, forward strand.
AAGGTAAAACAGGAAGGCAATGTCGCAACTTACGAACATGAGGACGGCACAAAAGGGGAATTACCTCTGAATGCGCTGGTCTCTATGAATTTCTGGGGCTTCCATCCCAATATTTTTGAGATTCTCCGCCAGGACTTCATCGCTTTTGTTAAGGAAAATAAAGACCAGCCCAGAGCTGAATTCTATATTCCCCTGGTGGCTAACCGGTTGATCAAAGAGGATATCCTCAAAATAGAAGTATTACCAAGTAACGAACAGTGGTACGGCGTTACCTACCGAGAGGATAAACCCAGAGTAGAGGAGGCTTTTGAGCAGTTAGTGGAAAATGGGCATTATCCTAAACAAGGATTGTGGAAGTAAAAAAATAATCCTGGGGCTGTGTAAATAGTCCATTTTGCTCGTTTGCGTGGCAAATAAAATTGTTTAAACGGCGTAAATGAGTAAAATGACCTATTTACGCAGTCCTAAGGTGTTTTTTGTTATGCAAAAAAACGATCCAACAGCATTCGACGCCCTTCGCCAATTTTTTCCTGACTTGTCCGATCCTTCAGGCCTGCGTCCTCTGGGGAAAGGAAATATCAATACGTCCTACTCCTTTTTCTTTGGCGGAAAAGATTTTCTTTTACAAAAGATCAATCCACTGGTTTTTTCCAAACCTGAACAGGTAATAGCAAACATCCGGGTGGTTTATCATCATTTGTTGCAAAAAGCCCCTGAACTGGCCCTAATCGAACTGCTCCCTGCTCAAAATGGACAAATGTTTTGGAAGGATGAAGAAGGCGCCGTCTGGCGCTCATTTCCCAAAATTCCGCACAGCTATTCCGTTGATCACCCCTTCAACAAAGAAATAGCCTTTGATGGAGCTAGAATGATCGGCCGCTTCTTAAATGCGCTGCAAGGGCTAAATGACAAACAATTTTACGATACTATTCCCGATTTTCATAACAGTCTGCTTCGATTCCAATACTTCAGAAAGGTAGTTCGCAAAAATAAGGCTTCCAGACTTCATAGTGTAAAAAAAGAGGTGACCTTTATCGAAGATCAGGCAACGGTTTTTCGAAAGATCGACTCCGCTTCCCTGCCAAGGAGAATAGTGCACAACGACGCCAAAATGGATAACGTTTTATTCGATACCAGAACTCATAAGGCCCTCGGACTGATAGACTGGGATACCATCATGCCGGGAACGATACTCTCTGACTATGGCGATATGATGCGCACTCTGATGAACCCCGTCGCTGAAGATTCCGAGGAATTAGACCGCATCTCTATCGATCTGGAGTTTTTTAACTTCATCCACGAGGGCTTCCTCGAAATGACTGCCGATATGCTCGATCCTATAGAAAGACAACTCCTTCCGCTGGCGCCGTTGTGGATTACCCTGGAGCAAGCCATGCGCTTTTTGACAGACTATCTGGAGGGCGATGTTTACTACAAAATAAATTATGATGGCCACAACCTTGTAAGAGTTCAAAACCAGCTGCGCTTGTTCAAAAGCTTCCAGAATGTATTATCAGAATCTAATCCGTAAGTATATTAGTACCCGCAGCTATTCGATTCCGGATCATTATCCTGATACTGTCGGACAATTCGTTGCCTGTCAGGTCTATGAAAATCAGCGCTCCGGGAAGATTGTCCAATAGTTCTTCGCTAAAAGCGGATATTCGATTGCTCTGAAGGTAAGCGCTTGAAAGCCTAACCAGTTGTCCAAAAGAAAGAGGAAGGCTTTCCATCTGATTATGATCCAGAAACAAATTTTTCAATGATTGTAGCTCACCAAAATTGTTAGGCAATTCTCTGAGTCGGTTATGACTTAAATGCAATATTTCCAGTTGTTGCATTTGGCTAAAGGAGGGAGGTAAAACGACGATTAGATTGCTGTCTAAATCTAGTTCTTCCAGGGCGGGAAAATCGCCAAACTCTTCCGGCAGGCTGTTTATGGCATTCCTTCCTAAGATTAATTTTTCTAAAGCTTTTAGCTTAGTAAGCTCTGAAGGGATTTTTTTCAATTTGTTGTGACTCATGTCCAGCTCTGTAAGGCTATTCAGGTTGCCGATCGAAGAAGGCAGGGTATCTATGCGATTGTGTCTGGCATTCAATTTTCTCAGGGAATTTAGTTGTCCGAAAGAATCCGGTAGTTTTTCCAGTTCGTTGTGGCTGAGTTCCAAAAACTCCAGGGCGGTTAATCGACTTAAGGATGGAGGTAAGGAATCCAGATCATTGCCGTTAATGACCAGATCCCGGAGATTGGACAATTGTCCGATCGACGGAGGGAGGGTGTTTAAGTGATTATTGTTGAGGTACAATTGTTCGAGGTTGACCAGTTGTCCGATGGTTTCAGGGATTGCATGCAACTGCCTTTCAGAAAGATCAAGTCGCAGGATGGTATTCAGCGGCCTGTCGTTAATGGCTTCCTGCCAGATGTTTTCGGCTTCTTTCAAACGCTGAATCAAGGCGGATGGCCTGGCGTTACTGTCTGAGATCTCGTCGGTCAACTGTTGGGTGCGATCCCATTGTCCGGCCTGAAAAAGCTGCTCTGCTTCCAACCCTTTCTGAGCGCGATCGATCCAGGAAGAAGTTAAAGCTGTATCCGCTAAAGGACTTAAAAAGCGAGCCAACGCAAAATCGTAAATGGCTTCCTGAAACTGAGAGGATTCAAATTTTTTAATGCCTTCCTCAATAAAATATCCTCTGTCGTCCGCCCCAAAGGCCGTGCGCAACTGGGTCGCCTTCTGTGCATCCGCTTCGATCTGCTTTTTCTGAAAACTAATGGTACGGGCCTGAATGAAAAAGAAAATTGCCAGTAAAAACAATGCGCCGGCAATGAAATATATAGCGGTAAGCCGGGAGCGCAGACGCCTGTTGATGATCCGCTCTTTTTCCTGCTGAGCTTCTACCTCCAAACGACTTCCTTCTACAAATTTTTTCAACGCTCCCTCCCGGGCCAGTACAGGAAAGTAATCCTCCCAGGCGACCAGCTCTTTCAGCCCGAGCAGGGAGCCGGTGCCTTTTTTGTAATCCTCCAACCGCTGATTCAAAGAGGCAGCCACCAGCTTGAGTTGCCGCTCTTCTTCCGGAAGACGCTCCCATACTTTCTTAGCAATGATATCGTGTGTGAATTCGATTTTCATAAAAAATGAATTGTTAGGAGGAAGGCGGCACTAGGTGAAAATATTGAAATTTGATCCGGCCGGCATCCTTCTAGTTTAGCTTCTTAATGATTCTCATCTGTTCAAAGGAGTCTAAGCAACTTTTTAACTGATCGTTGGTCAGGCCCAGTCGTTTGCGTACGTCTTCCAGTTCCTCCACATCGATCCGCTTTTTAGTTTGTTTATCAGAAACCAACTGCCCCAGTAGTTTTAGTCCGATACCTTTTTTCCCGATCTGCTCTTCCAGTAAGGCCAGTTGATCATCCAGAAAATCCCCGATCACATCCTTGATCGCGCCGATCCGTTCCAGTAAGGCCGGATGAATATGGACGGTTTCAGAGCCGTTTTCCTCAGCAGCCAGGCGATACAATCGATCGAGAAAAACCTGGAGGTAGGTAAGCTCCACCTGCTTATCGTCTACTTTCAGTCTTTCCAGTATGCCGCTGGATAATTTTTCGATAGCTGAAACTCTGATCTTACCCATTTCTGCCAGTTTGAGCAAAGTCTTTTCAATTACTTGCCTGACCACTTCCGTACGCATTTTTTCCACCCGAAAGCGATACTCAAAAAGATTCGGTACGATCTGCTCAAAATCCCACAGATCAGCTATGAATTCTTCCCGCATGGAAATGATGATCTTCCCAGGAAATTTTTGCTTTAGAAAATCGCGGACGAACTGGAAAAAGCTTTGCTGTTCTTTTTCATCCCCAAGTACAAACAGTTCTTCAAACTGATCAAAAATGAGATAAATGGGTTTAAAGGATTGGCGGTACAAAAACTCCGTCTGTTCGATCAAATTAGAAGGAATATCAGCTGCTTCAATACCGAGTTCGAGGATGGCTTCCCTTTGCAGGGCTTCCAGGCTTTTTAGCAGATTTTCTCCTCTTCTTACTGAAAGCGCATACCATCGGGTGTCCCGAAACTGGTTGGCCAATCCACACTGGATCAGGCTGGTCTTGCCGGTGCCGCTGCCGCCATACAGCAGGATCAGACGAGTGTTGAAGGTCAGATCGTATAAAGTGGTGGTCTCCTGCTCACGCCCGAAGAAGAGGTCTTTGTCTTCTTTTTCGTAAGCATCCAGGAATTTAAAAGGGCTTTCTTGGGTCATAAGTAAATAATCAATTTTAAGCAGGGTGAAGCTGTCTCAAAAGCATCCTACAGGTTTTCGCAGCCTAATAAATTTCTTTTTTAGCGGTATTTTAAGAGAAAAAATAAAATTTTTTCTCTTAAAATACCGCTAAAAAAATATCTTATTAGCTGTGAAAAAAGGCCGTAGGTCTTTTGAGACAGCTTCAACCTGCTTAAATCACTATAATTAAATATCTTCTTTTAACCAGTCAAATTGTTGAAAAAGGCTTTCCAGCTTTCGATATTGTCTTTTGTCATATTGGCGGCGGACCCGGAATTGGTTTTCAAAGGTCTCTGCCTGCTCAAAGAGGATATCTTCCCCGTCCCAGGCTTTATAAAAATACAGCTTCGGCAGCTCACTTTTCAGTCGGTACGCATTTTCGTCGATCAGAAAGGGCGACAAGTTAAGATAGCTGCTCGACTCATATATGTCTTTTACGATCAGCACCGACTGGTTGTTGATGTACTCGTGGCGCTGCAGCGGCTCATCGTCCATGATCACATAATCGTGGCCGCGGAGGATGGATTTTTGATGGATGAAGGAGGCCTCCGGCGCCCGGTGAGGACTTTCCAGTTCGACGTCTTTGATCGTGACGAGCTGGTATTTGCACATGAATCCACAGGCGGAAAGGAGCAAGCCCAGTTTTTCTTCTGCTTCCAGACACAGGTCCTCTACTTCTTCGGTGCGGATGTTCTGAGCAAGTAAGCGAGTGCGGAGCTCCTGTTCCAAAAAGCGATAGGCAGTATAGTACTCGTCGGCTTTAAGCAAGCTTTCTTTTAGTTTTTCCAGCTCTTCCATATAAGAAGGCTGCTGGTTTTCGTCGAAAATGCGTTTGATGGTGCCTGTGAGCCAAAAGAAATCGTAAGTCTGAGCTGCTGTGGGATCCATACTCAGAAAGGTCCGGATGTCTTCTTTGTACTCTTCCCGGATATAGAATGGGTTTTCATTTTTTTTATTTACATAGACTTCCTGCCACAGATCGCTGATGGAAATGGCGGCTATGAGCCGAGCCAGGGTCAGATAGGCTTCATTCAATTCTTTTAATCGCCGGCGTCCCTGCGTTTTCCCTTCCATGGTGAACAGATCCCGAATTTGGGTGGAAAGAATAGAGGGAAGATAATCGAGCATCATGTTTTGCAATTGATTCAAAACAGAGCCGGATGGACGCCGCTGATAGCGAGACCAGTAATCTTTAAACAGCAATTCATATTCACTCATTCCTTCAAAGGCCTTTTCCACCAGGACCTTATTGATGTCTTGAGACAGCAGCTCAACCTCAGCATGGTAATCCGGATTTTTGGGCTCAGGAATAGGATGAGGTACGACCCAATCGGCTTTTTTTTCTTCAGGCGTATACAACCCCCAGGGGAATTCGCCGGCTTCCTCTTTGGGAGCAGCCTTTCTTCCGGCTCTTTTTTGGATGTCCAGTTGTGGATGGTCGTTTTCCAAAAAGCCTTTGGCAGAAGCAAAGGATTCTTCCAGGGTTTTGCCTCCCCTTAGAGCATCATAAAACTGAGTGGCGAAATGCAGGGCTTTTTCATCGCCTATGGGAGCGGAGGTGGCCAGTACATTTTTTACGCCTGCTTCTTGTAGGGTCTCGAGTTGTCCCTTATTAGCACAGCCGTTGAGAAAAACCAGCTCCAGGTTTTTCTGCTGGCCGATAAGAGTGGCCAGGCTCCCGGCCCGGGCCTCTTTGTCATCCAGTTCCAGAAAGTCATCTCCGGAATGCCCGCCATAATGAAAAAGCGCAATCCGGTTATGATAGCGGTTAAATTCCTTGAATATCTGGGAAAAAGTAGAATAGCCCATGAATCGGCATTCGACCTTACCCTGATCTTCCAGGGGAGCAAGTAAGTTGCGGAGGCGTTCCTCTTCTTTACTCAGAGACGACAAATCCCGCCTGGGATCGGCAAATGCAAACAGGAAAATGGGTTTCTTTGGATGCATTGGGTGTATTTTAAATTCAATCCCTTAATATACGAATAAACATGGATCATTTTTATTCTTCCTTGATCACCTGCTCATCTCTCCAGCCCGAAGGTTCTTCGATTATTGGAACTTGATCGAAGGCCTGCATCAACGTCTTATGAATTTCAGACCTGCGGATCTGACTCCGCTCCAGATCTGCTTTGACCTGAGCGCGAGCAGCACGAATATCGAACTTCTGGCGATGCCCGTAAATGGAATGATAAAAATTGTAAAAACCGGATTGGTTGGCGGCGGTCGGGACCAGGTCCTTGTGACTGTCCTGAATCGATTTGGCTAGCGCCGACCTGGCATTCAGCTTGAGATGATAGCGGAAATTGTCGTTAAAGCGATGCTCTCCGCTCATGGTCAAACGGGCGCTGTCTGAGCTGATCAACAGCAGCGGTATATAAACCTTGCGGCGACGAATTTCTACATAAGCTTTGGCTTCGTCAAAACCAATGCTGTCGAGCTGAGGCTTTTTGATGTATCGGGCCCATTCGGACAGGGGCTCTATTTCTTTGAGATAGCCGTTTTTAAAGATCAGGCCGGCCATGGCTTTCATCCGTTCTTTCATGAAGGCGCCGCTCTCGTCCCAGTAAGTTTCCAGGATCAGATGACCATCCAATTTTCCTGAGATATGCCGGGCGGTCAGGAAGTCCTGATTAAAATTTCGGCCTTGCGTCAGGAGTTGCTGGGCGTTAATGCCCTGAAAATCCAAGCGGGTTTCCAGACGCGGGCGATAATCGAGCAGCAGCCGGCCTTCGAGCTCGGCCTTGCCCTCCATGGTTTCGGTTGTACCTTTCAACTGAATTTCGTTGTTGGCAAAATTCAGGTTGCCGCTGAAGTTTTTCCCGGAAAAATTGTAGTAGTTAAAAGAGTCAATTTCTGCTGTTGTGGTTCCTTTCAAATACCGACTGATCTTTTCCCTTTTCTGGACTAGTTGTCGCGAGCTCATTCTCCGATTGGTGCTGTCCTGCATGAGGTTTACAGCTACCAGCACTTTATCCAGATCAAGCTGCTTAGATTTCAGGCTGGCCTCGAATTCAAGCTCGACATCCTCGCTATTGTCTTCATCAGCCAGCAATAATGGAATCAGGTTAAAGACCGTTCCCTCCAGCTCCAGTTCACTACCGAGGCCCCTCAGTCGAAAGCGATTAACGGTCAGCTTGTTGTCTATAAGGTCAAATACGCCGGAGTCTACTTTGGCGGTATCTCCATCGATGGTAAAAACCACATCCGATAATTCGAATTGCCCTTCCGTTTCCACTAGTCCGATATAACCTGGACTGATCATGTTTTCATACCGGCCTTTGACCATAAACCGGCGGATAGCGACATTACCTTCAAGGTTGCTGAGCTGATCATCTTTCAGCAAAGGCTGGAAAATATTCAGCGGCGCTTTTCCGTCAAAAGTCAGGTCGATATTTGGGTTTTCAAAATTATGGATGATCAGTTGACCTTCAAGTGCTTGTCCGCCGAGTCGGCCTTTGAAATCGCGGATTTCGAAAGTAGACGTTTGGAAGCTTTTCAGATCGCCGTTGTTAAACAAGACGGCAAACTGGGCGCTGTCAATGGGCTCTTCCAGCTTAGGGTGTTGGATGCTTCCCCGATCCAATTTGAGTTCCGCTTTCATTTCAGGGTTTTGGGTTTCTCCCCAGAGGCCTTTCACGACGGCGGTGAAGTTGGTGTTGCCTTCGCTTTCAAAGTTGCCCAGTATTTTTTCATAAGAAGCCGGCAAAAGCTGGATGGGGCCATTTAGCTGGCTGTTTTCACTGGAAATAAAGAGATCCAGAAAATATCCCTTTTCCCATTTTTCAATATCTCCTTCCAGCCGGAAAGGGTGGTCGTTGATTGAGATCTGAGCTCGGTTCAGGTCATAGGATCGGGCGTTGAGATCGACGTCTATATAGGTAGACCAGCTGATTTGTTTGTTTTCGAAAAAACGGAGTTGGTCGGTATCGTAAAATTCGGAGGTCAGCTGAGCGGTATTTTTCATTTCAAAACGGCGGGCGGAGAATTCTCCTTCGATTTCCATGCTGTCTATCGCAAATTCTGCCTTATGACGTTGTTGTTCGTTGTGGTAATGTAGTTTCATGTTGGTCAGTATGGCCTTATCGATAGAAACGTTAGTAGCCTGTGAGGGAGGAATATCTGTAGAATCGCTGAAAATATTGTAATTGGCCAGGCCTTCCGGACTGATTTTCAAAAACACTTCTCCGCTGTCGATATTAACGGCATAGATGATGTAATTGGTCCCAAACAGGCTGGTCAGCTTTAATTCAAGGGTGGCTTTTTGAGCTTTCATTAGCGTATTACCTTCGGTATCGGTTAGTTGGATGCCGTTGAGATAGGCTTTTGTAGTGGGAAAATTGGACCAGATGTCCATTCCGATATCGTCGGCTGAAAGTTCGGAAGCAATGCGCCCATTTACTTCAGTAATGATGCGGTTGCCGATCTGTCGTTGAAAGATGAAGGTAGAAGCCAGCGCCAGAATAATACTCAGGATCAGCAGGACGAGCAGGACTCTAAAAAATCTTCTAAAAAACTTTTTCATGGTTCTCGGTTTGCACGCCTTGGTGAATGGGGGAAGCTACGACTTATACTTTCTCTTTGCTACTTTGATCGACACAAGGCATGGATTTGTAGGCTTATTTAAGATTTTGAAGTTGGGGTTGTCTCATAAGTCAGCTACTTCTCCCGCCCGACGGCCGGCAGATTTGCTCGGCTTAAATGATGCTATTTTTTGAGTTTTTTGCCGAAGAAAATCACAGATTTTCTTCGGCAAAAAACTCAAAAATGAATTTTATTAGCTGCCTTTTCACACAACCCCAACTTCAAAACCTTAGATGTATTATTCAATATAAGGTACTCCCTATATAGAAAGGATGAAATAAGTCACCATGTTGGATGAGGGGGGCTATTTTTTTAACATTTTTCAACCTTTTATCAGAGACAGTATGGCTGGTCCCCACAAATGGGTGGTGAAGAAGAACGTTGCCAGGGCGATAAACGCGGTGGCGACGAACAAGCCGGTGGCACCTATCCATTTCATAGCAGGCGTCCGCACGATCTTTTTGCGGCCGATGAATATTTCGGCGATCAGCAGGTTGGGCAGATAAAAGAAGAAGTCCATAAAATAATCAAAGGGCCCCTGAAAATTTTTAGTGTGCCCCAATTCGTCGGTAAATAAAAACCAGAAGCCGTAGTCCATTCGATAGAGCCAGGAGCCGATGGCCAGCGCAAAAAGGCGAATAGCCCAGGCCCGGTGCTTGTCGAACCTGCCGGCTCGTGCATGGCGGATGGTTTCTACGGCAGCCCACCCCATCAGCACGCCATAACCCGTAAAGCCGATGTCCATGACCCATCCGCCAATGGTACCTTTGATAAAGATGAAGGCGAGTCCTCCGACGGCGGCGAATAGGGACGCCAGCACGTATAGGCGTCCCAGCCAGCGATGTACTTTTGGGTATTTGATCCGAACGGGGTTGATCAGCTGTATGCAGCCCAGGATCAGGATGATGCCTCCTGCGGCGAAGTGAAGGCCTATGCCGACAGTAGCGGAGGTGGTGCTGCGATCATAGAGTCCGGGCAGCACCTGGTTCCACTGGGCAGTATTGCCTTTTAGCAGGGCGATGAAATAAAAGGCAAGGATATATAAGCCAAACAAGATGGTGCTGATCCATACGGCTGCGACGAGTAGCTTGCCCGTGGCTTTGATAGCAATATCACTAAGGTCTTTCTTTACAAGTACAGACTGCTGGGACATGTTAGAGTATTTGATATAAAAGAGCTACGGATAAACTAACAACAGATTTCGGCAGCGGTTGTGAAAATAGAAAGGGATTTTAGCTGCGAGAACTGTTCATAGCGAGAATTTTCATAAAAATTTTCTTGCTCCTATTGCGTAGTACCGTTTCATAGCATATATTTGCACTCGCTATCAATAAAAGGGCGATTAGTTCAGTTGGTTCAGCGCATCCCGATTACATCGGGAGGTTCACTGGATCGAGTCAGAAAAATAAAATCAGGGCGATTAGCTCAGTTGGTTCAGAGCACCTGCCTTACAAGCAGGGGGTCACTAGTTCGAGTCTAGTATCGCCCACGAGAGTAAGAGCATTGATCAGAAATGGTCAATGCTCTTTTTTTTGGAAAATCAGTTTTGGTTGTTTTTATGATGTTTTGATCTCAAAGGTAAACCAAGTCTAGCCACTGGTTTACATTAGGCATCGAGCCTTTAATTGCTCAAGCGCCACCTCAATCTGACCAAGCGGCATCAATTCCTTTTTTCTAGTGGTCCAATCTTGGATGTGAGTATGGATATCCTCCGCAGAGAAACTTTGGTTTCTACTGGCAATAAAATCTACAGTACCAAGGAGCTCCAGGCCAAAAGGTGATTCAAAGCCTTCGATCAGATCAAGCACTTGATCAAGACGTGATTTTTGTTCTTCACTAAGGTTTTGGGCAATAAATTGATTTAGATATTCAGATTTGTTATAAGCTAATTTCACAGAAGTATTGGGCTTCGTCTCTTCTCCAGGAAAGAACAGGTAGGCGCCATTCAATGCTTTCAATACATATTGCAATTTCCTGGCGTAAGGACCATACCACCCTTTTTCATAATCAAGTCTTAAAGGTTCACCTGCTTTTTGTAAAAAATAGGCTAGCTTCTGGATAACTAGTAAATTTAAAGAGTAGCCAAGCTGATCATACTGATGCATAAGATACAGAAGCATGGCTCTAGCGTTGGTCAGTTTTACCTCTTTTTGATTTGATAAGGTTTTTTTTATTGGTTGTATATAACCAGGTTCATAAAGGATGATATCTCTGGATTCAGCAATTTCAGAAAGGCTTTCTTCAATCATTTTTTGGACGATGCTCCATTCTAATTTGCCGTTTCCACAACCTAAAGGAGGAATAGCAACAGATTGAATATTGTATTCTTTAATGACCTCAATCAAATCTATTAGCCCTTCTCTAACATATTCATATTTAGATGGGTGCCTCCAGTGCTTCTTAGTAGGAAAGTTGATGATATACTTAGGAAACATCTGCTGATTCTGAAAAACAAGCATTTTCCCAATTTGCAATTTACCTTCCCGATAAGCTTTGTAGTAAGCCTCAAAGTTTTCTGGAAATGCTTTTTTAAAAGCCAGGGCAATACCTTTACCCATAACACCCACAGTGTTTACGGTATTAACCAAAGCTTCTACTTCAGCTTTCAAAATATTGCCTTGAGTGTAGCGGATCATTCGTAATAGAGGTTTTTGTCTATGTAAACAGGAATTGTTAAGCCTCTTTCTTTTAATAAAGATAACACATATTTTTGGCTTCCTTCATCGTAGGTTACTATTTTGGTAATACAACTAAGAGGTAATTCCCCTTCAACTAAAAACTCTGCCTGTTTTTTCCTTTGTCGATCAAAGTTAGTATCTGAGGAAGGATCATCTTTCCATATTCTGGCGTTTACGGCTTTCCAGTCTATATTTTTAAGATTTTTCAGATCATCAAAAAACTTAGTGATTTTTTGGGTAGCATGGCCATCTGTAAAAATAAAATGACAGGAATGTTTGACAATAATTTCCGTTCCACTGATTAGATAAACGATCTTAGATTGTGATACCTTTTCTACCCTGCCGTGTCCTGTGAAAATTTTGTACAGCATAGGAGACCTCGGACCAAAGTAAAAAGCTACATAATCTTTGAAAGTTTTATTGTCAGCAAGAGGTAAAAGTTGCTCACTTCTTTTTTTAATCAAGTCTGTTAGACCAATGCTTCGATAATTTGGGTCAGCCTCAACATGATTAGGGCAGCATAGTTTTCCTGTTTCCAGAATATATTCCAGGTTATTGATATGAATGATTCTATAAACTGGTTTGTCAGCCTTCACTTGAACATTTTACACAAAAATAATTTAATTTTGATTGTAAATCAACAAATTGTTTTAAATTTTTATTCAAATCAGTTCAGCAATAAAAATTGGTTTAAAGGCTCGACTTATGATCTCATTCAAATCAATAAGCGGTATTCTTTCAAAATGTATATGGTAAATTGACATCGAAATGGTTCCAATAATAAAATCTGCATTAAAAATACCACAACGCATTAATTATCAAACCATTAAATTAAATACCAACAATAAGCAGAAATAACAAAAAAAACCTAACTTCCTTCCCATTATGAAAAAAAGATACCTCCTCATCGGTATGCTTCTGAGTGGAATACTGGGGTGGACCCTGGGTTTTCTCCGCCTTCCTCATTTGGAAAAAAATACCTCCTTCCTGATGGGATTCCTCTCCTGCCTGGCAGTGATCCTGATCGGAGTGCTGCTGCTGTTGGCGTGGAATAACAATATCCGACTGCTGAGATGGATGGAGGGCAGGGACGCGGCGAAAGATCGTCTAAGCCCAAGAAACACTTACACCCTCATCTGGTTACTCTTCGCAATTTTCATAGTGCTGGGCGGAGCCGTGAGTAGTCTTTTGATCTATCAGCAAAATCGTTTTTATAAAGATCAAATCCGACAGCAAAATGAAAAGATCGACCAGCAACTGGCGCTCCTGGAAGCTGCCCGACAGAGCAACCTGATCGTACTGAATAATCAGCTTCTGGCGGATATTAACGCAGAACTGGCAAGCAAGCCCGACAGAAGCCTCAGTAAGGAGACCATATCCAGAATTGCCGCCCTGAATTATTCTTTTAAACCTCATCGCTATTTGGAAAAGGGCCGCCTGTCCGAACAAAAATTAAGCCCGGAAAGAGGACAATTGCTGGTCATACTATCTGGCCTCAATATGGATACCAGCTCTTTTAACCAGGTTAAACAACAAACCTCTTTCAATTACGCGGACTTGCGCGGGGCTGACTTAAGCGGAGTGGACCTGAGCGGCGCCGACTTGAAATGGGCCAACTTTAAAGACGCAGACTTGAGTAAGGCGAATCTGAATCAGGCGGATCTGAACGAGGCCTACCTGTGGGGAACCAACCTGAGAAAAGCTAACTTGCAAAAAGCAACATTGGAAAAGGCGAACCTGCAGTGGGCTGACCTGGTGGAGGCGAATCTGAACAGGGCAAATATGAACGGGGTTAAAATGAGGTCGGCCAAAATGACGCGCGCAGATTTGCGCGGGGCAACCATAACTTACGCGGATCTGAGCAGCACCTTTTTGAATGAAGCTGTTCTGACTAATGCAGATCTGTCCTTTACAAACCTGAGCAGCGCCAATTTGAGTATTGCTGTCTTGAAAGAGGCCGTTATGAAAACGACAAACCTGAGCAGTACCGTTTTAGATAAAGCTAATATGCAGGGAGTCAATTTGCGATGGGGCGTAATCGATGTGGAAAATTGGTTTGAAAAATTGGAGAATTGGCAGGTCAAAGGGAAAGATGATATTCAAAAAAGATACAATGTCATTCCCGATGAGGCGGGACTGGGTAATTATCGACTGCTGCCAAAGGAATAGCCTTAAATACCACTCACGGACGACAGCTCCTTCATCACCGTATTTAATTTATCAGAAAATTTCAGGACAACCGGATTTCCAAGGTCAAAGGGCTCAAAACCGATCTGTAATGCCTCACTATAATACTGCTGAATGTCATTAAGATAGTCGGCCAATAGCTGAGGCGTCCAGGTGGTTTCTCGATCAATACCGTATTTTTGTTTGAGAAATTTGCCTAGCTCCTGTCCCCATTCATTGTTAATAAAATCGACGTAATTGTCTACCGCGCCGTTCTTAATGTCACTGACTTCTTCCTCTGTAAAGCGGCCGGTAATCAACGAGGGAAGCGTACTCCGCTCATGCGTATCGGCAATGAAGTCTGCTAATTGTTCGGAGAAAAGAGTCGTCATGAAAGCTTGTGAAGTAATGTGATTAAAGGTATTGATGTAGCCCTTTTCTGAAAAATGAAGGGAGTCCTGCGGAGCCAGATCAACATCAACAATATGACTCATCATGGTTTCCGCCAGGTCGTAAAATGCAACATCTCCCCACCCGAATACATTATGCCGTCTCCTTCCAAGAATAAATACCCTCAACACATCCTGGCGATTAATCACGAAAAAGGGAGACCGAAAACACAGGCCTATTTTATCCAAAATACTGCCGTTCCTGACTTCCATAATATCAGCCTCGCTGATGCCCGCTTCGAGTACGCTCAATACGGTCTGACCATTGCTGCTATGCGTGAGTTGTACCGCAGGTTTTTTGCCATTCCTATATTCGATTTGAACGACCTCCTTAAACTCCTCAAATGACTGGAAATGGGTGGTCATTAATGCTCCCTTGCCCATCAGCAAAGAACCATCGCTGACTGAAGATTGGCTACAGCCTGATAAAAATGCCAAAATAAAAAGTAAAGTAATTGAATATCTAATCATCTCAGTTGATATAAACCTTAGCGCCTTAGCGGTAAAAAAAGCTCCCGAGTCTTCGCGCCCTTAGCGCCTTCGCGGTAAAAAAAGCTCCCGAGCCTTCGCGCCTTAACGGTAAAAAAATCACATCCTTAATACAATTTCTTCTTCCTCAATGTTGACCCTCTCCGTGTCGTGCAAAATAATATGCTTATCCCGGCTGTCACCTTTGATCAGCAAAGATTTCATCTCTAAATTCCGGACATCATCAAAGATCAGCGCCGGCCGGTAATCAGGCTCCTGGATGCTCAACTTAATATTTTTCATCTTCAACCCATCCACATGCCGCACATAAAACCCCCATGCTGGCAACTCGCCGAACATAGAAAACTCCGGATAACCCGAAATCTTCTCCGGCACCAACTCCAACCTGGAGAGCGGCGCATGGGCCAATCCCCTGTTGCCTTTTCCTGGATAAATGATCTCAATGTTCTCAAGTGATAGATTCTCCACCGGATAGCCGGGAATACCTGTGATGGAAGAAGGAAAGGTGTTGTGGAAAAAAGGCAGGGCAGGCCCTCTTATGTCATAGTCATAATCCGGTCGCTCAAAAGCTACTTCTACTTTGATGTTTTTCAATGCCACATTCCTGATAACACCCATGGATGCCTTCTTCGATCGCTCCCCCAGGCGAATAAAAATAGCATTGCCGGTATTGGTGGCCGTTACGCTATCCACCAGCACATTTTCAAGGATGCCCCCATCCACGCATTCAATAGCCACGGCCGACCGGAAGGTGTCGTAGACCTTAATGTTTTTGATCACCACATTTCTAAAGCCACCATGAGAGACCGTCCCGAACTTGACCGCACTGGCGCTGGAACGAACAGTGCAGTTGGCAATGTAAATGCTGTCACAAAGATGATCCGAAGACTGAGACTTCAGACAAATCCCATCATCCGCCGAATTGATAAAACAGTTGGTGATCCGTACGTTAACGCAATCCTGAATGTCCAGGCCGTCATTGTTCCAGTAGGCGTCGCTGTCTACCCGAACGCTGTCCATCACAATGTTACGGCATTGATCATAAGTCTGCACCCAGCAAGCGGCATTTTTCAGCGTCACATTTTTGAGCCTGATATTTTTACATCTGACAAACTCTATCAGCTGGGGCCGCAAATAATATTTAGGCCGCATCTCCACGAAATTATACATGGCGCTGTCAATCTGCCCGGCATAGAACAGACTATCCAGGTGCAGGGCCAACTGGCGGCCTTGTCCGTCGATCACCCCTTGCCCTGTGATGGCGAGGTCTTCTTCACTCTCCGCCAAGATCAGCGCTTTCCACCTCTTAAGCTTGAAATAATGCTCCGGATCGGTGCTGCCGAGCAGAACGGCGTCTTTCTGCAGATGTAGTTCTACTCCCGATCTCATCTGAATGGCCCCCGTGAGAAATTGTCCCCGAGGTATAATGACCCGTCCACCCTCGTTTTTATGAACCGCATCAATAGCCGACTGAATAGCTCTGGTATTAAGCGTCTTTCCATCAGCAATGGCCCCATAATCAAGGATGTTGTAATCCTGAGATAGGAGCGGCATCAGGTTGAAAAGCAGAAAGCCCATAAAGATTATAAATCGCATATAGAAAAAATTATTTCTTTTCCCATTTATAAGAAAAAACATACCTGCCCGATCCCAGTTCCAACCCCTTTTGATGCTGCGGATGTTGAGGTAAAAAAAGCGTAGCCGTTGTGTTCGGAGGAACCTGAATGTCGAAAATAATGTTTCCGCCCTGGATTTTCCAAAAAACAGCTACCTGACCGAAAAGGGTATTTAAATCTGCCTTTGCATAACGAAGGCTTGAATCAGGCTCGGGCTTCAAAATAATGTGTTTGTATCCCGGACTCTTTTCATCGTGTTGGATGCCTCCAATCGTTCGGTACATCCAGTTACCTATGGCGCCTTTGGCGAAATGATTGAAAGAATTGGCGTAGGGCGATTGAAAGCTTCCATCCGGTTTGATGCCGTCCCAGCGCTCCCACATGGTTGTAGCGCCCAGCTTGACCTGGTAGAGCCAGGAGGGAAATGATTCTTGCAAAAGCAGCTTGTAAGCAACGGCTGTTCTACCATGTTCGGTAAGCACATTGCAGAGCAAAGGGGTGCCCAAAAAGCCGGTGGATAGATGATCATCCCTTTTTTTAATATTATCCACCAAATAATCGACAGCTTTCGGAATTTGATGATCCTCCAGCAGATCGAAGGCCAGGGCCAGCGTGTAGGCCGTCTGCGAATTAGGACTGAGTCGCCCGCTGGGGGTAATGAATTCAAACTGAAAGGCGACTTTGATTTTTTTAAATAAACTTTCATACAGTTCCTGGTCTTTGGTATGACCAAGTACCGCTGCTGTTTTGGCCACCAGTTTGGTGGATCTGGCGAAAAAGGCAGTGGCGATCAGATCGATATCCGTATGCCCGGGCTTGGGTTCATTCCTGATCGGATGAACGAAATACATCCAGTCGCCGAAATGGTTCCCATCCTGAACGAGGTAATTGCCTGCGGCCAGTTCCTGTAAATAGCCGACCCATGCTTTCATGCTCTCATACTGCCTTTCGAGTATGCCTTTATCGCCGTATTTCAGGTAAAGTGCCCATGGAACAATGGCGGAGGCGTCGCCCCAGCCCGTAGAGCCGTTTTTGTAATGAATGTCAGGGATTACGTAGGGGACGCTGCCGTTGTCCAACTGGTCGGCTTTCAGGTCTTTCAGCCATTTACTCAGAAAAGTATAAGAGTCTAAGTTGAAACAGGCGGTGGGTGCAAAAACCTGTACGTCTCCCGTCCAGCCCATGCGCTCATCACGCTGTGGACAGTCGGTGGGGATTTCGAGAAAATTGCCTTTTTGCCCCCAGACGATATTGTGCTGCAGTTGATTGACCAGCGGATCGGAGCATTCAAAATGGCCTGTTCTTTCCAGATCGGTATGAATGACAACGGCGGTTAAATTTTCGGGTCTGACCTCTCCCGGAAATTGATCCACCCGCACATACCGAAAGCCCTGAAAGGTAAAATGGGGTTCGAAGACTTCTTGTTCCTCTCCTTTCAGGATGTAGATGATGGTCTGCCGGGCGGAGCGAATGTTGTCCAGGTAAAAATTGCCGTCTTGATCCAAGACTTCTGCATGTCGCAAAATTATCGTATCTCCTCTGGAACCCGCTACTTTAATTTTTACCCAGCCTACCAGGTTTTGTCCGAAATCGACAACTGTTTCTCCTTTAGGAGTTTGGAAAATGGAGTCCGGCTGGAGTTCTTGTATTCTTCTTACCGGAGCTGTTTCCGGGCAGATCAGCCGGTCTTTCGGATGGTCCTGGATCTGTACTTTTTTCCAGTCGGCATCGTCATAGCCGGCAGTGGTCCAGCCTGGCTTTTCCAGACGAGCATCATAAGTTTCGCCATGATAAAAGCTGGACATGAGAATAGGACCGGTGGCTGCTCGCCAGTTTTCATCGGAAATGATGGTCGTTTTTTCGCCATTTTCATATTCCACTTCGAGCTGAAACAGCAAGGCGGTTTTTGTGCCGTAAGGATTCCAGTTGTTTCCGAAGCCAAAATTGCCGCGGTACCAGCCGTCTCCTAAATAAACGCCGGCAGCATTATGACCGCTTGTAAGCAGGTCGGTAACTTCGTAGGTTTGATATTGAAGTCTATGGTCGTAACTGGTCCAACCAGGTGCGAATAGATCCTCGCTGACTTTTTTCCCATTCAGCCAGGCTTCGTAAATGCCGTGGGCCGTCAGGTATAAACGAGCTTTTTTTATCTTTTTTTTAAGGGAAAAAGAAGTTCTCAGCATAGCCGGCGGATTCAGTTCTTTTTCGGCTTCTTCCCAGGGAGGACCGACCCACTGGGCCTGCCAGTCGTCAGATCGCAGCAAGCCCATTTCCCAATGCTGAATTTCGCTCCAGGGGCTCTCTAGACTCTGATTGTCCCAGACTTTGACCCTCCAGTAGAGTCGTTGGCGAGAGGAGAGTGCCGTGCCGGCGTACTGGACATGTACGGATTCCCCAGACTGCACTTTACCGCTATCCCAAATCCGGTTTTTGCCCTTAGTCAGATTGTCAGGAGAGGCGGCCACCTGGATATGATAGGCTGTTTGTTTGATGTTTTGACCTTCCGGACCGACTTTGAGTTGCCAGGAAAAAAGAGGGGCAGGGTTATCGATGACGGGATTTGTTTTGTAGTCGCAACGCAATTTTTGCACTTGCAGGGATTGCCCGGATAGAGATAAGGTGGAGAAAAAGAATATTGAAAGGATGAAACTTATTTCCATTTTTTCAAAAAATAGCAAAATTTTTCTGTATTGTTTAATACCCATGCTTTCCTCTTGTCCAGCCCATATTTCCTAAATATTTTTCCCCATCCTCGGCAGCCGGCTCCTCCAGCTGGGTGCCCATGCTGTCGTTCCAGCGATTGAGATAGCCGAACAGGGCGACAACGCCCAGTATCTCGACAATTTCCCCTTCGTCCCAGTGTTGGCGTAAGTTGTCTGCGATCTCATCCGTCACGGCATTGGGGATGGAGGCAGCTGCTATGGCAAAATCGAATACCGCTCTTTCCGCTTCCGAGAAAGCCGGATAGGTTTTGTATTCCCAGATGTGATGGAGTTTGTCCTCTTCCGATCCATATCGGGCAGCCGCCCGGATGGCATGGGCTTCGCAATACCGACAGCCGGCCGTGCGAGAGGCCAGGTAGGCCAGCAGTCGCTTCAGGGAACTGCTTACCCGGCCTTTGTTTTCCATGACGGCTTGATTGAGCGCTAAAAAAGCTTGCGCGATCCGTGGGCGATGCATCATGGTGAATAAGCTGTTGGGGGTGAAGCCGAGGGTTTCTTCATAAAAATCGGCCATTTCCGCCGCTTCTTTGTTAGCGGAGCGGTCTAAAGGAGAGACTAGAGGTTTTTTCATATTATTGGTTTAGCCATTACTGATACTTTCCTAATACGGATTTATGGGCAAGCACTTAATTTACTCCACAATTGCCTGATACACCAATTGTCTGAGCTTATTTCCCAAAAATCTGGAATACGGCCCCATCTGCGCCATCAGGATGCCGATCAGTTCCTCCTCCGGATCAATGAAGAAGTGGGTATTGTAGATCCCGCTCCAAAAATACTGTCCTTTCGAACTTAAGCCGTTATTGTCGGCCTGATCGATCACAATACCGAAGCCAAAGCCAAAGCCTTGTCCGGGCACTTCATAGAGATCGCCCACGTGGTTTTGAGTCATCAGCTCAATGGTTTTGGGACTCAACAACTGATGGCCATTGGCCTTTCCACCATTGAGCAGCATCTGACAAAACCGGAGGTAATCGGAGGCGGTGGAAAATAGTCCATGCGTGCCTCCAAAGACCGTATTGCCTTCCGTGGGGGTTTGCCGGGGCGCCGTCACGAGCTGCTCTTCCCGGTTGACAACATGATAGGTCGCCATTCTTTTCTGCTGTGCTGCGGTTAAATTATAGCCGGTATCTTCCATGCCGAGGGGGTCGAATATTCTTTCCTGCAAAAACTCGGGAACAGTCTGTCCTGAAAATTTTTCTATCAATAAAGCCAACAGATCAGGAGCTGCACTATAATACCACTGCTCGCCGGGATGCCCGATCAGGGGCAGATCGGCGATGGCGTTGACGCGGTCTTCGATCGTCACATGAGGTTGATAATATAAAGCACGGCCATAGTCGCGATCGAGTTCGGTATTTCCCAGGCCGTGAGACAAGCCTGCGGTATGACTGAGCAAGTCAGCGATGGTGATGGCTCTTTTTGCCGGAACCAACTCGCTTTCAGCTCCCGCCTCCGGATCAACGGCTACTTTTTTATCCTTAAACTGCGGCAGGTACTGGGCCACCGGATCATTGAGCAGAAAGTGGCCTTCCTCGTACAGCATCATAAAAGCGACGGTGATGATGGGCTTGGTCATGGACTGGATGTAAAAAATATGGTCTTTTTGCATGGGCCTTTTGTCTCCAATATTGCTGTAGCCGTATGCTTGCTCATGCACAAGGGTGTTTTTCCGAAAAACCGCCACTACAGCGCCAGGTAGTTGTCCATCGGCGATATGTTGATCCAGGAAGCCGGATAATCGTTCCAGACGATCGGCGGAGATGCCTACTTCCCCAGGTTGACCAATCGGATAAGGCTGTGCAAGCGTAATTTGGGAAAAAACGACTAGAAAAAGCACCGGCAGTAAATTCAAAAAGACTTTTTTCTGTTTCATTTTTATTTATTATTATGAAAAAGTGTAGGATAGATCGCCGGCGGTTGTTTCCCCACGCTTTCCCTTGGAAAGAGACAAAGAAACAACCCCCTAAAGCCCTGCATTCATACCTCACCTCGGTGTCCGAATATGCTCTCCGAAAAACAAAGCATTCATCAACAAGCGGTTCGTCCCATACCAAAAACCCCGGAAATTAGGATTATCCACGAACAAGACGGCTCTTCCCCTTCCTATGGGGCTGACGAGCGTCGATATAGCTCCACTCAGCTTTTTCAGATTCTCGGGATGAACATATCCATCCAGCAAAGGATCATCAGTGTATTGTACGACCGTGCTGTAAGGGCTTTCACTGGGTTGAAGGAAAATGGTGTGGTTGCGATATACGTTGATAGACCTGCCTTTATAGCCGAAACCCAGTGGATGGGTTGGGTCGATATCCGCAAGGTAAACAGACCCGCCGATGCTTCGGGCGCCTGAGCGCTCAGAAGCCGTGACGTAATCATAGCGTGGTGTAGGGGCATCTCCTTCCGGCTTTGGTTCCTCCACTAGTTTTTCATCCACCAGCTGATTGCGGATGGCCCAGTTAACGGCAGATCGCTGAAGAATAAGCGTACCGCCATCGCTCACCCAGGTCCTTATTTTATCCATATCCCTTTTCTGCAATTGATTATAATTGCCGGAAACCATAATGAGCGTATTATAATCATCAAGGTCCATGCGGTTGAATTCATTGAGGTCGATCTTGCTGAAAGCCATGTCATAACGCGTATCCAGTAAATGCCAGATCTCTCCGGCTTCGTAGCCGCTGGCGCCTTCGCCGATCAGCATAGCGATTTTGGGCAAGGAAATCGTCTCAAAACTACGGCTTCCCAGATCAATGCCTTCAGCACTCATCCCGCTGTCAACACTGTAAATCGGGATGCCGGCCAGATCAGCGGCTTCGTTGACCCATCGCAGAATATCTTCCGGCGAGTGGTGCTGATCCGCTACCGGGACCATGACAGAACCAAAGCCGAAAGACCTGACTTCTCCGTCAATTTGAAATGAAAAAGGCTTGAATGCGGCTTTGGCGTTCACTCCTTTCGATAGAAGATGGTGTAATGCTTTCGGCGACTGATAATCGCTCCATTCAAACAGATAAGCATACTCAGCTTCGCTGATGCTCGGATTTGGCTTGTCCAGGTCTTCCATTTGCAGCGCTTGTCCCATATCTGGCACGGCGCCGGCGCGGCTGTAAGGCATATTGAACGCCATAGCAACCGTCCAGGCGGAAGCATCGTAGAAAACGCTGTCGTAAAAACTGGTCACCGGCTCAAAAAAGGTCTGCACCATGCGGTACTGCTTCTGAGCAGAGGGCACAGCATAAGCCTGACCGGCAGCATAGGTTTTTCCACCTACGGTCAGATCCGACTCCAGCGGATAGGTTTTGATCTGATGCTGCAGCAATAGTTTTAAAAAGGCCCGAGTCTTTCCCTTATCATCAGGGTCGCCAAAAATATAGGCTTTGGTGGCGCTGCCTTTTCCATCATTGAGCGCATCCGCGAAAAAATTACGCTGATGTTCCAACAGGCGTTGCTTGTTTTCCACAGAAGCCCTCACCGTAGCAATGCTGGTGCGTAAGTGGTTGCGTATGGTGAAAGGAAAAGTGATGGGCTCCGTCGTCGTCGTTTGCTTATGGCCGCGGGAACTGGCCTGCTCGAATACCATGCCGAGGCCGCCATGAATGTCGGGATAAGTGGAACCGTATCCGGGGTAAGAATTGTCGTATACTTCTTTGGTAAAATACAGAGAACCGATCTCATCGAGTGCTTCCCTGAAATATTTAGCGAAAAGATTGTTGAGCCCTTCGTAATTGGTCCTGGGCACCAGTGGGTTTTCGGAGCCGAAGGGTTCGGTGGGTTCGAAGAAATAGGTGCTGGTGCTGCCCATTTCGTGATAATCCGTGACGACCTGGGGGACCCAGCGATGGAAAAACTCCATGCGGTTGCGGCTTTCAATCTGAGCCAGCGGCAGCCAGTCGCGGTTGAGGTCAAACCAATAGTGATTGGTTCGCCCGCCGGGCCATACCTCGTTGTGCTCACGGTCGAGCGGATCAGCAGAGAGGTTGCGGGCTTTGTGCATGTTGGCCCAGTGTGTATGCCGGTCGCGACCATCCGGATTAAAACAGGGGTCTATGAAAATAATTGCATCTTCTAAAAAGGTTTGCGTCTCTTCGTTTTGAGCGGCAAGCAGGTAATAGGCCGTAAGCATAGCCGCTTCGGTGCTGGAAGGTTCATTTCCATGTACGTTATAGCCAAGCAAAATGATGACCGGCTGTTTGTCCAGGCCCGGTAAAGGTTGTTCGGGATCGATCAGGTTCATCTGTGCCTGGCGGATATCCTCCAGATTCTGGTGATTATCCGGACTGGTGATCGTTAACACCACCTGTGGGCGGTGTTCATTGCTGTAGCCGATGATTTCAAAGGTGGCGGCATCAGATACACGGGCCAGTTCCTGCATATAAGCCACCATGCGGTCGTGGCGGGTGTGCATGTCCCCAATTCCGTATCCCAGAAATTCCTGAGGTTCGGGAATATCCGGATTGAAGGTGATGTTTTTTGGAAAAAAATAGTCGTTTTGTGCTCCCACTGTGATGGTGAAAAAAAGGAGCAGCCCTGTAAAGGTGAGGTAGCGATTAGTCATCGATGATCTGGTTAAGAGAATAATTTTAATATTAAGGCCGAGGGGCAACCCTCGGCTCTAAAATAGAAATTATTCTTTTAACTAAGGTTTTCTATCAATACATAGGCTCCGTATCCAATGCATAGCAGCGAAGAAATTAAAATGAGCCCTATTTGCAAATACTGGTTTTTAGTGAACTTCTTCGAAAAAGGAAGGCTGAAAATACCAGCCGCCACCAGCATTCCTGCGATGGATCCCAGACCGAAGATGAGTAGATATAAAATGCTGTTGAAGCTACCCTGTATCTCAGTCATTACCAGCAGTATCATCGCGCCGCTGCCGGCCAGGCCGTGCACCAGCCCTACCCCGTAAGCCAGATGATGTTTCTCATTCGGGTCCATGAGTTGATGATGTTGATGATGATGTTGTTTTGACCGGAAGTATTGATACAGCCGATGGATGCCCAGTAATATGAGCATCAGCCCGACAATGGCTTCAAAATAGCCGAAGTAGCCGTTAAATAAAGTTACTTTACCGACGATCATCAGCAGACCGATCAGGAAGATGGTGGAGGTATGACCCAGCCCCCAGAAAATACCGTCTTTAATGGCCAGCAGTATCTTCTCGCGACGAGTGACGATGCTGCTTACCGCTACCAGGTGGTCTGCTTCAAATGCGTGGATGAATCCCACCACCGCTGCAAATAGTAAAGGAAAAGTGGCTTCCATTTTTTTCAATGATTTTTTTAACAAATTCGGGGCAACTGCTCCCCTACCAACATATTAATGACTCTTTTTCCTCCTATACTGCTGGTCAGTACGACCTGCCTCGGGTGTTCTTCGACAACCTCGCCGATGACGGCGGCTCCTCGCCCGAAAGGATGAGCATTTATTTTTTCAACTAAAGCTTCTGCAATGCTTTTTTTCACTACACTGATAAAGATACCTTCATTAGCCACATATAAAGGGTCCAGGCCCAGTAGTTCGCAGGCGCCCTCCACTTCTTCATGAATGGGAATACTTTTTTGGAGAATACTCACGCCCAGAGACCGGTCTCTCGCGATTTCATTTAAAACGGTTGCCACGCCGCCGCGCGTAGGATCTCTCAGCAAATGGATGTCCCGGCCAAACTCATCCAGGCAATCCCTGACCAGATGATTCAGGCAGCGGGTGTCACTTTCGATCTGCGTTTCAAATTCCAGCCCCTCCCTGACCGACATGATGGCGATCCCATGTGTGGCCAGCGGCCCGCTGACGATAATCTGATCCCCCGGCGCTACTCTTGAAATATCGATATCGGCTTCGGGATGTAAGGGGCCAATCCCAGAAGTGTTGATGAAGATCTTATCCCCTTTACCCTTTTCCACCACTTTAGTATCTCCGGTCACTACCTGTACGCCTGCTTCCGAACAAGCGTATTTGACGGCCACTAAAATATCCCAAAATTCGGTCATCGTCAGCCCTTCTTCGATAATGAAGCTTAGCGAAATATGCCTGGGAATGGCTCCGCACATGGCCAGATCATTAACGGTGCCGTTGACGGCCAGTTCGCCTATATTGCCTCCAGGAAAAAATATAGGAGCAACTACGAAGCTGTCGGTCGTAAAAGCCGTTTTTCCTGAAAGCTCCAGCACTGCCCCGTCATGCCTTTTGTCCAGCCAGTCGTTGCTCAGCAGGTCAAAGACGCCACTGTCGAGCAGTTTGTTGGTCAACAAACCGCCGCTGCCGTGACCCAGGGTGATCACCTCGAAATCCAATTTGGGCATTGGGCAGGCTAATTGCATTTTTAATCTGGTGTTGCTCATTGATCAGGAGGTTTTTTCCAGGTCTTGAATGGCTTGATGAAAATGATAATAAGCGGCGCAGGCGCCTTCCGAGCTGACCATGGGCGCCCCCAGCGGCGTCTCCGGCTTGCATTTTTTGCCGAATTGAGGGCATTCGTTTGGTTTTTTTATCCCTTTGAGGACTTGCCCGGCAATGCATTCCTTGCTTTCTTCTGCTTCTTCGATATCGACATTAAATTTCAGGTTGGCGTCATAGCCACGGTAGGCTTCCCGGAGCGCATAACCGCTGTTGGGGATCGTGCCGATCCCTCTCCACTCCCGGTCGACGATCTCAAAAACAGCATTGATGACTTTCCTGGCCTCGGGATTGCCCTGGGGATTAACTACCCGGCTGTACTGATTCTCCACCTTAGCGGTCCCCTTTTCCAGCTGTCGAACCGTCATCAGTATGCCTTGCAGCAGGTCCACCGGCTCAAATCCGGTAACGACCAGTGGTATGCAGTAACGTTCCGCCAGCGGATAATATTCATCCAGCCCCATAATGGTGCACACATGGCCGGCGGCGAGAAATCCCTGAATGTTGCTTTCTTCGTCATTCATGACTGCTTCTATAGCTGGCGGGACCAATACATGAGAAGCCAGAATGGAATAGTTGGATACGTTCATTCGCCGGGCGTTCATTACTGACAGGGCATTGGCGGGCGCCGTTGTTTCGAAACCTACTGCAAAAAAGACCACCTCTCGCCCGGGATTTTCCTTGGCCAGCTTCACGGCTTCCAGGGGAGAATACAAAATGCGGATGTCCGCCCCATTGGCTTTCACTTCCAGCAAGCTCTTCCGTGATCCTGGGACGCGGAGCATATCGCCAAAAGAACATAGGATCACTCCTTTTTCTTCCGCCAAAAAAAGAGCTTTATCGATCAGGTTAAGTGGTGTCACGCAAACCGGACAGCCAGGGCCATGCACCATTTGGATCTTATCAGGAAGCAAATCCAAAATGCCGTTCTTGATCAGACTGTGGGTCTGACCTCCGCAAACCTCCATGATATTCCAGGAGCGCGTCGTGATTTTATGCAACTGATCCAAATATTGCTGCACCAGCTCAGGATCCCTGTATTCGGAAATGAATTTCATAGTCTATTCTTAAAAAATATATTTCGGCTGTCGAAACCTCACCTCGCCGGCAAGCCGGTCTTTTTAGGAAGCCTCGTGCTCGAACTTACCACATCTCTGTCTCAAGAAAGGGTTCTTGAAAAGATAGAAAGGTTTTCCCATATATCGCAAGTTTGAAACACCTTTTATTCGCCTTAATTTTCCTGAATTAAATAACAAATCAACTGGCCGAACGAAACATTTTCGTCATTCGGCGATAAACGACGGTGTAAGAACAACTCAAAATCCTTCGATAGGTGGTGATGGATCAAATCCATTAAAACGCTGTTTTGAAAAACGCCTCCGCTAAAAGCAATTTTTTCAACCCCTAGCTGATGAGCAACTTGCCTTATTAAGGTTATTAAAGAAAAATGAAACTTGGCGGCTATAAAGGAAAGTGGCTTTTTTTGAAGGATGTCTTCAACCAAGCCACTCATCAGGGTATTCGTGGAAATGTTATTCGACAGCTTTTCTGTTTCAAAGTAACTTTCGTGAAAACCCAGGCCATTTTTCCGAAAAAAATCATAAGCCAGCGCCTCCAGCCGCATGGCTGCTTCTCCTTCGTAGGTTTGTACATCCATCAGGTCAAGCAGAGCCGCCGCCGCATCAAAAAGACGTCCGACGCTCGAGGTCTGAAGCCGCTTTTCTCTGCTGAGCATTTGCATGTACAACTTCCATTCAATGGGCTTGAACTTATGTTCTAAAAGCCTTTCCTTTCCTGGTATTTCCTGGCAAGCAGAAAGAGCTGATATCCGGGGTTCTTTGGCCATTTTATCTCCAAGAATGAAATCAAAATAGTCAAAATGGAAGGGACGAGAGAACTGTCCGTTTTCATACACAAAAAACTCTCCTCCCCAGATGTGTCCGTCTTCTCCAAGTCCGGTGCCATCCCAAATGACGCCCAGAATAGGTTCTTCACTTTGAAGCAGCCTGTTTTCTCCTAAAACAGCAGCAAAATGGGCCTTATGATGCTGATAGGCATAAACCGGGACTTGAAGTTCTTTCGCAAGGCTTTGGGCAAAAAGGGTGGAAGGATAACCGGGGTGAAGGTCAGCCAGGATGACCTCAGGTCGCCTCTTGAATACTTGAAAAAAATGCTGAACGGTCTTTTGGTATGTAACTTCCGTTTCATAATTAGATAAATCTCCCAGATATTGGCTGATGTAGGTGTTCTTTTGATGCAGGAAAGTAAAAGTGCTTTTTAGCATAGCACCGGCGGCGAGTATGGTTTTACCCGGCCATTGGATCGCTCCTTCAATATAGGTCGGCGCCCATCCCCTTGAACGCCTTATGATAATGCGTTGATGGTGAAAAGGCGTAAACCGGATAACGCTGTCATCTTGCGGGACAACGATCTTCCGCTCATTGGTCAGCACGAGGTCGGCCAGCTCCGTTAATTCCCGGAGCGCTCTGTCGTCAGTATAAACGATTGGAGTTTCTGTCAGATTACCGCTTGTCGCAATGATGGGTTTTTGGTAAGCCTTCATCAACAACTCAAAAAGAGGGGCATAAGGAAGCATGACGCCCAGTTGCTGCAAGCCCGGAGCTACGGAAGGGGCTATGGTGTTTTTTTCCCGGGCATCTAAAAGGACAATAGGCGCCACCGGACTGTTCAGGGTAGCTAAAGCTTCTTTGGATAGATGAACGTCTTTTTCCAGCCTTTCTACGTCCGGGTACATCAGCGCGAAAGGTTTACTGGGGCGGCGTTTCCGGCGGCGAAGCAACCGGACCGCATCTTCCCGTTCAGCGGAGCAGGTGAGCAGATAACCGCCGATACCTTTAATGGCGACTACTTTTCCTGCTTTCCATTCCTGACAGACGGTATCGATGATGATGTCCGGGACACTACTCAATTTTTGCGATTCATTATTAAATAAATGGAGGGGGATACTACACTCAGGACAAGAGTTGGTCTGGGAAAAATAACGGCGGTCAAGGGGATTATGATATTCCTTTTTACAATCCGGGCACATTTCGAAAACGGACATGGTAGTTGTCGGCCGGTCATAGGGTAGTAGCCGGACAATAGAAAAACGCGGACCACAATTGGTGCAGGTAATGAAAGGATATTGCGCCCTCCGGTCGCTTTTTTGATGCAATTCCTTTTTACAATCCGGGCAGATGGCAAAGTCGGGTGTCAGCAGCAGGTTGACCTCGTCCTGTTCCTCGCTGTGGATGATCTGGAAATCCAGAAACTTTTTTTCTTTCACAGGAAAAAGGCGATGGCGGGTTATTCGGGCAAGAGGGGGATGGTGGTGGAGTAATTCATCACAAAAAGCCAAGGCCTGCTCTTCCATGCCATTGAATTCAATGTGAACACCATCAGAAGAATTATTAACCCAACCATTGAGTTGATGATCAAGCGCGGTGCGGTATACGAAGGGGCGGAATCCTACCCCCTGTACCTGACCCTGAATGTGGAGATGCCAGGTGTGCATGGATTTTTTATAAGACAATTATAAAAAATGAGTCTGTCTCAAAAGACCTACGGCCTTTTTTCGCGGCTAATAGTATATTTTTTTAGCGGTATTTTAAGAGGAAAAATTTTATTTTTCCTCTTAAAATACCGCTAAAAAAGAAATTTATTAGGCTGCGAAAACCCGCAGGATGCTTTTGAGACAGCCTCATTTTCACTTGAGATGATCGCGTTGGACGGCATTAGCTATCGCCGGTAAACTTTGCATGTATGCCCATATGGCCTGCACCTCCTCCTCCTCCAATTCCGGATGGGGAGGCATTGCCGCTGTAAGTGAAGAGCCGCCCGGATGTTTTCCAAAGCGAAGAGCATCTGAAAATTGCTGGAAGGTCCAGTCCTTCAGCCCAGTCTCATGGGGCGTCAGGTTAGCGGACAGTATGGGGCTTCCATCGTATGGATCCAGGACGGTATTTCCGCCGCCGTAAAAGCCCAAAGAATTTTCAGGATTCAGCGGATCCTGCTTGGTAAAATCGACGGAATGGCAGCGATAGCAGCCCAGCAGTCCGTCAGCCAGGTACCTGCCGTAGGCCAGTTGGTCGGACTTGTCCGGAACGTTGATGGCTTTTTCCGGATAGGGGAGCGGCTTCATTACGGTATTGGTCAACACTTTCATCAGGAAAGAGGGCTTACAAGGTTGCTGCGCTCTGTCGACGGGCTCCAGCATGGGATCATCGCTGCGCATAAAGGCAACGATGGCATAGAGGTCCTCGTCACTCAAGAGCGGATAGCCATTCATGATATAGGAATATTTGCCGTCTTTTTTAATGCCGGTGCGCAGGAAGTGAACCAGTTCTTCATCGGTATAGCGACCGATGCCTTTAGTGGGATGGTTGGTGATGTTCTGAGCGTACACTTCGCCGAACATGGGAGGGATATCCACCATTTTTCTGCCCTGAAGCTTGCCATCTTCTGTATGGCAGCCGGCGCAGATCATTCTGGTTAATTTTTTTCCGTGAGCGAGTGTGGCGCTATCCGGCGGAGGGATGTTGACGCTTACCTGTTTGACTTCGTACCTGGGTATGCCTTTAGCATTAATGAAAAGGCCGAGGATGAGCAGGATGCCTGCTACTACTCCCAGGGTGATGCCTGCGATTTTGAGTACTTTTTTCATGGTTTCAGGTTTACAAATTGGTTTGATTAAAGAGGATTGAAGACACGTAAAGTACGAACCTCTCCGCATCGCCTGGAGTGTTGCGTTTACCTTTACTCTTGTAAAGCTAGGAAATAATTGAATCTTTTGAATTACAGATATGTTGCAATTGTTATCAAAAACAAAGCGCCAGGCTGAAATTATGACAAATAGTTAAATAAAATTTCCTGCCAGAGGCTAAGACCGTTTGTTTTATCCAAAAAAATTTTATCTTTATTTCATAGCATTTGGGCTTATAATAAATTGGCATTTCGCTTAAAAAACCATTTGCTTTTTGTAACGTTTCGGGTTGCTAACTGAACTTACGCCCATCCCGGTTGACCTTTTCTTATAGTTCCAGATTAATGACCATAAATGGTACGCCTAAGGTTTATGAATTTACTTGACCCCATTTTAATCGCTTCTCCTGCACAACGTTCTGGAACGACTTTGCTTCAGCGGCTACTTTGTTCATCAACTAATGCATTGATTTACGGCGAATTTTGTGCGCACGAATTGTTTATGGCTACTCAGCTGTACCTGATCAAAAAAACGCAGTTTGGCATGGGACAAGGGCAAAGAAGAGCCCATATAGAGCAGGTGCTGCAAGGAGAGGTAGATGCCTGGATACCCGATCTGATGCCGGACCCCGAGGAATGGCTGGAAAAAATAGCAGAGGGCGCCTTTTTACAATTTGTGTACATGAAAAAATTTGCGGAACAGCGGGGAAGGCCTATTTGGGGAATGAAAATGGCCGGATGGAATCCGCATAACCTGAATCAGATATTGAGCTTGTTCCCGAAATCAAAAGTGATCTATTTAACGCGAAATGCGGAAGACTGTTTGCGTTCCGCCAAAGCCATTGAAATGGTCAGGGGAGAAGAGGAGGAAAAGCAGTTTCTTCAGTTGTGGGCGAACAATAAAGCTATTGCCGAACAATTACTGCCTAAAGAAAAAACGCTTTTTATTGATTTTGAAACATTGGTAGAAGCCCCTTCGGAGATCATTTCCCAGTTGGAAGTTTTCTCAGGGGCAAGAGGCATCAAACCGGAAGTGTTGCAAAAGAAGATCAACAATGATGGAACTTATGTTTCACCCGTTTAAAACAGGTAAGGGCTTACACAAAAATATTCAAAGCTAATTTACTTATTTATATTATTCACCTTTTAACTCATACCTTATATGCAAGGTTTTATTGGACAGATCATCATGTTCGGCGGTAATTTTGCCCCGAGAAACTGGGCGTTTTGTGACGGTCAGCTCTTGCAAATTTCTTCGAACACCGCTTTGTTTTCCATTCTTGGCACGACCTATGGGGGAGACGGCCGGGTTACTTTTGCGCTGCCCGACCTTAGAGGCCGGGCGCCTATCGGCGAAGGTCAGGGCCCGGGGCTTACCTCTCGTGGGCTGGGTCAGCCTGGTGGTTCTGAGACGAATACATTGTCAATACTGAACCTGCCTGCCCACAATCATGCCGCATCAGGCACCATTCAGCTCGGAACGGCATCCAACCAGCCTGCCGGAACCAACCATTTTTTACCTGTTACCACCGGCTCCAACTTCTTTTCGGATACCCAGGGCAACGGTTCTTTAAATTCGGCTTCTGTTAGCATTACGACAGGGAATAACGGGAATAACCAGCCAGTAAATAACATGCAGCCTTATGGGGTGGTGAATTACGTCATTTGTTTGGTAGGTTTATTCCCCTCTAGAAACTAATGCCAAGTTCCTGTTTTTTTAACAATAAAAAAATATAGATGAATCCTTTTATCGGACAAATTGTAATGTTCGGGGGCAATTTTGCTCCCCGCGGTTGGGCGTTTTGCGATGGTCAGCTGTTAAGTATTGCTTCAAATTCAGCTTTGTTTTCTCTGATAGGTACTATATATGGAGGAGACGGTCGTACGACCTTTGGTTTACCTGATCTAAGAGGACGGGTGGCCCTGCATGAGGGCAGTGGGCCTGGATTGACCTCTCGCCGTATCGGTCAAGAATCGGGCGTCGAGAACACTACGCTCTCTTCACTGAATTTACCGCCGCATAATCACTCCGCTTCAGGCACCATAACGTTAGGTACGGCAGCGAACCAACCCGCCGCCACCAATAACTTTTTACCGGTGACTACCGGCTCCAATTTTTTCTCTGATACACAAGGCAATGCAGCATTAAATGCGGCCTCTCTGAATGTTACGACAGGAAATACCGGCGGCAATCAGCCTTTTAACAACATGGCTCCTTTTCTGGCAGTCAATTACATTATTGCCCTGGTGGGAATCTATCCCTCCAGAAATTAATGGAGCAAATTCAATTTTTAAAAACTTAAATTAAAGATATAATGGAACCAACCTTAGGACAGATCATCATGTTCGGTGGTAATTTCGCGCCCCGCGGCTGGGCGTTGTGTGACGGCCAGCTTTTACCGATTAATCAAAATCAGGCTTTGTTCTCTATTTTAGGCACGACTTACGGAGGCGATGGCCGTACGACTTTTGGCCTGCCCGATCTAAGAGGCCGCATGGTCATACATGCAGGCACCGGCCCTGGATTGACGCCGCGCTCCATCGGCGAAAGGGGTGGATCAGAGACGAATACGCTGACTTCTATCAATATGCCGGCTCATAATCATACTGCTTCCGGCAGCATAGCCGTAGGCACCGCCTCTAACCAGGCGGCAGGTTCAGGACAATTTCTGCCTGTTACCACCGGCTCAAATTTTTATTCTAATACTCAGGGAAACAGTAACCTGAATCCTGCTTCGCTGAATATCAACGTTGGGAATACCGGCAGTGGGCAGCCTTATAATAACATGCAACCTTTTACCGTGGTGACTTACATCATCGCACTGCAAGGTTTATTTCCTTCAAGGAATTAAGTAAAACAAAAAAATATTCCTGCGCCGGAGGCGTGGGGATATTTTTCACAATTGTTTTAAACGAAAAAAAATACATGAATACAGAAGAAAGAAAAAAGTGGTGGGACGGACTGGAGGAACAATGGAAAAGAGCTTTCAACGAGGCGCTATTCAACCGAACGGATACTACGGAAACACCTTCTGATGAAGAACTGGATCTTTTACTGACCTCTCCGGTGCTAAGGCTGGTGGGCCCCGGAGGTTCTTATGGGAATTTGAGCTTTAAATTGACAAACCCTTCTGGCGTACAGGCGCTAACCGCTCTTGAAACCCTCGTCCTTACCGACCATGAGTTGGAGAGCGTTCAAGAACTGACCAACCTGATCGATATAAAGGCCTTATTTCTTTTCAATAATAAGCTTAAAAGTCTGGAAGGCCTTGAAAATATGAAAAAGCTAGACCAGCTTTATGTCAACGACAATGAATTAGAAGACTTAACGCCCATCTCCGAGCTGCCTTCTTTGACCGTTTTGAACTGTGCGTATAATAAAATTAAGGAAATGCCCCTTCCCCCAAAGATTAAAGAGTTATATTGCCTGCCGAACCCTGAATTGTCGGATGCTGAAGTGATCAGAATTGAACGGAATAAAGGAATTCGTTGCAGAAGAGGATAGTGGGTAAATAAAAGACTTGTTTCGACGGGATCATCACGGGTGAAAATTGGCCCTTTTTCTCCCACACTGTGCCTTTTTTCGGTCGCGTAGCTCAGCTATGCTCCCTCAAAAAGCCTTCGTGTGAAAAAAAATAGCTCATTTTTCCCACAGCGCTGACCCGTCGCAACAAGTCTAAAATTTGGGTTTGTGTAAAAGTCAGTTGCTCCTGCCGGCCAATAGGCGGCAGGTTTACTCGGCCTAGAAAATTCAAAAAAGAATTTGATTAGCGGCCTAAATAGGTACAATGACTTTTAAACAACCCTATTTTATTTAATATAGGTTTTTGCTTATTCTTTTGAAACCCAACAAAAAAAACAAAATGATGGATAGAAGACATTTTATCACTACAACCGGCATGGCAGGTTCCGCCGCCTTCATAGGCGCCGATATTCTTGGCAGGGCAGGCATTCAGTCGCTTCAGGCGAGGATGTTATTAGAGCCTGCTGAGTATAAGCTTTTTCAGTCTTTCGTTTCCTCTTATGAGGCGTCTTTGAAAGAACTTGATTTTTGCCCTCGCAACATAAGAAACCTTTATTCAATCACCGAAGTGACTAGTCGTAAATTCAAAGACGGTGACTATGAGGTTAAGCTGAAGAATGTAAATAACGATCTTATCGTTTTGATAAAAAAAGGAACCGTAGAAGCGGTCAAGATCCTGCGAGCAGTTTAGTATTTAATGCAGACATTTTTTGTCTGGGAAAAAAAATCGAGGGAGGCGATACCTCCTTCTTTTTCCTGCCCGGACATTCGGTGTCCACCGAAAGGGGCTCTAAGATCCTGAACCATCCAGCCATTGATCCAGACCACCCCGGTTTTGAGTTGGTTGGCGATTCGTGTGGCCTTTGAAATATCCTTTGACCAAACCGAGGCTGCCAGGCCGTAATTCGTTCCATTAGCGAATTTAATTGCTTCTGATTCGCTGGAAAATGGAGCGATACTGACAACAGGGCCGAAGATTTCTTCCTGGTTGGTCCTGCAAGCCAGCGGAAGTCCTTCGATTATGGCCGGTTTAAAGAAGTATCCTCCTTCCAGTTCGCCTTGAAGTTCTATTTTTTTGCCGCCGAATAAGACTGTACCCCCCTCTTTTTGCGCCAGCTGTACATACGTTTCTACCCTTTCCATTTGTTCTTTTGAGATCAGGGCGCCAAGGTCGGTAATCGATGAAAAGGGGTCGCCTATTTTCAAAAAAGATGTCCTTTTGATCAGTTCGGCCTTGAATTTTTCATACAGGCTTTCCTCTATATAGATGCGGGAGCAGGCATAATGGTGTTGGCCGTTATTGGAAAAAGAAGATCGAAGGGTATTGATCATCATCTGATCGAAATCACAATCCGCAAAAATGACATTGGGATTTTTGCCGCCCATTTCCAAATGAAGCTTTTTTACTTTCAATACTCCTGATTGCAGGATTTGCCGGCCTTTTTCTAAGGCTCCCGTAAAAGATACGGCTTCAATTTTGGGATGCTGGGCAATGGCTGGATCCAGTACTTCATCCTTTCCGAAAAGAATATTGAGCACCCCGGCTGGAATCTGGGCTTCTATACAAGCTTTGGCCAGCAGGTAGCTGGTCACGGGGGTTAGTGCAGAAGTTTTCGCGATGACACAGTTTCCGCAGGCCAGGGCAGGTGCAATTTTCCAGCTGAGCTGATACAAGGGCAGGTTCCAGGGAGAAATGCAGCCCACTATTCCAACAGGCTGGCGGAGGGTATAACTGGTGGCTTCATTCTGCAGGTGGTAAGCTTCATTGCCATAATGCAAGATGGAGGATGCAAAAAAGCGGAAATGACTATGCGCTCTTGGGATATCCACGCTCAAAGACATGCTGAGGGGTTTACCTGTGTCGATGGTCTCTGCCCGGGCAAAAGCCTCACTATTCTGCTCGATAATGTCCGCCAACCGCATCAAAATGCGAAAACGCTTCTGTGGATCCATAGCCGCCCAGGCAGGAAACGCCCTTTCGGCAGCTTCAATAGCCCTTTGCAGATCTTCTTCATTGGAATCGGGAAAAAAAGAATAAGGTTTTCCTGTGGCAGGATTCATGTTTTCAAGGTAATCTCCGGAGGTGGAAGGGGACAGATTACCGTCAATATAATTCTTTAGGTACTTATCTGTTTGCATGGCAATAATCACAAATTAGATGTTCTTTATTGCTCATGAGATTACAGGCGTTAAGATAAGAAATTTAAAAATAAGAGAAATGGGGCGCCGCAAACACCCCATTTCTCTTATCTACATTTGTCCATTATTTTCCCTGTACACCACGGCGGTCACCAGTTGACCCACTGCCCTCAATGTCCTTTTATCGATGATACCGATATCGTCATTGTGGGTGTGCCAGTGAGGACCGAAGCCCGTTTCTGTCTCAACCGGCTTGTGGATAATGTCGATCATAGGGATGCGGGCGATGGTATTGACGAAATAATGGTCGTCGATGACTTCCCCCGCCTGCTGGTCTACAAAATAGTTGCTATATCCCATCTGCTTGGCCAGCTTCCATACTTTTTCTACTACGGGCCTGGCAAAAGCCATGGACACA
Organism: uncultured Saprospiraceae bacterium; assembly: GCA_964548175.1. Classification (GTDB taxonomy): domain Bacteria; phylum Bacteroidota; class Bacteroidia; order Chitinophagales; family Saprospiraceae; genus JANQPA01. The sequence goes on from CAZJQS010000001.1 coordinate 224,290, forward strand.
CCTTCCTTTGGAAAGCGGGCGCCTTCTGCGCCAACCATGTCCAGTAAAATACCGTATTCGACGTTCTTTCGGTTCACATGTGGGTTTCTGGACCAGTGCTGGGCGCCCAGCGCCCAGGTATTTCTGCGCCTTTCCGCTTCCGCCTGACTGATCTGTTCTCCTTCCTTGGTATCCTGTCCGTAGTCTTCGGCATCGAAGAAGATGATGTCCACACCCATGTCAATAGGGTTTTGACCAAGCTGTCGGGCAATTTCCAGCAAAACGCCTACTCCGCTGGCGCCGTCATCGGCTCCGGGAATAGGTTCCTCCCGGCGTTCGGTCGCCAGGTCCGAATCTGCGATATGCCGGGTATCCCAGTGGGCCGCCAGCAGTATCCGGGTGGTGCTTTCAGGGTTAAATTGCCCGATGATGTTGGTGGCGGGAAAAACGTCCCCGGTATATACTTCGGCCTGAAAATCCTGCTCAATAACAGTAGCTCCGAAGGAAGCTAATTTTTCAGCCAGCCACTCCTTACAAGCCTGGTGGCCAGGCATACCTAAAGCCCTTGGCCCGAAGGATAATTGTTTTTCGATATAGGCATAGGCCGAATCCCTGTCGAATGGGGGCACCGGCACGGCTTCTGTCGGAGGCTCCTGCACCTGAGTGCCCGCAGTGTCGTTATTACAGGAAAATGCAAGGAAAACAAGCGGCAGGAAGAATATAATATTTTTAACGTTCATTGTTTTTCGTTTAAAAAACCTTGTGCTATTGTTTATTTGGATTGAAATGCACCCAGCCCTGGGCCGGAAGATCATGAATATTTCCTCCTTTAGTGTGTAATTTGACGCCCTCGGATTTTGGAACGATCTCCCCGGCAATATAGATATCAGGAAGATACTTTACCTTATCCAAATCTTTTGGGTCAATGGTAAAAAGAAGTTCGTAATCTTCTCCGCCGCTGAGGGCGCAGGTGATGGGGTCAAGGTTGAATTTAACGGCCATCATTTGTGCTTCCGGATGAATGGGCACTCCGCTCTCTTCAATAAAAGCGCCTACGCCGGATTGTTTGCAAATATGATAAATATCAGAAGATAATCCGTCAGAAATATCGATCATAGCGGTAGGCTGAAGGTTGTTTTTGGCAAACGCCTCGATCATGTCTTTCCGGGCTTCCGGCTTCAACTGGCGTTCGATCAGGTATTTCTGGTCTTCCAAATCGGGCTTAACATCGGGATTGTCCAGGAAGATTTGCTTTTCCCTTTCCAGTAATTGCAAGCCGAGGTAAGCGGCTCCCAGGTTGCCGGTTACACAGATCAGGTCGCCTACCCTTGCTGAATTGCGGTAGGTGATCTTCTCTTTTTCAGCCTGGCCGATAGCCGTAACGCTTATGAAAAGGCCTTTTAGAGAAGAAGTCGTATCACCGCCCACCAGATCCACTTTGTATTGCTTACAGGCGGCATAGATGCCCTCGTAAAATTCTTCGAGCGCCTCAACGGAAAAACGGTTGGAAATGGCAATAGAGACCGTGATCTGCCGGGGCGTGGCATTCATAGCATAAATGTCAGACAAATTAACGATAACCGATTTGTACCCCAGGTGTTTCAGCGGCGTATAGATCAGGTCAAAATGAATGCCTTCCACCAATAGGTCCGTGGAAACTACGGTAGCTAAAGGCCCGTTGTCAATGACCGCGGCATCGTCTCCCACCCCTTTAATGGTCGAAGCATTATTCGGTACTGCCTTGCGCGTCAGATGATCGATCAGGCCGAACTCGCCCAGGGTCGTAACATCCGTTCTTTTCGTCTCTTTTTTAGACATGTGTTGTTTTGTTTACCTGAGGTTTTGTAAAAAGCGATCCACTCTCATTTGGCCGGAAGGATCGCCGGCTGCTTTGGCCAGTGCAGCTGCTTTTTCGGCGGCCTCACGGGCTTTTGCTTCTTTGCCGTTGAAAAGGAGGATACTGGAATAGGCCAGCAGATGGTTATAATTATCGCTGCCATCGGCTGCTTTTTCCGCCAGTTTTTCCGCCATCTTTTTAGCCTCCTCATGGTTTTTGAATTGCTTGATCAGGTCGTTGGCGAGCAGAATATGAGATTCCCGGTCTTCTTTCTCGAGCGTTTTAGCGTAGGCCTTACAAGCGTCAACAAATTCCTCCGCATTCCCGGTTTCCTTGCCATATTTCATTTTTACCTCTGCTGCGAAGACCGCGCTATATTCAGGGGCGTATTTTTCGGCTTTGTCAATGGCTTCTTCCAGCAGGCGCTCGCTTCTGAATTCAATGGCCTTACCGGCGGTGGCTTCGCAAGCTTTGATGATGCGTTCGCCGACGAGTTGTTTGGTGAAAAGGGCCTCTATAGGTTTCTGGTATTGGATAAGCCATTCAAATATTCTGGAATCTGCTTCAACCGTACCTTCAAAAATAATCCTGTAGTTTTCTGTGATGGCCAGGTTCTCCTGTGCCCTCAAATAATCATTGGTGATTTTCAGGCTCGATTTTCCGGCCTGGTTTAGCGCCTTGATGTAGTTGTAGACCAATTCCGGGCTGCGGTCTCCATTTTCATATGCTTCAGCGTACTCCCCGGAGCGGTCGACCTTACCTAAAGCGGCTTTCCCGGCCTTGATGAAGTCTTCCGACTGAAGGGCGCCACGAATCTTTTGCACTACCTCACCAGAGTAATCTATATAAAAAAGAGTGGGAAAAGCCGATACCGGGTATTTTTTTCGAAAATTCAAACCTTCCCCTTTTTCCATATCCAGCTTGACATTGATGAAGTTGGCATTGTAAAAATCGCCGACTTCCTTATCGGTAAATACATTTTTTGACATCATCTTACACGGGCCGCACCACACCGCATATGCATCTACAAAAATGATCTTCTCTTGTTTTTTGGCTTCCGCCAAAGCTTCCGCCCAGGAGCCTTCAAAGAATTCAATACCCTGTCCCCACATTTGGAACGTCAAAAAGCTGAAAAATAAAACGGATAATATTTTCATGGCTATAGATTTTCTACAAAGTTAAACAAGCAAAGCCCTCTTGCAAAACCTCTTTTATCTAAAAGAAACGTTAAACCCTTAATTTGTTCAGACCACCATTTAAACCCTATCACTAAAAACCAGTCAAAGTCAGCAAAAAAGAATACCATCATGCAAAAGATAAACCACCTGTACTGGCGGGCGGGGTTTGGACTGAGCCCTTCCGAGTGGGAAGAGAAAAAAGACTGGCCAACAAGTAAAGCCGTCGACGAGCTCTTTCGACAAGCCCGCAAGGCTAAAGAGTTGCCTAATCCCGGGAGCTCCTTTTCCGATGACCCCCGGATGATGGATAAAAGTCAAAGAAAGGCTTTATTAGAGCAGGAACTACAAAAAGCCGGGCAGAGCAATGCCGCCTGGCTGGAACGCATGAGCCAACCCGAAGAGCCGGCCCTCCTGGAACGAATGAGCTTGTTCTGGCACGGTCACTTCGCCTGCCGCAGCCGATCCGGACAACTAGCGGTGGGCCAGCTGAACGCCATCCGCCAGCATGCTTTGGGCAACTTTCGCGACCTGCTGCTGGCCATCGCCCAGGACCCCTCCATGATCCGTTTTCTGAACAACCAGCAAAATAAAAAACAATCGCCCAACGAAAACTTCGCCCGCGAATTGATGGAGTTGTTCACCATCGGCAGAGGCCATTATTCCGAACAAGACATCAAAGAAGCGGCGCGAGCCTTCACAGGTTGGTCCAGTAATTTTCAGGGGGAATTCGTTTTCCGTCGCTTCCAGCACGATTATGACCAAAAAAACTTCTTTGGGAAAAAAGGGAATTTCAACGGCGATGACATCATCTATATCTTGCTGGAGCAAAAACAAACAGCCTACTTCATTGCCGATAAGATCTACCGCTACTTTGTGAACCAAACACCGGAGGAACGCATCGTACGCAACCTGGCCGAAGATTTTTATGCCTCTGATTACAACATCGGCCGGTTAATGCGTCAGATCTTCGAAAGTTCCTGGTTTTACGACCCCGGCAATATCGGGCATAAAGTCAAATCGCCGGTGGAATTTACTGCAGGACTGATGCGCCTTTTGGGGCTTAGGTTCGGGGACCATACCGGTGTTTTGTTTGTCCAGAGAGCGTTGGGACAAATACTCTTTAACCCGCCTAACGTAGCAGGCTGGCCGGGAGGCAAAAGCTGGATCGATAATTCCACGCTGATGCTCAGGCTGAGCATTCCAGCCTTTATCCTAAACCAAATGAATTTTAATTTTCAGCCTAAAGCTATGGCGGAAGAGCGTGTGCAACAGCTTAACAGGCTTAAGGCGACCATCAACATGGCGCCTTTAGAGGCAGCTACCGGCAAGGTGCCCGATCAGCAGTTGTTTGACTATTTCAAAAACTATCTGCTCCTGGCCGATACTAAAACTACTTCAATGCTGTTTCGCCGGATGGTGGCCGGCGCCGACAATCGCGACGAACTCCTTCGCAGAGCACTGGTCTTTTTTACTTCTTTACCGGAGTACCAACTATGTTAAGGCCTGAAATAGATCGCTTATTTATCCGAAAAAAAACAAGATCATCGACATGAAAAGAAGAACATTCATAAAAAATACATCTCTGGCGTCCACGGCTTTTATGGCGCCTTCCTTTTTGAAAAATTTTCAGAAGAAAAACCACTACTCCAGCCGCTCCGGTAAAATACTGGTCGTAGTTCAACTTTCAGGTGGAAACGACGGGCTGAATACCATCGTTCCCTATCAGAATGATCTTTATTACCAGAGCAGGCCGAGCCTGGGGATACCAAAAAACGAAGTGCTGAAAGTTACGGACGAGCTGGGCTTTAACCCTGCCCTGTCAGCCATGCAATCCCTTTATGACGAAGGACTGTTGAGCATCGTTAACAATGTGGGATATCCTAATCCCGACCGCTCCCATTTTCGCTCTATGGATATCTGGCATACGGCCAGTGAGAGTGACCAATACCTGGATTCGGGCTGGATCGGACGCTACCTGGACAATAACTGCGGAGGGTGCGCCCCTTATAGCGCGCTGGAGCTGGACGACAGCCTGAGTCTTGCTCTTAAAGGTAAAAAGACCAATGGTTTTGCCATGAAAAACCCACAGCAACTTAAAAAAATGACCGATAACCGGCTGCTTCAGGCCATCGGCGGGCAGGACCATGATCATGATCACGAAGAGGTGGCGTATCTATACAAGACTTTGATCGACACACAATCTTCAGCAAATTATTTGTATGAGCGATCAAAGGTTTATACGTCAAAAATGAGCTATCCCAATACCCCTTTCGGCCGCGACCTCAAACAAACCGCCGAGCTCATCACTGCTGATACCGATACGCAGATTTACTACCTGAGCCTTAGTGGATTTGATACTCATGCCAATCAAAAGAATATGCAGGAGCGACTTCTGCAGCAATATGCGGAAGGCATGAAAGCATTTGTGGAAGACCTCCGCCAAAATAATCTATTGAATGATACTCTGATCATGACTTTCTCTGAATTTGGCCGAAGGGTAAGCCAGAATGCCAGTCAGGGCACCGATCACGGCACCGCAAATAATTTGTACCTCATGGGAGGAAACCTGAAAAAACCAGGCTTCTACAATGAGGGACCCGACCTCAGGAACCTGGATAACGGCGATCTTATCTACAAGGTAGACTTTAGGAATGTGTACGCCACTATTTTAAACCAATGGCTGGATGCAGATGTGCCGGATGTGCTGGGAAGGCGGTTTGAGACGATGAGTTTACTGGATTAAATGAAGAAGGGCGCTTCAGGCGCCCTTCTTCATTTAATCCAGTAAACTCAGTATTGGCTTTGGCGCCAGGCCCATATCCTGGAGCTGAAATTTGTTTCCATAAAACACATTAAAATCAACAGGGCCCTTGATGCCGTTGATCCTTCCGCGGTTACCGTACTGCCAGAATACCCAGTCCCTCTGGTCCTGGAGGTCCGGTTTGCGATAGTTATAGCGGGCAATCCAAAGTGGATATTCGTCAAAATGGCCGGCCAGATGTTCGTTGTAAAACTTCAGGTTGGTATAAATGATCGGGCGGATCTCGTAGTGCAATTCGATCATATAAAGCCAGGTCCGCATCTGAGTGATCAGGTTGATCCTGTCGGTTCCGTCCAGCACTTCTACGTCTAATACGGGAGGCAGGTCTCCGATTTTCATATCAACGAGGCGGATAAAATTCATGGCCTGCTCCTCGGCGGGAGTTCTGGGTCTGAAAAAATGATAGGCACCCCTCTTGATTCCGACACGCTTCATTTCTTTCCAGTTGATGGCAAAAAGGCTATCCCGATGAGTAGACCCTTCTGTAGCTTTAACAAAGGCAAAGGTAACGGCCTCCTGAGCGACGGAATCCCATTCAATCTTTTGCTGATGGTGGGATACGTCTATTCCATGTACCTTAAAGCCTTCCATCCTAATGGTTTCGCGTTCACAGGATTGGAAAAGTGCCAGCAATAAAGCTAAACTTATTAGTAAACGGTTCATACTTGCTTATTACTGGATGAATATTGGGTTGACATATTTTATTTCCTAATTTCAATAATACTAAAAAATTATCATCTTGAAAATATCAGTTTAAATTTTAATATTTTTCTAACGTCATTTTGTTTGACTATGCGTCCTGTCCATTAATTTTACGTTTTTCGTTAAAAAAAGATGCCTTATTTTGAACAATCCGACTTCTTTAAGCAGACGACAACTTTTTTTGCAGCATCTTGCACAAACGAGCCCCGGCCCGCTAATGCTTGAGATCGCTTCCGCCCGTGGCATGTATCTTTACGATCCTCAGGGAAAAGCTTATCTGGATCTGATTGCAGGAATTGGGGTTAGCTGCCTGGGTCATCGTTATCCTGAGGTAGAGGAAGCCGTCAGAGAACAGCTAGGGAAATACTGGCATACGTTAGTATATGGAGAGTACGTTCTGGCGCCGCAGTTGGAATTAGCGAAGCGGCTTACTGCCCAGCTGCCGGATCAACTCAATAGCGTATATTTTGTCAATTCCGGTACGGAAGCCACCGAAGGAGCAATGAAGCTGGCCAAAAGATATACCGGACGGCCGGAGATCATTGCCTGTAAAAAAGCTTATCACGGCAGTACCCAGGGCGCCGCCAGCCTAATGTGGCCGAAGGATTTTACCCAGGCATATCATCCGTTACTTCCCGGAATTCGAAACATCGAGTTCAATTGTGACTATTGCTTGCAGCAGATTACAGAGAAAACAGCCGCAGTGATCGTAGAGCCGGTACAGGCGGAATGGGGTATCCGGCCTCCCTTCGAGGATTATTTGAAAAAACTGAGGGATCGATGTAATGAAACCGGCGCATTATTGATCTTCGACGAGATCCAGACCGGCTTCGGGCGCACGGGCCGGCTTTTTGCCTTCCAACGCTATGACGTCATCCCGGACATCCTGCTGATGGCCAAAGGTATGGGAGGTGGTATGCCCATCGGAGCCTTTATCAGTGCACAAACAATTATGCTGGCCTTATCGGAAAACCCCATTCTTGGCCATATTACTACTTTCGGCGGGCATCCCGTTTGTTGCGCCGCCTCCCTGGCTACGCTGGAGGTGCTGCTGAAAAAAAAATATATTGCCGAGGTCGACAAGAAAGAAGCTTTGTTCAGATCATTGCTGGTTCATCCCAGGATCGCAGAAGTAAGAAGCGCAGGTTTAATGATGGGCGTACAGATGGAAAATTTCGATTTTATTCAAAAAGTGATCAGGAATTGCCTGCAAAAGGGCTTGATCACAGACTGGTTCCTGTTCAACAGTGAAACGTTGAGAATAGCTCCCCCGCTTATTATAAGCGAAGAAGAGATCAGGTGGGCCTGCAGGATTATATTGGAGTCCATTGAGGAGGCCGAAGGGTCATAGTTCTTTTCTTAGCCGGGCAACAGGGATATTCAGTTGTTCTCGATATTTAGCTACCGTACGGCGGGCAATATTATAACCCTTTTTCTCAAGATGCTTCTTCAGCTTCTCATCGGAGAGCGGCTTTCTTTTATCTTCATTTTCTATGATCTCGGTCAGGATCTTTTTGATCTCAATGGTGGAGACTTCCTCTCCTTCCTGGTTTTGCATGGATTCGGAAAAAAACTCCTTCAAGCGTTTAGTTCCGAATTCCGTTTGCACAAACTTGCTGTTGGCCACTCTGGAGACCGTAGAAATATCCAGGCCGGTAATCTCCGCAATGTCTTTCAGGATCATAGGGCGGAGCTTGCGCTGGTCTCCGGTGAGGAAGTATTCATATTGGTACTGCATGATGGCGTACATGGTCCGGTACATGGTCTGCTGTCGCTGCCGGATAGCATCGATGAACCATTTGGCGGAATCGATCTTTTGCTTGATAAATTTGACGGCTTCTTTTTGTGTTTTATTGGTCTTGCCGGCTTGTTTGCTGCTCTGATAAGTTTGCAGCATGTCTTTATACTGATCGTTGATCCGCAGGTCAGGAGCGTTTCTGGAGTTTAGGGTTAGTTCGAGCTCCCCTTCTCTGTTGGAAATGATGAAGTCAGGTACGACATATTGGGTTGCTCGTGAGCTGGAGGAGCTGTATCCGCTGGCGGGTTTGGGATTTAGTTTGATGATGAGGTCGATGGCGTCCTTGAGTTCATCTTCTGAAATGTTCAGCGTTCGCTGGAGCTTTTGATAGTGCTTTTTGGTGAACTCCTCAAAGTGTTCGTCGATGATCCGGATCGCCAGGCGAAGTTCTTCTTCCGGAAATGGCGCTAGGGGATCTCCTTCTTCCAGGAGATTCAGCTTCTGGTTAAGCTGTATGCTCAGACATTCCTGAAGATTGCGGGCGCCTACTCCCGGAGGATCAAAGCCCTGGACGACTTCCAGCATATCCAGCACCTCTTCTTCGGATACAAAAATATTCTGCGAAAACATAAGGTCATCGATAATCGCCACAGGGTCCCTGCGTAAATAACCATCCTCATCAATGCTGCCGATGATCTGCCTGGCCAGAGCTTCTTCTTTTTCACTGTTAAACTGAAGCAGGCCCAGTTGGCGCTCCAGATGATCGTGGAAAGTCTGTTCCACCGCGATCGGAACATGCTTTTCCTCTTCGTCTCCGCCAAAACTCCCATCTTTCATTTTATATGCAGAAGGGTCATCCTCCAGGTATTCTGTAAGATAGTCATCTAATTCGAACGTTTCCTCTCCGCTATCCTCCGTTCCGCTGTCATCCATTTCCTTGAAATCCAGAGGGTCTTCGCTCTTGTCCCCTTCCTCCAATGCAGGATTGGCCTCCAGCTCTTCCTTGATGCGCTGTTCCAGAGAAGCTGTAGGTATCTGTAACAGCTTCATCAACTGAATCTGCTGAGGAGACAGCTTTTGGAGCATCTTTTGTTCGAAGCGAAGATTTTGCATCCTTAGTTCATTTAGCGTGGTGAAAAGTATTATCGAAAATTGATCGATTACCTATCTTAAATAAGTCAAATTTTCTATCTTTTGCAAGCAAATATATTCGAAAAATAAATCTCGCACCAGTTGAATAACAAAAAATATGCCATTTTTTTTAATTTGTTTTTTGTTTATGTTTAGCTGATTGTAAGTAATTGACTGGGCGCCTACTCAACGGACAGCCTTGCTTGCGGAGGCCGGGGTAGGTGTTTTATCCAGGCACTTACCCAATTGAAACAAATCGAAGTTTATAAATGAAGCAGTAAAACACATGTCTACCCCCTCAAAAATTAATGAACGTATAGCCGGGCTGAAAGGCTTAATGAAACGGGAAAAACTGGCGGCATACATTATCTCTTCTTCCGATCCGCACCAAAGCGAATATGTTTGTGAGTATTGGAAGGCCAGAGAGTGGATGAGCGGATTTACCGGATCAGCCGGGACGCTAGTGGTTACTCCAAAGCAAGCGGTGCTGTGGACGGATTCGCGATATTTTCTTCAGGCGGAAATGGAGTTGAAGCACACCAGTATTGTTCTGTTCAATGCCGTAAGTGATGACCATGTCTATTACCTGGACTGGCTGGCGGATAGCCTTTCACCAGACGAACGCGTGGGATGCGATGGACGGCAGTTTTCCATCAATCAAATAGAGCGCATGCAGCCTGTCCTTGCTGAAGCCGGCCTGGAGCTTGATGACCAGCAGGACCTCGTCAGTGAGCTTTGGAAAAACCGCCCCATTCTGCCTGAAACCCCTGTTTTTGAATTCAGCGTGGATTTTGCCGGTGAAAGCAGAAGGCAAAAACTGGACCGGATCAGGGCCACAATGAAAAAGCTGGAGGCCGACGTTCATCTGGTCTCCAGCCTCGATAGCATCGCATGGACCCTCAACCTGAGGGGACGGGATGTCGATTGCAATCCCGTGTTTATCAGCTTTCTTTGGATCGAACAGGAAAAAGCCGTCCTTTTTGTCAAGGAAAAAAAAGTGCCGGATTTGATCCAGAAGCATTTAAAACAAGACGGCATCCAACTGATGTCGTACAAAAGCTTGTCTGGTTATGTGAGTCAACTCCAAGATCAGGAGTGTATCTGGCTCGACCCGGCCAACACCAGCATGCGCATACTGGACTGGCTGAATGAACAGGAAGTGAACGTCTTGCGGAGCAGAAGCATAATCGCTGATCTGAAAGCTTTGAAAAATTCGGTCGAATTAGGACATCTGAAAAAAGCGATGATCAAAGACGGTATTGCTTTGACCAAAACGAAGATCTGGCTGGAAATGATCCTCGACCGGGTGATGGTTACAGAATATGAACTTTCCAAGCAATTGCACCGGTTTCGACAGGCACAGGGCCATTTTATGGGAGATAGCTTCACTGCCATCGTAGGATACAATGCCAACGGCGCTATTGTCCATTACCGGCCCAAACCTGCTGAAAGCCTGCCGATGAAACCTTCCGGCTTGTTGCTGATGGATTCCGGAGGGCAATATCTGGAAGGAACAACGGATATTACCCGTACATTTTCACTTGGCGACCCCACCGAACAACAGAAAAGACATTATACCCTGGTGCTGAAAGGCCACATCGCCTTGTCGAATGCTATTTTTCCGAAAGGGACCACCGGCGTCCAACTCGATATTCTGGCCCGGCAGTACCTCTGGCAGCGTGGCCTGAACTACGGGCATGGCACCGGGCATGGCGTAGGTTTTTTCCTTAACGTACACGAAGGGCCGCACAGCATCGGCGCCGACCCCAAAAGCCCCAGAACTACCCTGCCCCTGAAACCGGGAATGATCGTTTCTAATGAGCCGGGTCTCTACCTGGAGGGGCAATACGGCATCCGCATCGAAAACCTGATCGTCGTCGTAGAAACCGATGTGAAAGACGAAAAGGGAAACGCCTTCCTGGGTTTTGAAACATATTCCCTTTTTCCTTACGAACTGGACCTTATTGACGCCCCGCTGCTCTCCGTTTCGGAAAAGAAATGGATCAAAGATTACCACCAAAAAGTTTTTGAACTATTAAAACCTGAATTAAGCCCGGAGGAAGTAAAATGGCTGGAGAAAAAATGTCAGCCGGTAAGGTAAAAACTAAATTCAACCTTCAAATGTTCCTAAAGAAAATTCTGCAGCACAATTCATATGAAAACGGACTTAAGGAAAATAGCGCAACCAGAACTGGAAACCCTCTTCAAGGAAATGGGGGAGCCTCGCTTTCGCGCCAGGCAGGTACAGGAGTGGTTATGGAAAAAAGGTGCTCATCGTTTTGAAGATATGACCAATCTTTCCAAAGGGCTTCGCACCAAACTTGAGGAGTCCTTCGCCATCAACGCCATAGAAGAGGATAAAGTGCAGTTCAGCTCAGATGGTACGATCAAAACGCGTTATCGCCTCCATGACGGTCACCTGATCGAATCCGTGCTGATCCCTGTTCCTGCAGACAAGCGATTTACCGTTTGCGTATCCTCACAGGTAGGCTGCAGCCTTACCTGTTCTTTTTGCGCCACCGGCCGAATGAAGCGAGTGCGCAACCTGGATGCCTCCGAGATCTTTGACCAGGTCTGGATGGTAAATGAACAATCGAAAGTACATTTTGGCCACGACCTGACGAATATCGTCTACATGGGCATGGGAGAGCCTTTGCTGGCCTACAAAAACGTCATGCAAAGCATTGAGCTCATCACTTCCGAACAAGGATTAAACATGTCGCCCAAACGCATTACCATAAGTACTGCCGGCATTGCCAAGATGATCAAAAAGCTGGCGGATGACAACAGCAAAGTGAATCTGGCTCTTTCCCTTCATGCCGCCGACGACCAGAAGCGCAACCAGATCATGCCCATCAATGAGCAGAACAACCTGGCTACCCTTATGGAAGCAATGGACTATTATTACAACAAAACGAGAAATCGCATCAGCTATGAATACATTGCTTTTAAAGGATTTAATGATCAGCTCGAAGATGCTAAAAAGCTGATAAAGCTTTGCAAAAGGTTCCCCGTCCGTGTCAACATTATTGAGTATAATCCTATCGAAGGCGCTTCGTTCGTGAAATCCCCTGAAGATCAGATCGACAGCTTTGCCAAATTCCTTATCGATCACAACGTTATGGTAACGGTCAGAAGAAGCCGTGGAAAAGATATCGACGCTGCCTGCGGGCAACTGGCGAATAAGGATTAAGAAGTCGATACTTTTTACTTCTATGAAGATTTTTTACCGCGCATTGGAGTTTCCTGGCATTAAAGCTTACAGAGTTTTCTTATTTTGGGTTTATGATCATTCAATCCATAAACCTAACTTATCATGAAAAAAATATTCCTTCTCTTTTTACTTTTTATTTGCGCTTCCTTCTCTGTCATAGCTCAGGAAGCGGACGGTAAAAGACCGATGACTTTCCTGGACATGCGTGAATTGAATCAGGCAGGTTCTTATAACGTCAGCCCGGATGGCCAATGGTTATTATACACCCTTACAATACCCGATTGGGAAGCGGCCAAAAGCCAGTCTGACATTCATCTGGTCGCTATGTCTGAAGGCCTTGCCTCCAACAGGCAAATGACCTTCACTGAAGATAAGAGTGAAAATTCCCCAAAATGGTCCAAGGATGGGACCTTTTTTGTCTTTTCCTCTAACCGTGATGGAGATAAAAACCAACTTTACATGATGCGGCCTGATGGAGGAGAAGCCCGTAAGATCACAAAATCAAAGGAAGGGGTTTCCTCTTTTGAATTTAGTCCGGATGGGCAGTGGCTGGTCTTTAAAAGCGGGAAGGATGGAGACGAACAGCTGTACGCCCTCCCCGCTAAAGAGTTGTACTCCTCCGAACCGGAGAAGATTACCAAACAGGAAGCCGGGGTGGATCGTTGGGCCTGGGCCTGGGATAGCAAAAGAATCTATTTTACCAGCCCTAATGAAACCGACAAGGATAATCAAAAGCGGATGGACAAGGGCTTTACCGTTGAAGTAAAAAATTATGAAACGCCGCTTTCCAGCCTGTATTATTTAGAGGTGGCTTCCAGAGAAGCTACCCGGATAACTGAAGACGACGGCTACACGGTGTCAAGCTTTGTAATTTCGGATGATAACCAATGGGTGGGATACATAGGGATTTCCGCCGAACGATATGAAAGAAACATCACGGAAGAGCGAATAAACGGAGACCTGTTCTTATGGAATGCCCGGACGGGCGCCATTGAGCGGCTTACCGACAATAAGGAAGTGGCCGAATCGGGGCCTTATTTCTCTCCTGATGGCAGTAAAGTCGCTTTTGTAGCCAGCGCCGATATGTCGGGCTATAATATGCGTAGTCGCAAAGTGTACGTTAGAGATATAAATGAAAAGGGAGGGAGCTTTCGCATGCTGGGAGGCAAATATAATGATGATGTAGAGCTGGACTTTTGGTCGAAAGACGGCAATACCATTTACTTTAACGCAGGAGTGAGAGCGACCAGGCAGTTATTGTCGTTGGATGTTAAAAAAGATGAGGTCCGCCAGTTGACCAGAGAAGATGCGGCTCTTTATGTCGATCAGGACAAAGAAAGCGGTGCTATTATGATCAATTATTCTGATCCTCAAACGCCGCCTTCACTTTTTACTACTTCCAGCCTCGACCAGGTAGCAGATCGATCTTCCTGGGTACAGCTGACAGATCCCAACCCTCAGGTTCGAAATTTTGCCCTTGGCGAGCAAAGAGAGATTACCTATCGGTCAACGGATGGAAAAGAAGTGAGCGGCGTATTGATCTTACCGGTCGATTACAAAAAGGGCCAGCGCTATCCTTTAGTCGTGTCTATTCATGGAGGGCCTGCCAGTGCAACTTTACTGAGCTTCAACCCGGGATATGGCGGACAGGTATATGCCGGTGCGGGCTACGCTATGTTCAGCCCTAATTATCGGGGATCAACCAACTATGGTGAGCAGCACCGGATTGACATTGTGGGCAATTACTTCCCCCAGGCTTTTGACGATATCATGGCCGGGGTCGATTATCTTATAGAAGAGGGAATCGTGGATGGTGATAAAATGGGTGTTTTCGGTTGGAGCGCAGGCGGGCATTGGTCTAACTGGATACTCACCCACACCGATCGCTTCAAGGCCATCAGCTCCGGCGCCGGCACGATGAACTGGATCTCTATGTATGCGCAGAGTGACGTGCAGCGCAATCGCCAGTTTTACCTGGGTGATGATCTTCCGTATGACAACTATGATGCTTACTGGGAGCAATCTCCGCTGAAGTATATAAAAAATGCCAAAACTCCTACCATGGTCCACGTAGTGGCCGGCGACCCAAGGGTGCCTAGTCCGCAGTCCGTCGAATTACATATGGCGTTAAAAAAGCTGGGAGTGGATACGGAATTATTCATGTACCCCGGAAAGAGCCACGGCATCCCGGATACGCGCAACAGGTTGGTAAAGTCAGTCAGTGAAATGGCCTGGATGGATTACTACGTTCGGGGTATCGGTGAAAAGTTTTCCTGGCGGCAGGTCCTGGAAACCCTGGAAGAGAAGGAAGAGAAAGAGAAAGAAGAGAAGACGAATGAGTAGGGAGTTTGGCTAAACAGGAGACCTCCCGGAATTTTAAGGGTTGCTCGGCTTAAATAATTCTATTTCTGAGTTTTTTGCCGAAAAAAATCTCAGATTTTCTTCGGCAAAAAACTCAGAAAAGAATTTCATTAGCTGTGCCCGCCCTGCCTATCGGCGGGCGAGTACCATGACTTTTAACACAAGCCCTGATTAATTCTGCTCTTTCAGGGTATTTTATTAACTTTCAGTGTTCGGAGCCAGACGCGCCACATTGAGGATGATTCCTATTCAGACAGCTTGGATTACAGTGCTGCATCGAAATTCACCAATTGCACGAACCGTGCTATCCTGTCTTTAATTTCCTCATTAGTCAGGCCTACCAGTCGTTCGATGCTGAATTTTTCCACACAAAAAGAAGCCATAGCGGAACCATAGATGATCGCTCTTTTCATATTTTCAAAAGAAACGTCATCGGTTTTTGCGAGGTAGCCCATAAACCCACCGGCAAAGGTATCGCCTGCGCCTGTAGGATCGACGACTTCCGCCAGCGGAAGAGCTGGAGCAAAGAATATCTCTCCGTCTTTGAAGAGCAATGCGCCGTGTTCGCCTTTTTTCACGACCAGGGTAGTCGGCCCCATGTTAAGGATCAGGTCTGCTGCTTTCACCAGGGAATACTCGCCGGACAGCTGCCGGGCTTCTTCGTCATTGACGATCAGGACATCGATTTTTTCCAGTACATCCTTCAGGCTGTCGAGGGCATTGTCCATCCAGAAGTTCATGGTATCCAGGCCGATCAGTCTGGGGCGTTTATTGAGCTGTTCGATGACGCGCAGTTGCACTCCTGGCGTGAGATTTCCGAGCATGACGTATTCGGCATCCTTATACGAGTCGGGCAGGATGGGATCGAAATCCGCCAGCACGTTCAGCTGAGTGTCCAGGGTGTCGCGGGAGTTCATGTTGTTATGGTAGCGTCCGGACCAGAAAAAAGACTTTTCGCCTTTCCGGACCTGAAGGCCGCTAAGGTCCACGTTGAGCGATTCCAGATAATTGAGGATATCTTTGGGAAAATCATCTCCAATGACGGAGACCAGTTGTACTTTTTCCGTGAATTGCGCGGCTGCGAGGGCAATATACGTAGCGGCGCCACCAACGGCTTTCTCTGCCCTCCCAAGGGGCGTTTCAATATCGTCGAAAGCTACCGTTCCAACAGTCAGTAGGTTCATATAATTTTAAATTTTTTTCACTGCAAATATTGCATTTTATTCCGGCATATAATAACTTTGCACTCGCTATTGAAAATATCAGATGCCTCTTTAGCTCAGCTGGTTAGAGCGCCGGACTGTTAATCCGTAGGTCCTTGGTTCGAGTCCAAGAAGGGGCGCAAAAAAGAAGGGCGATCAAATGGTTTGATCGCCCTTTCTGTTTTTGTCTTTTCGCTATTTAATTCAAGTTGCGAAGCAACTGTAGTAGAAGGTATTAGGTAGAAAGAAATACAATCAAAAAAGGTATCTGTTTGTCCATTTCAGGCAGAAATCTTTCTACTCTACTTTCTACCATTTACCTTCTACAAATTAAAGGCAATTTAGGTTATTTAGTCATCTCCTCCTTCGATTACGGCGGAAAGGCCCCGATCGATCAGGGCATCTTTTTTGGGTTTTAAGATATGCTTTGGGGCGGTTTTGACGGTGGCTTTTCCTTTGAAGTGAATAATAAGGGAGAGTTGTTCTGCCTGTTCCGAAGAGTGGTTAAGGACTTCGACAAAACACTGGATTACCCACTCGAAAGTATTATGATCGTCATTATAAACGATGAGCTGGGCGTGTTCACCAGTACCTTCGTCAGTGATCTCTTCTTCTAATAATACTTCTTCTTCTGCTTCCTCGAAAAAATTGAAACGGATCATCACGTTGGTGTTTGTTTATGGATTAAATTCGGCAAGGTGGTTTAAGCCGGTGGCCCCGGATCTTGATAAGTGCTAAAACCGAAGCCGCCGCCAGGAGAGAACATATTATCCTTTACTGGTTTATAATTTTCGACCCTGCAGGCGGCTGCGATTTTATTTTCTCCCTTTATCTATCAGCTTATGAAATCACCGGAATTATTTCACAAAAATACAACTAAATCAGAGAAGATAAAGTTTCTTTAACAGCTTCAAAATTAGGTATTTCTCCTGCATTTTCTAATACCTCTGCATATCTGACCAGCCCTTCTTTGTCGATGACAAAAGCGGACCTTTTGGAAACGCCCTGTAAGCCGAAAACGAAGTTATCATAGATGGAACCGTAGGCTTGGGATGCTTTTTTGTTAAAATCAGAAAGCAAAAGGAAATTGAGCTTTTGGTCGCTCTTAAATTTTTCAAGTGTGAAAGGAGAATCTACAGAAACCGCCAGGATCTGCGCGTTCAGGTTTTCGTAGTCGGTGATGTTATCGCGCATACTGCAAAGTTCCTCAGTGCATACGCTGGTAAAAGCCATAGGGAAAAAGAGCAGCACTACATTTTTACCTTTGTAGTTGCTTAGAGACACTTCTTCTTTTTCAGAAGAAAAGAGGATGAAGTCCGGGGCAGGAGTGCCGATTTGAACTGCCATAGTTTATTTAATCTGTTTAAGTGAATGAATAAAATTAAATTGTGATCTTAGAGGCCGCCTCAAAAGCATGGGCCCGCCTTTGTTGATAAGGCGGAAGCTGGGCAGCAAAGCCATATAAAAAACAAAGATTTTAACTCTTACGAAGCGGGAAAGTTCATGGATCCTATACGAAAAGCCTACCTGGAATTACATTTTGCTGTGCTGCTGTTTGGCTTTACAGCTATTCTCGGAGATTTAATTTCCCTCAATGCCTTAGGAGTGGTTTGGTGGCGGGTGTTGCTGACCAGTCTTAGCCTTGCCGTATGGGTTCGGTTAGGCAAAAGGCTGCGGAAAATGCGTTGGCGGACGGTTTTTCAGTACATGGGTATAGGCGTGTTGGTAGCTTTACACTGGGTGACATTTTTCGGGGCGGTCAAGCTGGCGAATGCTTCCATTGCGCTTATTGCCATGGCAACGACTTCTTTATTCTCGGCTTTTATTGAGCCCTTTGTTATTCGGCGATCGATACAGGGGTATGAAATTATAATGGGCGTGTTAATCATCCCGGGAATGATGCTTATTGTGAGCACTATAGATTTTAGCCTGCTGTATGGACTGGCCGTGGGGTTGCTCTCTGCGTTCCTGGTGTCACTGTTTACTTCTCTGAATAAAAAAATGATCGGGCGGACGGATGAGCTGACCATCACCTTTCTGGAGCTGGGCAGCGCGTGGTTGTTTCTGAGCCTGGTGATCCCGGTATATTATCAGATGAATCCTGACGTTCCGTTCAGGCTGTGGCCTTCTTCTTCGGATTGGTTTTATTTACTGGCCTTGTCGTTATTGTGCACTACACTGGCATACGTATTGGCGCTGAGGGCGCTGAGGCATCTTTCGGCCTTTGCCTCCAATCTTACCATCAATCTGGAACCGGTTTACGGTATGATCCTGGCCTGGCTGGTCCTAAAAGAAAACAAGGAATTATCGGAAGGCTTCTACCTGGGAGGGCTTTTGATATTGGTAGTGGTATTTTCCTATCCTCTATTGCGAAAGAGGTTTGAAAAATAAAAAAGCCGTCGCAGCTGCGACGGCTTTTTATTTTTCAACGGGAGGAAGCTTATGCTTTCTCTTCAGTGGAAGCTTCTTCATCTTCCGGAGTATTGGAATCTTCAAGAGCGCCATTATTCCTCGGATTATTATCTGCTCCGACGGGACGAACGCCGATCAGTTTTTCAACATCTGATTTAAGCAGGACTTCTTTTTCCAGCAACGCATTAGCCAGCTTTTCCAGTTCTTCGCGATGTTCTTGAAGGAGTTTTTTCGCTCTTTCGTATTGAGATTGCACCAATTGTCTTACTTCCTCATCGATCATGAAAGCGGTTTTTTCCGAATAAGGTTTTTGGAACTGTTCATTTGACATGCCATAGAAAGACACCTGACCCACTTTTTGGTTCATTCCGAAGATGGAGATCATGCTATAAGCCATTTTGGTTACCTGATCGAGATCATTTTGGGCGCCGGTGGAAATTTTTCCGAAGACGATAGATTCTGCGGCTCTTCCTCCGAAGGTCATGCACATTCGGTCGAGCAATTGCTCGGTTCTTGTGATGTATTCCTCTTTAGGGAGGTATTGCGCATAACCAAGGGTGCCTATTCCCCGGGGTACGATGGTTACTTTTACGAGTGGGGAGGCATGTTCCAGGAACCATCCGCAGATGGCGTGGCCGGCTTCGTGATAAGCGATGATTTTTTTCTCTTCGGGAGAGATGAGTTTATTTTTCTTCTCTAAACCACCGATGACCCGGTCGAGGGCGTAGTTGAAATCATCCATATCGACGGCTTTCTTATTCCTTCTGGCGGCGACCAGAGCTGCTTCGTTACAGATATTGGCGATATCGGCGCCTGCAAAGCCGGGCGTCATTTCCGAAAGAGTAGTCGGATTGATTTCCGGGGCGGTGACGATATGCTTAAGATGCACTTTGAAGATCGCTTCTCTTCCCTTTAGGTCAGGACGATCGATGCCGATCTGGCGGTCGAAGCGGCCGGGTCTTAGCAGGGCGGTATCCAGCACATCGGGGCGGTTGGTGGCGGCCATCAGAATAACGCCTTTATCGGTGCTGAACCCATCCATTTCAACCAGCAGTTGGTTGAGGGTATTTTCGCGCTCATCGTTTCCGCCCTGGAAGCCTGAGCGTCCACGGGCTCTGCCGATGGCGTCAATTTCATCGATGAAAACGATACAGGGTGCTTTTTCTCTTGCCTGTTTGAATAAGTCTCTCACACGAGAGGCACCCACGCCGACGAACATTTCCACGAAATCAGAACCTGAGATAGAGAAAAACGGCACTCCAGCCTCTCCGGCAACAGCTTTGGCAAGTAAAGTCTTACCGGTGCCCGGAGGGCCGACCAGCAATACGCCCTTGGGGATCTTACCGCCCAGGGCGGTATATTTTTTAGGATTTTTCAGGAAGTCAACGACTTCCATCACTTCTTCTTTCGCCTCATCCAATCCGGCTACATCTTCGAAAGTAACCGTCACTTTCGTATTATTATCAAAAAGTGTTGCTTTGGACTTGCCGATATTGAAGATCTGTGCGCCAGGACCACCTGCGCCTCCGCTAACTCTACGCATGATAAACACCCAGATCAGAATGATAATGACCAGGGGAAGCACCCATTGAAGTAATGGGGCCAGCCAACTCTGTTTGGTGACGGCATCCGGATAAATGCGATCCTCCTTGGCTATCCCCGCGTCTTCCTGAGCACTGAGCATGCGGTTGTAAAACGTTTCCAGCGGACCGACTTCTCTCCAGTAATGATGCCTGGACCTTCCAAAATTACTTTCGGCTGCATCCTTATACTCGGGTTTGTCCAAAGCGGATTCCTTAAGATAAATATAAGCGTATTGCTCATTTACCACTTCTATCTTTTCGACATCCCCCTCTGCCACCATTTTTTCCAGGCGGTTCATCGGAATGGGTTCCTGATTAGCCTGGGAAATGGAGAAGATTTGGATGGCCAGCAAAGCAAGGGCAATGACGCCGTATATCCAAAAATTGAATTTGGTATTGCCAGGTTTGTTATTTCTTCTGTTTTCCATTTTCCTCTTTTACTATATAAGCTTCTTGAAAATAGCTATTCTTACTTTAAAAATCTTTGTTATAACGCAACAGCCTTCAATTCGTTGCCAATAATCGACAAATTTTACTTTTATCCCTACAAACTTTCATATTCCGTAAACTCAGCATCACTCCAGAGGGACTCCAACTCATAGAACGCTCGCGTGTCCCGGTAGAAAATATGCACCACCGTTGTAAAATAGTCAATGCAAATCCACAAGGCGTTTTTCTCCCCCTCCACGTGAGAAGGGAACAAACCTGTCTCTCGCTTAATACGGAGCGCAACATTATCTGAAATGGCTTTAACTTGGGTGTTGGAATCTCCTTCACAAATGATGAAAAAATCAGTAGGAGCGTCTTCAAGATGTCTGAGATCTAGTTTTACGATCTTTTTTCCTTTAATGTCTTGTATGCTGTCAATTATCAGGTTGTTTAATTCTTCAGTGGTAGGATTAACCTTTTGAAATTTTACTTGTGAATTCAAACTCAGATTTTGTTATTTTGTTAAAAATGTTTTGATAAAATATTTATAAAAGTACTCAAATAATTACTTTTTGTCTATAAAAAAAGTTCATTTTATTGGAAAGATACTGGACGAACTTCCTTCCTGTTCTTCCACAAACGATTACGCCTTTCGTCTTTTATCAAAAAGCAGGCCAGAAGAAGGAACTGTCATTTTGACCTTTTGCCAAACCCAGGGACGTGGACAGCTTGGCAGCCAGTGGCTTAGTGAACCTTACAAAAATATCGCCTTTTCCTGTATCCTCTACCCCGAGTTCCTGCTCCCCAAAGAACAAATAGCACTCAACAAAGCCGTCGCTCTAGCCGTCCGCCAACTACTGACAAGATACACAGATAAAAAAGTGAACGTCAAGTGGCCAAATGATATCTATCTCAACGAAAAAAAAACAGCCGGCATTCTTATTCAGAACATTTTGTCGTCCAACAAGTTTAACACTAGCATTGTTGGTATAGGTATAAACGTTAATCAAATCAACTTTCCCGAAGACCTGACTTCCGCCACATCCCTGGCCCGGGAAACGGGAAAAACCTACGATCTCAAGGAACTGGCGCTTGAGCTTTGCGATTGCCTCAATCATCAGTACCAGCGGCTAATAGAAAAAAAATTAAAGGCCGTCCACGATGACTATCTGCGTCACTTGTATCGCTATCAACAATGGAGTTCTTTCGAAAAAAGCTCCGGAACCTTGTTCAAGGGCAAAATCGTGGGGGTCAGCGCTTCAGGAAAATTACAGGTAACCGGCGAATCCGGCGTGGAAGAATTCGGCATAAAAGAAATCAAGTTCATCGATTAACCAGATTGCACATGAATGTAAGCATCCTTACCGTAGGCGACGAAATACTGATCGGCCAAACTGTCGACACCAATTCCGCCTGGATGGGAAAACAACTTAACCTGATCGGCGCTCACATCACCCGGATCGTCTCTGTGGGAGATGAACTCGGGGACATCGAAAAAGAAATGACCGACAGCCTCAAGGAGGCCGACATCTTGCTCATTACCGGTGGACTGGGTCCGACCAAAGATGACATGACTAAAAAAGCACTTTGCTCCTTCTTTGGCGTGGACCTGATTTTTCACCAGCCTTCCTATGATCGTATCCTTCGGCTCTTTGAAAAATGGGGCCGCCAACCTACGGAAGCACACCGAATGCAGTGTTATATGCCGGCCAATGCTACCCTGTTGCCCAATAAAATGGGGACTGCTCCGGGCATGTGGTTCGAGTACGGCGGGAAGGTGATCGCATCCATGCCGGGGGTTCCTTACGAGATGAAATATCTGATGGAAAACGAGGTGATCCCCAGGCTGACCAAGGTTTTTCCTGGTCAACCCATCGTTCATCGCACCATCCAAACAGTCGGAGAAGGAGAATCCAGAATCGCCGAACGGATCGAAGATATCGAAGACCAACTGCCGAAAGGACTGAAGCTGGCCTACCTGCCTAGCCTTGGTAAAGTAAGACTCCGTTTGACAGGCAGAGGGGCGGACAAACCGGCGCTGGAAGCCTTGCTCGACGCTAAAATGAAGGAAATTGCCCAGCGCATTCCTGAGCTGATCTTCGGTTACGAAGAAATTCGACTGGAAGAGGCACTGGGCATTATGCTGAAAGAACGTCAACTGACCCTGGCTACAGCCGAAAGCTGCACAGGAGGACACCTGGCTCACATGATCACCTCCGTACCGGGCTCCTCCGATTACTTCAAAGGAAGTGTAATCGCTTATGCAAATGAAGTCAAAATGAATCTCCTCCATGTTAAAGCAGCTACCCTCGAACAGCATGGTGCAGTTAGTGAAGCTACAGTAGCGGAAATGGTAAAAGGGGCTTTGTCCCTGCTGAAAACAGACCTGGCAGTGGCCATTTCCGGAATCGCCGGGCCCGGCGGCGGAACTCCTGAAAAACCGATAGGGACCGTCTGGATGGCCGTAGGAAACAAGGAAAAAGTGAAAACCCGGCTGATCCATGCCGGTAAAGATCGATTAAAGAATATCGAATACTCCAGCGTTCATGCCCTGAATTTAGTCAGAGTGTTCTTGCAGGAAGAGTATCCGGAGCAAGAGAAAATTTCGCTATCCGGCCAGTCTGTGGTATAATCGTCTAAAAAACGAATGTTTGTTGTGTCAGTCTTTATTTATCATTTATATACGCAAATAAGCGAAGCCTGCCGGGAAAAGATTTTTCTTGTAAGAGCAGCATAAAACCGCTAATTTTGCAGTCGAAAAAAAAACGACAGATTGGAGATCGTTGCTTAGCCAAATTATTACCAAATTAAAATTTCAAAGCGTTGTTTATGGCACAGGTAGAACTGATCATGCCCAAAATGGGCGAAAGCATTATGGAGGCCACTATCCTCAAGTGGGTCAAAAATGTTGGAGACACAGTCGAAGAGGACGAAACCATCCTGGAAATCGCTACTGATAAAGTGGACTCTGAAGTCCCTTCCCCGGTCAGCGGCACCATCAAAGAGGTCTTGTATCAGGAAGATGATGTTGTAGAAATCGGCAAAGTGATCGCCGTCATCGCTACGGAAGGTGATGAAGATCAGGCACAGCCGAGCCCTGCCGTTAAAGAAGCCGAAAAAGAGGCTCATCCCGCTTCGGAAAACGGACAGTCCCATGGGGCCCCCCAACCGGAGGAAGAAAAAAGAATACCTGCTACCGCTTCCGTGGAGATCGGCGTCGGAGAAGGCGCCCGCTTTTACTCCCCCCTGGTCAGAAACATCGCCAAAAAAGAAAATATTTCTCTGGAAGAATTGGAAAGTGTACCTGGCACCGGCGCGCAGGGAAGAGTCACTAAACACGATATCCTCGCCTACCTGGAAGAAAGAGAAGTTGCTCCGGAACCTCAGCCAAAACGGCAGCCGGCTGCCCGCGAACAGACGCCGGCAACACAAAAAACAACCACTGCTCCGGCCCCCCCGTCAGGCATCGACAAAGGCAACGTTGAGATCATCGAAATGGATCGTATGCGCCGCCTGATCGCCGACCATATGGTCCATTCCAAAAAAAACTCTCCTCACGTAACCTCATTCGTGGAAGTCGACGTGACTACTATCGTCAACTGGCGGAATAGAGTGAAAAAATCCTTCCTGGAAAAATACGGAGAAAAGATCACCTTCACGCCCATTTTCATCGACGCCGTGGTAAAAGCCATCAAGGATTTTCCGATGATCAATATCTCGGTAGACGGCAACAACCTCGTCAGGAAGAAAAACATCAACATCGGTATGGCGGCGGCCTTGCCTTCCGGCAACCTTATCGTCCCGGTCATAAAAAATGCTGATCACCTCAACCTGCTCGGCCTGACCAAAAGCGTTAACGACCTGGCAAACCGCGCCCGTAATAATAAACTGAAGCCGGAAGAAATTCAGGACGGCACCTTTACCATCACCAACGTGGGTACTTTTGGCAACGTGATGGGCACGCCCATCATCAACCAGCCTCAAGTGGCCATTCTGGCAACCGGCGCCATCCGCAAAAAACCGGCCGTCGTGGAAACGGAATACGGAGATCTGATCGCCGTGCGCCACTTGATGTTCTTGTCGCTCTCCTACGATCACCGCGTCGTGGACGGCTTCCTGGGCGGCTCCTTCCTCCGGCGTATAGGGGATTACCTGGAGCAGTTCGATGATCAGCAAAAGATCTGAGGATTACTAAAAAAAACGGGTTCTTAACAACAACACATTAAAAACAAACGTATTAGAACATAGGTGTCTGCCCTGGTTAACATGCTTTACATTCCCCTCAAGCTTAAATCATCAGATATGCGCTACGTTCTAATCCTGTGGTTTTTATTCTTTTGTTCTTATCTGGCGGCTCAGTCCAGTTGGGTGGATACCAAACGGCAGGTCAAACAACTCTGTTTGAGTGAAAAATTTATCCAGGCATTGGATCTGCTGGAGGCTAATCCACAGGCGGTGCGTAATGATGAAGAAGGCCTTTTCCTGAAGGGCGTCTGTTTGTACCATCTCAATCAACTGGATCGGGCTGAACAAGTGTTTTCCGGCGTGCTGGACGGACGTAGGGCGCCCGTTTCAGAAGTGCTGTTGTACCTGGCGCGCATTTTTCACAACAGGCACCAGTTTGATAAAGCAGTAGAACTTTACAAGGAATATCTTAAAGCGATCGATTCCAAACACCCTTACCGGCCGGTTATCCGTGACGAGATCCGCATGTGCGCTAATGGGGTGCAGGTACAATTCCGCCAGGAGCTGGCCTACGTGGAAAACCTTGGAAGTGAGGTCAACACACCTTACCATGAGTTTGGCCCGGTACCCAGCCCCAATCGTGCACATATCCTTTATTTTTCTTCCGATCGTCCTGGAAACTATGGCGGTCCTCGCGATAAATACGGGCAGCCTGACGAATTTTTTGGCCACTTCCCCAGCGATATTTTTTATTGTGAAAATCAAAGTGGCCTCTGGCGGGAAAGTCAGCGCATGCATTTCCTGATCAATAGTAACGCACACGATGTCCTTTTTGGCTTCGATGCTTCCGGAAGGGCCATGTACTATTATCAGGGGCGTGACCTGGACAACGGTCGTATTCTGATCGATACTTTCCAACGGGCAGATCAGCGAAGACTTAGCGTCAATCCCTTTTTGGGGCCGGTTACCGCCAACGCTGACTACGCCATGCCCCACTTTCTGGGAGATTCCATTGTTGTTTTTTCCAGCGATCAGCTCGGCGGTTATGGGGGCAAAGATCTTTTTATGACCGTTGCAGTCAACGGCCGCTGGTCGAGCCCTCAGAACCTGGGCGCCCAGATTAATTCGCCTTATGATGAAATAACGCCCTTCCTGGCGGAAGAAGGGAAGGCTTTGTATTTCAGCACGAACAAGCCCGAGCTGTCGATCGGTGGATTTGACATCGTCAAGGCCTTCTTCAACGAAGGAGAGCGCGATTGGTATCCGCCGATTAATCTTGGCTTGCCGATTAATTCGGCCGGGGATGATGCCTATTTCAGGATGAGCTATGATGGGTACAGCGCTTTTTTTGCCTCCACCCGCAAAGATGGCCTGGGCGGCAGAGACCTGTTTGTTGCTTATTTCAGCGATGCGCTAATGGAAAGGCCGGTCCAGGTAACAAACCGGCCGGTTAACCAGCCTCCGCCTGCTGCTCCGATAGAAAAACCCAGGCCGCAGCCATCTGCGCCGGTCACTCCGCCTCCTCCTGCACAAGTGACTCAGGAACCGAAACTGTCCGATCCCTTCAGCTCCGCGCCTTCTGACCCCTTCAGCAATAGCGGCCCTCCGGTTGCCTCTGCTCCGGCCCAGGAGTACGAATTTCCGCGCGGCGCTTCCTTACAATTGCCCACTATCGTTTTCGACGACCCAGGCAGCATACTGCATAACCGTAGCGAACGGCAGTTCAACCAGGTCATTAGCTTGATGCAACGCTATCCTCAGCTCCATTTGATCGTAAGCGTCTATTCGGCCATGGGCTTATCCACAGCTGACCGATTGCTTAACGGCGCTGTTCAGGCGGAAAAGTTTGCGAACTACTTTGTTCAGAATGGAATTGAAGCCGGAAAAATACAAATCAGGAGCTTAAATGGAAAAGATCTGAAGGCCCTGGGCGGGAAACCCTTTGCCTTGGAACTGGATGTGTCGGGGAAAAAAGAAATTCCGATGCAGATCCAGTCGGCTGTGCTTAGCCCTGACCAGATCCGCCATGACCGCCTGGTTTACAAACTTCAGTTTGCCGTGCAGGAAGTCTTTTTTGAGGACCCTCTTTTTGAAAAAACCGAAAACCCATTGGTGGAAAAAAACGGTAAATTGTTCCGGTATATGGCCGGCGATTTCAGAACATATGGAGAAGTGAAAGAGATCTTTAGTAAATTGTCGAAAAAAAGGAAGGAAAGCATGGAGGTCGTCGTTTTTGCCGATGGGCTTAGATTAAAAGAAGAAGAAATACACCAATACGCAGGGCTTTATCCGGATTTGAATGTTATGTTGAAAGATAAATAAAGAACCTGCAAATAACCGATAATCCCTTTTTCAAGGAACTGAAAGTCAAATGATTAAATTAGCTTTCAACATTCTGAGAAGTCTCATTTTACTTAACCATTCTATATGAAACCTATATTAAGCTTTTTACTGCTTGTTTCCATTGGCCTCATGTCTTGTAGCCAGACCGGCGAAGCCGGAGCGGGTACAGAAAAACAAGAAGAGCATACGCCAAAAGTTCAGACGATAGCCTATAAGGGCAATTTACCTATCGATCGGATCAAACTGCCGGAAGGGTTTAAGATCGACGTGTTCGCAGAAGGGGTGCAGAATGCCCGTTCGATGGCCCTGTCTCCCGACGGGACCCTATTCGTAAGTACCCGTAGTAAGGGTGATGTGTATGCTTTGAAAGATGAAGACAATGACATGCGGGCGGAAAAGATCTACACCCTCGCCAAAGGACTCAAGCTGCCTAACGGCGTAGCATTCAGGGATGGCGATCTTTATGTGGCGGAAGTCAACCGCGTCATTAAGTTCGAGAACATCGAAAGTCAACTGGACAATCCGCCCAAACCGGTCGTCCTTTTTGACGATTATCCTACCGAAACGCATCACGGCTGGAAGTTCATTGCTTTCGGGCCTGACGGGAAACTCTACGTTCCCGTTGGCGCTCCTTGCAATATTTGCGACCCAGAAGAAGACGTTTTCGCTTCCATCACTCGTATGAATCCTGATGGAACAGGCATGGAAGTCGTTCAGCATGGTATCCGCAATACCGTCGGCTTTACCTGGCACCCCGAAACCGGCGATCTCTGGTTTACGGATAACGGACGCGACTGGATGGGCGACAATATGCCTGCTTGCGAATTGAACAGAGCCACAAAGGATGGCATGCACTTTGGTTACCCCTACTGCCATCAGGGGGACATCCCCGATCCGGAGTTCGGCGAAAAGGGGGATTGTGCTAAATACACCCCTCCGGTTCAAAATCTGGGGCCGCACACTGCTCCTTTGGGGCTGGAGTTTGTCCTGACCGACCGCTTTCCCGCTAAATATAAAGGGGATGTGCTTATCGCGGAACATGGCTCCTGGAACAGGAGTAAGAAAATCGGTTATCGGGTTACGCTGGTTACCCTGGATGAAAACTTTAACGCCACCGGCTATGAGCCTTTTGCGGAAGGTTGGCTGGATGAGGAAGAGGATGAGGCCTGGGGCAGGCCGGTAGATATTGAATTTTTACCGGATGGGTCCATGTTGGTCTCAGATGACTACGCCGATGCGATTTATCGAATTTACTATGAAGGCTAAACAAACATTAGCTATCCCTTCAATCAGATAAAAAGTTTGAAGGTTTTCTTCCCGAAAACGGATGCTATCTTGCCTTCGACAGGTAAAGATGCACATTCCTCCGCCATCTTGCCGGCCATAGACATGCTAGCATCCGTTTACAGGACCTTTTGGTTAACATTCGGAATGATTCCTATTTATTTTTTCAAAAACTTTTGGGTAATTAATTGCTGACCGTCATTGACGGAGATCAGGTAAATGCCCGGAGGTAGCTCGATCAAGTCGAATTTCAATTGTGCATTGCCCCCGGCCACGTTTTCCCGCTTATAATTCAACAGCCGTCCATCCAGGTTAAAGAGGCGAAGGTCGAGTTGAGTGTCGAATGGTACGGCCAAATCGGCCACCAGCGTTTGGTTCTCCTGCCAAAGGCGATTAACGGCTAAAGCTCCTTTTGAAGGTAAATTGACGGCCACGATCTCGGAATAAGTGAACGTACCGTCGAAATCCGTTTGTTTAAGCCTGTAATACAGTACATTGCGGTTTCCTGATTTTTCACCCGCCTTTTGGTCAAGATAAACATATTGTTGAGGCTCCAGGGTCGTACCCATGCCGGGAACAGTAGTAACTTGCTCAAAGGAAACGCCGTCGAAAGATTTTTCTATAGTAAAATAGTCGTTATTCGTTTCCGTTAAAGTAGCCCATTCGAGTAATATCCCATTCTCCTGGCGGGTGGCCTGAAAATACTGCAGTTCAACGGGCAGGGGTATCATGATCGGGCAAGCCTCCATGTTGGAAGAATTACCGCAGCCATTACTGGCAGTGACTGTAAAATCCTGGTTGAAATAGACATTGTTGTCGATGGTGGTCATCACTGAGCCAGGGCCGTCGGGAATGGAAAAGTCGGTGTAGAAATTGCCTTCGTTAAAGACTTCTACGGTGACGTTATCCGCATTGTTGAGAAGGTCTATCTTCAAGGTAGTGGAATTATCGCCATTATCCGTGCAGGTCAGGTCGATAACGGGAGTGTTTTCTGCTTCGACAGTAACTGACTCAAAATCAGGGGTCATTAATCCACACATGTTAGAAGCCATGACTTCGTAAATATCTTGATCTGTTACAGTTGCTACAGGACTGTTTCCGGGATTGACGTTCCCTTGGAAACTGCCGTCGCCATTGCCTGCAGACCATGAATAATTGGTAATACTGGCGCCGTTGGTGCTGACTGCTGTTAGAACTGTTGAGGCTCCGTTGCAAATCAGTGGATCAGAGGGAATGATGTCCACTATGGGTGGACCGTCCACATTAACTGTAAACCGATAAGTCAATATTGGAGGAACAAAGGAAATACCTTGATTGGGCAATAGTGATAAATTGCTGAAAGTGAATCCGTTGGGATCCTCTAACAATAAATCAAAAGTAACTGAAGTTCCTGGAGTACCGCCTCCGATATTGATGATGATGAGAACGCTGCCGTTTCCCATGGGGATACAATTGAAACAGCCCACAATACCTGTAATCAAATCGCCGGGGTTATTATCAATAAGGGTAATGCCTGAAGGGTCTCCCATTCCATCGACATCTGCCAAAGTGTTAGAGTTAATGTTGATTTGAAATAGAGTTATAGACCCAATACATTCTGTATCGCTGAGGCCAGAAATACTTGCAATTTCAGTTTGCGAAATGCCAATAACCGCAGGAAATAGAAAAAGGCTACTGAGAATAAGCCTGTAATAGTAAATCTTTCTCATAGCATAGTTTTCATTTTCAATAAAAGTATAATATAATACTACGATTTTCAAGCCTTAAAGATTCATTCTCAGAACGATAGCTCCTTTTTTCACCCCTGGGAAAAAGCTTTTTTGACGCATTTCAGGCAAATAATAAAAAAACAGCTAAATAATTGGCTGGTAATTGAGTGGATTATAATTAAAGAGAATTAAGTATGTGATAAAAAAAAATGTTTTGTGTTTTGAAAAAAAAATCAGTAGAGCAACAGCTTTTCCAGTTCCTGCAAATTGTACCTGTTTCCAGGAGCTTCGATTTCTTCGAGGATAACTTCCTTTTCTCTGTTGGTCAGATGGAACGAAATAGAGGCCTTTAATTTATTATCTCTGCCTGGATCATAGACGAAGCTGACGTAATGAAAATAATCTTTCCCCAAAAGATCATAGATGAATCCAAGGCTGTTATCCTGCTCGAATTCCTGGAGGCTGAACATTTGTCCGGCAATGCCGATGGGATTGAAGATGGTCTCAATGATCCCTTTATTCTCACTTTTTAAAATGGGATCTATTTTAGTGGAGCTGCTGATCTGCACCAGGATGACTCCGCTGGTATTTTCCATGATCCAGTCTTTGAAGACCTGGATAAAGCGGGTAGCGGAAAGCAGGCCGTAATTGTCGATGAAACCGGCGTCCACAGCTTCCAGCTGAGGTTTTGAAGGGAGGTGGACATTGGGCATGATGTACGGGAAAGTAGCACTCATGCGGAGGGCTGAGGTGAACAGCAGGCTGTCGGCCTCCTGCTCTTTGAACAACCATCGAAAATCGACGGCGTCGATCTCTACAGTATTGTGCCGATCCAGGCCCAGGGGAGCGATCATCATATAAGAAACGGGCTGCGGAGAAATGATCAGCCTCCTGGCGTCATTGACGATAGAAGGCGTGATGAACATCATGGGTATCTGGGCAGCGTACTCTGCCTGGCGGTAGTCGGAAAGGGTTTTATCCAATAGGTGGCCCGTGTTTTCATTGAACTGTTGCTCAAAGATATACCCCCGGTCTTTTCGATAAGTATGCTCACCTACCTCAAACCTGGCCCAGGGTAAGAACAGGTCATTGGATACCAGCGTGAAAGCTACGGAGTTGAGCAGGTCTTTTGAAATATTTTTCAAGTGGACTTTATCATAGAGAGCGTCCCTGTTGTGGCGGTGTTCGCGCAGATATACTTCTCTCATATACCCGGCGCCAAGCATCCCCCCGGAAGCGCCGGTGATCAGGGCAGTATGGTCCATCAATTCACCATTAAGGGTGCTGTCTGCTTTTTGTAATACATTGACGACCCAACTGGCCGACCTCAGCCCGCCGCCACTTACAGCGATGAGGACCATTTTGGGTAATCCCTCGCCAGGCTCATAGTTCTTGGTTTTCCAGTTTTCCAGTATCTCAATGGTCCTTTCTTTGTCCTTATTGATCTGGCCGGAAAAGACGAGCTTCTGCATTTCTTCATACGTATACTGAGCAAGGGTGTCCTGATAATCCAGGCCGTAAGCCTTGTTGGAATAGTCCATGTTCTGGAAGCTGGTCATAAAATTCAGTCCGATCAAAGACAGAATCAGGATGGTTTTCCGCCATTCGTCAAACCAGTAAGTGATCGCTCCGATAATGGCCGTGATCACGCTGAGCATGATAAAGATACTGGCGGCTGCAGGTATTCGGAACAGGGAATAATCCATCAGCGATCCCAGTGTAAAAAGAGCCATCATGGTGAGTAACTGTATGATCAGAGCGTTGAGGTGGTTTTGTTTGAAAATTTGTTTGAGCATGCCTACATCATAGTGGGCTACGCTACGCACCCGCCTTATTCTGAAAGCCTCGTTAAAGTAATTGTCTACCCGCCATCGGACAGCGTCCATCTTTATGGATTCCAGGTCGATGTCTTTCCGTCCGGGATTGATCGCTGTGGCGGTCCTTTTTCTTGCTTCGATGATGTCTTTGTAAGACCTGATGTCCTGATTGGTGAAATGAAAATATAATAAGTAAAAGATCAGCAACGTTAGCATCCCCGTTATCAGGCCGATGGTTTGAAGCAAAATGTCTTCAAGGCTCCATCCCTCAAACCGTATCTGAAACTGAATGATAAAGGTCAGGTAAAAAGCGAGGAAGCCGATCGGCAACAGGAGGTTGTTCAGACAAAATTTGGTGAAGGGATTTCGCAAGCTGGCCAGAAAGGGAAAATAATGAGCCGTGAGCAGATAGGTCGTCAGGTTCCACGTCATCAAGAAACCACCGAAGGTTAGACCGATGAGGAAGAAACTCCAGAAATTGACGTTATTGAGGTACTCCGGATCAAGGAACAAATAGGGGAATCCTAATTTACGGCCGATGACCCCGGTGATCAGGCAGATCAGAAAAGCCCACATACCGATCAGCAGCAGATTGCTGCGCAAATGCAGCAGCAATAAGCGGAAGGGAAAGGAATAAAGTGTTTTTTCAATCCACTTGGGCATCCGTGTGAAGAGTTAAAAATCTATGTTTATACAACCATTGTTACTTAAACGAATAAAAATCAAGAAACCAACTCACTTACTTTATCAATTTACTTGAAATGTACACAAGAGGGCAAAATTAATTAATTATTTTTGCGGCGAAAATTTTTTCCATATACCAAATTTATCGTACATGAACATAGCTGTTGTAGGCACTGGATACGTCGGACTCGTGACGGGCACCTGCTTTGCTGAAACCGGGAACCATGTCATTTGTGTGGATATCGATGAGCAGAAAGTCGAAAAAATGCGCAATGGGATCGTGCCGATCTACGAACCAGGCCTGGACGTCCTGTTCGAACGCAATACCAAAGGCGGAAGATTACATTTCACTACGGATCTGGCCGAGGCAGTAAAAGATGCAGAAGTCATCTTCCTGGCGCTACCAACGCCTCCCGGCGAAGACGGCTCTGCCGATCTGTCCTACATTCTGGGGGTCGCCGGGCAGTTGTCTACCATGATCACCGACTATAAGGTGATCGTAGATAAAAGCACCGTTCCGGTGGGAACGGCAGAAAAAGTACAGGCCATCCTGGCGGAAAACCTGATCGAAGACTTGTTCGACGTGGCTTCCAATCCTGAGTTTTTAAGAGAAGGAGTCGCTGTCGAGGATTTTCTCAAGCCTGACCGGGTGGTGATCGGGACAACCTCTGAAAAGGCGCGGGCTATCCTCCGGCGGTTGTATGAGCCCTTCGTCCGCCAGGGCAATCCGATCTATTTCATGGATGAACGTTCAGCCGAAATGACCAAATATGCAGCAAACTCTTATCTGGCGACTCGCATTTCCTTCATGAACGAAGTAGCCAACCTTTGCGAGAGGCTGGGAGCCAACGTGGACATGGTCCGCATGGGAATGGGCAGCGATGCTCGTATCGGAAAGCGTTTTCTGTTTCCGGGTGTCGGCTTTGGGGGCAGTTGCTTCCCTAAAGATGTTCAGGCTTTAGCCAAAACGGCCAGAGAAAATGCTTACGACTTTAAAATATTAAATGCTGTGCTGGAGGTGAACGGCATCCAGCGCTCCATTCTAGCTAAAAAAATAAAAGAAAAGCTGGGCGAAGATCTAAGCGGGAAGACCATCGCTGTTTGGGGCTTGGCTTTCAAACCCAATACCGACGATATCAGAGAAGCGCCTGCCTTGTACATCATTGAAGAACTGCTTCAGGCCGGTGCTTTGATCAAGGCTTACGATCCCGAGGCCATGGGCAATATACGGGCATTGATGGGAGACCGGGTACAGCTGGTGGAAGATCAGTATGAAGCATTGATCGGGGCCGAAGCGCTGGCCATCATCACGGAGTGGAGTGTCTTCCGGACGCCAAGTTTCAAAGTAATGAAGAATCTCCTCAAAAAACCGTTTATATTTGACGGAAGAAATCTCTATGACCTGGAGTTCATGAAAGACCAAGGATTTTACTATGAAAGCATCGGCAGGAATAAAGTATTATGACCATAGTGAAAAGACGCACGGGAGGACAATTGCCTCTGGTGCGTTTTTTCATTGGAAACTCCGGCATATGGGGGTGCTGTTGTGCATACTCTGTCCGCTCGCTGCCTTCGGTCAGTTCGGCGGCAGATATCTGTACAAATTTGTCAATCTCCCTTCTTCGGCCAGGATCGCTGCCCTGGGCGGGAACCTGATCACTGTCATGGACGATGACGTCAACCTCGCATTTGCCAATCCGGCCTTGCTGAATCCCGAAATGCATCAACAGATAGCTTTTAACCACAGCTTTCACTTTGAAAGTATCAGCCATGGTTTTGCTGCTTTCGGGCATCATGCCGAGTCCATCGCCACCACCTTTTACGGCGGCGTCAAATACATCGATTACGGAGAATTTCAACAGACAGATCAGTTTTTTCAACAGTTGGGGACCTTCAAGGCCAAAGAACTGGCGGCCACCATCGGCGCTGGGCGTATGGTCAACGAGCGCATTTCGCTAGGGGCCAATATCAAATACCTGACGTCCCGCCTCGAAGTCTATAATTCCGCCGCTCTCGCCCTGGACCTGGGCGCCACTTATCTGGATACGGCCACTAACTTTACTTTTTCTTTGGTGATCAAAAATATGGGTACGATCTTGTCTACTTACACCGGAGAAGAAGGCCGGGACGAACAGCTGCCTTTCGAGATTCAGATGGGCTTGTCCAAAAGACTGAGATACCTGCCCTTCCGTTTTTCCATCATCTACCACAATGCCCAGCAATGGAACTTGCTCTATGACGATCCCAATGCCGAACAAGGCACGATTTTCATTGGTGATAGCGGCGCCACCGGAGAGCCTTCCGTATTTTTACAAAACTTTTTCCGACATTTTATTTTTAACGGCGAATTTCTAATCGGAGCAAGGGAGAATTTCCGCCTGCGTTTCGGGTACAATAACTTTTTGAGACAAGACATGGCGGTTCCTGATTTCGGCAGCCTGGCCGGCTTTTCTTTCGGCGTAGGCATCAAGGTCAATCGCTTCCGCATTGAATTCGGGCATCTGGTGTATCACATCGCAGGAGGAGTGACGCACCTGAGCGTTTCGACTAATCTGAAAGAGTTTAAATAATCGTACTTATTCTTCTTTTTTGGACACCGTTTTCAGATCCGCATCGTGATAATTCTTGATCTCCAGGATGTTGCCCGGCATGTAGTAGCCCGCCTGTTCAAGCGCTTTAACCGTACGCACCATGGCCTGTGTTTTCACCCTGGCGATGGAAGTTTTAGGACTGAAATCGCCGATCCAGAAATAAACTTCCAGGTTGATGGTGCTCGATGCCAGTTCATTGACCATCACCGTCGGTCCTTTTTCACCGGAAAGGATGCCTTCTACCTGGACTAAAGCGCCCTTTATTACCTGTATGGCTCGCTCTATATCGGAGCCGTAATCCAGGCCTACCATAAATTGGTACCTCAGGTAACCATCAATGGTGTAGTTGTGCAGCGGATTTTTGAGGATTTGACCATTAGGGATAAAAACATCCTTTCCGTCGATGGTTTTGACCTGTGTATCGCGGATATTGAGTTGCAGCACAGTCCCCTGCACATCACCGCTTTTGATGATGTCGCCCTGGCGAAAGGGCCTGCGAAAAGCCATGATCACACCGGCCAGGAAGTTCTCGCCTATGTCTTTAAATGCAAAACCGAGAATGATGGCCGATAGGCCGGCCCCGGCCAGAATGTTACCGGCTATGCCTGTAAGCTCAAGAAGACTCAGTATGATTAAAAAGCCCAGGATCAGGTAAATGCCTTTGACCGTTCTGGCCATAAAACTGGCCATCAAAGTGTCATCCATTCTGTTGACCAGCCGCCTTTTGGTAAGGCCTTGAACATACCTCGCAGTGAACAGAAAGAAAACAAGGACGACTATCGCCAGTATAAGCCTGGGGAAAATAAGCACCAGATAGTCGTAATAGTCCGTTAGTATTTCGGATACGTCATTCCAGAAAGCATCCATAGTAGTTTATTTATGAAAAAATGATACGCGTTCCTTATTGAGTTTGTGAAAAATAGGAATCATCCCTGACTTTGGGAAGCAGCAATTCATTAAATGTTTGCTTTTGGCTTTCAACATTGCGGGATGTTTCAAGTTTTTTCATCAACCTTAAGGCAAAACACTTTTCTCATTTTGACCGTCCATCTTTTCTATTTTGCCCTCCGGCAAACG
This sequence comes from uncultured Saprospiraceae bacterium, assembly GCA_964548175.1. GTDB lineage: Bacteria > Bacteroidota > Bacteroidia > Chitinophagales > Saprospiraceae > JANQPA01. Next base: position 260,567 of record CAZJQS010000001.1, read on the forward strand.
CTCTTCCTTTTTTTCCGGCTGCGCCAGTGAGGCTATAATCCCTGCGATCAGGGAAGCGGCAATCACACTCAACGACAGCCACTCCGGAAAATGGATCACATGGATCAGGATCATCTTTACCCCTACAAAAGCCAGGATAAAGACCAAACTGTATTTTAACAAATGGAACTTATCCAGCATGGAGGCCAGCACAAAATACAAAGAACGTAACCCTAAGATGGCAAAAATATTGGAACTAAAAACGAGAAAAGGATCGGTCGTGATGGCCAGGATAGCCGGAATGCTGTCGATAGCAAACAAAATATCCGTCGTTTCCACTACTAATAAAGCGATGAACAGGGGCGTGGCGGCCCGGTATTTTCCTCGTCGTACAAAAAAACGATTGCCGACAAAGCGATTCACGACCGGATAGAATCGCTTTACAAGATTGACCAGCGGATTTCTGCGGGGATCTACCTGCTGCTCCTGAGTGGTGAACATCTTGTATGAAGAATACAACAACAAGGCGCCAAAAAAATAAGTTATAAAAGAAAACTTATTGATCAGTACTACTCCCACCATGATCATAAGGGCCCTGAAAATAATGGCCCCTAGAATTCCCCAAAACAACACGCGGTGCTGGTACTCCTTCGGAATACCGAAATAGGCAAAGATCACGGCAATTACGAAAATATTGTCCATGCTCAGAGAGAGCTCGATCACATAACCGGTCAGATATTCCAGCACCGCCTGGCCGGGCGTCAGGTTATCGACATTGTCTGTCCAGCCTTCCGAATAGATCTTATGTACCGCCAGACTGAATATAAGCGATATGCTGACCCACAGCGTGGTCCACCTAATCGCTTCTTTGCCGGTAACGGCATGGGGGTCTTTATGAAAAACCCCAAGGTCGAGCGCCAAAAATAATATGATCAATGCAATGAACGCAATCCAAACTGTCATCCTTCCCTATTTATGCTTAAACCCCAAAGGAAACAAAGCACGAAAGTAACATAATATCATTGCTTGAACTGGAGTTCGTTTGAAATTTCTATGTAATCGTCAATGTATCGGCAAAGCCTTCATTAGACGTTTAAAGAAATGGATTAGATTAAAGTTTACGATCAATGCTGGTTTTTATTCGACAAACAAGTGGCATTCAGCATTTCAGCTAAAAACTGCTATGAGCAGATGCGGTCTCGATGATGGATCCGAACATGGGAAATTAATTTTCAACTTGACCTGAAGCGGCAGCATAAAACGTTCCTTTTGTTTTGCCCTTTCATTATAATGCTCCTGCAAAATGGAAGAAGCATCATTTCTAGGAAGAAAATTTTTAACCTTTCTAGCCATATTTTGGAAGTATTTATGTTTCTTTTTGTGGAATTTGTTTCCATTCCCAATTATTACTACTTTACTTCGCATCACCAAAGACCTATGCTGTGACGCAAAAAAGAAAGAACTGGCAAAGCAAACTAGGATTTATTTTAGCTGCTAGTGGGTCGGCGATTGGATTGGGGAATATTGTATTCTTTAGTTCAAATGCCTACCAGTATGGCGGCGGTGCTTTTTACTTACCTTATTTTTTGGCCCTTTTTGTTTTAGGCCTGCCTATTATGATGATGGAATTTGGGCTCGGTACGCTAACCGGGCAATCTTTTCCCCTGGCACTGAGGCGATTGGTAGGGAAAAAGGGCGAATTTTTCGGCTGGTGGAGTATTGCGGGATCCTTTATCATTACAATGTATTACGTTGCTATTTTAGGCTGGGCCTGTGGCATGCTGATAGGGACCTTCGGTAGTCTGTTTGAGCCGGGCATCACGGCGCCTTTTACCCCTTTTGAAACGCCTACCGAGAAGCCCAGTTCAACGGTCTTTTTCTTCAACCTGATCTCCACCTGGCAGCCGCTCCTGCTCATCGTGCTGATCTGGGCACTTAACTTACTGATCTTACGCAAAGGAACCGATACCATCGAGCGGGCTGTGCGCGTTTTTGTGCCCCTGATGTGGATATTTATGATCGGTCTGGCCATCCGGGGCATGACCCTGGAAGGCGGCTTCGACGGAGTCATGTTCTTGTTTACCCCCGATTTTCAGGGGATATCCGAGCCGAACGTATGGCGGGGGGCATTCAGCCAGATGTTCTTTTCCCTGTCCTTGGGGATGGGCATTATGACCGCTTATGCTTCTTATTTGCCTAAAGATGCCGACCAGGTCAATAACTCTTTCCTGGTTTCTTTTCTGAATTGCAGCTTTGAGTTTATTGCCGGAACGGCCATTTTTTCTTTGCTGTTCGTCTTTGCTCTGAATCCGGCGGGAACGTCCTTGTCTTTGTCTTTCTTCGTCATTCCACAGGGGATCAACGAACTGTCGGAGCTGGCCTGGATCGTGCGGTTATTCGGCTTCATCTTCTTCCTGCTGATCGTTTTGGCGGGATTGACTTCTTCCGTTTCGCTGATTGAAGCTTTCGTGTCGGCCATCATCGACAAGTTGAAGATCAAAAGAACCAGGGCGCTGACTTATGCCGCTATTGCCGGATTGATCGGCTCGGCCCTGTTCTCTCTGCCCCAGATCATCGATAAGAACCTGACCGGCAACGGTACGCTGGGCTTGACGCTGCTCGATCTGATGGATCACTGGGTGTTTAATTACAGTTTATTGATCGTTGGTCTGGCCGAAGTGCTGTTTATCGGATGGATATTGGGCGCCGACCGGCTGCGGGAAGCCCTGAATCAGCACGCGAAGGTCAAGCTGGGCAAATGGTTTGAAGGGCTGATCAAATACGTCATTCCCGTTTTATTAGTAGTCGTAATCGTTTCCAGTCTGATCGGCGAATATCAGCCGAACGGTCCGGATGGGGGGCTGTTGTACGGTTCCAATTATCAGATGCCTGGCTTTGAGTGGCTGCCTGTCTTCATTCCGATCTTCTGGCTGGTCATCAGCATCACCTTTGCGTATTTATTAACCAACCGATCAAACCCTGAGTCATGAAAAAGATAGTACTGCTGCTCGTTACCTCTGTTCTGGCTATGCCCCTGCTGCTTTCCGCTCAGATCAGCTTGTCTGATGAAAAGCCGGAGCAGGGGGAGTCCATTACGGTGCAACTGGAAGCGCCTGCCTCCATGCTTGTTATCGCCTATCGACCCAACAGCAGCGTCGTTCGCCGCGACACCCTTTTTTCGGATACGCCGGCCACCGAATTTTCTTGGACACCGGAGCGCGCCGGGGTGGTGGCCTTATCTACCGAAAGTGCGTCGCGCAACGTTTCGGTTCGGTTTCAGGGTTTTTCCTGGGAGGGCTTGTTGGTCATGGTGCTGGCCGGCGCCATTTTGTTTGGTGGGGCGATCTTTGCTTTTCGGGTGTTGTTTAGTGAGGCTGAAGAAGGGCAGAGCGTGGATATAGATCCTGCAACGCGTCCGGATACATAGGGAAAAAATCAGTATTTTTTAAGAAAATGATTTTTATGAAAAAAATTGCTTATTTTTAAAATCAATTAACTTGTCTTTTTTTAAAATTAGCAGCTTTCCAATATACTCCTTTATCATAATCCAAATAAGACTTCTAGAATAAAAGAAGGGAGACGACTGTTCCTTTTAAACACAACATTCCTAACACCTAAATTTGGCTTTATGAAAAAACACCAACCCTACACTTCTTTATCAACATTTTCAGCCTTTTGGATAATTATTTAAGCTTGGTTGTTAAGCGGTAATAGATTGTAATTACCGAGGGTCTAATATGCTCTTTAATATGAAAGCAGCAGTGGAAAGCTGTTTTTCATACATGCCGTTAATTCAGTAAGGAATTAATAAGGGAGAGCTATGTCTTTATTACCTGGTTTTAAAATAGGCTATTTCATAACAGCACCATCGCTAATGTTTGGCTGTGGTGTAATATTAATCAACCTAAAATCTTTGTGATGAGTCAATTTTACAAAATGATCAAACCTTCCCGTACAACGCGTACTGGAAGACTCTTTTTCCAAGCCTGTTTAGTCCTCCTTTTCTTTGGAGCGACGCTCCATTTGAACGGCCAGGCCTGTTATATCGACCAGCCGGAATCAAATTCTTTTGCCAACGTATCCACCACCACTGCCGCCGGCCAAAGTTTTACGGCTTGTACGAGTGGAGTTATCACTTCCATAAGAGTGAATTTTACGACCATGGATACCGATAGAATGCGTTTGCAACTTTCTTCTGGTGCTAACACATTAAATCCAACGTACACGCAAGATTTTGAAACAAAAGGTACCGGCGACCTTTTGATCCAGCTCGCAACGCCTTTCCCTGTGGAAGAAGCTCAAATCTATGCTTTTACAGTGATCGGTATAGAGGGAGATGGAGTTATTGCTAATTTAAGTGGTTTCAATGGCAATCCTTACACAGAGGGGAACGCCATTACTGAATCTAATGGCAATGTCAATAATTTTGGAACAGATGTAAAATTTTCAATCTCGATCGTAGAAAATGCATGTACCATCAACCAGCCAGAGTCTAACTCTTTTGCAAATGTTTCTACTGGTACCGCAGCAGGTCAGAACTTTGTAGCCTGTACTTCTGGGCTCATAACCCATCTCAGAGTGAGCTTTGCGACCATGGACACTGATCAGTTGCGCTTACAACTTTCTTCCGGAACAAATACGTTAAATCCAGAGTATTCCCAAGATTTCATGACAAATGGTACAGGGGATTTAGTCATTCCACTCTATACTCCTTTTCCGGTGGAAGCTTCACAAACCTATGCCTTTACGGTCATTGGAATTAGTGGAGATGGGGTGATAGCGAACTTGAATGGTTTCAATGGAAATCCATATCCAGAGGGCAATGCCATCACCGAATCTAATGGCAATGTCAATAATTTTGGAACAGATGTTGACTTTACACTCACCATTATCGAAGATGCCTGTAATGTTGACCAACCACTATCGAATTCTTTTGCCAACGTATCAACGACTACTGCTGCCGGTCAAACCTTTGTTCCTTGCAGCTCTGGCGTTATTTCTCAAATCAGAGTGAATTTTGCGACCATGGATACGGACCGGATGCGCCTGCAGCTTTCTTCCGGCGCCAACACCCTGAATCCGGAGTACAATCAGGAATTTTCTACAAACGGCACAGGCGATTTAATAATTAATCTTAATACGGCTTTTCCGGTAGAGGCATCCCAAACTTATGCTTTTACGGTTATTGGCATCGAAGGAGATGGGGTAATCGCTAATCTGAGCGGTTTCAACGGAAACCCATATCCAGAGGGCAATGCCATCACCGAGTCTAATGGCAATGTCAACAACTTTGGAACAGATGTTGATTTTACAGTTACTATTATTGAAGAATCTACTTGCAATGCGTCTTCTTCAGTATCCAATGTTTCACTCAATGGAGGGGGCTCAGAGATTTCGGTAGTTGATACTGGAGCGATGGTAGAAATTTCGCTTGATTATACGCTGGCTAACGGCATATCCTGTCCGTCTTGTATCCGTCAGATCGTGTTTGGTTATGAAAATGAGGCGATCGAATGTGCCTACGACGGCATACCGGCTGTTTGTCCGGATTCTACGACGGGTAATTTCACGGGCACGTTCACAGCGCCGACGGAGCCGGGTACTTATGATATTTTCTGGACGGATAATTTCGAGTTTACCTGCGACGACGCCAAGGCGGCTTACCCAGACAAAGGCAAGGCCCGGATCGCTACGATTACGGTGACTATGATTTCAAGTCAGGAAAATATTGAAAAGCTTTCTGATGTAGCCAGGGTCTATCCTAATCCGGCCAACGATCGATTGATTATCGAAAAAGTGGATGGTTATTTCGAGGATATGAATTTAAGCATCATCAACATGACAGGTCAAGTGGTCCTGGAAGAAATACAAAATAATAGTACGATCTCCAGGAAGGAGTTGGAGGTAAGTAGTCTTCCAAAGGGAGCTTACTTCTTAAGAATAAGAACAAGAGATGGGATCTTTATTGATAAAATATTGATTCAGTAGACAACTAGTCGATAAATCGTAAGAGGTTGTGTAAAAACGCATTGTACTCGTTTGCGCAGTTAGTAAAATTTTTTTTGAGTTTTTTGCCGAAGAAAATCACAGATTTTCTTCGGCAAAAACTCAAAAAATAGAATTATTTAAGCCGAGCAAATCTGACGGCCGTCAGGCGGGAGGAGCGACTGACTTTTTACACAACCCCTTTTCAATCTTTCTCTGCACATCAATAAGAGAACACGATCTCCTCTGTCCGGAATTTCGGAGCAAACAGAATAAATTGATCTCCTATGGGAGCAACGTGTTCCAAAATAAGATAAATGTCTTCTTCCCTGGATAATCTTGCTATCTCCTTTTTACTGAGCAAAGCCCTGAATTTTTTCAAAGAAAGATCCGGGTCCTTTTTAAAAAGGGTATAAAATTTTTTATCGATGGTCTGGGAGGACTGAGTGAATAGCCCATCGGTATTGATGGTCTCGTCTTTTTCTTTCATTTCCATTAATTCTTCATATGAATACGCCTCAAACACCCTTTCATCGTCGACAAGATTTATAAGCTTTACTGAAGGGCGTTCATCGCATAAAGTTTCCAGGATCAATTGGTTGTTATGGATATCTGCCAGTTTGAAGGAGCAATCGTTGAGGCTAAAGGTTTCACCGATGTTTTTTTCAGACAGCTTTATCTGATCATAACCCACCAGGAATTGAAAAAGGTAAGTAGCATCTCCATTAAGGTTGGCGGATGCTGGATAGGTGTTTTTTTCAATGCCGACCTTAAATTTATATTCATCATTGGTTTGGCTATTTTGAAAATAGTTTTCCAGCTGCAGGGCCTTTCCTTTCTCATCCTTTAAGGTGACGTCCTGGACGTTAACCGATTCAATGCTATTCACGGCCTCTGCCAATTCAGGTCCGAATGAAATAGAAAAAACCAATTGCGGACCGAAACCTTCGTCTTCGACAGAAAGTTGTCCATCTTTTTTCATTAATTCGATCAGATCGTCCACTTCCTGAGCGGAGGAAACGGGATCAAAAAAGTCTTCTTTTTCAAAGGGTGCTTCTTTGTATACATAATTTTTGTCTGCAAAAATAGATCGGCACATTTCATAGGCGAAGGCTGACATTTCTTTAAATTCCTCTTTTGATAATTCTGGAGCCTGACCATAGGTTGGAGCGTTGATGAGTAGTGTCGGCAAAAAGAGTAACAGCCAATTGGTTTTCATAAGGATGTTTGTTTTTTGGAAAAAATAGGATGTTGGATAAAGGTAGTTGTTTTTCCGATCCGTCTCCGCCCGACCAAGACCGTCATTTTAGAGGCTTGCCTTTTTGATTTGGGCTAAGCGCTCCAGTTCTTTTTCTCGATTGATGAATTTCATGGAGCAAAGATACGGAATTATTGTAACAGTAGTTACGGTAACGGCGGTTGCGATAAATGCATTAGTTTTTTCACTTCAAAAGATCGAAGTTTAATTGGTAGCGAGTATTACGTCCTTTTCCAATGACTTGTAATGCGCCCAATGCAGTCAATTGTTGCAGATCCCGGGTAGCAGTGGCTTTCGAACTTTTTGTAATAGACATGTATTTTTTGGCGTTCATTCCTCCTTCAAAACCGCTGGGGCCGGCCTCCAGCATGCGGTCGATTACCTTTTCCTGACGTGGATTGAGCTGACCTTCCAGGTGATCAAAAAAGCGTGTCTTGAGAATAGTGAAATGAATTTGGGCCTTCATATCCTCCTGAGCTTTCAATAAAGCACTCAAAAAATACTGTAACCACGGTGTAATTTCATTTGATCTTTGGGCTTTTTTAAGTGCTGCATAATAGCCTTTCCTATCCTGATTAATGGTTTTAGAAAGACTTAGCAATATGGGGTGACCCAGGCCTTGGGAGAGGGCTTTCTCTGATAGTGCCCTTCCGATTCGTCCGTTACCATCTTCAAACGGATGAATACTTTCAAAATAAAGGTGTGCAATGCCGGAGCGAATAGGAGCATGATTAATTTCCTGAGCGTGGCCCGGCTCCGTTTGGTTAAACCATTGTATGAATGTGTCCATTTCGTAGGGCACCTGTTCGGAGGCAGGCGCTTCAAAATGAACCTCCTCTTTACCGATTGAACCGGAAACAATTTGCATGGGCTCTTTTCCTTTTCTCCATTGCCCTATTTGGATATTCAGATACGGCTCCATTATGAGTTGATGCCATTCGAAGAGCATTTCTTTAGTCAGAGGGGCCGCAAAATGATTTCTCGAATGTATCATTAGCTTAGCGACACCTGCGGCCCTTTTATCCCTGATCGATTCCAACTGTCTGTTTAACCCCAACTGATTCCGGATAGAGGAAAGAACATCCTGCCGACTTAAAAACTCCCCTTCAATTTCAAAAGAACGCAAGGCCTCTTCCACCATTGCATCGATCATAGATTGCTGCTGAGACTGTACGGGTAATGCTTCCAGCATACCCCTGATTTTTCCCTGAGAATGGGCAAATGCTATCAAATCCTGTTGAACCTCCGTCAGGTCATAGGTAAAGTTGGGCCATTCTTTTTGTTGCCAGTTGTAGGTCATGAGCCGATTATGGTCTTTATTCGGCTCAAAAATACGTTTTTTTTGAGCCGAATGAAAGTCGTTGCGGCTCGTTTGGGGGAGGGGAAGTGGCAGACATTTATACCAGTCAGAGACTGGAGGAAAATCAGGTAGGGCGGTCGGAGACCGCCGCCAACGGGAAATAGAAGAGAAAGAACTGGACGACTATGTTCACGAAGCGATAGACACCATGAAGCCATTGGATGAACAGGCATTGTCTACCTTGATAAAAAGACCGACATAAAAAAGGCCCGGCTATTTACGCCAGGCCTTTTAACTTGTGGTCCCACTTGGTCGGGAGACTAGGTTTGTTCCTCTACTACCTGGCCATTTTGATTGATTACTATGATATCTAAAATAGATTTGCTGACATCAATACTATGAAATTGAGTAAAATTTTTCATAAGCTTTGATTAAAGCAGCATAGTTAAACTAAATCGTGACGCGAACTCAGAGTTCTTTGAACTGTCCGATTTTTTAAGCAGTTAGGCCAAAAAGGTTAGCTACATGTTTGACGGCATTCAATGCCATTCTCTTATGGCTTTGGCCTTTTCGGGCCTGTAAAATTTATAGCTTTTATCTCACTTTTTTGTTAATACATTCAATGTACGACGCTCTTCTAAAGTCGCGATTAATTCACCAGTAAAATAGTTAATTGTAGGACCCAGGGTAATTAATAGGCCATTCCGAAGTCTACTTTCACAATGAAAATTAAATTTTATCGAGGATGAAAAGTAAATTAAATTGGGTAAAAAGAAAAAAAATCAAAAAAATATTAGTTTTTAATACTTTTTTGATAACTTAGCTTTTGTCTAATAAGATATGGCAATTTTTTTTGAATTTTAAGCGATTTAAATCAATAAAATTCAACTATTGGAAAAAGACAGATACTCTTTGCCATACTTATTTTTACTTCTTTGCTTAAACGTTTAAGCAAAGCGATTTAAGCTTTTCCAGAGGAAGGATATTGCATAATAAATTCACCATTAATTAAATAAAAACAGAAAGTTAATCTAAAATCTATGTGGCTATGAAGAAATATTTTAAACTAACAATACCTAGCTGGGGCAAAATAACACTAGCCAGTTGCTTTCTCCTGTTGACTGCAGGTGTAGCAAGGGTTTCAGGTGAGGAAGTAACCAGCCATCTAGCTTACACCTCCTTCAATTGGCTCGAAGAAAAGACGATTTCTGGTAAAGTTACGGACGCAGAAACAGGTGAGCCTCTGACTGGGGTTAATATTGTCGTCAAAGGTGCCTCTATTGGTACTATCTCAGATTTTGATGGAAACTATTCTTTGGAAGTTCCAGATGACGCTGAAGTGTTGGTTTTCAGCTATATAAGCTACGAAACCAAAGAAATAACTATTGGTAATCAAAATGTTATCGATGTATCAATGAGAATTAGTTCCCAGGCATTAGACGAAGTTGTTGTAGTTGGATACGGCACACAAGTTAAAAGAGAAATCACAGGAGCAGTAGCCAGACTAGATGAAAAGTCTTTCAACCCATCCCTGAATGCTTCAGTAGAACAAATGATGCAGGGCAAAATGGCTGGGGTGCAAGTTGTACAAAATAGTGGGGAGCCCGGAGGAGGATTATCAATTGATGTAAGAGGAGTAGGTTCAATTAATGCTGGCAGTGCCCCCCTTTACGTCATAGATGGTTTACCTATTGAAAATTCGGTATTAATTAGTAACACAGGAAATCAAGTAGCGGCCACACGCGCACCAAGAAACCCAATAGGTTTTTTAAATCCTGCTGATATTGAATCTATTGAAGTTTTGAAAGATGCCTCAGCTGCTGCCATTTATGGAGCCCGAGGCGCTAATGGTGTCATTCTCATTACGACCAAATCGGGCGCTTCCGGTCAGTTAAAAGTAGATTATAACGGCCATATAGGAATAAATCAGGTACATCAAAGATTAAACCTACTAGGGCCACAGGAATACTTTGAAGGTATTAATGATCTGATCAACGCAGGAGGTGGGGACCAATCTGAAATAGTAACTGGTATTACAGGAAATGGCACCGATTGGCAAGATGTGATATTCCGAGATGCTTTAGTTCAAAAGCACAACCTGGGTTTTTCTTGGGGAAATGAAAATACAAATTACTTAGTATCTGCTAATATTACAGATGAAGACGGTTTAGTAAGAAACAGCTCCTTTACACGTTATGGAGCCAGATTTAACTTAACTCATTCGACTGAAAAATTTAACTTCGGAATAAGTGCCACCACGAGCTATGTACGTGATCAGTTTATTCCGAATGGTTTTGATGTGAATCTCCGTGGGGGGGCTGTTAATGCCGCCAAACTATGGGATCCAACTTTTCCCATACTTAATGACAATGGAGATTTTTTCGTAACAGATCTATATGATATTGACAATCCAGAGGCTATTATTAGAGGAAACCACATTGATGGTAACCGCTACAGGTATTTGGGGACGATTTTTGCAGAATATTTTGTACTTCCCGGTCTTAGTGCTAAAATTCGAGTTGGCGGAGATGCAGCCAATGAAGATAAAACGGTTTATAAAGATAGAACAACTATTATAGGAAATTCTCTAGGGGGAGTAGCAACCGCTATCAATGCCACGCAAACCAACTACTTGGTTGAAGGAACAATTAACTTCAATCGCTCTTTTGGTGCCCACTCCATCAATGTGCTGGCGGGAATTACAGGTCAAGAGTTTATAAACCGATCCAGCACTCAGGAAGCTAATAACTTTCCTACAGATGCGACCCTTGCAAACAATTTTGGTTTAGCAGACCGTACGACCCTTGTCAATCGGAGTTTCAAAAACGCCAATCAGTTATTTTCCTATCTGGGTCGGATCAACTACAAATTCCAAGATAAATACTTACTCACGGCAACATTTCGCGCGGATGGCTCAAGCCGTTTTGGTGAAGGTAACAGATATGGATACTTTCCTTCTTTCTCTGCTGGTTGGCTGCTAGATCAGGAAAATTTCTTTCCCTGGAAAAACACCTTTGACATGTTAAAATTAAGATTTAGCTGGGGACAAACAGGAAATCAGGAAATTGGAAACAATCAATCATTAATTACTTTCCAAGGGGGTTCTTTCCGGACTAGTTATGTTTTGGATGATGAATTTGCTATAAGTTTTAATCCAACGAGAATTGCCAATCCTGATTTGCAGTGGGAAACAAACGCACAAATAGATATAGGAGTGGATTTCTCAATGCTTAGAGGAAGGATTTCAGGGTCTGTTGAGTGGTACAAAAGGACGACCACAGATATGCTACTTAATTTACCAGTTCCAACATCGAGCGGATTCACCAATAGGCTAGTGAATGTAGGTAGTATGGAGAATTCTGGCTTTGAGCTGGGACTAAATTCCACTAATGTGACAGGGAAAAACTTCAGCTGGAATACAGACTTCAACATTTACACTTTACAAAATGAAGTTACTGACCTTGCTGGAATCCCTCGCATTTTCACAGGATCGTTCTCAGTAGCTCCAGGTAATATTAGCATTATTACTGAAGGACAGCCTCTGCGTTCATTTTTTGGCTTTGATGTTGTAGGCATCTGGCAAGAAGGGGATAACTTTGGTGAAATTTCTAATAGTGTAAATCCTGGGGATTTCAAGTTTAGGGATGTCAACGAAGATGGTGTCATAGATGGTGATGACCGTGTTATTCTTGGAAATTCGTTTCCAGACTTTACCTGGGGGCTGGGCAATACATTTTCCTACAAAGGATTGTCTTTACATGTTTTCATAACCGGTGTAGAGGGTATAGATATGATTAATGGCAATTTATTGGAGCAATACTACCCTCGCTCAGGAGTTCGTGTCAATCGGTTTGCAGAGCCTTTTCTTAACAGGTGGACACCAAGCAACCCTACTAACGATCAGCCTTCTTATTTGAATTCTGCTAATCAGTTGGCTCAAGCGATCAACTCCAAAACAGTAGTCGACGCGTCCTATGTCAAGCTTCAAACAGTAAGATTATCCTATACGCTTCCCCAAAACTTACTATCTAGTGTTTTCAGGTCAGTAGAAGTATATGCTACGGGACTCAACTTAATAACATTTTCAGATTATGATGGCTTCGATCCCGCATTGAATCCCAATGGAAATGCCAACTTTCGTATTGATTGGAATGGATATCCTTCAGCTACAAGCTATATTTTTGGAGTAAATATCGGTTTCTAAAAATTATTAAAAAACAAGAATCATGAAATTTCTAAAGAATTTCTTCTTAAGCCTTATCCTGGCATCCATGCTAGTATTCTCAGGTTGCGAAGGACCTCTCGAACCACAAATATTCTCTGAAACGGCGCCAGAAAACCTATTTGGTTCTTTACAAGGGGTTGAAGGGGTGCTGCATGGCGCATATGCTTGGTCCGCCGAAAATCAGGGTAATGATGCTGCTGAAAGTATGACTGCTTCGGAAGCCATGACAGATATAGGATTTGCCACTGCAGGAGCGATTGCTAATTGGCTCACTAATTTTCAAGATTTTATTTTAGATGGAGTGGGGAGCAGCCGATATTCTGATTACTGGAACGGACCATACCAAGCGATTAGAAATGCAAATATTATCTTAGAGGAGATAGAAGAAGCAGGAATCAGTGATGCCAACAAGCGTCTAATTACTGCAGAAGCCAGATTTATTCGAGGACTGAGCTACTATAAATTGTATATACGATTTGGCCCTACTCCACTAAGAACGAGCTCTGCTCAGGAGCTAGAGTTACCTAGGGCATCCGAATCCGAGTTTATTGAATTTATTGAAACAGACCTTCTTGCTGCCATTCCTGATCTACCTGAACCTGGTACCGAAAAAAAATGGGGAAGAGCACATAAGGGGGCTGCTCGGGGTGTGCTTACTAAGCTATATTTGAACACCAAACAATGGCAAAAATGCGCTGACATGGCCAACGAAATCATAAACATGGGATATTATGAGTTATTTCCCAGCTATCTCGAACTATTCTGGGTGGCCAATGAACGTAACCAGGAAATTGTCTGGGTAAGGCCCAATAGAGCGGATCTGGGTAGAGAGGCAAATATCAGCTTTATGAATTTTGCGTGGCCTACAGGATTTCAACGCCATCCCCGAACCGGCTTAGAGTTTTGTGAAGGGTGCCGGAATTTTGCTACCATGTTTAGAATTCGTAATGATTTTTACTTTTCCTTTCACCCAGACGATCAGCGAACAGAAGCTATGATCGAAGAGTACATTAATAATGCTGGTGAATTAATTGATCTAAGACCTCCTAATGACAATGTTCGTCCATTTAAATACTGGCCTGATGCTGATTTTGCAGGTCCGGCTTATGGAAATGATATTCCAGATATTAGGTATTCAGATATTTTATTATCGAGAGCAGAAGCGCTAAATGAAATTAATGGCCCTACACAGGAGGCTATAGACTTGATCAATCAAGTCCGTCAAAGAGCTGGCGTACCCGATATCGCTTTAGCCGACTTTGCATCAACAGAGGCCTTGCGAAATCACATTCTTGACGAAAGAGGTTGGGAGTTTTGGTGGGAAGGAAAAAGAAGGGAAGATTTGATTCGCCATGGTGAATTTATCAGTCGAGCTCAGGCTAGAGGATTGCCGGCACAACCCCATCATGTTCGGCACCCTATTCCCTTATTTGTACTTGATGCAAATCCATTAATTGAACAAAACCCCGGTTATTAATAGAAATGATCCACTTCAGTTACTTGGCAGTTCGATTTCTTGAGACAAGCTTCACATTGTAACAATTTCAAGATCCGTACTTGCCAAAGTAATTTGGTGGCTACTTGTTAAAAACTGGGAATTAATGATTTGCGTAGATATTCAGCCTATATTAAACTATTTTACTTATTTTAATCTGATGATGGCTAAAAACATTATTCTATTATCCCTACTAATAGCTATAGTATCATCCACTTGTAGCACGCCAGCCGTTGATCATTCTAAAGAAGAAGAAACGCTGCGCCGGCTCACTTACAATAATCCAGGATTAATTGTTGACCTTGGTGTCGGCTTATGGGCCTGGCCCTTACCAATAGATTATGATCAAGATGGTGACTTAGACCTAGTCGTTTCCTGTCCTGACACCCCCTACAAGGGCTTATATTTCTTTGAAAACACCTCTGATGAGGCAAAGACTATTGTTTTTGAGCCTCCTAAAAAAATAGGTCCAGGTCTAAAAAATATTCAAGTATCCTTTGCCAACGGGGAGCCGAAGGTTCTGGGCAGAGGTGTCGAATATAGAAACTTCCTCGACACTGTCTTGAACGATCCCGTTAAGCTATTTCCTAAAGAAGAATTGGAAAAAGATTTTACTAAAATCCGATTTTCCCAATGGAAGTATGTGGATTATGAAAATGATGGCGACCTGGACATCATTGTTGGAATAGATGAATGGGGAGATTACGGCTGGGATAATGCTTTTGATGAGCAAGGCAATTGGACCAATGGACCTTTGCACGGCTATATATTTCTTCTGGAGAACATAGATGGAGCTTATAAAAATCAAGGCAAAATATTGGCAAATGGGCACCCTATCGACGTTTATGGAGCTCCTTCTCCTAACTTCATGGATTTTGATAATGATGGTGACCTGGATATTATTTGTGGAGAATTTATAGATCGTTTTACCTGGTTCGAAAATATTGGAAGCCGAGAACAGCCACTTTATGCGGAAGGTCGATTCTTGATGAATGGGCAAGATACCATTAAAATGGACTTGGAAATGATCATACCGGTTGGTGTAGATTGGGATAAAGATGGCGACATAGACCTGATTGTAGGGGATGAAGATGGAAGAGTCGCTTTAGTCGAAAACACAGGAATAGTGGAAAGCAACATGCCTATTTTCAGCCAGCCTCAATATTTCAAACAGAAAGCGGACTTGTTAAAGTTTGGTGCCTTAGTCACTCCTTTTTCAACCGATTGGGATAATGACGGTGATGAAGACTTAATTTGTGGTAATACGGCTGGATATATCGGATTTATTGAAAATCTTGATGGTGGTAATCCTCCTAAATGGAATAAACCCGTTAAGCTAGAAGCAGAAGGCGAGACCATTAGGATTATGGCTGGTGTAAACGGCTCTATACAGGGTCCTGCTGAAAAAAAATGGGGTTATACCACTCTATCAGTGGCAGATTGGGATGGAGACGGACTGAAAGATATCATTGTTAACTCAATACTTGGTAAAATTCAATGGTACAAGAATATTGGCTCAAAAAACGCCCCAGTTTTAGCTAAGGTTCAGGATATTACTTGTGAGTTCGAAGGAAGTCCTCCTAAACCCTCTTGGAACTGGTGGGATCCGGAAGATAATAATCTGGTCACTCAATGGCGAACCACACCTTATGCTGTTGATTGGAATAAGGACAGTTTATGTGACTTAGTAATGTTAGACACAGAGGGATATTTAAGTTATTTCGAAAGATACCAAGATGGTGGGCAACTGAAATTGAAACCTGGAAAACGAATATTTCATGCTGTTGACGATGCCGTTTTTGACAATAAGAACAATGTGGTCGATTCTACAGGCAGCCTGCTACAACTGAACCATAGGCAAGCTGGTGGAAGTGGTCGGCGGAAATTCTGCATTGGTGACTGGGACCAGGATGATGACTACGATTTATTGGTGAATAGCGTTAATATATCCTTATTTGAAAATACAGGTATGGATAACGGCCAAATCATGTTCAAACATCATGGACCACTAATTGATACTAAGCTAGCTGGTCACACAACTTCTCCTACTTTTGTAAATTGGAACAAGGATAACATACCTGATCTTCTAATCGGAGCAGAAGATGGCCACTTCTATTATTTTATTAATCATTAATGCAAATTGACATGGAACATCTTCCAAAGGGATTGTGGCCGGTTATGTTAACTCCGTTTGATGAACGCAATAAAATAGATCTTGCTGGATTGGAAAGGCTAACAGTATTTTATATTGCCGCGGGGGCCAATGGATTATTTGCCAATTGTTTATCAAGTGAAATGTTTCAGTTGACGGATGAAGAAAGAATAACAATAACTAGAACAGTCGTAAAGAAAGCAGACGATAAAGTACCTGTTGTAGCAACAGGAACCTTCAGTAAAGTCCCCAAACACAACATAGATCTAATAAAAAAACTTCATGACCTAGGAGTACAAGCAGTAGTAATCAACTCAAATCAATTAGTCGCCCCCTGGGAAGCCGAGGATACATTCCAGGAAAGAATAGAGCAGTTGATGGATGCAACGGGCAATATCCCTTTAGGTATTTATGAGTGCCCTGTTCCATACAAACGACTCATATCTTCGAAGTTAATGAAATGGCTCGGGGAGACTAATAGGTTTTTCTACCATAAGGATACAAGCTGTAATTTGGAAAAGATCCAAGAAAAAATACGTGTTACTCAGTATTCTCCTATGTCTATATTCAATGCGAATACGCCAACTGCAATGGCTTCTCTTTTAGCCGGAGCAGATGGATTATCGCCTGTTGCAGCAAATTATTATCCTGAGCTATATGTACATTTAATGAACCTTATGGATCAACAAAAGGGCGAATCAGAGTACTTAGGGAACCTACTTACTATGCTAGATTCCTTTTCGGATGGGACGTATTATCCCCTTTCCGCTAAATTATTTCTTCAGAAAAGAGGTCTAAATATTTTGCCAGTAACCCGTCGAAATCTACCAGCGTTGCAACTACAAGACTATATGAAGTTAGATGCCATGATGAATGTAATTAATGATCAGAGCAAGAACCTCGGTGTTAAGCTTGTTAACTTATAACTGACCTTTCTCAAGCGAAAGGTTTTGAAAAGTGCAAAATAATATTAAGGCTATCCCAAAAGAGGGATATGCTGCTGCACAGGAGCATGTTTCCATTTGAATA
>CAZJQS010000002.1:0-3545 GCA_964548175.1 uncultured Saprospiraceae bacterium
CGATGTATTCGGGTTAATTCCTTTTTAATGCTAAAAATATTAAGAACTGACTAAAAATAGCATTTCTGCGATTTTGTTTAATGTTTGTTAAGGGTAACTTAAACATAACTCTGATATTGATGTTGAAAGCTTATGGCAAAAATGTTTTGTCCATTTTTAAACCAAACCTTATTCCCAATTATGAAGCGAATTTTCCTCTTTTTCTTCGCAGTCATGATGACCATCTCTGTTATGGCACAGACTGCGAGAGTACAGGTGATCCACAACTCACCGACTCCCGGAACCGATTCTGGTCCTACCGTAGACATTTACATTAATGGAAATTTACTGGAAGAATTAACGGCCGTGCCTTTCCGTGCGGCGACTCCTTTTTTGGATGTAGCTGCAGGTGTAGATATCCAAGTTGCAGTTGCAGTTAATCCAAGTAATGACGTCAATGATGCTATTGCAACTTTTGACCTTGGACAATTAACGGCTGATGAAGCTTATGTGGTTATAGCGCATGGAATTGTTGGAGATGCTACGACTCCATTTGACCTGGCTGTAAATGCAGGAGCTCAAGAGGCGGCCCAAACTGCGGGTAACGTTGAGTTTTCTGTATTCCACGGTTCTACTAATGCTCCTGCGGTCGACATAGACGCCAGGGGCGTTGTCAATTTGGTTACCAATTTACCTTACGGCAGCTTTACAAGCACGTATATCAGCGTTGCTCCCGACAGGTATACATTGGATATTCGCGCAGCAGGCGATCCCAATGTAGTGGCTTCTTTCGTGGCGGAGCTGAGTGGATTGGCCAATGGTGCCGCCACTGTTTTTGCGTCCGGCTTATTAGCAGACAATCCTTCTTTCAGCGTATTGGCGGCTCTTAGCGATGGTACGATTGTGGAATTTACTCCGCCAGCTGCTCCTCCCAGCCTCGTCATCAATGAATTCGACTATGATCAGGTTGGTCCAGATGAAGCTGAATTTATAGAGATCAAAAACGTAGGCGACGAGCCGGCTAGCCTGAACGGCGTGGAGATCGCGCTGATCAACGGCAGCAATGGCGAAGAATATAATAATACGAAGCTTAACGACATCACTTTAGCGCCAGGCGATTATTATGTTGTATGTTATGGCAACAATGCTGCTGATTATTGCGATCAGACGGTATCAACCGGACTTCAGAATGGTGGTCCTGACGGCATTCAGTTATTGTTTGAAGGTCAGGTGTTGGATGCTGTCAGCTATGAAGGAGATATAACCGGTGTTACTGAAGGAAGCGGCATTGTCGATGGCGATAACAATGAAGAAGCTGATCTGGGATTATCCCGCTTTCCTGACGGCATTGACTCTGATGATAACAATGCAGACTTTGTACTGGCTTGCATCAGCCCGGGTGCGGAGAATAATTCTTCCAGAAGCTGTGTGTCAACGACCGACAGTGCTATGGTGCAGATCATTCACAACTCACCTTCTCCAACAGTAGACATTTACGCTAATGGCGATTTGTTGGTGGAGAATTTTGCATTCAGAACGGCTACGCCTTTCGTTTCCGTTCCTGCGGGCGTTGAACTGGATATTGCGGTGGCCCCTGCGCCAAGTAATTCCGCTGCAGATGCTATTGCCAACTTTCCGGTTACTTTTGATCCGAATGAAACCTATGTGGTGGTAGCTACCGGAATCGTAGGAAATTCAGAAACGCCATTTGATCTGGCTACGTTCCCAATGGCCCGTGAAGAAGGCAACAGCCCTTCGGGTGTGGACCTTTTGGTGTATCACGGCTCTCCTGATGCACCGGCTGTAGATGTCAGAAATGCAGCTGCGGGAGCGGTGATCATAAATGATTTAGCCTACGGCAATTTTGCAGGTTATTTAAGCTTACCGGAAGGAACTTATGACCTGGATATCACACCTGGCAATGACAATACTACTCTTGTGGGCACTTACCGTGCTGCGCTGAACGGTGCAGGCGGCAGCGCTTTGACGGTTTTTGCTTCCGGTCTGCTGGCTGGCGATCCTGACTTTGGCCTTTGGGTGGCCAATGCTGCCGGCAATACGGCTGCATTGGAGCGGGTTTATCTGGATTCCGCCAATGTGCAGATCATTCACAACTCGCCGACGACAACGGTAGACATATACGCAAACGGTACATTGCTGGAGCAAGATTTTGAATATGGAACGGCTACTCCTTACCTGCGTTTGCCGGCCGGATTAGCTTATGAAATTGCAGTGGCGCCGGCGCCAAGCACTTCTGCTGCGGATGCTGTGTTCACTGCTAATGTGACTTTTGAGGCCGATAAGAGCTACGCCGTTGTGGCCAACGGCGTCCCTGGAGACGCTAATGATCCTTTTAACCTGGAAATCAACGATGCAGTAAGAACAACTTCTTTGAATCCAGGCGAAGTGGATGTGTTGGTTTTCCATGGTTCGGCAAGCTCTCCAGCAGTAGATGTGGCGGCAGATGGAGTAGGCAACTTGTTTGTTGACCTGGAATATACTGAATTTTCTGAATATCAATTGGTTCCACCTAATGCTTACACGCTTCAGGTGAAGCCGACCGGAACGGAAGATATAGTTGCTTCTTTTGAAGCTGATTTAAGTGCGGCCGAAGGCCAGTCTATAACAGTCATTGCGCGCGGTGATTTGAGCGGCGGTGATCTTCCATTTGGATTGCTGGCCGTTTTCCCCAATGGCTCAACGCTCCCATTGCCGGAAACTCCTGCTGCGAATGTACAGGTGATCCACAATGCGCTCGGCGCAGATACCGTAGATATTTATGCAGGGGAAGAACTGTTGCTGGATAACTTTGTCTTCCGGACGGCAACGCCTTTTGTAGAATTACCTGCAGAGGTGCTGATTACCTTAGGTGTAGCACCGGCTAACTCTACGTCCTCAGCAGACGCCATCGCAACGTTCGATGTAACGTTGGTGGACGGTGCGGAATACCTGGTCATTGCGAACGGCATTCTGGGAGACAACGCCAACCCGTTTGATCTGGAGATCACGGACATGGCGCGTTCTTCGGCGACCAATGAAGACGAAGTAGATCTGAATGTTTTCCACGGTTCACCCGGCGCACCTGCGGTAGACCTGGATGTCAGAGGAGTCGGCAATGTGTTCAGCAATTTGTCTTTCGGTAACTTCACAGACTACCTTTCGGTAGATCCTGACCTATACTATCTGGACATCCGCCCATCCGGCGCACCGACGATCCTGGCTACTTATGCGGCTGATCTTAGTGGACTTGAAGGCCAATCGGTTACGCTGGTGGCTTCCGGCTTGTTAGTCGGTCAGCCTGGCTTTGCAGCCCTGGCGGTTTTGGCGGATGGTACGGTGATCGAACTTCAGGCCAGCCCTGTGGCTAATGTACAGGTGATCCACAATGCGCTCGGAGCGGATACAGTAGATATCTACGCCGGCGAAGACCTGTTGCTGGATAACTTTGCATTCCGCACGGCTACGCCCTTTACCTTCCTTCCTGCCGGAGTAGACATAACGTTGGGCGTAGCGCCTGCCAATTCTACTTCTTCAGCAGAAGCTATCGCTACTTTCGAGGTAAATCT
>CAZJQS010000002.1:3645-121679 GCA_964548175.1 uncultured Saprospiraceae bacterium
CGCCTGCCAATTCTACTTCTTCAGCAGAAGCTATCGCTACTTTCGAGGTAAATCTGGACAACGGCAGCGAATACCTGGTCATTGCGAACGGCATTCTGGGAGACAACGCCAACCCGTTTGACTTGGAAATTACGGACATGGCGCGTTCTTCGGCGACCAATGAAGACGAAGTAGATCTGAATGTTTTCCACGGTTCACCCGGCGCACCTGCGGTAGACCTGGATGTCAGAGGAGTCGGCAATGTGTTCAGCAATTTGTCTTTCGGTAACTTCACAGACTACCTTTCGGTAGATCCTGACCTATACTATCTGGACATCCGCCCATCCGGCGCACCGACGATCCTGGCTACTTATGCGGCTGATCTTAGTGGACTTGAAGGCCAATCGGTTACGCTGGTGGCTTCCGGCTTGTTAGTCGGTCAGCCTGGCTTTGCAGCCCTGGCGGTTTTGGCGGATGGTACGGTGATCGAACTTCAGGCCAGCCCTGTGGCTAATGTACAGGTGATCCACAATGCGCTCGGAGCGGATACAGTAGATATCTACGCCGGCGAAGACCTGTTGCTGGATAACTTTGCATTCCGCACGGCTACGCCCTTTACCTTCCTTCCTGCCGGAGTAGACATAACGTTGGGCGTAGCGCCTGCCAATTCTACTTCTTCAGCAGAAGCTATCGCTACTTTCGAGGTAAATCTCAACAACGGCGGTACTTTTGTTGTGATTGCCAGAGGTATTCTCGGTGACGAAAACACACCATTTGGTTTGGCTATTAACGATATGGGGCAAACTGCTGCCGCCAACAGCGGCGTAGACCTGCTACTGTACCACGGTTCCCCGGATGCACCTGAAGTCGATGTGCTTACGGGAGGAAGTGTCATTTACGATAATGTAGCATACAATGAATTCTCAGGATACCTGAACGTACCGGCAGCAGAATACATTCTGGATATCACTCCTGCTGAAGACAACAGCAACATTGTAGCCTCCTACAATGCCAATGTTACTCCTCTTGACGGAGGTGCGGCAGTGGTCTTTGCTTCCGGATTGTTCAGCGGTGATTCTCCGGCCTTTGAGATATGGGTGGCTCTTCCTGACGGTATGACCTTCCCACTTCCGCTGGTGACCAGCACGAATGAACTGTCACGTATTGTAGAGGAATACACCCTTGCGCCTAATCCGGCTTACAATGAAACCACTTTGACCTTCGGATTAAAAGAATCTGCAGACCTTACCCTTTCAGTTTTCGGATTGAACGGACAGATCTATCAGAACCTGGATCTGGGTAAAATGCCGAAAGGATTGCATACCCAACGCATTGACCTGACTAGCCTGCCCGCAGGCCAGTATGTGATCGGATTGGTCAGTAATAAAGGTATTGTGGCTAAAAAGCTGGTTGTGATGGAATAATAAAGATGTTTTTCTTGTATCTAAATACAAGCCAAGCACGTAAAAGAAGGTTGGGACCGCTGTCCCAGCCTTCTTTTTTTGGTGTTGGGGCTAAAGAAAAAAGAGTGAAAAGCGGCCTGATCCGGCAGATATCAAAACCGTTTTGTCAATAATATCGATGCGTCTTTTTTATTTAAAAATAAATTCACATATTAGGGTCTAAAATAATTGATTTAAAAAGAGGCTTAATGTCGGAAGGTTATTTAATACCAGACTCCAAAAAGTATAAATTCAGGGAGCTTAAGGTTTACGCTTCAACTGAATGGCTTGCTGATAACAAGAAGAAGTATCGGCAAGTCTTTGACCGCTATGAGACTACCTATATCTATGCCGAACTTTCCTTTTACAACAAACGCTTTGATGAAGAAGACTGGGAGATTGAGGTGGAACTGAAATGTTTTTCTTTGAAAAAAGGGAAGAAAGAGATCTGTTCGCTCCCGCTAAAAAAGAAGGTCAGCAAATACGACAATATCGTTTATATCCGCGAAGGGTGGGGCAACAAAAACGAGGGCGCTTTTTGGAAAAAAGGCACCTACTACTGGGAAGCCTGGATAGAGGGAGAAAAGGTGGCGACCAAGTATTTTTACATCGAAGACGGCGCCAAAGACGCCCTGACGGGAGAAAATGTTTACCTGGAGGTGGTGTCGCTCAGCTTGTACGAAGGCCCATATGACGATGTGATCGAAGATGAGCGGATCTATTACAAGCAATTCAGCAGCGAAGAGTCGCGATACATTTACGTAGAGATCACCTTGAAGAACCTGGTGCCCAATAAGTCCTGGTATTGTGAACTATTCACCAAGTTTTATAACGATGCTCGTGAACTGAAAGGCCAGGTTGTCCGCCTGCAAAGGGTAGAGAAAAAAGACGAGATCATCAAAATAACTGCCGGCTGGGGGTCTAATGTGAAGGGTTCCTGGAGGGAAGACCGCTATACGGCGGAGATCGTGTTTATGGATCGGCTACTGGCCGTGGTGCCTTTTGAGATCAGCGATGAATTTGAAGAAGGCATTGCAGGCGTGATCCTGCCGGATCGCCAGTCCCCGGTTGTATTGACTCCGGATGAAGATAAGGATCAGAGCTTTGAGGACGTCATGAAGAAGCTGGACGCCCTTATTGGTCTGAGAGAGATCAAAAAACAGGTGCGCGATCACGCTAAGTACATCCAATTCCTGCAATTGCGCCGGGAAAGAGGTTTCGAAGAAAAAGAAGACATCAACGTCCACTCCGTTTTCATCGGCAATCCCGGCACCGGGAAAACAACCGTGGCGACCATGATGGGTAAGCTGTACAAAAAAATGGGCTTACTGACCAAAGGTCATGTACATGAGGTAGACAGGGTGGATCTGGTAGGCGAATACATCGGTCAGACGGCGCCCAAGGTGAAGGAAGCCATAGAAAAAGCACGGGGCGGCGTTCTCTTTATCGATGAAGCTTATGCTCTTGCTCGTTCCAATGACGACAGTAAGGATTTCGGCCGCGAAGTGATCGAGATACTGGTGAAGGAAATGTCCAACGGCCAGGGTGACCTGGTGGTCATTGTAGCCGGCTATCCACGGGAGATGAAGCATTTCCTGGACTCCAATCCGGGGCTGAAGTCTCGATTTAAATTGTATTACGAGTTTCCGGATTATCTTCCTCAGGAATTGTCTCAGATCGCTGATTATGCCAGTGAACTAAAGGGCGTGACCCTTACGCCCGAGGCCAGGATAGAGATCGATGAGATCATCATAGATGCCTTCCGCTCCAGAGACCGCACCTTTGGTAATGCACGCTTCGTTTTTGATCTGATCGAAAAGTGCAAGATCAATCTGGGACTGCGCATCATGTCTGAGGAAAATCCGCGAGTGCTGGAGAAAGATATGCTGGCCATAGTAGAATTGGAGGATGTCAGCCAGCTGGTGCTCAAGCCGAAAAAGGGGGTGCCCAATATACCGATCGACGAGGAATTGCTGGAGTCCTCCATCAATGAACTTAACCGGCTGATCGGCATGGACAAGATCAAGGCGCAGATCCATGAACTGGTGCGCCTGGTGCGTTTTTACCGGGAGACCAATAAGGATGTTTTGAATAATTTCTTCCTGCATACGGTTTTTATCGGCAATCCCGGCACGGGGAAAACGACTGTGGCTCGGATCTTAACCAAAATATACAAAGCGCTGGGAGTATTGGAAAGGGGGCATATGGTAGAAACCGACCGGCAAGGCCTGGTAGCAGGTTATGTAGGTCAAACAGCTATTAAAACCAGCGGTAAGATCGATGAGGCACTGGGTGGCGTTCTTTTTATTGATGAAGCTTATGCGTTATCCAAGCATGCGCATGGACACGGTGACTTTGGTGATGAAGCCATTCAGACCCTGCTCAAGCGGATGGAGGACCAGCGCGGACAGTTCTTTGTCTTTGTAGCCGGCTATCCGGATAATATGGAGGTTTTCCTCAAAGCCAATCCCGGGTTGAGCTCTCGTTTCGATAAGGTGCTGAAATTTGAAGATTACAGCCCTGAAGAACTCAGCAGAATAGCCTTACTGATGCTCTCTGAACAAAACCTGATCCCCACGCCGGAAGCTGAAGAGCATCTGAAGACTTATCTGACCTTTATTCACGACTACCGGGATAAATATTTCGGCAATGCACGTACGGTCAGGAACATCATCACCGAGGCCGTTAAGCAACAGAACCTGCGTATCGCAGCTCTTTCAAAAGAAGAACGCAAAGAAGTACCGCATAACTTGCTGACCTACGAGGATGTGTCCTACTTTAAACTGGACAAAAGCGATTTCTTGTTCAATAAAAAGACTATTGGATTTAAGCGGCAGACTTCCGCCGGGAGTTAGAACAGCCTTGGTTGTTTTTTATCTCATCAGACCTATTCTCCAAGGTTTATAACGAACAGGAACCAGCTTTACGCTTATTTTCTCCCTGATGCCGGGATCAAAAAACAAAATGCCGAAATCAAACAGATCAAGGGCTACGGTAACGCTTGAATGGCTTTTGATCTTTTGCCAGGCTTGCTGCATTTCTTCAGACCAATAAATATCCGCCAGCACCAGGATGGATTTTTCGTGAAAAAGTGGCAGGCAATACTCAAAATATTGGAGACTGCTGCCCGAGCGATGATCCCCATCCAAATAAAGGAGGTCGATATTTTTCCACTCTTCTCTTATAACCGTTAAGGCCTTCTGGAAAGTGTCGTTAATAATGGAGATGTTTTTTAATTTCAGCCGGTAAAAGGTTTCGGCTGCTTTTCGGGCAATTTCTTCACTTCCTTCAACGGTAACTACCGGCCGCCGACTATCCGTCAAGGCCAGATAGAGTGTCGAAATGCCTAGCGAAGTGCCTAGTTCTACTATTTTGGAAGGCTGGTAATATAAAGCGATTTTAAAAAGGTATTGACCCTGCCGGCGGCTGATGGCGCCGTGGCGAACAATGTGCCGGATCGTTCGGACGCTCTTTTTGGTAATCCGCGAACCGGCGCCGTGGTCGGTGATCGATATTTCCGTTTTATCCTTCCATAAAAGCCTGCGAATCCACTCGATCAGCGGAAAAGCGTAGAACTGCCTCCGGTCTTCCAGAACATGGGTTATGAATTCGGTTACAAAAGGTGAGTCGATGTCATATCGTGTCTTGGCAGCAATAAGAAAGCGAAGATACCTGATGAAAAGCTGAGTTCGAATGATCAGTGGGTGATGGCGCATAAAGATGAAACCTTTAAGGAATGCAGGCGTATTGAATTTTTGGCATATTTAACGTTTTATTTTAAAATAAGAAGAAAATTATATTGTTTTATTAAAGCATTTTTTCACGAGAAGTGGAAAAGTGCTTTAATCATCAGCACAAAAATCAACTAAAAAACAACAAATACACATGATTAAAAAAGTATGGACAACACTGGTGATCGCTGTTTTTTGCCTTAGTCTCAGTTGGGGGCAATTACAGCCGCCAAAGAATTGGTTCCACCTGGACAAGAGGGAGGGCGATTATTATGGAATGGCCACGCAGACTTTGTACCGTGACATCATCAAGAACAGAATGGGCCAGACCGTAGTGGTGGCCGTGATCGATAGCGGCGTTGATCCCAGACACGAGGATCTTGATGATGTAATGTGGGTCAATGAGGATGAGATCCCAGGTAACGGCATCGACGATGATCAGAATGGATACATCGACGATATTCACGGCTGGAATTTCCTGGGTAACAAAAAAGGAGAGAACGTGGCTTATGCGCATACCGAACTGATGCGCCTTTACCTGGAATACGATCAAAAATTTAAAAATGTAGACGAATCCAAATTGTCGAAAAAAGAGCGGGAAGAATATGAACAATACCAATCTTTTTCCGAAACCATAGAAAAGGAAAAGGCAGAAGCCGCCGAAAATGCATTTCTCTATAAAACAGTAGGACGTACAGCCGAGCGAATCGAAGAAGCGATCGGCAAATCCGACATTTCAACGGATGATCTTATAAATTTTAAAACCGATAATCCGCTCCTGGCGCAGGTGTCCACCATTCTGGCGGATATGATGGAGAGTGGGGCGGGTACCTTCCAGGAAATAAAGGAAGGCTTGATCGATGGGGCCGAAAGCCTGGAAAACACACTCAAATATTATTACAACCCTGAATTCGACGGCCGCTCGCTGGTCGGTGACAATCCTAAGGATTATAACCAGATGGGGTACGGCAATAACGATGTCAGAGGTCCCGATGCGGAGCATGGTACGCACGTAGCAGGAATCATCGGCGGTGAACGGGATAATGGGGTCGGTATTATGGGCATAGCCAATAATGTGCGCATCATGTCCCTCAGGGCAGTTCCGGATGGTGATGAGCGCGACAAGGACGTGGCCCTGGCCATTCGCTATGCCGTAGATAACGGTGCACAGGTCATTAATATGAGTTTCGGCAAAGGCTATTCTCCTGGTAAAGAAGCAGTAGATGAGGCAGTTAAATATGCTTTGAAAAATGATGTGGTGCTGGTCCACGCCGCAGGTAACGACAGTAAAGAGAATTTTACGGAAAATCAATTCCCGAATGACAAGTTTTTGAGGAAGGGGCTGTTTGGCCCTAAATATGCGGACAACTGGATCGAGGTCGGCGCCAGCAATTGGAGACCGGGGGAAGAACTCGTTGCTGAATTTTCTAATTACAGCGCCGAGAACGTGGATGTCTTTGCTCCTGGAGTGACCATCTATTCCACGGTGCCGGATAGTAAGTACAAGAACCTGCAGGGCACCAGCATGGCGAGTCCGGCTGTAGCCGGCCTGGCGGCTTTATTGCGTTCCTATTTTCCCGACCTTAGTGCAGAGCAGGTCAAAGAGGTCATCATGCAGTCTGCTCAGGTGCAAAATATCCTGGTCAAAAAACCTGGAGGGGAAGAAGGGGAGACGATCTCTTTCCGAAAACTAAGCGTGAGCGGCGGTATTGTTAATGCAGTTAAGGCTTTTGAGGTCGCTAAGTCCATTAAGGGGAAAAATAGAAAGCTTTCGGACCTTAGAGAACAGATCTGGCGTACGGATACGCCGTAAAATAAAAGGATGGCGGCCATAGCGCCGCCATCCTTTTATTTTATAAATACCTTTTTAACGACCTCACTTCCCAACTCTTCATTGATGATGTTGATGATCTTTTCCTTTCCATAAGACAACTCCTGGCGCAAGGAAGCGGAATTCAAATCGATGAACAGCTTATCCTTGACCAGTTTTATCTGTGTAGTGTGCTTTGCAATACTGGCGCCCATAGCTTTTTCCCAGATGCTTTCGATCCTGGTCTGGTTCAAACCGCTTTTCAGGCGGTAATATTCCACCATAGCTTTAAGAGCCTCTTTGATGGTAGTCTGATTTTTATTGTCGGAGAATTGGGAGTGCATAAGTTTAACTTAAGAATGAGCTGTGCCGTTGTCAATAATATATTTCTGATAATCCAGTTGAAAATCATCCAGTATGCTGACGATCCGTTCGGGATGGGTATCGGTGATGAAAACCTGACCGAAGTGGTGATCTTGCAAGTACTGCAAAAGGTTTTTCACCCGGGTTTGATCCAATTTATCAAATATATCGTCCAGTAACAAGAGGGGGAGCTCGTTTTTTTCTGCTCTCAACAGCTCGTACTGAGCCAGTTTGAGGGCCAATACAAAGGTTTTCAATTGCCCTTGGGAAGCAAAGCGCTTTAGGGGTTTGTCTTCAAGATGAAACTGCAGTTCGTCCTTATGAGGCCCGGTAGTGGTCCGTTGTAAATGCCGGTCTTTTTCTTCGGCATCCAGCAACAGCTTATCGAGGGCCGTTTCGTGCAGGTCAGACTGATATACGCAGCTTACGGCTTCGTGATCGGAAGACAGATGGGTGACGACTTGCCGGAGGATTTCATTGAAGCGGCCGGTGAATTGTTTGCGGACCAGATGCAGGTAAGCAGCCGGCTCGGTCATTTGGAGGTTATAAACCCGTAGCAAGCTGCTGTTAAAGGTCTGTTGTTCTGCGAATTGTTTAAGCAGGGCGTTGCGTTGCTTGAGTAGTCGATTGAACGTGATGAGATATTGGAGATACTTACGGTCGATTTGAGAAAGGGTATTGTCCAGAAATTTTCTGCGCACCTCGCTTCCTTCCTTGACGATGTCGGTATCGTCCGGGCAGATGTAGACGATGGGGATCAGCCCCAGGTGTTCGGAAATTCGATCATAAGCTATGCCATTTTTTTCAATTTCTTTTTTCTTTCTGGGAATGACTTTTACGACGATCCGCTCTTTTTTTTCCTGGACGAGGAACAGGCCTTCCAGGCGGAAGAATTCGGCATGGTGCTGAGTCAGGTAGGCATCAGGCAGTCCTCCATAGTCTTTGCCGATGGCCAGGTAATAGATGGCGTCGAGCAGGTTGGTTTTTCCCATACCGTTCTTTCCCACGTAACAATTCCATCGGGGGTGGCATTCGATCTGTTGGTGGGAGTAGTTCTTAAAATGCGTAAGCGTAAATCGTTCCAGCTTCAAAAGGTTCGGTTTAAGTTTTTTCAAAGTTAACAAGGAAAAAACGAATGTATTGTTTGATTTTAGGTGAACTATGCTTTTGAACACACGTTCTTTAGTAGAGGTGTAAAGAAAATTTTTTTTATTAGCTTTACCGCTCGAAAAAATGCTATATTATAAAAAATACCTTAATACAGGCATAAAGCAAAAGCAATATGAGTACAGTTACCGATAAAACAAAAAAGACCAGAAAAGCGGATCGTGTTCATTACAGCAAAGAGGTGTACCTGAATTGGTTTGAACTAATGCTGAGGATCCGTAAATTTGAGGAAAGAGCGTTGATGCTCTACGGTCAGCAGAAGATTCGTGGTTTTTGTCATGTGTACATAGGCCAGGAAGCTGTGGCTGCAGGTATTGAATCCGCCATCCGGAGGGAGGATGCTGTGGTTACTGCTTATCGCCAGCATGGGACTGCCCTGGGCAGAGGTGTACCTGCTAACGAATGTATGGCTGAGCTGATGGGCAAAGAAACCGGCATCGTCAAAGGAAAAGGGGGCTCAATGCACTTCTTTGATAAGAGCAGGCGCTATTTTGGCGGAAACGGTATCGTAGGCGCTCAAATTCCGATCGGTACAGGTATTGCTTTCGCCGAAAAGTATAGGGAAACAGACAACCTCTGCGTTACGATGTTCGGAGACGGCGCTGCACGGCAAGGCTCTCTTCATGAATCTTTCAATATGGCTATGACGTGGCAATTGCCGGTACTGTACATCTGCGAGAATAATGGATACGCCATGGGAACTTCCGTGCAGAGGACTTCCAATGTTATGGAACTCTATAAATTAGGCTATGCTTATGATATGCCAAGTGAGACCGTGGACGGTATGAATCCAGAATCTGTGCATGAAGCTGTAAGTAGAGCCGCCGAACACATACGCGCGGGTAAAGGACCGTCCTACCTGGAAATTCGCACCTATCGCTATAAAGGGCATTCCGTTTCCGACCCAGCTAAATATCGGACTAAGCAGGAAGTGGAAGAGTACAAAGAAAAGGATCCGGTCAAAGTAACCGAAAGAAGACTGCTCACTGAAAAGATCGCTACTGAAGATGAGGTCAAAGAGATTAAAGCGAAGATCAAAAAAGAGATCGATGAAGCAGTTAAGTTTGCCGAAGAGTCAAACTTCCCTGATCCCTCTGAGCTCTTTACCGATAATTATGTACAGAAGGATTATCCTTTTATTAAGGATTAATATGAAAAGGCAAAAAAAGGCCGTTTCCATAGCAGACAGCTATGGAAACGGCCTTCTTGTCTTTTATAATGAAGTTTTTTTATCGATAAGGTTCAGTAGTTTTAAATATTAATTATTTTTGCGACGCTTTTTTAACATCTAAGGATTATTTAAACGCTGAGTAATGGCAAAAATAAACAAGAAGAAAAGCCAGAAGAAAGCAGACGAAACGCTCGTCGATCTGGTTGAAGTGAGTGCACAGGCGCAAACATTCTATGAGCGCAATCAAAATTACATCTTTGGCGCCCTCGTTGCGGCAGTGGTGATCGTGGGCGGCTTATTTGCCTACAATAACTTCTATAAAAAACCTCGTCAGGTGGAAGCTACCGAGCAGATGTTTCAGGCTCAGGTGCAGTTCGAAAGAGATTCCTTCGTTTTGGCATTGACCAACCCGGGCGGCGGTTACAGTGGTTTTCTGGACATCATCGATAACTACGGAGGCACCAAAGCGGGTAACCTGGCCAGCTACTATGCCGGCATCTCCTACCTCAACCTTGGCAAATACGAGGCTGCTATCGACTACCTGAAGTCTTATAATCCTTCAGGTTCCATCACGCCAACCATGAAATTCGGAGCCATAGGCGACGCCTACACCGAATTGGGAGATATGGAAAATGGGTTGTCATTTTATAAAAAGGCGGCTGCTCAGAAAGATAACGATGCCCTTTCTGCTTATTATTTGCTGAAAATAGGCATGCTTTATGAGAAAATGGGTGACCTTAACAGCGCCCTGAAGACCTATGAGCAGATCAAGGATCAGTATCCTAATACACCCGACGGAAGTAGTATCGACAAATACATCTCCCGGGTAAAATCTCAACAATAAAGCGATATTGTAATGGCCAGCGCAAGCAAAAACCTGTCTCAGTATGAGGACAGCAACGTACCTTCCGCAGCAGAAATGACTATAGGGATCGTAGTTGCCGAATGGAACCATCACATAACTCACAAACTTTATAAAGGATGCCTGGAAACCCTGGTCAAACACGGCGCCGATGAGGAACATATCCACACCCTGCAGGTACCAGGCTCATTCGAGTTGCCGGTCGGAGGCAAACTGCTCGCAGGCCGGTATAAGCTGGATGCCGTTATCTGTATCGGTTGCGTGATCCAGGGAGAAACCAGACATAATGAATACATCAATAACGCGGTTTCCTCCGGATTAACCAACCTGAGCATCGCTACCGGTATTCCTTTTATTTTTGGCATATTAACGCCCGATTCAGAAGAACAGGCGCTCGACAGGGCCGGAGGCAAACATGGGAACAAAGGCGTGGAAGCCGCAGTTACCGCCATAAGAATGGCTGACATCAAACGCACCCTCGGCCGTGACAAACAGCGCATCGGCTTTAGCCAGTGATGCACCAGACTATGATTTATGAAAATCCATTTTATAGATACCGGCTTTTTTAAACTGGACGGCGGCGCCATGTTCGGCATCGTTCCCAAGCAATTGTGGAACCAGCTGAATCCGGCGGATGAAAAGAATATGTGCACCTGGTCTATGCGCTGCCTGCTGATCGAAATCCAGGGGCGTAAAATTCTCGTAGACACAGGTATCGGCGATAAACAGGATGAGAAATTCCGTTCTCATTTCGAACCACATGGCGAAGAGAGCCTGCTGGGATCACTAAAATCCAAAGGCTTTAGCCCGCATGACATTACCGACGTTTTTCTCACCCATCTCCATTTTGACCATGTCGGGGGAGCTGTGAAAAAAGATGTGCAAGGTAAGTTGGTCCCTACTTTTCCTAATGCTATTTATTGGTCCAATGAAATCCACTACAATTGGGCTTACTATTCTAATATAAAAGAAAAGGCTTCTTTTTTGAAAGAAAATTTTGTTCCGCTGAAAGAAGCCGGTGTGCTGGAATTCATTCCTGTTGAAAAGGATGACGTAGCATGGATGCCAGGCATTACCATCCGCTTCGTATACGGCCACACAGAAGCGATGATGATGCTGATCCTGGAAACGGGCCGGAACACTTTTGTTTACCCTACCGATGTTATCCCATCTTCCTGCCATATCGGACTGCCTTATGTAATGAGCTACGACGTTCGCCCCTTGGTGACCCTGGAGGAGAAAAAGAAGATCATTGAAGAGGCGTATGAAAAAAAGCAGATACTGCTCTTCGAACACGACCCCAAAGTCCCCGCCGCCAGTTTGACGAAAAATGAAAAAGGAAGGATTGTAGTGGATCAGGTCTTTTCCGAAAGTGGACTTATTGAATAATTTTCTTTTTAACACAATTAATTAGCATTTCACTTATAATGCTGTTATTTTTATTGTAATCCGATGTGGCGCTCTCTTGGGACAATTTTGCATGGCGCTAAACCCATACAAATCGACCACAATAATAAAAATAACAGCATGAAAACAGCACTATCTGCTCTGGCCCTGTTTCTGTTTACTTCCTTTGCGCCTTCTCCTTCCTTGCACATAATCTACATTTTTATGGGTGAACAATGCGTGATTTCGCAGAATTATACCCTCCGGCTTCGCCAGTTGCACGACAGCTATGCAGGAGAGGATGTCCAGTTTGTCGGTGTTTTTCCCAATAATTATTCTGACTCTGAAAGCATAAAAGCTTTTAAAGAAAAATATCAGCTCCCCTTCAAGGTGGAACTGGATAAGGCCCATCTTAAAGTTGTTGAATTTGACGTGAAAGTGACGCCGGAGGTGGTCGTTTTCAAGGTCGATGATCAACAAGTGGTCTACCAGGGGCGCATCGATAACGCTTATTTCCGTATCGGTCAGCGAAGAACGCTTACCACCACTTCAGAATTAGAAGAAGTGCTGGAGGCTATAAAAAATGGAGAGAAAAAAGAATTTGAATTTAAACAGGCCGTAGGCTGTTTTTTAACACCAGTCGATCCCCTGTTCAAGGACATGAGTTCATGCAAAGAATTGAACCCCAACCATTAAAATAAAATATCATCCGAAATGAAAAAAGTTTGGTTTGCGTTATTGGTTTTCGTTCTTTTTACCTTTACAGTAAATGCCCAGGAAATTAACTTCTCAAAGGACATTGCCCCCATTATCTACAACAACTGCACGGTTTGTCACCGGCCAGGAGAGATCGGCCCCATGTCGCTGACCAGTTATGACGAGGTGCGAAACTGGGGCCCCACCATCAAATACGTGACCTCTATCAAATACATGCCGCCCTGGAAACCCGATAAGCATTATTCCAGCTTTTTAGGAGAACGCAGCCTGAGCGATGAAGAGATCGAACTCATCAAGCAATGGGTGGATAACGGCATGCCTCAGGGAGACCTGTCGGAGGAACCTCCGGCGCCCGTTTTTCCCGAAGGCTCACAGATTGGAGAACCAGACCTGGTGCTCTCCTTCAAAGAAGCCTATACGCATAAGGGTAATAATCGCGATCAATACCAGATCTTTGTTTTACCTACGGGGCTGACAGAAGATAAAGTCCTCAAAGCGATCGAATTACGCCCTGGTAATCGCCGTATCGTACATCACGCTTTATTCGCCCTGGATGAAACGGGCCAGGCCCGTCAATTAGACGCCGCTACGCCCAATTACGGATATCCCGGTTTCGGGGGATACGGTGTTCCGGTCTCTGAAAACTATCCGGGTTATGTGCCGGGAAATAAGGTTCGTCTGTATGCTGAGGGGATGGGACAGAAAATGACTATAGGCTCCGACTTGTTGATCCAAATGCATTATGCCCCTGTCCCGGTTAGTGAACAGGATTCTTCCGTGGTGAATTTGTTTTTTGCAGATGAAAAAGAAAGGGTAACCCGTAACGTACAACTAGCCGTTATGCTTCCTTTTGCTCCTTCAATACAGAACGGGCCTTTCATCATGCCGCCAGAAACGGTGAAGCGCTTCCATTGTAAATTTACCGTTCCGGGGAATGTGAGTTTGATCGCTGTGGGGCCCCACATGCATTTGCTGGGAAAAGAGTGGGAGGTGTATTCCGTTAACCCCCGGGGAGATACCACAAGATTGATCTCTATTCCCGACTGGGATTTTAACTGGCAGGGCGCTTATTTCTTTCGAAGGCTTATCAAAATTGAAAGAGGATCCGAAATTCATGCCTACGCCACTTACGACAACACCTCGGATAATCCCAAAAATCCCAATTTTCCCCCGAAATTAGTGAGCTGGGGCGAAGGTACAGCCGATGAAATGTTTTATCTGCCTTTCTTTTTTGTTCCCTATCAGCAAGGGGATGAGGATATTGTATTCTCCGAGGAAGATTTAACAACTTCGACGGACGGAGGAGTGGTGCTGGATTTTCCCAAGGAAGAATTAAAACCACTTTATCCTAATCCGGCCCAGGAGCGTGTGACGGCTGATTTTACCCTCGGACAATCCGGAAATTATATTATGGAGGTATTCAATTTTGCGGGACAGGTGATCAGTACCCCTTTTGCTGCCCAGTTTTTTACCGCAGGCCCTCATCAATATGTACTTGATGTGCAAGCCCTTGAGCCTGGCGTTTATCTGATGCGTTTGAAAGGGAAAAACACAGAATTAGCAAAGAAATTTACCGTAATAAAATAAAAAGGGCATCTCGAAAAGCCTATCGTTAAGTTACGCTGCTAATACCATTCTTTTTCTTCATTTTCGCTGAAGAAAATTAATAGTTTTATCTGGCGAAAATGAAGAAAAAAATGGTGTAAGGCGGCGCAAACTTGCAAAATGTCTCTAAAGACAGCCTACGTTTTTTATTGTAGTACGCGCTTATTCCTTTCATCACTCCAATTCCAGGACTTCCAGCTCCTCTTATTCCATTTATTTTTTAATCGTAATTTTCTCATGCGCATTTCTTCCGCAAATACTTCATCAGTGGCGATGTAATAAGGATGTCGTTGATCCAGTATAAAGTTCTTGTGTTTTTCCAGCAGAAAGGTATTCTTGTCGGATACATTATGGAATAGAAAATACAAATCGATCTGCTCATTTTGGGCATAAAAAATGTTAAACCGGGTGATGAGCACATCCCAATTGACGCAAGCGATCATCAGAAAACTCAGGTAAATCCCCCAGGCATTGGTTACGAATAAATAGTAAATGCTTTTCTTCTGCTCGATTTTTACATACATGCTGATCAGACCGACAATGACCAGGAGTAGGAAAAAGGCCAGCCATAGCCGGTAATAAGCCATGCCAAAGGCAACAATGTACTGCACATCCTGAACTATTGCAGTTAAGGCCAGTAAACCATTCTGTATCAGCCATGTATAGGCGGATAGCTTCAGTAACTTGTTGTGGGGGAAAAAATTCAGGTTTCGGCGAAAAAAGAAAAGTAACACGCCCATGGCCAGAAGGATGCTTAGTAGGAGCAATTCTGTGGTGGCATGAAGGTTCTGGCTAAGCTCAGTTGCCTCCATACTGGTCCATTCTCGGATAAAAACCGCCCATTGACTAAAATTAACGATCAGCAATAAACCATTCAGTACGCTAATGGCAATTAGTGCAACAAGATATTCCTTCTTTAGCCCCATGATGCTGAAAGGGATTGGAAACCAACTTGTTTTTTTTCGTTCTAATTTTATTTCGAATTGTCGGTCTCGGCGACTGGCGAATGCAGCTAAAATACTTTTCCATAATAGGCCGGCAGCTATTATTATACCAAAAATGAAAAGCCGGAAGATTTCTCCCGGTGGTTTCAAATGAAACCATCCATCCATCCAGGAATTCAACTTATCAGCAAGTCGACTAAAACTTGGCACTGCGGCATAATACAACATAAAGAACAAGGCCCCGATAGCCAATGGCAAAATAATCAGCTGCCCCCAACGGAAAAGGTTTTTCATGCTACCCGTCCTGTTTTTCCCTAATGACAAAATCATTTGAACAGGCGAGAAAAATACGCTAACGACACCTAATAAAAAACCATACCATAAAAACCTTAGCGTTCTTTGCTGAACCAGACCGATGAGCAAGATAAATGATAAAATATGCACGGTCTTCGTTAAAGCCGTATTATGCCATACAACAAGCAGGGCAGAGAGTAAAGTGCCGCCGCCCACTGCCCATAGATTGGGTTGACGAATGAGATCAGGGTCTTTCCAAAATGCCATCACCAGTATGAAAACAGCAAAAATTAAAGTATTTAATCCCATTTGTTCGCCTAAAAACAAGTAGACCATAAGCGCCCCGCCAAGGAGCGTTAGAAGGCTTTTGATTAATTCAGTTTTCATTTTTGAAGTGTTTTAAAGGGCAAATAAACCAGAAATAAAAAAAGAGAAAAACAACCAATAATCCCCAGGGCCATGTTCCATTCTCCGGGTGAGCTGATCAAATAATGCAGTTCGCTAAGTAAAGTTTGAGGTTGCGTGAAAACCTCCCAGCTGTTCCATCTCAAAAAACGTCCCACATAAACGCCGATGGCGCAGAGGGGTAGGAGGGTGATGGCCAAAATGGCATCGTGGTTTTTTCCGGTTTGTTGCTGCACCCATTTTTGAAGCTGGAGCAAAGAAAAAATACCTAATAACAATCCTGTCCAGGCGAAGCTCATCAGCAACAACAGGTCAAACCAGAGCGGGACAAGCGCCCGAGGTTTCAAGTGCAGCAGATCGGTCACAATGTATGGGGCATTGGGAAAAAATAGCAGCCAGAGTAATAAGACCAGGCCGGTTAGTATGTTCGGTATTTGGGATCGGCTTAAAATGGGCAGCAGTCTGGTCAGTAAGTATGGAATCCAGGCCAGTAACAAATTCCAGGCTAAAAAGAGGAAAGTATAACCTCGGCTATGGACCAGTTTTTCCATGCTGACATCCGCCAGGTCAGGCGTATAATGATGGAAATAACCTATCCGAAACCCTAACAAGAGCATGCAGCTGATGGAAGCCAAGATTAAAAAAAATAACTCGCGAGAATGGTTTTTCATAAAGTACTTTGTTTTTCAAAGTAAAGGTTGAAAAAAATTATTTAGTGCTGTTGATCAGTTTTTCCAGGGCGTCCAGGTGTTGGGAAAAAGCTTTTTTCCCCTCTTCAGTTACCCGGTAGGAGGTATTAGGTTTTCGTTTGATGAACTGCTTTTTCACCTCCAGGTATTTAGCTTTTTCCAGTGCTTTGATGTGGCTGGCCAGCCGCCCGTCTGTCAGGTCCAGCTTGTCTTTCAGGCTGTTAAAATCGACCCAGTCGTTCACCATCAGGATGGACATGATTCCCAGTCGGACCATGTTGTCGAATTGTTTGTTTAATCCTGTGATGATTTTTTTCATGCGTACTTATCGGTTAATCCTTTATTGAAACCTCCTGCTACTTTCTACTTTCTACCTTTCCTTCATATTTCCAATACATGACCATTCCGTACACAATATGCAGTACGCCAAAGCCCAAGGCCCAAAGCTCCAGGCCGTTGCCGAGATAAAACATGCCGATCAGGCCCAGAATGATCTCGCTGATGCCCAGGTAGCGGATATCGTTCAGGGTATATTTGCTGGCGTTTAGCAAGGCCAGGCCGTAAAAGATCAGGGTGGCCGGCGCAACAAAGCCTATGTATCCCCGGTAGACCAGGGCGATGCAGAAAATGCCTCCCGTAACCAGGGGGATAAGCAGATTAATCAACAACCGCTTAGTGAGTGGGTCCCAAACCGGCTGATTGTTCCTGCGGGCTTTCCGGGTGGTAAAGTATATGCCGCCGGCAATCGCCAGGATCAGGACCAGCAAGGCATCCAGCAATAAAAACTCCATAAAATCCAATCCCCACTTTTCCTTGCCGCGGGCCATCTCATAATAAACATACCTGGAACTGAACGGCCGTATACCAAGGTAAAGATAAACAACGGCCGCCCCCAAAAGCGCAACTATTCCAGCCGCCACACCCGATAAGCCGCTCAGGGAAATAAAACGTGAGGATCTTTCCATCAGCGCCCTGATCTGCTGCAAGGCCTCGAGTTGTTGATGTGCTTTGGTCATGTTAAAGTACTTTGGAACGCAAAGTATGGGGAAAAATTTAATTTTGCAAGTCCTTCATCTTTATCTTAACGATTCCTTTGTATTTTTAAAGCAGTACGATGGGTACAAGTCAATGAAGAGTTGTACTAACCAGATGAACAATATTTACACCATTTTCCCGAATGAATTTACCATTTACCCAAATACAGATCACAATGAAAGCTTTAAAAGCGCTACTGTTATTTTTTTTATTTTCTATTCTTCTATTTTC
Organism: uncultured Saprospiraceae bacterium; assembly: GCA_964548175.1. Lineage (GTDB taxonomy): Bacteria > Bacteroidota > Bacteroidia > Chitinophagales > Saprospiraceae > JANQPA01. The sequence goes on from CAZJQS010000002.1 coordinate 21,477, forward strand.
GTTATCTGCACAGCATGTTTCCTTTGAACCGCTCTGGGATTTTCGTTCTGAAAGCAGCGCTGATCAGCTTTTTCGCACCGGCGTTCGCACTTATGACGGTGGGGTTATGCTGGCAGGTGTTACGAGCGCCCGCAGAGGTAAAAAAGAGGATGGCTGGATCATCAAGCTGAATGAAAAAGGAGAGCAGGAATGGGAGTATGTGAACGGGGGGAACGGTAATGATGGCTTTTACGATATAACGGCAACTTCTGATAATGCTTTCCTTGCAGTAGGACAAACCTTGATCGACGATAACATTCAGGGCTGGATGGTGAAAGTGGCGAGTGATGGGAAAAAATTGTGGGAACGTTCTTTTTCAGCAGGCATCAGCAACTATTTCAGAAAAGTGATCGAAACCAGCGACGGCGGCTATCTGGCAGTGGGGGAGACTTACTTCATCAGCAAAGAAGATTTTGACGGCTGGCTGGTAAAAGTGGATAAAAACGGTCAGGTCGAATGGGAGCGGACCATCGGCGAGGCCGGCACTGACGTATTGAGCGATGTGATCCAATTGGCTGACGGGCAATATGCGGTGGCGGGAGCGTCTCAGGACCCTGAGACAGGGTTTTATAAAGGCCTATTCGTACAGTTGAGTTCCGGCGGAGAACCTATTTTCAAAAAGAAATTCGAAGCACCCGGCAACCATTTGATTTACGGACTTACCTATACCTATGACAGCGGCATCGCGCTGATCGGGGCGGTCACTTCAGAAGATGAACAAACGACCTCAGGCTGGCTGGCCAAATTGGATGCTGCCCGAACCGTACAATGGGAAAAGCAATATGGCTACCAGCGGATCATCAACTTAAAAGAAATACAACCCACTCCCGATGGCGGCTATTTGCTGGTCGGAACCAAGAACATCAGCGAAACGGAGGACTACGACGAATGGATCCTTAAGCTGGACCGTCAGTGGCGCATCGTTTGGGATCAGACCTTCAGCTTCGATGAGGTGGACCAGATCAACGATCTGATCTCCGGAAAAGAAGGACACTACCTATTCGTAGGTTCTTCCAGGGCAGCAGGCGTTTCCCGCCATAAGGGCTGGGCTATCCAGCTCAATGTGGTCTCTCCCAAGATGAAGATCGAGCAGTATGTTTACGAAAAAATTAAAGAATGGAAGCAGAGAGGAGAATTTGAAAAAACAGACGATTACCTGTCACGGATGACGGAGGATAACCGGATCAGGAAAGCTAAGGCTTTTGAGCAAACCATTTTAAATAACCTTAAAGAGCAGATCAGGAGCAGCATATATGGGGAAGAGTTCAAATTAGGCAGGTATGATCCCGACAATGAAGCTTATCTGGTTACTTACCAGGACAATGAGTTTGTCATTCCGGTTAAAGTGGAAAACGCGCCGGTTTTCAAAGGCGTTTTCAATGAAGCGCTTTTCGGTAATTTTGACTTTATCTTAAGCGGGGAATACCTGCGGATCAGTCATTTCGAGATCCAGCATCCCAGTTTGCCTAAAACCTACGTCTGGGATTACACCACCAATTACCCTTATGAGCCTACGGAAATCGAATATAATTTCGGTGACCTGCCCAGTTTGGCTGACAACAACAACCCCAATCAGCTTCCCTCCAGGCGTGTTCCGGTAGACAGAGATATTCCACAAACCAACAAGCAGAAGCCCAATACATTTGCCCTTATCATTGGCAATGAAGATTACCGCTCTTTCCAGCCGGGCCTCGATTTTGAAGCCAATGTTCGGTTTGCCGAAAACGACGCCCGGATATTTCGCGAATACTGCATCAAAACTTTAGGTATTCCCGCTCGCAATATCACACTGTTGACCAATGCGACGCTGGCGCAGATGACCACCGCTATTGAAAAGCTGGTCAAGCTGGCGGAAGTAGGAGAGGGGCAGGCTGAGTTGTTGTTTTATTACGCCGGCCATGGTTTTCCTGATCAGCAGACCAAAGAAGCCTATATCATGCCGGTGGATGTAAGCGGGACAAATGTACAGATCGCTATTAAGTTAAGAGACTTGTACGCTCAGTTAGCCCAATTTCCGACCCAAAAAGTGACCGTCTTCCTGGACGCCTGCTTTAGCGGCGCCGGAAGGGGAGCGGGTTTATTAGCCACGCGTGGAGTAAGGATCAGGCCGAGCAAGGATCAGGTCCCCGGAAACTTGTTGGTGTTCACCTCCAGTTCAAATGAAGAAAGTTCAGGGCCTTATTACGACAAACAACACGGGTTGTTTACTTACTTTTTACTCGAAAAGCTTAATACCACTCAGGGGAATTTGACCTATGCAGAACTGGCGGACTATTTAACATCAACCATACCTCGAGAGTCGATTCTAATCAACAATCAGCGACAAAACCCAAGTGTTTTGGTAGGTAAAAAGGTAGAAGAAGATTGGAAAGAATGGAAGTTCTAGTGTGGCCCCCAACCGGACCACAGGCTTCAGCCTGTTCGGAAGGCGACCTTCAGGTCGTCGTCCTCACCGAGCACAGGCTTCAGCTGGTGACCACAGGCTTAACCTGTTTCATCGGCCCAGTCCCCCGGCCAGCCCTAAGCAAGTGTCCCCTTATAAACATCCTTCAACCCCACCTCCTGTTCATTGATCAAAAACACATCCGCGGCATCGGTATAAAAAGTTTCCAGCCATTGATCCTCCGCCATTTTTTCAAAATGATTCACCTGAATGTTCTCCGTATCCACGTAAATGATGTGATGTATAGAGGCAATCCGCTTGCAGCAAACCAGTTTTTCACCCAGGTCTCTCACCCGGGTACTATTAGATAGGACTTCAAAAACCAGGACAGGCGTCAATTCCGCGGTCATTCCGGGACGATATTCGTAAAACTGGGCCGGTAGCTGGATAACGCTGCCGTCTAGATTGAAGATGGCATTATTGCAGTCAGGAATGCAAACGGGGCGGTTGCTGTTGTGGATCCTAAAATTGGAGTTATGCTGGAAAATAGTTTGCAGCAGATAATTAATTCGGGAGGTGATAGCCGAATGCACATCGGATTCATAGCTCATAGAAGCAATGATTTCGTTTTTGAAAAAATCAAGACGCAGCTCCGATTCTTCAGCCAACATCCAGTATTCCGCTTCCGTTCCGGGGAACCGGACCGTGGAGCCCTGACCCAGCTCGGCCAGCTCAGCATTCGTACGTGGGAAGTTGGATATTTCAGCCATATTTGAAAAGTGTTTGGATGAATTTAAGATACTCTTTTTTTTACAAAAATCCATCTGCCATACCGGACCACATACGTCAGCTAGTGGTGAATACGGTTGGGGGAAAAAAAGAAGAGCGAAGACTGCGCTTCGCTCTTGTAAGAAATCACCCGACTGTTATTATGAAGGATCTATAACAATATATCCTTAAAAAAATGAAAACAAATAATCAAAAATTAACCATTTAACCAAAAATCAATAACACAGGCAGAAATAATAAAAAGTATTATACCGTGTTAAGGAATTCTTAATTATAGGTCCAATATAATAGTATTTCAACAATTACACACAATATTTTTCAAAAAAAAAATTCGATGAACGATTATATTCTTTCTACGAATCTACTCCAATTTTTGTTTCGTGGCACTTAGCTCTAGTCGACATCCATTAATTAGAAAGCTTTAATATATTGATTGTCAATTTTTTGTGCTTTTTACAAAAAGAAATCAAGCCGATATAAACATATAGAAAGCCCTACTGTTAAGCTCCCAAAAGTATATGAAGAAATATAGAACGATTCGGCTCATACTGGGAGATCAATTGAACCACAAGCACAGCTGGTACGAGGAAAGCTCAGAAAAGGTCCTCTACGTAATGATGGAATGCCTTTCAGAGACGAATTACGTGCGTCATCACATTCAAAAAGTAGTGGGATTTTTTCTGGCGATGCGTCATTTTTCTCATCGTCTTCAGCAAAGGGGGCACCATGTTTTATACCTTTCCCTGGACGATGAGCGCAATCGCCAGTCTTTCTCTGACAACCTGGAGTGGATTTTTGCAGAAACCGGGGCTGAACGCTTCGAATACCAACTACCAGATGAATACCGACTGGAGGAAGAGTTAAGGTCATTTTCTGAAAAAACAGACCTTAACTGTCAAAGCTATGATTCCGAACATTTTCTCAGCGAGCGACAGACGCTTAAGGAAATGTTTGAGGGAAAGAAAACCTATCTCATGGAGCGTTTTTACCGAAGAATGCGGGTTCAGCACAATGTCTTAATGGAGGAGGATGGAGAAACACCATTGACCGGCAAGTGGAATTACGACGCAGCCAACCGCAAGAAACTACCAAAGTCAGTCGAAATACCGCTGCCTAAACACTTTACAAGGGACGTACAAGAACTAGTCGATATGCTCCAATCCAAATCGGTGGAGACCATAGGGGAGATCAAAGAAAACCGGTTCACCTACCCGGTAACCCGTGAGGAAGCCCTGGAACTGCTGGACCACTTTCTTGAGGTCCGATTTGCACATTTCGGCACTTATCAGGATGCCATGGTGGAGCGAGATGATTTGCTATTCCATTCCAAGCTTTCCTTTACGCTGAACACCAAATTGCTGGATCCGCTCGAAGTCATTCAAGCCGTGGAGGCTTATTGGAGGGAACATCAGGACAGCATTGACATAGCCCAGGCCGAGGGATTCATTCGGCAAATACTGGGCTGGCGGGAGTACATGCGCGGCATTTACTGGGCCAAAATGCCGGAATATGCCGAGTTGAACTATTTCGACCACCAGGCCAGGTTACCGGCATGGTACTGGACCGGTGATACGAAGATGAACTGCCTTCGCCACGCCATTAAACAATCGCTGGAAAAGGCATACGCACATCACATTCAACGCTTGATGGTTACCGGGAATTTTGCCCTGCTCCTCGGCGTTCATCCTGATGAGGTAGATGCCTGGTATCTGGGTATTTACATTGACGCCATTCAGTGGGTGGAAATAACCAACACCCGGGGCATGAGCCAGTTTGCCGACGGCGGCATCGTCGGCACCAAGCCTTATGTCAGCAGCGCGAATTACATCCACAAGATGAGTGATTTCTGTTCGGGCTGCCACTATGACCACAAGGAGAAAACAGGACCTAAAGCTTGTCCCTTTAACAGCCTGTACTGGGATTTCTATAACCGCCACGAAGAAAAATTATCCAACAATCCCCGCATCGGCATGATGTACCGCACCTGGGCGAGAATGAAGGATAAGGATAAAATCCTGGAGCAGGCCGCAGCTTATAAAGAAAATGCGGATAAGTTGTGAGGTCTTTTGGTAATTCTTATCTTAAGAAGCAAAAGGCGTTTTGAGAAGGGCTTTATCGTTTATCGGAAAAATATTGCTCATTTTACTTTCGGCTATCTTGCTTTATGGCCTGATCGCAGTACTGCTTTCTATAATCACTACTCGTCCTGCCTCGGTTGAATGCGCTGAGGGTAGAGAAATTTTCATTGCCTCTACCGGTGTTCATCTGGACATTATTCTTTCCCCTGACTTACTTTCCGATGAAAAAAGGGTTCAATTAGAGCTTCTTCCTGGCACCCAATACGTTGCCTTCGGCTGGGGCGATAAGGACTTTTACGTTAACACACCTACCTGGGGAGATATGACTTTCTGGACGACCTTCAAGGCGCTATTTTTGAAGAGTGACTCCATCGTTCACGTCACTCAGCATAACAGAAAATACAAGCACTGGAAAAAAGTGAATTTGTGTGAGGCGCAGATGGAGCCTTTAATTGCCTACATATGGTCTTCCTTTGAACTTGAGGAAAATGGCCGCATTCTGGAAATAAAAAACTCGGATTATGCTACCAACGATACTTTTTACGAAGCCAAAGGCAGCTATTCGATTTTTAAGACCTGTAACAACTGGGTTAATATCGGCTTAAAAAAGGCTCAGGTGAAAACGGCGCTGTGGTCGCCATTTGGTTTTGGGGTGATGACGTATTTGTAGTTTTGATGGGTGCATTTAAAGAGTCGATGTTGTGAAAAAAGTCATCGTACTCTTTTGTTCAGCTCAAAAAAAAGAATCATTTAAGCCGAGCAAACCTTCCGGCTGGCAGGCGGGGGAAGTAGCTAACTTTTTTCACAATGTCGACTCTTTGAACAAACCGATGCCTGTTTCCTATTTTTACATTGCCTTCAATACTGCTATCAGCAATTCCCCGCTCATCCGGTTTTTGTAATTGGGGTCGATGTATTCAAATTGAATTGCTCCTTCGGTGTTAAGGACGAAAACGGAGGGTACGGGTAAGAATCCTTCATTTTTTCCACCAGACACTTCGAAAAGGCGATTTTCATAGCGATCGGGGGCTTTAAAAGCGATGCCTACTGCTTGGGCGAAGGCGCCGTCCGCATCTGAGAGTAGGCTGTAAGCCAGTTGGTGCTTGTCTATCGTCTTTCCTAATTCATCGACGGCATCCGGGCTAATGGCAACGATCTGATAGCCTGATTCGATGATCTCGCCCTCTATCTGACCTAGTTCCATCAAGTGTTCATTGCAGTAAGGGCACCAACCGCCACGATAGAAAATGACGACCGTTGGTTTGGCCTTAACCACATCCAAAAAAGGAATAGGTTGTCCGGCGGTATTGGTCAGTTTTAAGTCCGGCATGGTTTCTCCGATCAATAGGGGAGAGATGTCTTCTGCTCGTTCCGGTAGCTGAGCCGTTAAACTCGAAAGAGTGAAAAAGGCAAACAATGAGCATAGGGTGATTTTTTTCATCAAATAGGTTTTTTATTGCAAGGATTAATTTTTCCCTGGCAAAGATAAACAGCTGTTTTTAGCTCAAGTGTCTGCTGTTGGCACTTCGTTAATTGAACTATCCCCGCCAGCATCCAGCATTAAAACTCCATCATAAACTCGTTCAGGTTGACTTCCGTATCCAGATCCATTTTTTTTCTCAGGCGGTATCGGCTAATTTCGACTCCCCGGACGGAGATATTCATTAGCGGAGCGATTTCTTTTGAAGATAGGTTCATGCGCAGATAGGCGCAAAGTTTTTGGTCCTTGGCGGTTAGTTGTGGATAAGATTCTTTTAGCCGCCTGAAAAAATGGCTATGCACCTGGTCGAAGTGGTAAAAAAACTGCTCCCATTCTTCATCCAGCAGTGCGTCGTCTCTAAGGAGTCCTTTAATGCGTTTCAGTTCCTTTTTAATATCCTTTTGCTCGATGACCTGATTGAGCTTATCCAGTTCTGATCTGAGTTTTTGTATCAGTTCGCTTTTTTGGAGCAGATGCATAGTGGTGGAAGCCAGTTCCTTGTTTTTGTGATTGATCTCCGCGTTCAGCTTTTCATTTTTTAGTGTCATGAGTTCTTCACGGGATTGTTTGACCTCGGCTTTGTGCAGGGCAACTTTTTGTTCTTTTTCTTGCTCCAGAAGGGCTTTTTCCTTTTCAAATTGCCGTCTAGGAATCCATATTAATCCGATGATGGAAGCCAAAAACAAAAACGAATAAACGCCATAGGCAAAAGGGGTTGCATACCAGGGGTGATCAATGTAAAATGTGAAAGAAACAGTATTGGCTACATGCACGCCGGGAATGCCAGATCGCACCTTGAAGGTATACTTGCCGGGGGTTAAGTTGGTATACTCTCTGCTGGTGTTTTCTGACCAGATCGACCAATCTTCGTCATTGCCCTCCAGCTTATATTGAAAAGAGGTCTTGTTGAATGGACTAAAATTGGTGGCGCAAAAAGAAAACCTAAGGGAATTATCCCGGGGCGACAGTCGCAGAACATTGGCTTCCGATGAAACACGTTGATTAGCAGAAAGCAAACTATCTTTTTCTTGTATAAGGTGAACTTCTGTTATCAATGTATTGAAGTGATATTCCTGGTCAAAAAGTTCACTTGGGTTAATATGGATGACTCCTTTTTCAGCACCCATAAAGACATTAGCATGGTCAAAAGGATAAATTAACTCAAACCCTCCCATGAGCATGCTGTGCAAGCCTTGAATATCGTAACGTTCTATGTCTTTTCTCAGCCCTCTGTCTTTGATTCTCAGGTGCCCTACCTTGTCTTGCGTAATGAACCAGAGGTCGCCATCAGGCGCTTCAAATAACCTTCTTACTTTTTGGTGTTCACCGAGGAATTGATTTAGGGCTTGGTAAGGACGAAAGTGATCCTTTTCGGGAAAGTACCTGAAAAGACCTTGTTTACCACAAACGACAATATCCTCCCATATTCTAAAGGCCTGGTTATTAGTCTCAGAAGGCAGACCATGTTTGATTCCATACAGCTTTGGAAGGGCAGTCCGGGTTTCGGGGTCCAATCTTATTTTAAATACCCCTCTGTAGGGGTGAGACACCCAAAATTCATTATTGGGAGACCGGACGATGAATCGACTGGATTCATTGAAGCCTTCAAAAGTAAATTGAAACTTCCATTGGTCGGATTCGTCCTTTTTTAGCCAACTCAATCCATTGTAAGAGCCGGCAACGATCGCATCGGCTTGCATTGAATGATTAAGAAACAACCAGTAGCCGACATCATCAGACAGCTGAGAAAGTTGCCTGTCTTTAAGGAGAAAAGCCCCTTCGTGATGACCCATAAATAGTTGACCGTTAATTTCATTGAGTCCCCAAACCTGTCCTTCTGAACCGGAGACTTTGGAAAAAGGCGATCGATCTTGAAGAGGATTATAATAGGGTTTCCAGGGGACTCTGTATAATCCATTGGAGGTTCCGATAAACAGTTCATTATATACTATCTCTATAGCATAGCTAGTACCTTCTAGTTCGCCGTCAGGGTAAAAAAAGGTGATCGGGTCGGCCAAGGCCAAAAAATCAAGACCGTTGTCGAGTCCTAACCAAAGGTTATGATCGCGATCTTCAAATATACTTCGGACCATATTGTTTTGCAGACCATTCTTTTTATCAATCCAGTAAACGGGATAGCCTGCTTTATTCAGAATGACGATACCGCCCAGCGCTGTCGCTACTGCAATGTTTTGGTTGTGCAGTTCTAATATTTGGGTGATGCGTTTTTCCTTTAAAAAGGCATCCGCCTTCGTTTTCCAGGGAGTGAAGCCTGCTTTCTCTGAGAACAGGAACAAACCATTCTTTTCTGTAGCTACCAATAATTGGTTTTCTTTGGAAGTGATGTCGCAAGGAATATAGGGAAAGGTTCCGATCGATTGGAGGTCAGGTTGGTGCTTTAATGTATAGATTCGCTCTCTTTGGTCCATGGTAATTACCTGATCTTTCCATTTATTGACGAAGAGAAATTGATGATTACGTGGATGAACCTGGATACTGTCTCCCGAAAAAAAGTATAAGTTTTCCAATGAAGTAAAGTAGACTCCTTCCTGGGCGGAAAAAATTGCCCAGACATCGGCTAGTTTGCGGTGCTTTTCAGGAATTAAGGGGCGAATAGACTGGAAGGTCAAAAAGCCTCGCTCATCCTTTTCAAAGTAACCAACCTCATCCTGCCCGCCTACATACAACCTTTGGGTTCTGGGGTCTATGGCTATAGAGCGAACTATGGTTTTGTTAGGCAATGGATAACGCTTCCAGTTGTCTCCATCATAACTCAGCACTCCTTCATTATTGGCAATATAGATCACCCCATTGTCGTCTTGCGCAAAGTCCCAATTCTGCGTTCCGGCGCGGTAAGTTTGTTTGGAAAAATTGGAAATGAAGGGTACGCCGAGATTAGGACTTTTTTGCGCGGCTAAAAAGGAAACGGGCAAAATGATAAAAATCAGCAAAAGCCTGGTGTGATGTAATTGCATAAATGTAAAAGTAATAAATCAGATTGAAATGATGTGGTAATGATGTAGTAAAATGACTTTTTTGATGTAGCATGTTAACGGAAAGTGAAATTTGATGTGTGCAAGCTGTAATAGAATAATTTGGAATGATAGGTCAAAAAGTTATGTTTGTTTTTAACAATTAAGTTATACATGAAATTTAGTTCTGAATTTACATGGGAACAATAAGAATGACTTCAGTAGTCAAATGAAGCTACTGAGCAACTAAAAAGTGTTGGAATACGCTATTTGATGTATGTAAACTCACTAGTAAACTCACGCAGGAAACTCTTTTCGAACTTTTATTACAAACCAAAATGTTATGAAACGAAAATTCTTTTTAGCCGTATGCTGCCTACTTGTTTTCGGAGCTGTTGGGTACGGGCAGGAACGCACCGTAAGCGGTACGGTGACATCCGCTGAGGATGGACTCCCCGTAATCGGAAGCAACGTGGTTGTTAAGGGAACCACCACCGGCGCCGTTACTGACTTTGATGGGAATTACGAAATAACCGTCCCTGGTGAAGATGCCGTACTGGTGTTTTCTTACACCGGTTTGGAAACCCAGGAGATCAGAGTCGGCAATCAGTCTGTTATCAACGTTACTTTGCAAACTAACGCGGAATTATTAGACGAGGTCGTTGTGGTCGGATATGGCGTTCAGAAAAAGAGCGTCGTCACCGGCGCCATTGCTTCAGTAAGCGCCGAAGAAATTGGCCAAACGCCGGTGCTTAGAGTGGAACAAGCTCTTCAGGGACGCACCGCAGGTGTTCAGGTGACCAGCCAGTCAGGGCAGCCCGGAGACGCCCTAACGGTTCGTATCCGCGGTGCAGGCACCACTGGTAATGCAGATCCGCTTTATGTAGTAGATGGACTGCCCGTCGGCGGGATCGATTATCTTAACCCTGGTGACATTGAATCTATCGAAGTGCTGAAAGACGCAGCCTCCGCAGCCATCTACGGGGCCAGAGCCGCCAACGGCGTTGTACTCATCACCACCAAATCCGGGCAGGCCGGTAAAATGCAGGTGAGCTATGACGGCTACTACGGCACTCAGGATCCCTGGCGAAAACTGGCCGTCCTCAACGCCAGAGAATACGCTGTAATTCAGAATGAAGCAGCAGCAGCTTCCGGTTTTGCCATACCTTTTGATGACCCGGAAGCATTAGGTGAAGGAACCAACTGGCAGGATCTGCTCTTTAATGAAAATGCTCCCATCACAAACCATCAGCTATCCGTTACCGGTGGTAATGATCGTTCTACCTTCGCCGGAACCATGTCCTATTTTTCACAGGAAGGTATTGTAGGGGGCGATAAATCTCAGTTTGACCGATATACCGCACGGATCAACTCCACCCACGAGGTGAGCGACCGCTTTACCTTTGGCGAAAACCTGTCTTATACTCAGATCAATAGACGTGCCGTAGACGGCAACAACGAATTCGGAGGGCCGTTAATGAGCACCTTGAATATCGATCCCATTACGCCCCTTTTCGAAACCGATCCCGCACGCCTGGCTTCCTACGATCCAAGAGCTGTGACCAATGAAGAGGGGGATGTTTACGCTATTTCCCAGTATGCCACCCAGGAAGTTGTGAACCCGCTGGCTCGACTGGATGTGACCAACGGCAGATATAAGCTAGATAAAATTGTTGGGAATATATACGGAGAATTTGAAATCCTGGAAGGCCTTAAACTGAATAGTAGCTTTGGTATTGACCTGGCTTATGGAACCGGCGATAACTTCCGTCCTGTATTCTTCTTAAACGCAGCGCAGATCAGCAATGAATCCAGAGTAGACAAAAACGTCGACCGCTGGTTTAACTGGATATGGGAAACTACATTAGCCTATAACAAAACTTTCGGTCCGCATAGCCTTGGGCTCCTGGTCGGTAATACCACTCAGGAATTCAATTATGAAAACATTGCCGGCGGAAAATCCAATCTGGTCTTTAGTGACTTCGATAATGCTTTTTTAAATACTGCCACCAATGAAGAGTCCGCCACCATCTTCGGCGGCGCGGCCGAATCTGCACTGCTTTCTTATTTCGGCCGGATAAACTATGAATTCAAAGATAAATACCTGTTTTCGGCTATTTTCAGGGCAGACGGCTCTTCCCGTTTTGGAGAAAACAATCGCTTTGGTTTCTTCCCATCGGTTTCTGCCGGCTGGATATTATCAGAAGAATCCTTTATGCAGGATGTAAGTTTTATCGATTTCTTTAAAATCAGAGCCAGCTGGGGACAAAATGGCAACCAGGAGATCGGTAACTACCGCTGGGCTTCCACCATTGCTACCGGCGCGGGATATAGTTTCGGTGATGGAACTGTTTTTACCAGCGGCGCCATCCCATCTTCTGTTCCTAATCCTGATCTGGAATGGGAAACCTCCGAACAAACAAACATCGGTATCGATCTTCGTTTCCTTGATGGACGCCTGAATTTTACTTCCGACTATTATGTCAAAGAAACCAAAGGCCTTTTGGTGGATGCTCCGATTCCCGGGATAGTTGGAAATAATGCGCCTACGGTTAACGGTGGTAATGTTAAAAACCGGGGAATTGAATTCGCCATCGGGTATCGGAACAGAATGAGTGAGTTCAATTATAACGTCAGCTTCAATGCTTCCTACAATGAAAATGAAGTAACCGCTATCAATAATGCGGAAGGCGTGATTCTGGGCGCCGGCTTTTCCACTTACGGAACGGTATCCAGAGCAGCTATCGGTTTCCCGATCGCTTACTTCTGGGGGCTTCAAACAGATGGATTGTTCCAGAATGAAGCAGAGGTGGAAAACTACACCAACAGCGCCGGCAATTTGATTCAGCCGAATGCCTCACCTGGTGATATTCGTTTTGTCGACCTTAACGGCGACGGCGTCATTAATGATCAGGACCGCACCCTTATCGGTAATCCTACGCCGGATTGGACTTATGGGTTTAATTTTGGAGCGGATTACAAAGGCTTTGACCTTAATTTATTCGTGCAAGGCGCCACGGGCAATGAAATTTTCAACGGTACCCGTCGTCATGACCTGACTTCAGCCAATATGCCGGCTCGCTTCCTGAACAGATGGACAGGCGAAGGAACCTCTAATGACATTCCCAGGTCTACACTTTCTGACCCGAACGGCAATTTCTCCAGGATTTCTGATTTTTACATAGAAGACGGTTCCTTCCTGAGAGTAAAAGATTTGCAGATAGGGTATACTGTTCCATCCAGTGCATTGCAATTTCTGAATATTGCTCAAGTAAGGATTTATGTAGCAGCCCAAAACCTGCTGACTATAACCGATTACAACGGGTTTGATCCTGAGATCGGTGCGCGTTCTTCTTTAGATATCGGTATTGACCGGGGGATTTATCCGCAAGCCAGGTCTTATCGTTTTGGAATGAATGTTAAATTTTAAGAATCAATAAAATCAGCATAAAATGATCAAAAATATCTTTCATAAAGGACTGGTCCTGACGGTAATTTTACTGCTGGGGGTGTCTTGCTCAGAGGATTTTCTGGACAGACAGCCACTGGATCAAAGGGTAGAATCCAATTTTTACCAGAGTCAGACAGATGCCACTGAGGCCCTGATCGCCATTTATGACGCTTTGGGCTGGCAAACCGTCGTTGGTTTTCATCCGCTGCCTATGTTTATGGATATTGCTTCTGATGACGCCTATGCAGGCGGCGCCAGCCGCAATGACGCTCCAAACATCATTCAGGTGGATCAACACGATATGCTCACCACCAATGGAGAAATACTGGGGCTTTGGAGGAAATATTACATCCTAATCTATCGGGCTAATCTTTATCTTGAAAAAATTGAAGAAATGGAGGTAGAGGCTGGTTTTAAGTCCCGGACCATTGCAGAGGCGAAATTCATGAGAGCATATGCCTATTTCGATCTGCTCCGTTTGTTTGAAAATGTACCTTTACTAACTCGGACGTTAAAGAGCCAGTCGGAATACAACCAGCCGCAATCTACTCCGCAGGACATTTATAATCAGATCGCGAAGGACTTGGTGGAAGCGTCGGCTGATCTTCCTGAGGTGATCCCGTCTTCTGAGAATGGACGGGTAAGCAAATGGGCAGCCAAGTCTTTACTGGGAAGAGTGTACTTGTATGTAAACGGTGTCTATGGCACAGAGCTGAACGCAGGCGGTACGACCATTAACCAGGCTGCAGCCCTTGCCGAACTGGAAGATGTAATCAACAACAGCGGTCACGAGTTGCTCCCTGATTTTGCTGAGAATTTTGCCAGGTCAGGTGAGTTCAGCGTAGAGTCGGTAATGGAAATTTCTTATTCTGACGCCCGCCCCTGGTATGACTGGGGATATATTCAAGGTGGTGAGGGTAACATGGCGGCACAGATGCAAGGACCAAGAGTGGATGAGCCTGGACTGGAGGCCTACGAAAGAGGCTGGTCGTTTGCGTCTGTTACGCAATCCCTCTATGAGGCATTTAGTGATGACGACCCAAGGAGAGAGGCTACCATTTTACATGAAAATGAGTTGGTGGGCAGTCTCACTATCGGCTATCAGCACACTGGTTATTTTTCCAAAAAATATACAACAACTAAGGAATACGCTCCTGCAGATGGTCAGCCTGAACTGAACTGGGGCAACAACTATCGCGTGATTCGTTTTTCTGACGTGTTGCTGATGGCGGCGGAGCTGGGTAGCCCCAATGCACAGTCTTACCTTGACGCTGTCCGCTCTCGCGCAGGCTTGCCTTCTATACCTGCTACTTTGGAAAATATCATGAATGAACGCCGTTTGGAATTGGCGCTGGAAGGGCATCGCTACTGGGACTTGATTCGACAGGGACTGGATGTGGCGGAAGCCGCCATTAGCGTTCAGGGAGTATTAGGGCCGCTTTATCAGGGGGAGGCGGTGGAGTTTGACGTTACCTTCGATCCTTCCACGAGAGGTTTGTTTCCTATTCCTCAATCTGAGGTGGATATCTCTAACGGCTTGTATCAGCAAAATCCTGGTTATTAATTTTTTAAAAAAGAGCTTAAAATATAAATAGTCATGAAAGCAAATAAAATCATATATCTTCTATTTTTAGCCCTGGGTGTTATATTCTCGGGTTGTTCGCCGGAGATAGACGACAAGCCCGATATTGGGCCGCCCCCGACCGCTTCAGACGTAACCTTTACCTTTGAGCCGGATCCGGATAATGCTAACATCATTTACTTTACCAATACTTCCTCCGGTTTCATCTTAAAATGGGACTTTGGGAATGGATCTACGGCTGAGGGAAATAACGTTAAAGGCATATATCCTTTGAAAGGCGAATACACGGTTACTTTAACCGCATATACTCGTTCAGGTAGCGCTTCCAGTTCTCAGACGGTGGTTATTGAAGAAACTAACCCTGCCTTGCTGGATGTTCCTGAGTTCAATCTGCTTACAGGAGGTGTGGATCAGCTGGAAGGCAAGACCTGGGTGATCGACGGAGAAAGAGCCGGTCATATGGGAGTAGGTCCCGCCAATGGAGAAGGCTCCAACGCGCCGATCTGGTGGCAGGCGCCTCCATTAGACAAAGCCGGACAGGGTATTTATGATGATGAAATGACTTTCAAACTGCTTGATTTCGTGTACGAGTTTAAAAATAATGGAGATGTCTTTGCCAATGGCGCCAGCGCCGGTGATCTGGGTGGTGATCCTTCGGCCGGCGATCAGTTGGTGCCCTATAGCCCCGAAGTGGAAGTGAATAACTGGTCCATTACAGAAGAAGGAGATAAAAAGTTTTTGAACATCAGTAACGGCAGTTTCTTCGGCTTCTATACCGGCGTCTCGAAATACGAAATCCTTAACCTGGAAGAGAATGAACTCTATGTTCGCTTCCTGGATTCTAAGGATCCGAATCTGGCCTGGTATCATCGCCTCATTCCTAAAGGCTATACCCCGCCTCCACCTCCGGCGCCGGAAGTGACCGATGAATTCAAGCTGGACTTTGAAGGGGAAGATCCCGCCTTTGAAGTATTTGGAGGTCAGTCCTACCAAGTTATTGACAATCCTGATCCCACAGGGATCAATACAAGCGCTAGAGTGGGAGAAACCGTACATGGTAATGAAACCTGGGCCGGTTTGTTCCACAATGTCGGTTCTAAGCTGGACTTGTCTCAGAAGAACGGCATGAAATTGAAAGTCTGGTCACCCGTAGAAGGAATTGCGAGGCTGAAACTGGAGAATTCAGAAAATACTCAGGAGTTCACTGAGGTGGACGCCAATATGACGACTACCAATGAATGGACAGAACTGACCTTTGACCTTACTGGAGCTACCTCAGAATTATACGACCGGGTAGTGTTGTTCTTTGACTTCGGTTCTTCTAATCCCAATACCTTCTATTTCGACGATGTCGAACTGGTGGAACTCAATGCGCCGGTTACGGAGCTGACCATCGATTTTGAAGATGGCGGCCCTGAGTTCTTTACCTTTGGAGGACAGTCGTATCAATCTGTCGTCAATCCCGATCCATCCGGCGTCAATACCAGCGCTACGGTTGGAGAGACGGTCCATGGATTTGAAATATGGGCCGGGTTAGGAACGACTATCGACGGCAAGCTGGATTTTTCCCAGAATACAGCCTTCAAAGTAAAAGTCTGGTCACCAGTCATTGGCACAATGAAACTCAAGCTAGAGGATTCCTCTGATCCACAGAATGTATTCGTCGAGGTAGATGTGACCAACACCAAAACCAATGAATGGGAAGAATTGGAGTGGAATTTTGAGGGACAACCCTCGGGAGTTTACGACAACATTGTGCTGTTTTTCGATTTCGGCAATACAGATCCCAATACGTTTTATTTTGATGACATCACCTTTACCACACCCAGTGTAGATTTTAACCTGGATGTACTGACCGGTGGGAGCACCAAAACATGGAGGCTTAATCCGGATGCCGCTGCTCTTGCCGTGGGGCCTGGTCCCGGCAGCTCTGAGTGGTGGAGCAATGGAGCAGAAGAAGTGACCGGCGCCAGGGCTTGCTGGTTCAATGACGAATATATCTTTTCTTCTGACGGAACCTATGCTTATGATGCTAAAGGGGATATTTATGCCGAAGGGTATATGGGCGTCGGTTCAGACGGATGCATTGCAGAAGGCGATGTTCCGGCTGAAGCTCAGGCCTGGACGAGCGGGCAGCATACCTTTACCTTTACACCCGGAACAGAAGATCAGAACGCCACCATTACCGTAACGGGCACCGGGGCGTTTGTGGCCTTGCCCAAAGCGTTCAATGGAGGAGAATACGCCGCTGCGCCGCCGGCAGATAATGCTTCCGTTACTTACGAAGTGTTGAGTTATGAGCAACAGGCGGATAAAGAAGTACTGGTGCTGACCATCGACATCAGCGAAGGTCAAACCGGCGGAGCTTACTGGACCTTTACCTTGATAAGTAATTAATTTTCCCTTGAGGAAAATGATCGGTTGTCGGTTAAGTAAGTAAACCATTTCAAATATAGGTTTTGTTGGCGCCTAAGATGCCAGCAAAACCTATATTCAGAGATAATTTGCAGCCCCTGGGAGGCAAATTATCTCTGAATATTTTTGTGTAAGCACTTAACAGATATCGGTTATCGGTTAATAGCTATCGGTGTCTACCAGCATATGGCTATCAACCGGCAATTGATAACCAAAAAGAAAATCATGAAACAAGTCAACCTATTTCAATTAGGCCTCTTTTTATTTTTCCTTCTCCACGGCTCACTTTCAGCACAGGAGGGTTGCCGGGTATTAGTCTGGTCTGATGAGTTTGAGGAAGACGGTGCGCCTGATCCGAGGAGCTGGACTTATGATCTGGGGACCGGGCAGAGTGGCTGGGGCAATAATGAGATTCAGACTTATACCGACCGAAATGAAAATGTCAGAATAGAGAACGGCAATTTGGTTATTAATGCCATTAAGAACAACGCAGGACAATGGACTTCGTCCAGAGTGAAAAGTCAGGGCAGGCAAAGCTTTCAATACGGGAGAATTGAATTTCGCGCCAAATTGCCGGCGGGATCAGGCACTTGGCCGGCTCTTTGGATGCTGGGAGATAACTTCACGCAGGTAAGCTGGCCTGCTTGCGGAGAGATCGATGTGATGGAGCATGTAGGTAAAGATCCCGGGAAAATTCACGGTTCCTTGCACAGCCCCTCTAGTTTTGGCAATACCCAAAATACCGGTACTACCACTGTCTCTGATTTCGACACTGAATTTCATCTTTACAGTGCGGAGTGGACTCCGGAATCCATTACCTTCAAAGTGGATGGGAATGCTTATTATGTTTATGCACCCAATTTTAAAAACGATGATAACTGGCCTTTCGACCAACCGTTTTTTATTATCATGAATATTGCTATGGGAGGGAATTTTGGCAGTGATCCCCAATATGAGACGGGCGGACGTCGCAATGGGGTGGACCCTTCACTCAGTTTTGCGGAAATGCTTGTCGACTACGTCAGAGTGTATCAGGAGTTGACTGAAGCACCAAAAATCAAAGGTGACTCTTTGATCGAGCCATTTGCTCAAAGGGTAGAATATGCTGTTCCGGTACAGGGAGGGGCATTTAACTGGACTGTTCCAGATGGAGCAACCATTACTGAAGGGCAGGGCACCAATAGTATAACAGTGAACTGGGGAGAAGCAGCAGGGGCAGTAAGCGTGGAGATTAGTGGGGATTGTGGAAGTTTTACCTCCAGCCTGTTAGTAAAAAAAAAGCTGACTCCCATCGGTCCCTCTATTGTCTTTGATGATTTTGAGGATGGCGATTTCAGCAGATGGATAGTGGAACCTGGTAATGGAAACGCTTTCGAATTGTTGGAAGAAAACGGAGAACTGCGGATTATCTATGATGTGACTGAGCCTGGACAGCATCCACACTTACTTTTTGACCTCGGTCAGCCTGTCAACCTTACTGCTTTGAGCCAGCTGGAAATTACTGCAAGAACGAATAATACCAGCGGAACTGTCAATATGCGGGCGGATCTGATTGATGTCCTGGGTGTAGAAACAAACGCCAGTCCGGTTTTCAGGTTAGAGCCCATTGTAGATGACGGTAATCATCATACCTATCGCTATAATTTTTCAGGCGATTGGGAATCCAGTTTTCCAAATGCAGGCGCAGTAGCAGATTCGACGGCTATCCAGGGCTTAAAGCTCTACATTAATTATGGTTTTTTTGGGAGTGACGGAAGAGATACCGTTTGGCTGGATCTGGTGGAGATGGTCAATCCGCTAGCTACTAGTGTAAGTGATCTCTTTGAAGATCGCCAGGTGACGGTTTATCCAAACCCTGCTAATGACAGGATAACCGTTTCATTTTCCGGAATAGCGTATAAGCCAACCGTACAGTTAGAGCTTTTTGATCTATCCGGCAGACGTTTGATCTACTCACAGATAAACAGTGGAGAATACCAAATAGAATTGGATGCGTCAGCTCTTAAGCCCGGAATCTACTTTTTGCGCCTTAATCACAGGGAGGCCCGCTGGAGTAAAAAGATCGTAGTTAAATAGCCAGGTAATTGTCTGGACAGTTTTAAGTTGATTTTGTCCTGGCGCTTACCTGATTGCTTTCCTTTATAATTACTGTAAGTTTCATACATTTTATTACAAGGGCCAAATTCAATCTTCGGTTTGGCCCTTATTTTTTACACAATTCCTAAGGTCTATTAATAAGTAATGATAGCATTTTGTCATATCAATGTTTTTTTTGGTTTTTTATCTATAAACGAGCAATACCTTTCATTATTTAGATATAATAGTTTTTATACAAACTAAATCTGTCTTACCTTTGCCGCCGAACTAAAAACCAAAAATTTAACAATATGATAATTGCTACATTCATGAAGTTAACGAGGTTGAAGTTCGGCAAAATCTTGCTATTGACCGGGTTATTGCTCGGTTTTACGGCAGTTTTGTCGGCACAAACGCGTGAAATCAGCGGAACGGTCAGTGATGAGGCTGGCGAGCCGCTTATCGGCGCTAACATTGTAATAAAAGGAACGGCTACTGGTACAGTAACTGATTTTGATGGAAACTTTAAAGTAGAGGTAGAAAAAGGTCAGAATACACTTGTTATTTCTTATGTTGGATATGGGAGCAAAGAAATTTCTATAAGAAATAAAAATACACTCAATATAATCCTCAGCGAAGCTGTCGACCTTTCTGAAGTTGTAGTTACCGCGCTTGGGGTGGAGCGGGAAGAAAAAGCTTTGGGCTACTCGGTACAGAAGCTCGGCGCCCAGCAGATATCCGCTGTTAAGCCAAATAATGTGATTAATGCTCTGTCGGGAAAAGCTTCAGGCGTTTATGTCACTGGCAACTCTTCAGGGCCAACGGCCTCTGCCAACATCACTATTAGAGGTACGGCCTCATTGCTGGGAAACAACCAGCCACTTTTCGTCGTAAACGGTATGCCCATCACCAATGACCTGTATGCACTGGATGACGGCCTAAACGGGTCTACGACCATCGACTTCGGCAACGCCGCACAGCTGCTCAATCCTGATGATATTGAGTCGATCAATATACTCAAAGGTCCTGCTGCCTCTGCTCTCTACGGCGCCCGTGCAGCAGACGGCGTGATTTTGGTAGAAACCAAAACCGGCCGGAATACTCAAGGCTGGGGCGTAAATATTAACTCCACGACCATGTTCCAGGGGTTGCTGAAACTGCCCGATTACCAGAATGAATACGGCTTTGGCGGCGGCGGAAAGTACAGCTATTTTAACGGTTCCAACTATATTGGTGACAGAGAGTACTATGAAGCATACGGTGAAAACTGGGGCCCAAGAATGAACGGTCAGGACATCATTCAGTTTAACTCTAATGGTCAGCCGGTTCCGTTCACGCCTGCACCGGATAATATTCGCAACTTTTACCGCACAGGCATTAATAGCTTCAATAATTTTGCCATTAACAACGGTAGCGAAGAAGGGGACTTCCGCTTCTCTTATACCCGTATGGACAACACCGGCATCATTCCTAATACCAATTTGAAAAGAAATACCTTCCAGACCAGCATCGGAAGAAGATTTTTTGACGACAAACTCAAGGTAAGGGTGAATGCAATGTACGTTAATGCTGCTTCTGACAATATCCCTAACTCCGGATACGATGAATCCTCTTCCGTACAGTATGGATGGTTGTGGTATCCCCGGCAGGTGGAGATTGAAGACCTCAGGGATTACTGGGAAACAGAAGGGGTGCAACAACGTTATGTAGAGAACCTTTGGGTCAATAACCCTTGGTTTGTAGCCAATGAAAATACCAATGCTTTTCAGAATAACCGCCTGATCAGCAATTTCCGTCTGGAATATGAATTTGCTCCCCGCTTTTCAGTCCGACTGAGATACGGGGCTGATGTGTTGGAAGAACAGCGTCAATACCGCAGAGCGCCTTCCACAAAAGGGGTGGAGTTGGGAAGCTACCGTGAAGATGAGATCTCTTTTTATGAAACTAACGCTGAAGCGCTGCTTTCCTACAGTAGTGATCGCACCAGCGGATCGCCTATCCAGTTTGACGTAAAGGTAGGAGGTAACATCATGAAACAGGAGGCGAACATCCTAATCGCCAATAACCCTGAGCTTAAGTTTTTCGGAACTTCCGAAAGTATTTATACCCTGACTAATGCCAGGTCCGGTGTTTTGGTAGAATCTCAGAAGACACAAACAGGCATCAACTCGTTGTTTGGTTTGGCGACTTTTTCACTGAGAGATATGATCTACCTTGACTTTTCTTTAAGGAATGACTGGAACAGTACCCTGGTCAATCCGGAAGCAGGTATCGACAACTCCAATTATTCTTTTGCTTATCCTTCTGTTTCTCTGAGCGCCATTGTATCGGAGATGCTTCAGGTACCCACCACTTCGGCCCTGTCTTTTTTGAAGATAAAGGCTAATTATGCAGAAGTAGGTAATGGTGCGCCTCCTTACGCTTTTGGAACCACCTTTACTCCTCAGGCTGCTTTCGGGAATAATTCTGTGTTTACCACTAACCGGGTGGTGTCCGATGAAAATCTGACCAATGAGCGCACCCGTGCCTACGAATTTGGCGTAGACCTGCGTTTGTTTAACGAAAGGATCCGTTTCGATGCGACTTATTACAATATGTTGAGTTTTGACCAGGTTATTGAATTGCCGGTGGCAGGCACCAGCGGCTTTGATTTTAAGCTGACCAACGGCGGTGAGATCCGCAATAAAGGAATAGAGCTGATGCTTAGCGGTACACCCATCCTTAAAGATAAGTTCAGCTGGGACGTCAACCTGAATGTGGGGCACAACAGAGCCATTGTAGAAAGCTTGCCTGACATCATTTCCGGTGATCGTTATGCGATAGTTTCTAACATTTTCCCGAATGACTTTCAGACTACAGGCCTGGACTACACGGCGATCGAAGGCGAGCTGCTCGGGCAATTGGTCGGCAGAGGTTTTGTCCGGCATCCTGAAACCGGAGAGATTGTTCACCAGAATGGCCTTCCTATGATTACTGAAGAAGATGTATCCGCCGGTTCTTTCCAGCCGGATGTTCGCCTGGGCTTTTACAACACTTTCACCTTTGGGAATTTGTCATTCGGATTCCTGTTTGATGGGCAGATAGGCGGCAAGATATACAACCGTTCTCACGCCTTGTATTCCACCGGAGGCACCATTACACACAACGACGATCCCAATCTGCTTATTTCTGCGCTTGACGGCAGACAGCATTACAGCGTTTCCTATGACAGTGAAAACCAGCCCGTGTATACACTTGCGGATGCAGGCGGAGGCGTTGTCGGCCCCGGCCTGATGTGGGAAGATATGGATGAAGACGGCGAAATTGACTTTGACACCGAAACCTCTCCAAACAATGTGGCTGTACAGCCGGGAGGCATTGGGTACGTCGGTTACTTTTACATTTATTACGGAAACGGGTTCCGCCGTGATAATATTGAAGCCGCTACTTATGATGCGACTTACTTTAAGTTGAGAGAATTGAGCTTAAGCTATAGTTTCCCGCAAAGTCTACTTGATAAGATAGGACTTAACTCGCTGCGGGTGTCCCTTGTAGGACGTAATCTGCTGTTGTTTACAGATGTACCTACCATTGACCCGGAAACATTCTCCGTGAGGAATGGGGTTTTCGTGAATGGATTTGAAAGTACTCAAATCCCTTCTACAAGGAGTATGGGGATCTCTTTAAATATTGGATTGTAAAATACCTTATTCGAAAGTGTTATGCTGCAACTGCGGCATAACACTTTCAAATAAAGCATTTTATGCTGATTTCAAATTGACGAAAAAAAATTAGATATGATTTTAAATAAAAAAATAGCATCATTATCTCTGCTGGCCATCTTTTTTTCGCTGGCTTCCTGTGAACAGTTTGAAGATTTTAATGAAAACCCGAATGAACCTACTGAGGTATCTCCCGATGTATTATTACCTTCTGCAGTGAGAAGCAGTATGGAGACTATGGTCAATGCTTCCTTTTTGGTGGGCAATACTTCGGCCCAGTTATCGGCAAAGACATTGAGAACCGAAGTAGATGCCTATGACTGGGATGCTTTTCCGACGATATGGGAAGGCATTTATCGCAGCCTTACTGACGTCAACTCTTTTGAACTACTGGCCATTGAACAGGAAAACGAATTGATGGAAGGCACCGCGATCGTACTGCGTTCCTGGATGTTTTCTTTATTGACTAATGCTTATGGCAACATTCCTTATTTTGATGCAGTCGACGGCGCAAACAACAATTTTACTCCTGTCTACGACGATCAGCCGGACATTTACGCTGATATCTTGTCAGAATTAGATCGTGCTAATCTCTTGCTGGCCAACGGAAGTGGATCTATTACCGGAGACATTTTACTGGAAGGAGATGCGGAAATGTGGAGAAAGTTCTGTAATTCTCTTCGTCTACGTTTATTAATGCTGGCTAATCAGCAGTTAAGTGATGCAGGCACTCGTTTTGCTGCTATCATAGCTAATGAGCCTATTCTAAGTGAAATAGATGATAATGTTACCCTGACTTATACAGGAAGTTTTCCTAATATTTTTCCACTGGTGGATGATAAAACGGGCGACTTCGACGCAGTGGCGATCAGTCAGACGTCCCTGGATGTCATGCAGGCCACCAACGATCCCCGCCTGATGAGATACGCCCGTCCAAACAACGAAGACTATACTGACCCCACCAGCTTCCTGGGCGCCAATAACGGGCCTGGAGCGGAATGTGTAAAGGACGGTGCTTCCAGGTTAGGCGTTCAGTACTATAATTATCCCAACCTCAAGAATGCTGCAGGCTTAGGCCTCCCAATGGCGGAAGGTATTATTATCACTAATGCAGAAGTAGAATTTCTGCTGGCCGAAGCTGCAGCCAAAGACTGGATCGAAAACGATATTGAAACGCACTACCGCGATGGCATTGCTTCCTCTATGACTTATCATTTGGTGGATCTGGAGCCTTTCGGTTGGGAAAGCTTTGACGATTTCTACGATAATTCCGGAGTAGCTTATGATGAGGTCAAAGACATATGGGAACAGAAATGGCTGGCCTTGTTTTTCCATGGGCTTCAGCCATATTTTGAAGTGCGTCGCTGGTACCATGAAAGCGGTATGAGTTTCGATGGCATTCCTTTCATGGAAGCTACCTGCAATAATCGCAACAATGACCAATTGCCCTTGAGGTTCCAATATCCCGGCCAGGAGCAGAGTTTAAATTTGGCTAATTATCAGGAGGCTATCGAGGCCATTGGTGGGACTGATGATGTGAATGGAAGGATGTGGCTGTTGCAGCAATAGCTGCTTAACTTGGAAAAATCAACTTTTTTTTTAAGTTTATATGGACTAGCATGGGAATGGTCCATATAAACTTAATTTTTCCAAAATCACATATCCTGCGATGAAAACAAAAGACCTGACGGGAATTACCAAAGACTATTACAACAGCATTGAAGCAGATGAATTCTATGCTAATATTTGGGGAGGCGAGCATATACATGTCGGCATTTACAAAAAAAAGACGGACAGTATAGAAGTAGCAAGTGAACAAACCATTAAGTCCATGATCCGGTTGTTGCCCAAGATCGGTAAAAACACTGCTATTCTGGATTTGGGAGCCGGCTATGGCGGTGCAGCGCGTTATCTGGCCAGGCAGTTTCAGTGTAAAGTGGATTGCTTGAATGTTAGTGAGCGAGAGAATGAAAGGAACAAAGCCTTAAATAAAAAGGCGGAATTAGAGGAATATATAACGGTGACCACCGGAAGTTTTGAACAAATTCCTTTCCAGCGGGAAATCTTTGATATTGTATGGTCGCAAGATGCTTTATTGCATAGCGAGAGAAGAGAGAAAGTATTCCGGGAAGTATCCCGGGTGCTCAAGCCAGAGGGGCGTTTTGTTTTTACCGATCCCATGCAAAGCGACGATTGCCCCGAAGGGGTGCTTCAGAATGCACTGGACCGGCTTCACCTGGAGAATTTAAGTTCTGTGAGTCATTACCGCAGAATAGCTCGTAAAGCTGATCTGGAACAAGTAATCATAAAGGAAATGCCGAAGCAACTTTTGCAACATTACACCAAGATCCTTAAAGCTACGCAGGAGCGTTACGACGAAATGGTTGAAAAATCAGGTCAGGAGTATATCGATAAAATGATCGAAGGGCTTCGGCACTGGATGGAATCGGCAAAGAAAGGGCATCTCAACTGGGGCATCCTTCAGTTTCAAAAACGTAATACATGAGCCAAAAAAGAAAAAAGCTTTTTGACATATATGCCCCTGTCTTTTATCCGTCGGCTATCATCATTTTGCTTTTTATTGTGCTGACGTTAATGATCGGCAAACCGATGGAGGAAGTGTTTAGTAATGTTAAGACCGGGATGTCCGATTACGCAGGCTGGTTTTTTGTCATTGTCGTTAATATCTTTGTGGCTTTTGCTGTATATCTGGCATTTAGCCGCTTCAAGGACATTCGTCTGGGGGGCAAGGATGCCAGGCCTGAATTCAGTACTTTTGCCTGGTTTGCCATGCTTTTTTCAGCAGGTATGGGCATTGGTCTATTGTTTTTCAGCGTAGCCGAACCCATTTTCAATTACATTCAACCGCCCAGAGTTACCAGCACGGATGCTGAAAAGGCGCGGAATGCCATGAAATACACATTGCTTCACTGGGGGCTTCACGCCTGGGCAATTTACGCCCTGGTAGGCCTCGCACTTGCCTTTTTTACCTTTAACAAAAAGCTGCCGCTGACGATCCGGTCTGTTTTTTATCCTTTACTAGGAGATCGGATCCACGGCCGCTTCGGCGACATCATCGATATTGTGGCGGTAGTGGCTACTCTTTTCGGCCTGGCCACCTCGCTTGGTTTCGGCGTACAACAAGTGTCAGCCGGCCTCAATCATTTGTTCGGCTTCCCGGATAATGTCTGGACACAGGTAGGCCTGATCGGCGCCATTACGCTGGCTGCTACTGCTTCTGTCGTGTCTGGCCTGCACAACGGAGTGCGTATGCTTAGTGAATTGAATATGCGATTAGGGCTCATATTCCTGGTCGCATTATTAATTTTAGGCCCTACTATCGTCCTGCTGGATGGATTCATACAAAATACGGGCGGCTATCTTCAGACCTTCTTCGAAGTCGGTACCTGGACAGAAACCTACACCCAGACTAACTGGCAAAACAGCTGGACGATCACCTACTGGGCATGGTGGATCTCCTGGTCTCCCTTCGTCGGCATCTTTATTGCCCGGGTATCTAAAGGCAGAACACTGCGCGAATTCATACTTGGAGTATTACTGGTGCCTACCTTGCTGACTTTTCTTTGGTTCACTGTGTTCGGAGGATCCGCCCTTTACCTGGAGTTGAACGGCATAGGTAATATTGCCGAGGCGGTTGATGAAAATATTGCCACCGCTTTGTTTGTGATGCTGGAAGAATTTCCCTTGTCCTTTGTTACTTCCCTGATCGGCATTGTTCTGGTGACCAGTTTCTTTGTGACTTCCTCTGATTCCGGTTCGCTGGTGATCGACAGCATTACCTCCGGTGGAAAATTAGATGCGCCGGTTGGTCAGCGAATCTTCTGGGCGTTGTCCGAAGGCGCCGTGGCAGCTACTTTGTTATTGGGAGGGGGGTTGCAGGCGCTGCAAACAGCTGCTTTGACGACGGGCCTTCCCTTCGCCGTTGTCCTGGTCGTCATGTGTTACAGTTTATATCTTGGCCTTCATGAGGAATACGAAGAAATGCAGAAGAGAGCCAAAAAGCGGGAGCGAGCGTCCTACGAGGAAATTTTGGCCAGATATCTGGCTAAGCAGGAAGAAAAGGATAAAGTAAATTAATATGGAGCCGATAAAAAAGATCATGGTCTGTCTGGATTTGACCAGAATGGATGATATTTTGATTCAATACGCCTTTTACCTGAGCAAGGTATTTGACTCCGCTTACAAGCTATATTTTGTCCACAATATTAAATTCAATTATCCTGAAGAGGCAAAAGAGTTAATCAGTAATCTGAAAAAGCCTTTGCCGGCTGTGATAGAAGACATCATTTATGAAAAAATAAAAGAGGCTTCTGAGGAAAACGAAATAGATGCCGCCGTTGAAATTATCGTAAAAGAGGCAAATGCTACTTATTCAGTACTGGCCTCTGTCGCAAAGGAGAATGAAGTAGATTTTATTGTTGCGGGAAAAAAGATCTCCTATCCTGGTTCTGGCTATGTGGTCGAAAAATTACTTTCGGTGCCCGACTTAACATCCAATTTATTGATGGCGCCCGAAACATCCTACTACCAGATAAAGAACATACTGGCGCCGACGGACTTTTCCAGCGCTTCTAAAAAGGCTATAGCATTTGGTTTGTACTTGAGGGAGAATGCTAAAGCCAGGCTGAGTTGTCAATATGTTTATAACATTCCCACCCACTTTTTTCCCTATATTCCAGTGGGCAATCTTCAGGAAAAAATGGAAATGTCCGCAAAGGAGGAATGGAAGGAGTTTAAAAACAGCCTGAAACTGGAGGGCAGTGAAGAATTAACCTGTGCGATGACTTATGCCGAAGGTAAAAATGTAGCACAATCCATTTACGATTATGCGCTCAAGCGCAAAAAAGATCTGATAATAATAGCCTCACACGGCAAGAGCGGGCTGGCTTCCATAGTAATGGGTAGCGTAGCTACACGGTTGCTCAAGCTGGATATGCACATTCCTTTGCTGATAACAAAATAAGGACGTAATTCTTAGTATCTCGATAGCATACCCTTAAGTTCTCTATAGACTTGATGGACCGGCAGGCCCATGATGTTGGCAAAGGTGCCTTCGATACGGTAAGATTTGCAAAGGCCGATCCATTCCTGTATCGCATAGGAGCCTGCTTTGTCAAAAGGCTGGAAGTTTTCTATATAGAAACGGATCTCCTCTTCCGTAAAAGGATCAAAATAAACATCTGAAATACCGGTGAATGCTTTGGTCTCATTCCAACTCATCAGGCATACACCTGTGTAAACGGTGTGCATTTGGCCACTGATCAGCCGGAGCATCTCAGCGGCCTCTTTCTCATCGGCAGGTTTGTTAAGGATATGATCTCCAATGACTACAGTACTATCGGCCGTAAGCAGAATATCGTGTTGATCCTCCAAAAAGTGACGGGCTGCTTTGGCTTTTCGTTCCGCCAGGTAGGCGGCGACCTTTTCCTTTGGCATGTCATCGGGAAAAGTCTCATCTATGGATCGCGTTTTTACCACAAAAGGAATGCCCGCGTCCCTAAGCAATTGTTGTCTTCTGGGTGATTTGGAAGCTAGTATGAGGGGCTTCGGCAATGGTAGCACCATAATATATTAGTGAAATTAGTTTAAAAAAAAAGCAATAACAACAAGCCCAGCACCATAATTCCCTTCCACAGTTGGCTGCTTTGATGAAATCCCGCCGGATTTCTGGCCCTAATTTGCCGGATAATGACTGCACTAATCGGAAGCAAGATGCCCATCAGCAGGTAGGCAAGCACATTTCGCTCAAAAACCTGTCCGAATTGCCAGCCATAATAGCCGATAATGGCCAGTAAGATCAAGGAAAAAACGGAAGCCATCATTTTGGCTGTTTTTTCTCCCCAGGCAATGGGGATCGTACGCAATCCGGCTTCCCGGTCTCCTGCCTGATCTTCCATGTCCTTGACTATTTCCCGAATAAGATTGGAAAAAAAGGCAAATAACATATACCAAAAGACCATGCTGCGCGTCAGATAGAAAACTTCAGCCTGCTCGATCTTCAGCATCTGCAGTGACGGTCGTTCTGCTATCCATAAAATACCTGCTACACCTGCACAGTACAAAGCTACTACCAGGTTGCCGATCAGCGGAACTCCCTTCCATCGGATATTATAACCCAATAAACCGATAACAGCAAGCGGATAAATAAACAAACAGGGTATCCGCTGAAGGATCATGGCCAGATAAAAAGACAATAAGAAGCCCGTTAACAGCATCACTCCTGCAGCCCAGTAAGCGATCTGAAGCGGGATCACTTCTTCTAACAACACCTTATCCGGCCTGTTGAGCTTGTCCGCCTTCAAGTCGATAATGTCATTGAAAATATAACCGCTGCCGGTGATGAGTACCGTGATCAAGGCCAGCAACCCCAACTGCAGGTCATTTAACTGAGGTTCAATATGGCTGACAAGGAGTGCCCTCCTGATTACAAGATAATACAGTAAGTATTGGGTTAACGCCACTATACCCAGATTAGGTAGTCTAATCAGTTTAAAAAAGGGCATGCGATTATGGATTTGTATGCGGCCTAAAGCCATTTTTTCTTCAACTTCAGCACTTTTTCGATGACATCCCGGGCACACCCTTCCCCTCCGTCAAAAGGAGAAATATACCTGGCTATTTGAAGGATCTCCGGCGCTGCATTTTTCGGGCAACAGGGAAGACCCACCTTTTCCATCACTTCCAGATCCGGCAAATCATCTCCCATATACAAAATACCCGAAGCATCGAGATCATAGGTGTAGACAAACTCTTCATATGCCTCCATTTTATCTTGTTGCCCAAGATAAATATGCTGAATACCCAGATTCTGAAGTCGTTTTTTAACCCCCTCCGATTTGCCGCCGGTAATTACACAGACCTGAAACGACTCCTGAACTGCTTTCTTGAGGGCGTAACCGTCGCGTATGCTCATTTTGCGAAGCAAATGACCTTCTTCCAACACCAACACCTCGCTATTTGTCAGCACCCCATCAACGTCAAAAATGAAGGTATGAATATCTCTGAACTTTTCTAATTCATTCATGTGTGGCTGTTTACCTTCCGCTTCTGTCAATGATTGTAGAGCTGGCCTGCTGTGCGCCCATCATCAGGACGTCCTGAACGTTAACGTGCGCCGGCCTGGTGGCTACAAAATAAATGGTTTCAGCGACATCTCTTGAGGTTAAGGGCTGAAAATCTTCGTAGATCTTTGCTTTTTCTGCGTCCCCGTCGAAACGCACCAGGGCAAATTCCGTTTCCTCCACATGGCCTGGACTGATCTGACTGACACGAATATTGTACTTGTGCAGATCAATGCGCATGGCCTTGGTGAGCGCATCTACCGCAAATTTAGTGGCGCAATAAACATTACCGTTAGGATAGACTTCCTTGCCGGCCGTAGAACCTATATTGATGATGTGACCTTCCTCACGTTCTGCCATAATGGGGGCGACAGCTCTGGTCAGATAGAGCAATCCTTTGATATTGGTATCGATCATTTCCTCCCAATGTTCCAGCTGTCCCTTGTGAATGGGGGCGAGTCCCTTTGCCTTTCCGGCATTATTAAGCAAAATGTCGATATTGCGCCATGCTTCGGGAAGGTTATTGATAGCCCGGTCTACTGCTGCCTGATCACGGATGTCAAAAGGTAGAAGGTGTACATCCGAGCCGTAATCTTGCTCAAATTGATTTTTTAAGGCTTCCAACCTGGCAACCCTTCTCCCGTTAAGGATCAACCTGTGCCCATTTTCGGCAAAAACTTCTGCAGTGGCTTTTCCTATTCCCGAGGTGGCTCCTGAAATAAAGACGGTCTTAACCATCTTCGGTTGTTTTTCTTTAGCCTGATGCCTTTCCGCTGTTTTAGCGTTGAGCACTTCCTCCAACCTTCTGATATTGGCTTTCAGCGCTTCAATGGTGTCGTGTTCGATGTTGGCTACCTCCTCTTCATGGTAGGTGGTGGCCAGAGGCGGGGCCACTGTTGAAACGGACCTGGTTGTAGTTTCCGGCTCTTTTATTTCCTGTTCTTCTTCCGGAAGCGCAAAAACCAGGTCGTTTTCGGGAGTTTGAAGCTCTGCATTGATCTTTATCGCTTCCTGATAGGCTTCCCAGGCTTCTTCCCGCTGATCCAGCTTGTGATAAACTAATGCAAGATCATAATTAGCAAAGGGGTGATTGCCTTGTTCCTTGAGTGTGCGCTTTAAATATTTGATCGCTTTTTTCGGCTTACCCAGCTTTTCATTTAACAAAAGGGCATACTGGTAAAGAGCGTCAACATTGGCAGGGTTCTTTTTAGCAGCTTTTTTAAAACATTTAGCCGCCATAACGTACTCCTCTTCGAAATTTTTCGAAAGTACAATTCCCAGCCGGTAATACACATCCAGATATTCTGGATTGTTTTCTGCAACTTCTTCGTAGTGACGACGGGCAGCAGTAAAATCACCTTTCATTTCTGATAACTCCCCGAGCAGGAAATGAGCGTCCTCATTGTCAGGCTCATTTTTCAGGATTATCTGCAACTGATGAATAGCTTCTTGAAGATCAGTGCCGTCCTGGGCAACCAGTAGCGCATACCGGTAGCGGAGGTTATTACTGGCTGGATATCGCCCAATACCGTCCCTGAGCAGCTCCAGGCTCTGATTGAATTGCCCCTGGTCGATTAACTGCATGGCTCTGGTAAGTATCTGTCTTACTTCAAGGTCCACCAGGTATTCATCTTCCTCCTCGTCTTCATCCTCATCTTCATCCTCATCCTCGTCTTCGTCTTCGTCTTCCTCCTCTTCCGAATTAAACAGTTTTTCCTCGAGATCATCTTTTTCACTAATGGGAAGCAAGTCCAGATGATCGTCCTCATCGTCCTCTTCAGCTTCATTTTCTTCTTCCATTTCCGAAACAATCCGGCTATCACTCAGTATGTGTTCTTCCATTGAAGGCGCCGGATGCTGCATATCCTGTTCTTCGCTTACCGGCTCTTGCGAGGGGCTTTCTTCTTGTTCGTCCGAATGGAGGTGACTGTCTTCGACTTTATTTTCCTTTTTCTTTTGTTCGATGATCCTGCTTATGGTCTCTTTTCCTTCGACCAGGTCAATGCCGGGAATATCGCTGAGGTCAAGGTCGACCTCTTCTTCCTCTTGCGGGCTATCTGCATCTACGGGGTGTTCTTCAATTACGGCATCTTTTTCATGGAGTGGAGAAGGCGTCAGGACGGCGGTTCTCCGGAATTGGTCCCAGCTGTCCAGGTCGTCCATGACTTCAAAAAAGGTTTTATAGTGGTTGTCCTGGAGGTCTTCAAAAATGACATAATCCATATTTCTGAGTAGCCGCAGGAATTCGCCTGCTTCGCTGGAAATTTCTCTCATTACCTTCAGGTGACGGCTGAGTTCTTCTTCGTTCAGTTCTGCTTTTAGCTGTCTTTTTTGCCTGCGCAGATCCAGGTACTGATCCTGCCAATAATTGATGTATTGAATGATATCGCTAACTCTTTCGAAATTGGTAGGGGTGTGGATCAGGTCGCCTGTTTTTTCATCCCGGCGGTTTCCCGGGGCGATAACGGGGAGCACCTGTTCTCCTTTTTCCTGTAGCAGATCCAGGCTTTGGTTCATACACTGGGCGGATTTGAGAAAGTTGTCGGTGATCAGCAACAGGATGGGGCCCTCATGAGTGCGCAATTGTTCGTTGAGGGAGGGGGCTGAGGTTGTTTTTTTGCCGTAGTAGTGCTCAAATCGATAAGCGGCCTGGTTGAGAGCTTGGGCAATTTCTTCTGCCAGGTGGATATTGTCGATGCAGTAAGCTAGTGCAATGTTTTTGTGGTTCATAACATGTTGATCATTTGGTGAGGTGGTCGAAAAAGGCATTTCGCAGGTGCATGCAGCTTATAACATTGCTTTTTGGCGCCGAACTTTCGGAAACAAAAATAAATGATCAAGACTGCACACGCCTGATTGCCAGGCAAAAAAATGACTTTTTGGACGGCCTCAGATTTAAAGTAGTTCTCAGGATTTTTTCTAACCTAAACTGCGTAAGGTCATTTTATAGACTATACGGGTTTAACCTTGGATAAGTTTATTTATAGTGTCATCAAATTTGTTTTTGAATGCTGTATACTTACTTGTAGCCGGTCCTGAAAAACCGGTATGAATCCATCTGACCTTGTTGTCTTTGTCCAATACGATCAATGTCGGAAAGGTCATGATGTGATTGAGCATAGGTAAAGCCTCTGCTGCTTCCTGCTTATCATAATACCCTGCAAGAAGAATAGGATAAGGGATATCTAACTCCTTTTTGTGGTTTTTTATCGTTTCCAGGGCTTTTCCTTCCGAACGGTACTTTTCGAAAGCCAATGCGATAATCTCAACCTGACGGTTGTCCTGCTCGTTCAGATATGCTTTTAAAAAGGCAGTCAAGTCCTTACAGTTTGGACACCAGGTGCCCATGATCTGTAAAATCTTCACCTTACCCTTAAAAGGCTCGTCTTCCAGCGTAATTAATTGGCCTTCTGTATTAGGAAACTGAAAGCTGATGCCTTCAAAACCCTCTTTAATATACGTCAGCGAGTCTGGATTCGAAAGGGCCGCTTGAGGGTTTTTCCGGGCTTCCCAACTGGTAATGTAGTGGTTGCCTGAGCGATAAGTCCCGATGAGGCTGCTGTCGGGTAAGATCTTGGCTTCGAATAAATAAGCATGCGAACCGTCAAAAGTAGATAAATAGGCTTTATCTGCCTGGACCGTACCTTCCAGGAAGCGGTAGTCGCCTGTTTCGGTAAGAAAGGTCCCTGTGAGATAATTGCCTTCTTGCTGGAATTCACCAATGGCTTTATAGGGCACCTCTGTTTCAGTACCGAAAATGACCTCCCATTTTCCGGATATGTCCATTAGCGGTTCTTTCCTCAGTGTGGTAAAACGGTGATCACGCCCATGCCTGGCTACAAAAGGAATGGAATAATTACCGCGGGTAGGATCAATCCACTGGCCTTCAATGACGTTTTCTTCGTAGAAAGCGGAAATGTAAGAGTCGTAGACCGGCAGGTCGATCCGGATGGTATCCCTGGCTCTGCTTGGTGTCCTGCCCATGGTGATCTCGTCCACGCGGATACGCTCTTCCCCATTGATGATCTCAATATGAAAGTCTTCGGGACTGTCGTATATCACTTCAAAATTAAAAGGGAGTTCTCCTTCAGTGACTTCGTCAAATTGAATGTTCAACTTATTGGGAAGAGGCCTGCCCTCGGGGTTCGGAACAACTGGCTTCGGATCCAGTTTCAACACCGCCCTCCAGGGGCCGGGAGGAAGGCCGGAATACTGATCGGGTACTACAATGCAACTGTTCAGGATAACAGAAGAAATGACCAGGTAGAGTGTTTTTTTTATTTTTTTGACAAATAGTGTACGCAGTGACTTTTTTTTATCCATTAATCCCGTTTTTTTTAGGCTTTCCAATATACCGGAAGATATCCTGAAGCCTACCTTTAAAGATCGCAAAATTATCTAAATAAATGAAACTGCTTTGCCGTCATGATGGTTTAGCGATCTATTTGGATTCTCCTCTGAAGTGATCTTCTTTATATTTGAATAATATATTGAAGGTCGTAAGACTGCCGTAAACGCGGGTAATGTATTGTTGCAGATTGACTTTTTCTTCATCACTGAGGACTTGGCTGCTGTTAATGCGCTGTTCCATTACCCTGAGCCGGTCACGAACCATGACGATCTTGTGGAAAAAGGCGTCGATTGGGATTTCCTTGGGTTTCAAATCCTCATCGGCAGGTTTGAGGATGAGTTTTCCATCCTGCCATTTATCGGCCAGAGGAACCTCTTCGGAAATGTCTGAAAACTGGCGGAGGACCTTTATCAGTGATTTTTCAAAATCGGAGAAGGAAGCTTCAGTTTCTTGTGGGATCTTTTCAATGACTTCCCATTGGTCGTAATCGATCCCGAATTCCTTTATTCCATGTAGAATAAAGCAAACTTCATAAGCGGCCTTATATACTTTGATGACTACGCCCTTTCCATAAGCAGGGTGTTTTACTCGCGAACCTATGCCGAGTATGCCGGAAATCGGTGAATGATTCATTGTTCATGGCATTTATTAAGAGAGCCTGCCTATGCAGTTGGCTTAAGATCACCTATGCTGGTGTCCAGCTCGCCCTCTGATTGAGCAATTAAGGTAGAAACGGTGGCGTCCCCGGTGACATTCACAACAGTTCGGATCATATCCAGTATCCGGTCAACAGGGAAAACAATGGCGATCCAGGCAGGATTCAGCCCCACCGATTGCAATACGACGATCATCATAACCAGGCCTGCACTGGGTACTGCAGCTGAGCCAATAGATGCCAGCGTAGCCGTAAGTACAATAGTAAGCTGCTGCGCTAATGTAAGGTCCACCATATGTATCTGGGCTAAGAAAACCACTGCTACGGCCTGGTACAAGCTTGTGCCGTCCATGTTGACCGTCGCTCCAATAGGCAGAACGAAGTTGGTGATGTTCTTGGATACTCCAAGGTTGTCTCGTACACATTCCATGGTTACAGGAAGCGTGGCCGCACTCGAGCTGGTGGAAAAGGCAAGAAATTGAGCCGGACTGATGCGGCGGAAAAATTCAGAATAAGAAAGCCTGCGAACGAAGGTAATGATCAGGGTCGGATAAAAAATAAAAATCATAAATGCTAACCCGATCACCAAGACGATCGAATAGCTGGCCAGTCCTTTAAATATCTGAATAACACCTTCAAGGGTGTCGGTCATTTGTGCAATAACTCCCGCCATCAGCGCGAAAACAAAAAAGGGCGCGGCTTCCATTACGATTTCAACCATCTTGAGAAATACCTCGTTCACCCCATTAATGAAGTCCGTAACAGGGCGGGTCGTTTCATTGGGCAATAATAACAGCACGATCCCGAAAAAGATCCCGAAAAAGATGACCTGCAGCATTCGCCCGCCATCTGATAATGCTGCAAAAATGTTGTCGGGTACAAAATCGACCACAAACTGCAGCGGCCCCGCTTCTTTCAAGTTTTCGGCAGCATCCATCCTGCGTTCTACGTCTGTATTCTGCTGCTCCTGCGCCAACGCAGCATTAGCTTCGCTGACCAGATCAGCATACTCAGGATCAGATAGGAAATTTCGATCGTCCAGAAAATCAACACCCCGCGTATCACGAACCCATAGCTCATATTTGAGCCTGTTCTTGATCCGCTGATCTTCAGAAACATACTTGCCGGGCTGAAAAGTGTTAACGATCAGCAAGCCTACCGTTACCGCCGCTACGGTCGTAACGATATAGGCAAATAAAGTCTTCGCTCCCATACGACCTAGCTTGGAAGGGTCGGGTAGGGCAGAAACACCTCCAATAATGGAAAATAATACCAGCGGAACCGCAATGAATTTTAACAAGCGAATGAATATCTCCCCGAACGGATCAATCCAGTCAAGCGTGAATTTGTTCCAGCCAAAATAAACAGACATAAAGGAATAGACAATACCTAGGATTAAACCTATGATTATCCGCCAGTGTAGTGGTAGCTTCTTTCTTTTCATCAATGGGTGTGATTTTATCTGAACACGCGCCAAAATATGTAAAATAATTTAAGATTTAAAAGCTTGTCGACCGGATAAGAAAATAAAAATCAAAATATAACAATAGATTATTTTACTCAGTTAAAAATTTCTTTTATTGTAAAAATAATC
Source organism: uncultured Saprospiraceae bacterium (assembly GCA_964548175.1). Taxonomy (GTDB): domain Bacteria; phylum Bacteroidota; class Bacteroidia; order Chitinophagales; family Saprospiraceae; genus JANQPA01. The sequence continues at coordinate 58,125 of CAZJQS010000002.1, forward strand.
AAACAGAAAAGACCAAACATAACGGGCATTTTTTTGCCAACGACTTACTTCTCCGGCTGCCAAATTCTTTCTATCATTGCGAAATGAAAATTCAGAACGATTTACTACTACGCACCATAAGAGGAAAGGAGGTGGAACGGCCTCCGGTCTGGCTAATGAGGCAGGCTGGAAGAATACTGCCTCAGTACCGTGCTATCCGTTCTTCCTTAGGCTCTTTTAAGGAACTGGTCAGCCATCCCGAACTGGCGGCGGAAGTGACCATTCAGCCCGTAGATGAACTAGGGGTCGACGCAGCCATTATTTTTTCTGATATTCTTGTCATCCCGGAAGCCATGGGCCTGGATTATGAGATGGTGGAAAAAAAAGGGCCTCGTTTTCCTAAAACCATCCGATCGGCTTCGGATATCGTAGGATTGCGGAGTGGGGAAGAGGCAGCGGCAAAGTTGACCTATGTCTACGACGCGGTTGAAGTTACCCTCAGGCAACTAGAGGGAAGGGTTCCGCTTATCGGCTTTTCGGGCGCCCCCTGGACTTTGCTGGCCTATATGGTGGAAGGCGGAGGAAGTAAGACTTTTTCCAGGGCTAAGAAAATGCTTTATCAGGAGCCTGGTCTTGCTCATTCTTTGCTGGAAAAAATCACACAGACCATTATCGTCTACCTTAAAACCAAGATAAAGGCTGGTGTTCATGTGGTGCAAATCTTTGATTCTTGGGCAGGATTGCTCAGTCCTTTGCAGTATCAGGAATTTTCTTTACCTTATATTAAGGTTATTTGTGATGCCATTGATGAAGTCCCCCGCACCCTTTTCGCAAAAGGTGCCTGGTTCGCGCTGGAGGCCCTGGGGCAATGTAATTGTCAAACGATAGGGCTGGATTGGAACACGTCCGTTCAATATGCAAGAACTCAGCTGGGTCAAAACAAAATTCTGCAAGGGAATCTTGATCCCTGCCAGCTTTATGCAAGCCCTGAACAGGTTAGGGCAGCAACGTTAGCGATGATCCGGGACTTCGGCCCGAAGCATATCGCCAATCTGGGACATGGAGTTTATCCGGATACCCCTCTGGAAAGTGTAAAAGCTTTTGTTCAGACTGTTCAGTCATCTTCCTACTAAAATCAGATTTCAGATCATTTTTGATTTGGAAATGAAATAAAGATCATAACTTTGACAGTCCTAAAATAAAATCATATGCTAACTATGGGATGGTTCAAAAGGCTTAAGGACGGAATTCAAACGGCTACCAGAAATAAAAAGGAGGCTCCCGAAGGCCTCTGGTACAAATGTAAGCGCTGTAAGGAAACGAGCACGATGAAAGAAATGAAGGACAATTTCCTGAAATGTCCTAAGTGTAATTATCATGCCCGAATCGGTTCGTTCGATTACTTTGACATTCTTTTTGACGGCGCCTACGCGGAAATGTTCTCCGAGCTGCGCTCCCAGGATCCACTTTCCTTCTCCGACCTGAAGCCCTATACCCAAAGGCTGCAGGAGGCTTACAACAAAAATATCGTTACGGACGCCATCACAGTAGCCAAAGGCAAGATCAACAGAAAACCTTTGGTAGTTGCCGCCATGGACTTTAAATTCATAGGTGGTTCCATGGGATCAGTGGTCGGACAAAGAATCGCCTATGCCATCGATCATTGCATCGAGACACGAACGCCGCTGCTGATCATCTCCAAATCAGGCGGCGCCAGAATGATGGAGTCAGCTTTTTCGCTAATGCAAATGGCCAAAACCTCCGCCAAACTTACCCTGCTGGCTAAGAATAAAATACCTTATTTTTCTTTAATGACCGACCCCACAACCGGAGGCGTTACGGCTTCTTTCGCAATGCTCGGTGATGTCAATTTTGCAGAACCGGAAGCATTGATCGGCTTTGCGGGTCCTCGCGTCATCAAAGAAACCATAAAAAAAGACCTCCCCGAAGGATTTCAGACTTCTGAGTTCCTCCTGGAACATGGTTTCCTGGATTTTATCGTCGATCGCAAAGATCTTAAAGAGACCGTCAGCGACTTGCTCTATTTTTTTGACGAAAACAGAACCGCCAGTGCTTCTTAAGGGCTGAAAAGCATACTACCAAAAAAACACGTTGGGCGCCTCATCTTCAGCAGATAGATGAGGCGCTCTTCTTTTTTAAAATTTATTATCTTTCTTTTTTTTGCACATCAAAAACCTATGGCTTATGAAAACCAAGAATTCACTGGCGCTGTTGTTCGGCCTGCTCTTTTTTGCAGCTTGTAACTCCGCCCCCGGCCCATCCGATGATCAAGAACAAGATCAACCGACCATTCCTGTTGCTCAGCAACAAATGGGGCCTTCTGTAGACGATAAATTAAAGGAAATGGGCGTCACCCTCCCTCAGCCCTCTGCTCCAGTGGCCAATTACGTCAATGCCGTCAGAGTAGGCAATTTGCTTTTCCTGGCCGGAAAAGGCCCTTCCAGGCCGGAAGGCGGCTACGTGACCGGTAAGCTTGGAGCCGACCTGACCATCGAACAGGGGTATGAAGCGGCTAAATTAGCCGCCATTCAACACCTGGGGGTGATCAAGGCTGAACTGGGAAGCTTCGACAAGGTCAAAAGGCTGGTCAAAGTGAAAGGAATGGTAAATTGCACCCCGGACTTCACCGATCAGCCGGAAGTGATCAATGGTTATTCCGATTTCATGGTCGAAGTGTTCGGGGATAAGGGCAAACACGCCAGAGCTGCCGTTGGAATGGGCTCTCTCCCTCGTGGGATAGCAGTCGAAGTAGAGCTGGTAGTGGAAGTGGAATAGGTTTTAATAAATGAAAAACATATTATGATGCGTTTATGGCTGTTTTTACTCCTGATTCCGCTTTCTCTGGCCGGTCAGGAGAGCTTTACTATCGATGGTCTGGAACAACCGGTGAAAATACTTGTCGATGAGTGGGGTGTTCCTCATATTTATGCCCAAACCGAAAACGACCTTTTTTTCGCCCAGGGCTTTTATGCCGCCCGGGACCGCCTTTTCCAGTTTGAGATCTGGCGCAGGCAGGCTACAGGGACTGTTGCTGAAGTACTGGGCTCTCGTGAACTAAAGCGCGATATCGGCGCCCGGCTTTTTATGTTTAGAGGAGATATTGAAAAAGAAATGAATCATTACCACCCGCGGGGCGCAGCGATCATCACCTCCTTTGTGGCTGGGGTGAATGCTTTTATTGAGGAGACTGAAAAAAATCCGGAATTACTCACTCCTGAATTCGAGTTGTTGGGTTTCAAGCCGGAGAAATGGACGCCGGAAGTGGTCATTTCCCGCCATCAGGGCCTCCTGGGCAACATCAATGACGAATTGGACTACGCCCGGGCAGTGGCTAAAATAGGTCCGGAAAGAGTAAAGGAATTTTCCTGGTTCCATCCGAAAGAACCTGAACTCGAGTTGGATCCTAAGATTGACCAAGACTTGTTGTTTGAGGACGTCCTAGGTTTGTATCAGGCTTTTCGCCGCCCAATTCGCTTTCGCCCTGAAGATATCGTGGCGGATGTCCGGAATATGGATCAAAAAGACTTTCTGGATCGTTTTGCCAGGGAAGAAGCCCAGTGGGCTGCTCTCCAAAAGGAAGAACGGCACACCATCGGAAGCAATAACTGGATCGTGAGCGGCGAGCATACTCAAAGTGGTTTTCCTATTTTGGCTAACGACCCTCACCGCTCGATCGCCGCTCCTTCGTTGCGGTATATGGCTCATCTTGTCGGCCCCGGCTGGAATGTCATCGGAGGGGGAGAGCCGGTGATCCCGGGTATCTCCATTGGCCACAATGAATTTGGCGCCTGGGGCCTGACCGTCTTTCGCACGGATGCTGAGGATCTTTATGTGTATCAAACCAACCCGGAAAATCCCAACCAGTACTGGTATGAGGGACACTGGGAAGACATGTACATCATCCGGGATACTATTCCGGTTAAAAAGTCGCGCCCTGAGATCGTTGAACTCAAATATACCCGCCACGGCCCTGTCGTTTTTGAGGATGAAAATAAAAACGCCGCCTGTGCAGTGCGCTGCGGTTGGCTCGAAATCGGCGGCTCACCCTACCTGGCGAGTCTAAGGATGAACCAGGCTAAAACCTTCGAAGAGTTCCGGGAGGCCTGTAATTACAGTAATATCCCCGGAGAAAATATGATCTGGGCGGATAAGAAAGGCAATATCGGCTGGCAGGCAGTAGGGATCGCACCGATCCGAAGGAACTGGAGCGGACTGGTGCCTGTGCCGGGGGACGGCTCTTGCGAATGGGACGGCTACCTCCCCATTATTGCCAAACCTAATTTGTACAATCCTGAAAGCGGCATCTTTGTGACCGCCAATGAAAATGTCACACCAAATGATTACCAGCACTGGGATGCCATTGGTTATGACTGGGCAGACCCCTTTCGAGGCGATCGGGTAAAGGAGTTTTTGCATTCCGGACGCATCTTTTCGGTACAGGACATGGCGGAATTGCAGACCGATTATTTTTCGGTTCCTGCGCGTACTTTGGTGGGAATGTTGGAAAATATCGACTTGCCTGGCGATGAAAAATACCAAAAAGCCAAGGCATACCTGATGGACTGGGATTTCCGGATGAAGCCGAATTCCATTGCGGCCGGCATATATAATGCCTGGGAAAACCAGCTCAGGGGCCTGATGCAATACCAGCTGTTGCCGCCTTCCGTACAGGATTATCTTGGCTTGCAGTTGAAACAGGTAATTGACCGGCTCGTTTTTCCCGACAGGAGCTTCGGGCCGGATCCGGTCAGTGGCAGAAATGAGTTTATGGCCGGTTGCTTCAAATTGGCCTTAGAAGCATTGGAAAATAAACTGGGGCCGGATATGTCCGAATGGCAGTATGGCCAGGAGGAATACAAGCATGTACTCATACGGCACCCCCTGAGCAGCGCGGTGAGTGCAGAGTGGCGCAGCAAGTTCGACGTAGGCCCGGCCCCGAGAGGCGGTAATGCCTATACGGCAAATGTAACCGGTGGTGGTGATAATCAAACGCACGGAGGCACTTTTCGCCTTATCGTAGATACCGGCAACTGGGACCACAGCCTGGCCACTAACTCACCCGGGCAATCGGGTAATGTCAATCACGATCATTACCGGAACCTATTCTCCATTTGGGCGAAAGACCAGTTTTTCCCTTTGTTTTTTTCCAAAGAAAAAATTGAATCTGTAACCAATTATACTTTGCAATTAGAACCAAAATAATTATGATTAGTCAACTCATTCACCGAGCAAATTACGCCTTTATTGTAGTACTGTTATTTTGTAATAATCCTTTATCCGCACAGAATGCTATTCCTCCTCAAAGCGATCCGCGGCTTTATGAGATCGCCAATGCGCCTTCGCCGCAACGGATCGAGCAGGACATCAGGAAACTGGTAAGCTTCGGAACGCGCAATACTTTGTCCGACACCCTTTCCGATACCAGAGGTATCGGTGCTGCCCGGCGTTGGGTCAAAGCCGAATTCGACAAGATCTCCGAAGCCTGTGGAGGTTGCCTGGAGGTTTTTTACCAAAGAAGCCTGGTAAAAGGGGATGAACGCACCAGGATCAAAGAAGACACCTGGGTAATCAACGTGGTTGCCATTCAGAGGGGAAAAAAGCATCCCGATCGCTACGTTATCATGTCGGGAGATATCGATTCCAGAGCCTCAAGTGCTATGGATGCAACCACAGACGCCCCCGGCGCCAATGACAACGCTTCCGGTATGGCAGGTGCTATTGAGGCAGCCAGGGTGCTCACCCAATATGAATTTCCCAGCAGTATTGTTTATGCGGGTCTATCCGGCGAAGAACAAGGTTTATTCGGCGGCAAACATATGGCCGAGGTAGCTAAAGAAGAAGGCTGGGACATCATCGGAGTGCTCAATAACGATATGATCGGCAACATTGAAGGGATTGACGGCGTTATTGACAATACCACTTTCCGGGTGTTCTCTGAGCCTACTCCGGTGGAAGAAACGGAAAGAGACCGCACCTGGCGACGCTTTTACGGTGGGGAGGTGGACGGCCCGTCTCGTCAGCTTGCTCGTTATGTGGATCGCCTGACCGATCAGTACTGTACTAACCTTGACGCCATTATGATCTACCGCCTGGACCGCTTCGGAAGGGGAGGGCATCACCGGCCATTCAACGATCTGGGCTATGCCGGAGTGAGGATCATGGAAACCCATGAAAATTATAACCGCCAGCATCAGGACCTCAGAGAAGAGGACGGCATTAAATACGGCGATGTCATCGATAAAGTCAATTTTGATTACGCCGCCAAACTCACCGGAGTCAATGCCATTACCATGGCCGGATTGGCCTGGGCCCCTCCGGCGCCTAAAAACGTAGAGATCGGCGGCGCGGTTCAACCTTCTACACGCCTGGTCTGGGATCCTGTAGAGGATGATAACCTGGCCGGGTATAAGGTCTATTGGAGAGAAACGACAGCGCCCCAATGGCAGTACTCCCGATTCGTAGGTAAAGAGGTAACGGACTATACACTGGAAAATATCGTCATCGACAACTTCCTGTTCGGAGTAGCAGCAGTAGGCAAGGATGGAAATGAAAGCATGGTCGTCTACCCGACTACCTTGATCAGAAGACGAAGATAAGCGTCGTTGGTGGTTGAAAGGGGATTGTGTAAAAAGGGGCGCTCTTTTTACACAACCCTCACCAACTAATAAATTTAAAATCCTAGCGGTTATGAAAAAACTACAGCTCTTATTAAGCTTATTAATTTTACTCGGTGCGCCGACGCTATCGGCAAAAGCAGTCTTAAGGGGGAAAATTTACAACCATAAGGATTCCATTGATTTTGCCAGAGTCAAGGTGATCAGTCCGGGTTTTACGGCCATGAAAAATTACGAATGGTATACAGACATTGATGAGGAGGGAACTTTTGAATTTGAAATGAATTTACCTTATGCCACAGAGCTGTACTTTTCTTTCAAACATCAATACTTTCCTGTTTTATTGTATCCGGACAGTGAGTTGATCATCAAGTTTGATGCTAAAGCTTTTCTTGAAGCAGCTTCGCCTCAAACAGTTGTCGTTCAAGAAGGTAGCGCTGCACAAGTCAATAAATGGATGCTCGACTTTTTAGACCAGTATGAGGCCAAATTTCCATCGTGGGAAGAAAAAAGGCGATGGGAAGAAATGAATGTCAAGAATTATCAGGAGTTCAAGAAGTCTGAGATCGAGGCGAAGCTGAATTTTGCAGAATCCTATCGGGTTCGACGGATGACCAACGACGCGATTTTTGAAGAATGGATGGAACAACACATCAAATTACTGGCTGTCAGGAATTATCTGAGTTTCAATTTTGCTTACAACAAAAGAACGGGAGCGGGGCCTTATGCTATGTTGGGACCCGAATACTATAACTTTTGGTCCGATTACGCCAAAGAATTTCCCCGGAAGGTAATCAGTTTTGCCTACAAAAGATTTGTGGCCACTTACGTCAATTACGATATGCTGTTTATTCAGCAGCAATCTTCCGACCAAAAAAAAGCTTCAAAAAAAGAGCAGCTTAACGATATGGTTGCCAAGCTGAACGAGGACCTGAAAGGGCATAGCCGGGATGCGGCATTAGGTATCCTGCTGGGCGTACATCTCGATCTTCCGGACCTAAAGCGCCTGATCGATGAGGATCTCGTCCGGGAGATAGAAGACGAGAACATCTATTTTCAGCTTTTGGAAAAATACAAAACGGCTAACGGCATTCGCCCTGACTTCAAAAACCCGGAATGGATCATAGAAGTAGGCGAACAGGAGCGGGACGTATTGTCACTGATAAGGGAGCGTTTTTCGGAAAAGGTTGTTCTGATAGATGTATGGGCCACCTGGTGCGGTGGATGCATCCGGACGATGAAGGATAAATTCCCTTCCTTCATTGAAAAGTTTTCTCCTGAAGAGGTAGCTTTCGTATTCATTTGCGTAGGCTCTGTTGAGAATACGTGGGCTCAGAAGGTGAACGAACTGGCGCTGGATGGCTATCAGATGATCGTCAGTGAAGATCAATTCCGGAAAACGCAAACGGGGTTTAACATACAAGGCCTTCCTCGATACCTGCTCATGAATCAAAAGGGCAGGATCGTTCAGGCTGATGCACCGGGACCAGGCCCTGAGTTGATCAATGAAATACAAGCCTTACTTGATCAATAACCAGGCCTGCGATTTTGGTGAATAATCCGTAAATTGATGAGGGATTTTGTCCTTTACAACAAACAAAAAGCATAATAATCAAAAATGAGCAAAAAAGAACGGAGGCTAGCCGCTATTATGTTTACGGATATTGTAGGGTATTCTTCCATGATGCAAAAAGACGAAGCGTATGCCGGCCGGATGCGGACGCGGCACCGCCAGATCTTCAACCGGTGGCACAAACAGTACCGGGGAAAAGTATTGCAGTATTATGGTGACGGAACCCTTAGTATTTTCAACAGCACTACCGACGCCGTTGAATGTGCGGTAGCCATTCAGCAATCGCTTAAAAGTAACCCTAAAGTCCCTATCCGCATCGGTATTCATATCGGCGATATCACCTATAGTGATGAAGAGGTTTATGGAGACGGAGTAAATATCGCCGCACGGATCGAATCGATCTGCGTTCCGGGTGGCGTATTCATTTCCGGTAAAACCTACGATGATATCAGAAATCATTCTAGTCTTAAGGCAAAATCCATAGGGTATTTTCCTTTAAAAAATATTCAAGACGAAATCGAAGTGTACGCCATCACCAATGAAGGGATCACTGCGCCGGATTACGAGTGGAAACCTGTAGTGAAATCAGGCCATACCTCCAAATTCAAGTCCCGGGAAACTAAACTCAAAGGAGGCAAAAAAAGTAAATGGATAGCCGCCTTACTTGCTTTCTTTTTCGGCATATTCGGCGTTCACCGTTTTTACCTCGAGCAGAAGCTGTACGGTATTTTGTTTTTAGGTATGTTTTTTCTTGGATTGATATCTGGCTTCGAACAATTTACGGCCATACCGGCTATCCTTGGGTTTATCGATTTTATCACTTTTTTATTTATGCCCAGAGAGACCTTTAATGCGAAATACAATAAAGAGATACTGGAAAAAGAAGAAATACAAAGAAAAGAAGAGGAATCTGAAGCCAGGAATCCCAAAAAACTACTGGGGCAGCAGTATAAGAAATATGTGGAAGAGGCTAGAACAGCCTACACGAATTTCGAATTTGAAACCGCCATTGAACACTTGCAAAAAGCCATAGAGCTGAAATACGATGAATGGGAGGCTCATTTCCTCCTCGCACGATGCTATTCGATCAATGAGGATGTCGCCAATGCCTTTGCCCATCTGGAAGCAGCAGTCGCCTTCGGCCTGCCGCCGGAGCAGATCAAAACCCATGATGACCTGGCTTTCCTGCGCATCCAACCTGGCTTCGAAGTTTTCAAGGCCAATAATTACGTCATCCCAAGAGGAGAGATCTCCTCTTCCGATATTCTGGAATTGAAAGAACCCGATGAACCGGATTTGCTGGAGCAATTGAACCGATTACAAAAAGAATTCGAAGCCGATAAACTCACAGAAAAGGAATATCAAGAGCGACAAAAAGAATTAATTCCAAACACCAGCAGTAAAAAGAAAAATGGTGAATAGATTAAAGCAATAACTTATGTCTCATTTTCAAAACAAAATCGATATACCGGAAAAAGAACTCGTACCCGGTATTTTCGGCCGAATGATCCATATGGAAGGCGTCACTGTCATGCATGTCCGTATTGAAAAAGGCGCCGCTCTTCCTGAACATCAGCACCTTCATGAGCAGGTGACCAATATCATCGAAGGGGACCTGGAACTGACCGTAGGCGGCCAAACGCGTTTGTGCAAAGCGGGTGACATCATTGCCATCCCGTCCAACATTCCCCATTCAGCCGTCTCTCATAATGGATGTTACGCCATTGACGTTTTTCAACCGGTAAGGGAGGATTATAAAAAACTGTAATTTTTTTAATGAAATAGTCGGGCGGGACTGAATGGTATGCGCCCGACCTCTGTCTTAAAACCAGCCTGAAGAAGTTCTCCTCCATATTCTTCAAAATACTCGATACGGATAGGATGAAAGCCTTTTTCCAGGATCAGCGTGCTTTCCTTTGTTATCGGACTATGTGAACCGTCGTTATCAATAATGACATTTCCGTTGAGATACATCCTGGAACCATCATCAGAACGCAAATAGAAGCTATAAGGGCCTGTTTGTGGTATTTCGACAAACCCTTCCAACACCAAACCATAATGATCTTCGCGTTTTTCGGGGATCTCGCTGCTTACATTTTCTAAAATGCCTTCAGCTATGGGGGAAAGCTTGTCGAATTCGGGAAGCTTTTTCCACTTGCCTTCATAATAGCGATAAGATAATCCGGGTCGAGCGGCTTCTGCTTTAACGGCCCTCAAAGGAGACATTTTTTTGAAGGATCGTTCTACTACGCGTCCGGTCTTGCCTTCTGCCGTATAAGTGCGCGCACGTAGAACCGCCGTCCGGTCGATGGTCAATGGACCGGTATATAAGGTGGATTGAGAGGTTGGCTCTGAACCGTCTAAAGTATAACGGATGAGGTGTTCGGGTAATAAAGCCTGCATTTTAACTACGGTCTCTTTTTCAAAGACGAGTCTGTCCGTTTCTATTCTTGGCGGGGGAGGGATTTGTATCGATCCTTGCCTATTATCGGCGCCGTTCTTTGTCAGCTGAAAGGAATCGAATAGCCGGCCTTCATGATCAATGGCCTTAAACACCAGGGTTTGATCAAAAACGGCAAAAGTGGTGTAATGATGGCCGGTTTGCATTTCCTGAGTAAACCAGGATCGGGTGGGGTCAAAATTCTCAAGGCCTCCGCCGGCGCCACCGGAATTTATGTAAATGACGCCATTCTCCATACTGATGCGGTTGTTGAGCAGCGGCCAGGTACGCTCATAAACATGGGTATGCCCGAACAGGCAAAAATCGACGCCGTAGGTGTCGTATAGAGGAGTGAGATTGCGGGCATGAGTCTGGTAAGAGGAGGCGCCGATGAAAGTATCTCCGTGATCATCCGCTTCGGAAGAGTATGGTGGATGATGATGAACGACCATCTTCCAGGGAGCGTCGGACTTAGCCAGCTCCCATTCCAACCAGTTGAATTGTTCCGACCCTTCCGTCACATCCCTGTTGGTGTCGATCATGAAAAACTGAACCGGCCCGTAGCGAAAAGTGTAATAGTATTCCGGCGCCGGCTGCACCATATAATCATAATACAGCTTTGCATCCTGCTCATGATTGCCCAGGACAGTAAACATAGGGTAGCGACTCATGGCAACGTGCCCGTTGGGAAAAAAATGATCGATCCAGTCGGACTTTTTAGTCCCTTGGTCAACCAGGTCCCCGGCATGTATGATAAAATGAGGGCGTTCTTCCCAGATGCGCTGAGCGATCTTACCCCATGCCCAGGGAGTCCGGCTGTTGTATTGAGAATCTCCTATGAAAGCAAAAAAACAGGCGTCCTCGTCTTTTACCGTCGTTCGAAAAGTAAAGACCGGACTGACGATTTCCGTTCCGTCTTCAAAGGTGCTGCGCACCCGGTACAGGTATTTGGTGGCAGGTTTCAATTTAGAAAGCAGTACTTCGTGCAGGGGACGCCTGTCTTCCAGGCTTTGTTTGAGGTTTAAATTAGGCTCCGCTGCTTTCACTATAGCTTCGCCGTATTCCACTAGAGTAGTGGCCGGAGCAGTGGTTTCCCATAATACGGTCATACTGGTCTGGGTACTCCATTGCAGGTAGGGCTTGACCAGAAAGGAATCGGCGGGGTTTTGGGCAAACAAAAAGTACGGCGATAACCATATCAAAAACACAAATAGGTTGCGGGTCATAGCAGATCGTTTTGCCTGCAAAGTAGGGAACGTGTGTGAAGTGTAGGTTTTTTGGTTATTAACTTATTTGCTGCGCAAAAGGAACTTCCCGCTTTTGACAAACTCCAACCAATAACCCGAATACTTCAATTCCTCTTAACCGCTTTAAAATTGGTGATCACATAATTAACCGTTACATCTTCGAGTGAACCGTTGACATATCTATAATCATCACCATTTCTTTTCCCTACATCGGTCAGTTTGTATTGGTGATGATCCAGCTTTTTAAAAGATTTAGGCTGGGCTTCCCTTTCTGAGAAAACGGTAACCTCGTCACTGGAAGGCTCTTCAAAATACAGAGCAATGGCGGGATATCGGATAGGGGCCTGGCGGGTAAGCGTTTTCCCATTCATGATGATCTCATAATGAGCGCCCTTCCATTTTATCAGCGTATCGTCTTTTAGCTTGCCGTTTTTGTATACTTTGACATGGGAATACTGGAGTACGCCATTTTTGAGCCAGCAATCCAGGGTATAGGCGATGTTGTTTTCACCCAATATTTTGATGGTGGCGTCAGATTCGGCCTGGTAGCGCACCAGGCTGCCTTTAACTGTTTTGGAAACTTTAAAATGCCCGATCTGGCCATTACCGACATACAGATCGTATTTCAGTCGCTTGACCTTTGCCGAAGCCAGTTCTTCCATCACTAACTCAGGATCATTGGAAGCTAATTGAGTGTGAGCATGAGCTGTAAAACAGCACAGCAATAAGAAGAGACAATGTTTCATGGGATGCTTTGTTTTGTTCATGGATGTTCTTAAGCCGGACGAAAAATACATAAATATTTTCTTCCATAAAAGAGGTTCGGTCAAATTATATATTTTGTTTGACGCAGTATGCGGAGAAAAGTTACTTATATGCAGGAATAAACCGAATAAACATAGGAAGATGAACTCGGTCACTAACGTCCGTCGTCCCAAAAGACTACCATGCCTTCCTCCAGAGGATGCAGGTGTTCTTTTAAGGTCTCAAAAAAGAAGGGGCCGGTTTCGGCATAAAAATTAAGAAAGTTGTGTTTGCGTTCCTGAAGGCCGTTCTTAGGGAATAAAGCATCCTTGATCCAACGCAAAGTGGTGATTTCTTTTTCAAACTTTTTCTTTTCCGCCCTCATGAGCCGCTTTTGCAGTTTTTCCAGTTGATTGTGATACTTTTGCCCGATGGCCCTGGCTCTGGGATCTAAAGTAGGGTCGACCTTGTGCGCTTTTTCTGCATACTGATCGATCAACCTGGCCAGCTCAGTCATTTCAGGTGAGAGATCCAGCTGGTTTTCAGAATGCCGACGAACAAATTTTTTGATCAGGCTTTCGGTCTCTTCAAAGAGCTCTTCGACAGACAGGCCAAGTTTTTCGATCTTTTTGGTTGATTGCTGATCTATCCAAACAGCCGAGTTTCTGCGAACAAGCATTGGAAAGTTAACGCCAAAGTACTCGAACTGGGTTTTTCGCTCGAGCCAGTAAGCGATCTCCCCGCCACCGCCAATGTAAGCAAGATTGGGCAAAACGACTTCCTGATACAAGGGGCGCATCACTACATTGGGGCTAAATCTTTCCGGATATTCGTACAATTCCCGGCGCAGCTCCTCTTTAGTGAAATACAGCTCCGTGTTCAGTATCCTGAATGTTCCATCCTCTTCCTGAACGATACGGGAACGGCTGTTGGGCTGCAGGTAGAACAAATTGATCTCCCTTGCATGCGCCTGTTGAGAAAAACCGATGCTCTCCAGTTTTTCCTGGGTTTCGTGAATAAGTAGAGAACTGATCTGATCGAACAATTCCTTTTCCATATAAGGGATGAATACTTTCTTAAGGATATGGGGGCTCATGTCGATGACTACTAGCCCGTAATCCTTAAACAGTTCATGCACCAGTTCATGGGTAGCTGCTCCGTAGGTATCGTTTTGTGTATAGGCTTTTTCGATCAATTGGAAGCACTTGTCAGAAAAAGGGCCTTGAGGTAAGGTGGATTTTAGTTCAGTCAGGACCCGGGATAAGGTTTTGGTAGCCATTTTTCCGACGGCACCCTCCTCCTTGTTGTTCCACACCAGGGTCTTTCCATTCAAGAAGGTATGGTTGATCTCTTCGAAATCGTGGTCTTCGGCTCCGTTAATGAAAACGGGAATGAAATCGTATTCGGGATATTCTTTCTTCAGGGTTTCCGCCAGATTGATAGTGGAAAAGATTTTCAAAATATAATACAGTGGCCCGGTAAACAAGGCGGGCTGATGAGCTGTGACGACGGTAAAGGTCCGATCATTCAGCAAGGCGCCGATGTTTTTTTGTACTTCTTTGGAAGGAGTCCGTCTTTCGTATTGATGCTGGAGCGCCTCCACAAGGACTTTCCTGTTAATGGGGGCTTTTTGTTTGTCATGGATAACGTCCCGGAAGCTTTCCAGGCTTACCGGATATTTGAAAAAAGACCTGAGGTCGGGATTAGCAGTAGCATAAGCTACATCTTTAAACGAAAATTGGGGAACTTGGTTAAAGGCGATTCTTTTTACGCGCATGCTGACAGTTTAAGTGATCGGATGTGTTGCCAGCCCTTTACCGCTGGCTGCTTATGTTTACCATAATACCTTGGGCAGGCAATTGGTTTAAAGGACTAAGGTAATATTTCCTCCACTGTCATGAAAAGTAATGGATTTAAAATATTAAATAAGCGTTTTACACAAGCCCGAAAGTTATACTTAAAATTGCTTACTTCCTTATTTGTCTACAGACAAAGTAAACTCGCTAAAAGTCACTACAATAGTAAAGTTAGCGTAGTACTCTTTTTGCGGTTTGTATTGCAGTATTTTAACGGCGGGATCAGGCCCGGCTTCCAGCGGATTGAAGTTCATCTGATTTGGGAAGCTCAGGTCAGAATTTCTGGCTTCGATATTGTAGGCAAAACGGGTGGGGTCGGTACTGACGAGGTGGATCTTGGTATGATCAGCCGTTAGTTTCAGATCAGCCACATTAGGGTCGGCGAAGATGTTTAAGGTACCGTAGGAAGTGTTGAGGTCAAATTTTCCTTTTAACTCGCTCAGGGTGATATCTGTCCGGCGGGAATGGACAGACATGGAGCCGTCGATGAATTCACCTTTAAGGTCTCCGAACCTGGAAGTGATATCAATGACGCCCTGAATATTTTCTAATCCGATGGTGGTGAACTGGCTGTTGAGTTTAACCTGGTTGGCCAGGTCCCTTATTTTAACTACTCCGAACTGAGACTTGAGGTATACCGGACATTCGGACGGTACTTTGATAAAATATCTAGCCCGGAGGGTAGATTGGGGTTGAGGCTGCCCTTGGGGCACGCTCAGATAGTTGCGCAGATAGATCTTGTTCTTGACTTTTTCCGTTTGGTAGCGGATATACTCCAGATCCCGTTGGGCTACTGTTTTTTCCTGGTGTTGGGCGGAAAATTCGATGATGACTTCGATCATTTCTTTTTCCCAGCTCTCGACCTGAACGTCTGCTTTTTCTCCTTCCAGGTTAAGTTCGTAGCCCTGCTTATAGGAAAAAGTTCGCTCAATGCTTTTAGTGATCAGCTGCAGGTTCTTTTGGCCGTAAAAGCTATTAGTGACAAGAGAAAAGAAAAACAAAAGGAAAAAAGTCCTTTTCATTGTTTTGCTGGTTTTACGTAGTTAAATGAAACGCGACATTTTCATGACGACATCCGTTCGGGCCCTTTCGATTTCGGCTAACTCTTTGATCATCTGTACATCATGTCCATATTGGTTCATGGTATTAAGGAGGTATTCCCTGGCCTGATCGAGTTCCTTCAACTCGTTTATCAGGCTTTCGAATTGTTGCTGCTGGCGGGCAAGCGGGCTTTCTTCAAAAGCCTGCCGAACCATTCGAATCATCGGCTCATCTTCATGGGTACTGACCAGGATCGGAATGGCCTCTACTGTTGTGGCGGTGTAGCTTATTTTTTCTTTCGACCTTTCTTTCAGAACAAGCCAGGCGGTTATCAATAATAAGGCGACCGCAGCTGTTCGGACTGCATTTTTCCAACGCAGTTTGCTCCTTAAGGGGATATGCCCTTCTTCCGCCTCAACATGATCGAGGGCTTGTTCAATATTTCTCCATACAAAAGTGGGCGGATGATGATCCGGCAGGCGAGGGACAGGCAGTTGTTCAGATTGTTCGGCTTCCATATCCAATTCCTGCTCTATGGATTCCCAGAGTCCCTCCGATGGTTGGTAGGAGGGGAGCGCTTCTATCGCTCGTCTCAGGGCTGTGCTGTTTTGCTCCTTCTCCATGATTTAGGTATTCAGATGAATAAAATGGTCTTATTAAGTTTTCAGTAATGCCGCTATTGTTTTACGCAATCGTTTTTTGGCATAAAATAATTGCGACTTAGAAGTTCCAATCGAAATGTCGAGTAATGCTGCGACCTCCTTATGGGTGTATCCTTCAATTTCTATGAGCGTAAAGACGACCCTATAGCCTTCGGGAAGAGACTGAATGGCTTTTTCGAGATATTCCACATCAAGTCGATGCCCCCAGTCGACCTGATCCTTAAGATGCCGCGGCTCAAAGGGCTCTGTTACAGGCTCCTTCTTAATCCTGCTTAGGGCTGTTCTGATCACGATGGTCTTGATCCATGCGCCGAGAGTAGACTCCTTTCTGAACCTGTCGAGGTTGCGAAAAACCTTAACAAAAGCTTCCTGCAAAACGTCATTCGCCAGGTCAAAATCATTGGTCACTCTGTAGGCCAACGTATACATCGCTGTTTTGTACCGTTCGTACAATTCCTTTTGAGCCAGGCGATCGTTTTTCAGGCAAGCTGCTATAAGTTCAGATTCCGTCATGCAAAGCGTATGTGCCATCGGACATTTTCTTCATGGTTTGAAGTAAAGTGCACAAATGGCTTCAATTTGGTTGTATGACAAGATAAGTTTTTTTATAGGTAAATTTGCTCACTTACTTATTGCGTAAGATCAGCTACTAAAATAACGTGGGTTCGGAGATTTCCCTTTTGATAATCAGCTAACTAGCCCCGCCAGGGGCTGAATGTTGGTAGAAAAAAGGGTTAACAACAAAAAACCGTGATGTAGGTACGCAATATATGACATACCCACGGCACGCTATCCTTCAATTTCAATTTTTTCTACCAACATTTTGCCCCTCTGGGGCCTTGGGAATCTTCGAACTCACGTTAAAACAATATCCCGGCAGAAAGCATCAACCGGGAAGGAGATTCATCGAATTCATAATCCTGACCGGCGAAACGGATGTGGGTTCCAAAATTGGAAAAATTACCCTGGTAGCGTAGGTCGATCATAAACTGCCCGATGTCCACGCCTATGCCTGCCTGCCAACCTAAGGTAAGCGTGCTGAAATTTTGGTCGTAATTCTCGAAATCAAACAGGTCAGAGGTGCTGTTTAAAAATATATGGCCCTCAGGCCCTGCCATTATCCGCAGAGGCCCCGCTTTATAGCCCAGCATGATCGGAATGTCCAGATATTGGTACCGCTCGCTTCTGACCGTCGTAATCACATCCCCTGCATTGGTGAAATCCTCCACCCGGTAATCTACTCCATTAGAAGAAAACATCAATTCCGGTTGAATGAAAAAATTCTCTATACTTACCCGCACCAGAAAACCGCCAAAAATGTTGAATTTCGCATCGTCAATGGCTAGTCCCAGGGCTTCCCTGCCATCTTCCGAAAGTAAAGTGATCTGATCAGGACTGATGTCGGTAGTCCCTAATCCTGCCCGAAATCCGAATTCGATCTGCGAAAAAACGGGCGTTGCCAATAGAATAAAAAGCGTGCTGAATAATAGATACCTCATGATTTTTGGGTTATGAATGAATGAAAAATAGTATCAAGTAGGGGGTGTTCAAATGGTATTAAGTAGGGGCTATTGAGTATTGGGAAAAACAGCCAAATAAAAAATGAACAAATTACCATATGACATCCTTCGGGGTAGGTGGGGCAAATATAGATGTAATTTTTTGTAATATATAATTGTTTTTAAAAACTTTTCACAACTCTAACTTTGCCCGGTCATTGGAATCGTTTTGTCTATAAGCTTCTCATTCACTTAATTGTTATATTCGCCATTAAGAAAGAAGAAATCAACCTTAAGCCGAAAATTTTTGAACAGTGATCATAAAAAGCGTTGAATACAAAGGCAGTTTTCCAAAGGAGTCGTTGTGCCCAAAGGACGATCGACCGGAGTTCGCCTTTATCGGCCGGTCAAATGTCGGAAAATCATCGCTGATCAATGCCCTGACACAGCGTAAAGAGATCGCCCACACCTCTAAAAAACCCGGTAAAACGCAGCTCATCAACTATTTTTTAGTTAATGAAGAATGGCACTTGGTGGACCTGCCGGGATATGGTTATGCCAAAATCTCAAAGCGCAAACGCCAGCAATGGGAGAAGATGATCAATGAGTACCTTATCCATCGCATTCCCTTACAATGTGCTATCGTTTTGATCGATGCCAATATTGCTCCCCAACAAATAGACATCGACTTCATCAACTGGTTGGGAGAACGTCTGATCCCTTTCGTGATCGTTTATACTAAAATTGACAGAAGTAAACCACAAGCGCTAGACCAAAACATACAGGCCATCAGAGAAGCCCTTTATGAGCACTGGCACGCCCTGCCTCAGGAATTTATGACCTCCTCGCATACCGGAGAAGGAGTAGAGGAGTTATTGCAGTTCATCGCCGAGATCATCCAAAAACCACCATCCAAGCCAAACCTATGAAGAGAACAGAATCCAAAACCTATCCGCACGTTTTTCCCGATATTAAAGACTGGCCCATTTACCAGTTGAGTGAAGACCGGAAAAATTTTGTTCAGGAAATCGACGAGCAGACCCTTCAAAGGCTCATGCAAAAGCATAGTGTTCAACAGGTGCTGGACATCGTCGCCAAAACGATCTATCTCGAACGCATCCGCATAAAAGAAGAGGTCTGGAAGGTAGATCCTCCTAACGAAAAGCAATTTTGGAAAAAGATCCGCAGCCGGCTGTTAAAGATTTTTCCGGGGGAACACAAAGAGGAACGTGTCAAAACCGCCGGCCAGGAATTGCTCCGCCAAATCATCCATCGTTATTCAGAAGAGATCGTGGGTACTTTCCGCATCAAAACCTTTTTGTTCGCCCGAAAATTCCTTACGCTTTTTTTCAATAGCCTGCTGTACTCTTCCATCAGCCTGAAATCCTTGTGGAGGGTAAAAGCCGGCCAGGCCAAAGCACAGAACCGGCTCCTGGTAAAGGGCCATATCGAAGAAATCCGGACCTTAATGAAAAAGGGTACGGTAGTTATGGTGCCCACACATTTCAGTAATTTAGATTCTATCCTGATCGGATATGGCATGGATTTGATCGGACTGCCTTCTTTTTCCTACGGCGCTGGATTGAATCTTTACAATTCCGGATACGCGGCTTATTTTATGAACAGATTGGGTGCTTACCGGGTCGATCGGAGAAAGAAAAACCCCATATATCTGGAGGTGCTGAAAATGATGTCTAAATTGTCCATTGAAAGGGGCGTGAATAGCCTGTTTTTTCCCGGAGGAACCCGCTCTCGCTCCGGAACACTGGAAAATAAACTCAAACTCGGACTTCTGAGTACCGTCATTGAAGCCCAGCGGGCCATTTACCAGAAGGGAGAGAAAACAAAAATATTTGTCATACCGGTTATTTTAAGCTATCATTTTGTACTGGAAGCTCAATTCCTGGTGGAACAGCATCTGAGAAGAATGGGCAAAGAGCGTTATCTGAAAGCCAAAGACAACTTCTCCAGCTTGAGAAAGATCATTCAGTTCGCCTGGCAGGTCATTTCCGAAGGTAATGAGATCATCATTTCCATTGGCCGTCCCATGGATGTGGTCGGAAATCCTGTCGATATGGATGGCAACAGCTTCGATCAATTCGGCAATCAGCTTAAAATGGAAGACTACTTCATTTTTGAAGACAAAATCAATCAAAATCTGCAGCGGGAATCCGAATACACCAAAATTTTGTCCGAAGCTATCGTCGACCGGTACCTGAAGGACAACATTGTATTAACCAGTCACCTGGTGGCTTTTGCCGCCTTTGAATTTTTGAAATACCGCAATGCCAGACTCGACCTTTACGGCATTCTCCGGCTCCCCTCCAGCGATTATATCTTTCCTATGGATGGATTAACGGATATCGTTGACCAGCTAAGAAGCGCCTTAATAGATATGGAGGAAAAAGGGCTGATCAAATTGTCTGAACAGATCCACGAACCGCTGGAGGAGTTGATCAGGGACGGGATCAAACGGCTGGGCAATTTTCATATAGCCAAACCGCTTAAACTGAATAAAAAAGGACAAATCATCAGCGAAAATTTCAAGCTTTTGTATTTTTATCATAACAGGCTGGACAACTACGGTTTGGAGAAAAAGATCCGATGGAAATCCTATGAGTTGGAAATGATTTAGACCTGCTCCGGCGACCATATTCCGAAAAAAGTTCGACATGTTGAAGCACCTGTTCCTAGATGAAAGAAAAGTGATGATCGCCATTCTGATCAACACCGTCGTCCTCTTCATGTTGTATTTCCCTGAGTTTTCTGAAAATTACACGCTGGAGGTCATCGACCAATTGTTCATTTTATTTTTTGTGACCGAAGCGCTGGTTAAACTGTCGGTCTATAAACCTAAGGCCTACTTCGGTAACAGCTGGAATCGCTTCGATCTTACGATCGTCATCTTGAGCCTGCCCTCCTTACTGATCCACGTCATTCCCATTCCGGACACTTCTTTGCTGATCATGCTGCGCTTGTTTCGACTCATAAGACTGATCCGCTTTATCCAGTTCATTCCTAACCTGACACAAGTTATTGCAGGCCTTGGGCGTGCGCTGCAGGCCTCCGTGTTTGTTTTGATGGCTCTGGCAGTGATCAACCTACTACTGGCTATGTTCGCCTGCCATTTTTATGCACGGATCGCTCCGGAGTACTTCGGCAATCCACTCTTGTCTGCTTATTCTATTTTCCAAATGTTTACCGTCGAAGGGTGGAATGAAATTCCAAGCCTCATTGCTTCCCGGACAGATAACAACCTGATCATCGGGCTGACGAGGATATACTTCGTACTGGTGGTCCTTGTCGGCGGGATCTTCGGTATGTCCCTGGCTAACGCCGTCTTCGTCGACGAAATGACGATCGATAACAACAGGGCGCTGGAAGGGAAAATTGATGTCTTGCAACAGGAAATCCGGGAACTGAAAGAGTTAATCAAAAAACAAAACTCCATTTAGCCAAACTTAGTAGCGGTAAATTTTGTACTTTATGTTGTGAAAAGCTGAGTACAACTAAGCCATCTGTTCAGATACCTATATACCGTGAATTTTATCATCTTTGACCTGGAAGCTACCTGCTGGGCCAACCGTAACGACGCCATGGTCCAGGAAATTATTGAGATCGGGGCCTTGCTGATCAATCGTTATGGAGAAGTTGAAGATACCTTCAACAGCTTTATCAAACCGATCGTCAACCCTTTCCTGTCCGCTTTCTGCTCGGAACTAACCTCTATCCGGCAGGTAGATGTCGAACGCGCGCCTTATTTTCCCGAGGTCATTGAGGATTTTTTAGACTGGATCGGCTACTATGACGATGAAGACTACCTTTTGGCATCCTGGGGTAATTTTGATAAAAAAATGCTGATACAGGATTGTGAATTGCATGGTATGGAATACGATTGGGTGGAGCCGCACATCAATCTTAAACGCCAATACCAGGAGATCAAAAGACTAAGACGGCCGCGAGGACTCAAAAAAGCCGTAAAAACCGAGGGCTTCGAGTTCACCGGCACCGCTCACCGGGGTATAGACGATGCTGAAAACCTGGCCAAGGTTTTTGCCAAGTACCTGGATGAGTGGAAATATTAGCCAATTTTTTTACGGCTTGCGTAAGATCAACTACCAAAAACCGGTCTCATGAAAAAACATTTACCGACGACTTCCAGGGGGGAGGTCCTTATCGTATTGTTCTTTCTTTTTGTCAGGCCTTTATGGGGATTCCAACAAATTCCGGATCAATGCGAAGATAACCACCCTCCCAGATTCGACCGTTCGCTTGGCGATGCCTATATCGCTTGCACCGATGTGGATACCATCCTGAAATATTCGGCCGTAGACGCCGTCAGGGATCCACAAAGTTGCCTTTTTTCCGGAAAAACCTGGACCTTGCTCGAGCAACAGAATGTGTTTTTCATCAACGATATTTATGACGACTGCAGCCGCCGCTGCGCCCTCCGGTTCCAAATCAGGGATCGGATCATCAGGGGAGATGTGTGCGAAGGAGGAGGTATGGTCATTCGAACGGTCCTGGTCACCGATGAAGCGGGTCGGGGCTCCCAATTCGTCATCCGCTTTGTCGTTCGTCCGGTAGCCTTACAATTTAACGAGGTGCAGTCGCTTTCCCTCGACGCTTGTGCACAACCTGATGCAGCGCCACCGGTATCTTCCTTGGCTCGCCGTTTGCCGTATTGGCAGAGCGCCTTTAAAAACGAAGAGGGCGCTTTTTATAAAGAATACCTGGATGAACGTTTTTTTGGAAACGAATATTCCGCATCACTTTGTGGGCAGGAAGTTGCTTTTGTGGACGATACCGTCGCTTATGATTGCTCCGGAATGGTGCTCTCACGGCAGTGGCGCTTCAGGAATGCTTGTGACCCTGATCATTCCTGGCAAACAGGCCCACAACAGATCATTTCGGCCAAAAAAAGCGATTACGTGATCCGGTTTCCGGCTGATGCTGAAAATTTTTGTGCCCTGAACAATATCCAGGATATCGAAATTAACACCTTCGGATGCGATGTGTTCGCCCTCAGCCGGGATACCCTGATCCTGCCGGGTGACGGCGATGCGTGCTTCAGGCAATGGATCACCTTCCGTGTGATCAACTGGTGTGCTTATGACGGACAAACCCTGGAACCTACCTTGATCCCCAGGGACGTAGATTGCGACGGCCGGCTCGATGAGCCGACCTGGCTAAAAGTAGACGACAACCAAGATTTTATCCTGGATGACGATGCTTCCGTTGCCGTTCCGGGGCGTATCGCCCCCATCGTTGAACGGGAAATTCAGTCGGGTGATGATAACTTTAGCGCTACCACTTATAACCTTTGGATCAATAATTCCATCTATGGGTTTGACCGTTCCTGTCCATCCGGAAGTTATCCTTACCATTCCGGCTATTGGCAGTATACCCAGATTATTGAAGTATTCGACGATGAGGCGCCCCTGCTGGAATCCGAAGAAATGACTTTCTGCGCCAACGAATTCTATGCCGAGGGGGCCTGCCAGGCCGAAGTGGTCATTCCCTTCCGCGTACAGGACGCCTGTTCTGATAGAGTGAATATCGAACGGGTTTTATTAGCCGTCAATGGCAAAGATCCCGCCAACCTCCTGGGAGAACACTACCGGCTTCTGGATCAAGGAGGAGGCCGCTACGCCATTCAAAGCTTCCCGGGAACAACCCTGCCAAAAGGAAATCACCTTTTTTATGTTCAGCTTTCCGATTATTGCGGGAATACGACTAATCAAATTATTCCCTTCCGTATATTGGATTGCACAGCTCCTGCTCCTGTCTGCCATCGTTCGCTGACCGTTGACCTCTCGCCCGTAGTCGTCGATGGTCAGATTACCGGCGCGGCCTACATCCTTTGGGCAACAGACCTGGTGGCCGCTGACCTCTTCGATTGTTCTCCACACCCGCAAGCCGATGCGGGAGGAAATGTGAAATACTATGCTTTTAAAGGGCAGATACCTTCTACTTTAGATTCCATAGCCCTGGAAACCAACAGAACAGTGGCTTTTTCCTGCGCCGACCAGCCTGTCGTTCCGGTTTTTTTAGCAGCGGTAGATGGCGCCGGTAATTGGGATCATTGTGTTCTGAATGTTGCCGTCAGAACCGGATCCGACCCCGATCCCTGTGAGCCGGAACCGAGTTCGAGTCTGTTCGTTAGCGGGCTTATCACGACCGAATCGGACGAACCGGTAGAAAAGGTCAATGTTCAGCTTGAGGGGCCCTTCATCCGAAGCCAGCTAACAGGCCCTAATGGACTATTTGCTTTTACCGGTTTAGAAAAAGGGGATGATCTTAGTCTGACGCCCGCTCGCGACGATGCCCCGCTCAATGGAGTGACCACTTTCGATATTGTCCTGATGTCTCAGCATGTGCTGGGTGCTGAATTACTGGACAGCCCTTATAAACTCATTGCCGCTGACATCAATCGGTCAGGTGGATTAACGTCCCTGGATATTATCCTGCTCAGAAAGCTTATCCTTAACGTGGATACCGAATTCAATAATAACCCGAGCTGGCGGTTCATTGATGCTGATTTTGTGTTTTCTGATGAAAAAAATCCATGGCGGGACCCCTTTCCGGAAACTCTTTTTTTCAGCAACTTACAAAATGAAGCAGGCAGGTCAGATTTTATCGGGCTCAAGGTAGGGGATGTCAATGGAAGCGCCCGTCCGAACAGCAATGCCGCAACGCCTCGCTCAACATCCGGTGATTTTGTTCTAAAAACGACAGTCACCCCCGGCGAAGAGCCGGGACAGATCAGGTGGGCGCTTGTTGGGGAAGGGCTGGAACAGATCGAAGGCATACAATTTACGCTCGAGTTCGATCCGCAATTTTACGATCTGAAAGCCATTCAGTCCGGCCTGGCTGATGAAGAACATATAGGCTTAGCTTTTGCAGGGGAAGGCTTACTGACCTTTAGCTGGAATTGGATGGCAAAAAAAAGGACAATAACTTCCCAGGAGGAGCTATTCGGGCTGGTTTTGCAGAAAAAATCCGAATCAGCCGCTGCCTATCCGCCGGTTCGATTGTCTTCGAGATTGTTACCTGCGGAGGCTTATCTGGCTTCCGGCAAAGTACTGGCAGTACAAATCGGACAGGGGAGGGGAGAGGAGCGTGATTTTCAGCTATTTCCTAATTATCCCAATCCTTTCAAGGAAAGCACGAGAATCCTTTTTTATCTCCCTGAAAGGTCCAGGGTCCGGCTTACGGTTGCGAATGCCGATGGAAAAATCATTCAAGTACGGCATGCCGAGCTGCCGGAAGGAAAGCACGAATTTTTATTTCGGGATTTGCCTCCGGGGGTGCTCTATTACACTTTGTCGGGCGAAGGTTTTTCGATCAGCCGAAGGATGTTATCTGTGCGTTGATCAGACGTTAAAGCGGAAGTGCATCACGTCACCGTCTTTAACAACGTATTCTTTACCTTCTACCCCCATTTTGCCGGCTTCTTTGACTGCCGCTTCCGATCCGTACTGTACGTAGTCATCGTATTTGATGACTTCGGCGCGGATGAAGCCCTTTTCAAAATCGCTGTGGATCACACCGGCGGCTCCAGGAGCTTTGGTGCCTTTGGTGATGGTCCATGCACGGACTTCCTTTTCACCGGCCGTAAAATAGGTGATCAGGTTGAGTAAGGCATAGGTGGCCCGGATCAATTTGTTGACGCCGGGTTCTTTTAAGCCCATATCTTCGAGGAATTCCCGCCGTTCTTCGATTGACTCCAGCCCGGCGATATCGGCTTCAATGCCTGCACTGATGAGGATGATCTCCGCCCGTTCTTCTTTGACGGCTTCCATGAAACGGCTGGTGTGCTGATTGCCTTCGTGGACGGAATCTTCATCCACATTACAAACGTAAAGGATGGGCTTACCGGTTAGCAGGTACAAGTCTTCGTAGAGTTCGACCTCGTCCTCTTGTAACGGATAGGAACGGGCAGGCTGACCGGATTCGAGATGCGATTTTATCTTTTCTGCCGTTTCCACCGCCTTGATGGCTTCTTTTTCAGCGCTTTTAGCCTGCTTTTTCAGCTTATCCAGCCGTTTTTCCATGGTGTCGAGGTCTTTCAGTATCAGTTCGGTATCGATGATCTCTTTATCTCTGACCGGGTCTACACTTCCGTCTACGTGGATCACGTTATCATCTTCAAAACAGCGCACCACATGAATGATGGCGTCTACTTCACGGATGTTGGCCAGGAACTGGTTGCCGAGCCCTTCCCCCTGGCTGGCTCCCTTGATCAGTCCGGCGATATCTACGATCTCTACTGTGGTCGGCACCACTTTCTGTGGACTCACAAGTTCGGCCAGTTTGTCTAAACGTGGGTCCGGCACGATGATCACACCCACATTGGGGTCTTTAGTCGCGAAAGGATAATTAGCCGCCAGGGCTTTTCCTGAGGTCAATGCGTTGAAAAGTGTGGATTTGCCTACATTAGGAAGTCCCACAATACCTGCCTGTAATGCCATTATTAATTGATGGTTATGATTAAGTAAGTGAGCAAATTTACCTATAAAACATACACCGCCGCCGGCGGTGTATGTTTTATAGTATAACTTTTCACCGCCCGCGGGGGAAAGTTATACTTAAAATTACTTGTTTCCTTATTCTGCTTTTCTTATAATCACTAAAGTCGGCGCAAATATAGCAAAACAGGGCAGAAAAACTATTAATTCTTTTTTTGCTACGGGTAAAAAAGAATTAATCAAATTTGGCGTTTACTTTTGTGAAATGAACTTCTTAGCACATTTATTTCTGTCTTGTGATGATGAAAAACTGATGGTCGGGAATTTCATTGCCGATATGATCAGTAATAAGCAACTGACTTTATATCCGGAAGCCATTCGGGCAGGAGTGCTGCTGCATAGAAAAATAGACCACTACACGGATAATCACCCTATAGTGCTGCAGGGCGTACGTCGTCTTTACGATCAGCACCGGAAATACGCTCCGGTAGTTATTGATGTATACTATGATTACTTACTGGCTAATCATTGGGAACACTATTCTGATGAGCGATTAACGGATTTCACCCAAAGAACTTACCAGATACTGGAAAAACATCGCCTGCTCATGCCCGCTCGCATGCAAGAGAACCTTCCCGGCATGATCGCCGATGACTGGTTGACCAAATACGGCGAGCTATACGGGATGGAACGAGCTTTCGGTAATATGCGCAGGCGAGTCAGTCAACCCGAATGGCTCGATGGCGTGATCGATTCGCTTCTTGAGCAGTTACCCCAACTGGAGGAGGAGTTTGATGCCTTCTTCCCCGATCTGATCAGGTATGTTAAGGATTTGATGTTTGATGCGTCATTTTCCAGGTTCCCTGAATAACGGAAGGATCGAAAGTTGCTGATGTAGAATAATCGGCCGGCGTTGTAGCGGCCGTCAGCCTTATCCTTCAAAATGAAGAGAGATCGTAAAGGTTCTCGACAACAATTTTTCCAACACGTTAGATTCTTCCAAAGAAGAGTTGAAGATCAGGGTGTTGCCGATACCTTGAGATATTTTAAATTCCGGAGAAAAGATAAAGAAAGGGAAGAAGAACTGTACGCCGGCGCCGTATTCCACAGAGAAGTCACTGGGAGAAATGCGCAGCAGATCTTCCGCTTGTTTGGAACGGGAGTCGCTGGCCACATCGAAAGAATACTTGATGCCGGCGATCAGAAAGAGCCGGATGTCATTAAAAGGGGCTGATTTGTAACGAAACTGAAAGGGCATTTCCACCAGGACGGATTCTATCTGACGCTGGGCGATGGGGCCGATCCGGCGGTCGCGGGAAAACTGAATTCGACGCTCGGCAAAGGAGAGGGTAGGAAGAAAGCGAAAATCGAAATAATTGCCGATCTTAAGGTTGGTCACTATGCCGAGATTGAATCCGGGGCCGCTCACGCCTTCGACTCCGAGTATGCTGTCATTTTGGATGAACTCCGAAGAGCGGAAAGGGGAAAAGCTGGAGCTGTTGATGCCCAGGGTAATACCGAAATAGTAAGGTTTCTGTTGGAAATCCAGAAAGTTATAATTGCCGTTGCCACCGAATTTCTGACCGAAAGCCAGGTGGACTGCTCCGGTAAATACGAGCAATAATAATATTCTGCCAATCATGATGTTAGTTTTCAAGTACATGCTTATTCCTGTTTTTTTCCGCAATAGATCGAGCAAACGCCAAAAGTCAGTGGTATCCAGCGGTTAGCCTGATAACCGGATTTTCGGAGCAGGTCCAGAAAAGCCTCTCCCGAGGGGAAAGCCTGCACTGAATCGTACAAGTACCGGTAGGCCTGCGCATCTTTGGAAATTAAACGCCCGATCCAGGGTAAAAGGTATTTGAAGTAGGCATTAAATATGCCGTTAAAAAAAATAGAGTTGGTTTTCGAAAATTCCAGAATGATCAGTTGGCCGCCAGGTTTTAACACCCTGTTCATTTCTACTAACCCTTTCTGCACGTTTTCAAAATTGCGTACGCCAAATGCAACTGTTATCGCATCAAAAGTATTGTTTGAAAAGGGTAAATTTTCTGCATCTCCTTCTACAAAAGTGATGGACCGGCTCAGGTTTTTCTTCTTGGCCTTGATCTTTCCAATCTCCAGCATCTCCGGCGCCAGATCCAGCCCGGTAATATGTGCCTGAGGAAATTTTTGAGCCACCTCAATGGCGAGATCCCCGGTACCCGTAGCAAGGTCAAGGATATCTGCTTTTCCTTCGACCGGGATCAGAGAAATGGCTTTTTTTCTCCATCCCTTATCGATGCCTAGTGACAATAAACGATTCAAAAGGTCGTATCGCCGGGCAATGTTATTGAACATTTGGCGGACCTGCTTTTTTTTGCTCTCTCCACTTTGATAGGGTACTACTGGTTTCGACATATGCATAAATTTGTGTATCTTTATAGCTGATTTTAATGGTTAAAAGCAGCCGGTCTGCCACTTCTGAACTGATAC
The DNA here is from genome assembly GCA_964548175.1 of uncultured Saprospiraceae bacterium. GTDB lineage: Bacteria > Bacteroidota > Bacteroidia > Chitinophagales > Saprospiraceae > JANQPA01. The sequence goes on from CAZJQS010000002.1 coordinate 86,747, forward strand.
TGATCCTATCTGAAAAGGCCTCCAGCGCCTCTTTTGGTCGTTAAGGATAATCGTCAGGGTCAAAGTATAAAGACCGGGCCTGACTACTTACAACAAGACTGCAATTATTACAAAAAAGATTGGATTTTTGTTATCTTTGCATGCCTTTCTGAAAAGTAAAAAATATGTCATCGAATCAAAGAATTATTCCCATTAACATTACCGATGAGATGAAATCGGCTTATATCGATTATTCAATGTCGGTTATTGTCTCGCGTGCTTTACCGGACGTACGAGACGGGCTCAAGCCTGTACATCGGCGAGTGCTTTACGGGATGCATGAATTAGGCCTTAATTACAACAAGCCCTTCAAAAAATCCGCACGTATTGTGGGGGAAGTACTGGGGAAATTCCATCCCCACGGCGATTCATCCGTTTATGACACCATGGTCCGGATGGCCCAACCCTGGTCAATGAGGTATCCTCTTGTGGATAAACAGGGTAACTTCGGATCCATCGATGGGGATAGTCCTGCAGCCATGCGTTATACCGAGGCCCGGCTGATGAAAATCAGTGAAGAAATGCTGGCGGATATAAAAAAGGAAACCGTAGATTTTGCACTGAATTTTGACGATTCCCTGGAGGAGCCTACTGTCCTGCCTACCCGAATACCTAACTTGCTGATCAACGGCGCCAGCGGCATTGCCGTTGGGATGGCCACCAACATGCTGCCCCACAATCTTTCCGAGGTGGTAAACGGCATCAAGGCGATGGTCGATGATCCGGACATTACGGTCGAGGAGTTAATGCAATACATCAAAGCTCCTGACTTTCCCACGGGCGGCATCATCTACGGCATTTCCGGCGTAAAAGAAGCCTTTAGAACAGGCCGCGGCCGGGTCGTTGTTCGCGGCCGAGCAATAATAGAACAGACCCCCTCCGGCAGGGAGGTGATCATTATCAGGGAGATTCCTTATCAGGTTAACAAATCAACCCTGGTAGCCAAGATCGCTGAGCTGATGGTGGATAAAAAGATCCCCGGCATCAGTGACGTAAGAGACGAATCCGATCGCAACGGGATGCGCATCGTAGTGGAAGTCAGAAAGGATTCAATGGCGCAGATCGTATTGAGCCAGCTCTATAAATATACCGCCTTGCAAAGCTCCTTTGGGGTCAATAACGTAGCGCTGGTCAACGGAAGGCCAAAGCTGCTTAGCCTGAAAGAGATTATCGGGCATTTCATTCAATTCAGACTCGAGGTCATCGTCAGACGCACGCGATACGATCTTCGCAAGGCAGAAGAAAGAGCCCACATTCTGGAAGGATTGCTCATCGCCCTGGATCACCTGGATGAGGTCATTAGCTTGATCCGGTCTTCTAAAACAGTGGAAGAGGCCAGAACTGGGCTGATGGAAAGATTCGAGCTCTCAGAACTGCAATCCAGGGCGATCCTGGATATGAGACTTCAGAAGCTGACCGGCTTGGAACGCGAAAAGATCAAGGAAGAATACGAAGAGATCAAAAAGTTGATCGACCGCCTGCGGGCTATCCTGGAAAGCGAGGCCTTGCAAAGAGAGATCATCAAGGAAGAACTGACCGAGATCAAAGAAAATTATGGTGATGAACGCCGTACGGAAATTACCGCAGCGGACGGAGAGATCAGCATAGAAGATATGATCAAGGACGAAGAGGTGGTCATCACCATCTCTCACCTGGGATACATCAAAAGAACGCCAATAACGGAATACCGCACCCAGGGACGCGGAGGAAGAGGCTCGAAGGGCAGCAAGACCAGGGATACCGATTTCATCGAACATCTGTTCATCGCCACTAACCACAACTACCTGTTGTTGTTTACTGAACAGGGCAGATGCCATTGGCTCAGGGTCTATGAGATCCCGGAAGCCGCAAAAACCGCCGGAGGAAGGGTCATCCAGAATATTCTTGAAATATCCAAGGACGATAAGATCAAGGCCTATATTAAAATCAAAGACCTGACGGATGAGGATTTCCTCAATAATCATTATATCATTTTCTGCACCCGCCAGGGAATGGTGAAAAAGACGGCCGTTGAGGCGTTCTCCCGTCCCAGAAGCAATGGCATTAACGCCATTACCATTAATGAAGGTGACCAATTGCTGGAAGCACGTCTAAGTAGTGGAGAAAGCGAAATATTTCTGGCCGCCAGAAATGGTAACGCCATCCGCTTTAATGAAAATACCGTACGTCCAATGGGACGTACTGCAGCCGGTGTCAAAGGCATCACACTGAACGGGATCGAGAACGATGCCGTAGTCGGAATGGTGACCATCAAACCGGAAGATCAACAAGACTCCACCATCCTGGTCGTTTCTGAAAAAGGCTACGGAAAACGTTCGCCTATTGAGGAGTATCGCTTGACCAACCGGGGTGGAAAAGGGGTTAAAACCCTGCAGGTGACGGCTAAAAATGGCCCCGTAGTGGCCATAAAATCCGTTCGAGAAACCGATGACCTGATGGTCACCACCAGACAGGGTATCGTTATCCGGATATCTGTTAACGATGTTTCCATCCAAGGTAGAGCCACTCAAGGCGTCAGAATTATCCGGCTGGATGGTGATGAGATCGCCGATGTAACCGTAATCGTGGATAACGGAGAGGAAGATGAAATTATGAAGGATCCGGAGAGTGACCAAAATCACTCTTAAGGATGTTTTAATTACGTTAAAAACAAGTTATTTTTAGTGATAGCAACATTTTTTATTGTAGAATGCTTACTACCTTCGTTGCTATCAAACTACTTTTTTATTCTAAAACAAAAATAGCTCTGCACAATGAAAAAACTGCTTCTATTTATTCCATTCATGCTAATTTTAGCTATAAATATCCAGGCTCAGGAAATGAGCAAGGATACCAAAAAAGAAATGAAACTGGCTGAACGCGCTTTGAATAGCTTCAAAGTGAACAATAGCGACACAACCAAATTGAGGGAAGCCATCGAACAGATCGACGCTGTCATGGCTAAGCCGGATGCACAAAGTTCCGCAGAAGCGTGGTTAGCTAAAGCTGATATTTATGGCGAAGTGGTTAGCCAATACATCACCATTAAGCAATTGGGTATCGGAAGTACTGAAGGACTGCCAAATCCCAATGGTAAGGCCATTGCCGCCATGGAGGCTTACATGAAAGTACTCGAAATGGCTGAAAAAAGCCGCGATCAGAATAGTGCACTCGACGGCATCAGAGCTCAGCAAAACAACATGAGCCAACTGGGCGTATTCCAGTATGAATCCGGAAGTTACAATCAGGCCTTTACTTCTTTCAACGGCGTCATCAGAGCCCACGACGTACTCAAAAAAAATGGAGCGGAAAGCGCTCTGCAGGCTGAAGAGGATTATAACCAACAGCTCTACATCACCGGCCTTGCAGCTATGCAGGCTAATATGATGCCTTCAGCAGCCGTTTATTTTGAAAAATTGTACGAAAAGAGCTTCGATAAACCCCTGGTTTACGAAGCAATGTACAAGATCAAGTCCGAAGAAAATCCTGAAGGTGCGATTAAGTACCTGAATAAAGGTAGAGAACTGTACCCGGATGACCTCGGATTGTTGTTCACAGAGATCAACCACTACCTGCGCACTAATCAGACCGATGTGCTGGTGGAAAAATTGCAGACCGCCATCGATAAAGAACCGGGTAACCAATCTCTTTACTTTACCCTCGGAAATGTCTACGATCAGTTCTACCAGACTGCCGTAAAAGAAGGTAATAAAGATAAAGAACAGGAGTATTACGAAAAAGCCATGGCTCAGTATGACAAAGCCCTGGAAATCGATCCTAATTACTCTGATGCCGTTTACGGTAAAGGCGCCCTCCACTATAACAAAGCCGCTAACCTGACTCAGGAACTCCAGAAGCTGTCTGACGATTATTCTCAGGAAGGCATCAAAAAGTATGAAGCTAAAAAAGAACAGGTATTCGCCGAATTTGATAAAGCGCTCCCGTTCTTCAAAAAGTCCGAATCCATGGACCCAAATGACGTCAATACTTTGATCGCTCTGAAAGAGATCTATGCCAGAAAAGATGACCTGGAAATGTCCAACGAATTTAAAAAACGTCTGGAAATCGTCCAGGGCGGTGGTAAGAACGAATCTTCTTACTTTAATCAGTAAGCACTTTTATAACCAAAAAGAAAAGGCCCGCATCCGTTGCGGGCCTTTTCTTTTTCTACTCCTAAAGCTCTATTTTTACATTCAAATTGTTGCCTGCCCCAGTAATATTTTCCTAATTAACTTAAAACCAACAATATATGAACAAAATAGCAGTAATCGGCGCCGGCGCCATGGGCAACGGCATCGCCCATGTCTTCGCCATGACCGGCCATCAGGTCTCCCTCACCGACCTGGATCAAAAAGCTCTGGATCGGGCCCTGAGCACCATCGAAAAAAACCTGGATCGGATGATCAATAAAGAAAAGATCACCGCCACAGAAAAGGAAGCTACCCTGCAAAATATCCATACCTACACAGACATCGCCTCCGGCGTCCGGGAGGTCGAACTGGTCGTGGAAGCGGCCACCGAAAACCCGGAAGTCAAAAAGACCATCTTCAAAACGCTGGATGAAAACACCCCTGATTCGGCAATTCTAGCTACCAACACCTCTTCTATTTCCATCACCCAAATAGCTGCTGCTACCAATCGCCCCGGGCAAGTCATCGGCATGCACTTCATGAATCCGGTGCCTATCATGAAGCTGGTGGAGGTCATTCGAGGCTACGCCACCAGCGACGAGGTGACCGACACCATCATGGAGCTGTCCCGTAAGATCGGAAAAACACCTGTGGAGGTCAACGACTATCCCGGCTTCATCTCCAACCGCATTCTGATGCCGATGATCAATGAGGCGATTATTTCTTTGTTTGAAGGTGTAGCCGGGGTGGAAGAGATCGACACGGTGATGAAACTCGGCATGGCCCATCCCATGGGCCCCTTGCAGCTGGCTGATTTCATCGGTCTGGATGTGTGCTTGTCTATCCTGAATGTGCTGTTTGAAGGCTTCGGCAATCCCAAATATGCGCCTTGTCCGCTATTGGTCAATATGGTGACGGCAGGCAAGCTGGGCAGAAAATCCGGAGAAGGCTTTTATGATTACAGCCATGGCGGTAAGGAGTTGGTGGTAGCAGGGAGTTTTCAATGAGGACGAATCAGATAATAAACACAAGTACTGACAAAATCCCTCACATAGGGCAGCGGGGCGATCAGCCCCGACTGCTTCCTGGGCTTTACATTAAACTTATACTGGTAGATCGGATTGAACAGGTAAAGCTGTCTTATTAAGATCTCATAATTTGCTTTAGCGATGCGCTCAAATCGCTCGATGGAAATGCCCGTTTCTTTGATCTCTTCCAGGTCTTTTTTTACCGATTCCGGCTCGCCGAAGGCTTGGAGTATACCCTTATAAAGGGGCATCGGCAGGAGGTGATAATAGGGTAGTTTAGACAGCCACTTGTTGCGGCACAGCTGCTGATGACCGCCGAAGGGCATGTACCAGGGTGGAAAGGCGAAAAAGACGATGCCTCCGGGGGATAAAAAATCCAGTAGTTTTTTCATAAAAACATCCTGCCGGGGAATATGCTCGATCACATCCTTGAGGATGATCAGGTCAAAACGGTGGCCGATGTCCTTTTCCAGCTCGATGTCGTAGATGTTCTTGTTGATGAATCGTATGAGCCCTTTTTTCATTTCCTCGGCCATAAATTGCCGGGCCAGTTCCAGGCGGCCTTCCATAAGCTCGATGCCCACACATTGATGGCCCTGCTCGGTAAAGGCTTTGAGAACACCTGCTTCGGCACAGCCGATCTCCAATACTTTTAACGGGCCCTGCGCATTTAAAAAAGGAGCTGCGAAAGGCAGGATATAGTCTCTGGAAGTAAAGTATTGAAAATCGAAGTACCGCTTTTTATCCTTATGAAAATCGAACATGGAACGTTATATTTTTTTAGCCATCCGCCACGCCCTGACCAGCATGATCACCCGGTTATAGTTTAGTACACCTTCCTCTATACCCTGAGACTTCAGGTAGGCATCATAGGCATAGGTGCGAAATCCCGGCATAATATCCGGATATTTTCGTAAAGTATCGAAAATAGCCTCAATGTCCGCTTTATTTTCATCGCTGAGCATATCGCGTATCTCTTTGTAATCATCCGGCTGATAAAGCCGGTAGTTCCGGGCCAGGGTAATCCAGTAATTGAGGTAGGCGGAATAGGCAAAAAAGGTATTCTCCGATTCGGTACAGGCAATAAAGGACAAAAAACTACAAGTGCCTTCGTCGCCAAAACCATAACCGTGGGCCAACTCATGGGCGAGAGTGTAGGGTTGATCCAGCAAGTGAAGGCCTGCATCAATGTGCCCTTCACCGGTAAAAGGAAAATACAGACCGGCTGAACTGAATCTGAGAAAAACCCCCCTGGGATATAACCAGCGGCCGCGCACCCGGCCAGTGGTGGGAAAACCCCTTAGGTCGAGCCATTGTTCCAGGGATGCACGCAGTTGCCTTTCCGTATTTTTCGGCAACGCCAGCTCGTCCGGGTTTTCGCCGTAATGCATCGACAACTCTTCCCTCAGATCAACCAGTTTTTCGCTGACCCACTTTAATTCAGCCCGCAGCTCTTTAGCCGCTACCGGCTGTACGTTCAGGCTTAATTGCTCTTCCACCGGAATGCGAGCGTAATTGTAGCCCCAAAGGAAAAAGAAAAAGAATAATCCCCCTCCGCTAAAAGCCAGTATAGAAGCACCCGAAGAAATGAGCTTTTGGGATAAAGGCCGTTTTAACCTGAATAGTTGCCTTACACTAACAATCAACCAAATAAATAATAAAAAAATAAACAAATAAATCAGCGGGATCGGCAGCCAGGCCAGTAAGTAGTCGATCGTCCAACGGACAAAGAGGAAGATCCCACGACTGTAAATCTGTTCAGTGAGTTCGGGAAAATGGCCGAATAAGCTCCTCAGGAGCAAAGCGAAAACACCCAGGCCTATCCAGATCAATTTGCTTTTCGTCATTGTATTGGGCTAAAAATATAATGAACTGTGTTTCTGGAAAAAGAATTATATTTTCAGCGTCATTTTTTCATCAAATCACTCGATAGATGTCCCAATCGGGACAATTCATTCAGATGAATTGATTACTTTTACAACTTCAAATGGGAAAATGTTGTTTCCCTTTTGAAAAATTATTCGATCACATAACCAAAATATTAAGCAATGGCATTTGAATTCACAGATGCGAACTTCCAGGAAACGGCTCTGGATGATCCGGGAGTAAAAGTTATCGATTTCTGGGCGGAATGGTGCGGCCCGTGCCGGATGATCGCTCCAATCATCGAAGAATTGTCGAAAGAATATAAAGATAAAGCCTTAATCGGCAAAGTGAATGTGGACGATAATCCTGAGGTGGCCATGAAATACGGTATCCGCAGCATTCCTACCATTCTCATCCTGAAAAATGGAGAAGTAGTGGAGAAACACGTAGGAACAACCACTAAGTCCGTACTGGCTGAAAAAATTGAAGCGTACCTTTAAATTTTTTATAAAAAACCTTACTTTAAGCTCTTATTCCTAAACTATTTGGAATAAGAGCTTTTTTATTAGGGAACTGTTGAAAAAGATATTGATCAGACTGGACAAGTATTTAGGGTGCTTTTATCATGCCCGCTAAAATAATAACATTATGGATCTACTCGACAATATGCAGGTAAGGGACATCGGCAACCTGGAGTTGCTGGCCCGCCAGGTAGTGGAAGGCTTTATTATCGGGCTGCATAAAAGTCCCTTTCACGGCTTTTCTGTGGAGTTTGCCGAACACCGGCTCTACAACCAGGGAGAGTCTACCAAAAATGTGGACTGGAAAGTGTATGCCCGCACCGATAAGTTGTTCACCAAAAGATTTGAAGAAGAGACCAACCTGCGTTGTCATATGATCATCGATACCTCCTCCAGCATGTATTTCCCGGAGGTGACCAAAAAATCCAAGGAATACATTAATAAATTGCGATTCTCGGCTCTGTCTGCCGCCGCCTTGATGAACTTGTTGCAACGCCAAAGAGACGCCTTCGGTCTGAGCTTGTTCGATGAAAATGTCGAGATCCATACCCGGGCTAAAAGCAGCACCTCTCATTATCGCTTATTGCTGACCTACCTCGATCAGGTGATCCATAATCCTGAACGCAATAAAAGCACATCTGCCGCCGAGGCCCTACACCAGATCGCTGATAGTATCCACCGCCGATCCCTGGTGATCATCTTCAGCGATATGTTCGAACAAAGCCAGGATAACGAACACCTCTTCGCCGCTCTTCAACATCTTAAGCATAATAAACATGAAGTAGTGCTCTTCCATGTAGTAGATCAGTCTAAAGAAGTGGAATTTAAATTCGACAACCGCCCTTATCTTTTCGTCGATATGGAAACGGGAGAAAAACTGAAACTCCAGCCCAACCAAGTGAAAGATCACTACGTTAAACAAATGGCCGAGTTTAAAAATGAACTTAAATTGAAATGCCTGCAATACCGCATCGATTTCGTAGAAGCGAATATCCACGAAGGTTTTCGACCGGTCTTGCAGGCCTATCTGGTGAAAAGAAGCCGGATGAACTGATACCGGATGTTGGATGGCCTCTTCCGCTGGAAGCGGAATTGGCCTTTAGACATTTTTACCAGCATCCTACATCTAATGACCAACATCCAATATGATTAGACTCAAAGACTACTCAACAGACGCTCTTGAGGGCCTCGATAAAGAAGAGACCGAGGACCTGACTAAAAAGATGAGAGACGAGATCGGCGAACTGCAGGAAATCCTTTATGCTCAAAAAAAGTATAGCCTGCTGATCATTTATCAGGGTATGGACGCCAGCGGCAAAGACGGCGCCACCAAAAAAGTGTTTGAAGAATGCCATCCTGCAGGACTGAAGGTAGCTTCGTTCAAAAAACCGACTGATGAAGAATTCGCACATGATTTTCTGTGGCGCATCCATAAACATACTCCGGCCAAGGGGATGATCCAGATTTTTAACCGGTCTCACTACGAGGATATTCTCATCCAGCGGGTACATGGCTGGATCAGTGAAGAACACGTCCGAAAGCGAATGAATTCCATCAATGCTTTCGAGGAATTGTTGCAATACGACGCCAATACGACCATCTTAAAATTCTACCTGCATATTTCCTACGAACAACAACGCATCGAATTGCAGGAACGCCTGGATGAAAAAGACAAACACTGGAAACATAACGCTAACGACTGGAAGGAAAGAGAACGCTGGGAGGAATACATGCAAGCTTATGAAGATGTGTTCAACTGGTCGGTCGTCCCATGGCATATCGTCCCCGTCGATCAGCGCTGGTACCGGGATTATGTGGTGGCCAAAACTGTTCTTAAAGCCTTAAAGGATTTACCTTTGGAGTATCCACCCTTGCCGAAAGGATAATTCTAAGAAGATAACTTTTTACACAACCCCTTAAAATAGTACTATTATGCTGGATAAGGTCAGAGTAGATAAGTGGCTGTGGAGCGTGCGGATCTTCAAATCCCGGACCTTGGCTACCGACGCCTGCAAAAGTGGGAAAGTGAAAATTGGAGACGTTAACGTCAAACCTTCCTACCTCTTACAGCGAGACGAGATCGTGAATGTTAAAAAAAATGGATTTAATCTAACCTTCAAAGTGGTCGACTTGCTCCAAAAGAGGGTAGGGGCGCCCTTAGCTCAGGAATACTACATCGACCTCACTCCTGAAGAAGAATTGAACAAGTACAACGACTGGTTTGTGGGTAAAGCCAGGATGGAGTTTCGGGAAAAAGGAAAAGGCCGTCCCACCAAAAAGGATAGAAGAAATATTGAAAAGTTTAAAGATGACCGGTCCTGATTGGATATTGGACTCAACCTCCTGATCTCTTGGTGTTCTTGTATCCTTCATCAACCAGGATATCCACTACCTTACTCCTCTGATCTCCCTGGATGATGATTTCCCCATCTTTAGTGGAGCCCCCCACGCCGCACTTGGTCTTAAGCAGCTTGCCCAGGTCTTTCAGGTCATCAGAATGACCGACAAACCCTGTGATCAGGGTTACTTCTTTGCCTTTTCGCTTTTTGCGGTCAAGATGTACCCGCAGTTGTTGTTGATTCGGTTCCAGCGTTTCAGACTCTTCGTTTGCCTCATGAGTATATTCAAAATCAGGATCGGTTGAATAGACAATTCCTTTTCTGTTGTTTTTATTCTTTTTTGACATAACTATTAATTTATTCAAGAAAGTGATTAGACCAATTAAGTGGCATTTGATGCTGCCCGGCGGGCGGCATCAAATGCCAACTTAAAACTACCACCGCGCCGCGGAGGAAAGTAATGCTTAACATGGCCACATTTGCCAAAGAACGGATTACTTTTGTGGTCTAGAAAATAACTGATAAATTTGTAAAAATTTTGTACACCTAATCAAACTTAAAGCTAGAAACAAAGTGGAAAAAAAGCAAATCACCAACCATGTGCTGATGGTCCGACCGGTCGGCTTCGGATATAATGAAGAAACGGCGGCTAACAACCTTTTCCAGCGAAATGACGAAAGCCTTTCCGCTGAAGACATACAGCAAAGAGCAGAAAAAGAGTTTGACGCCCTGGTAGACAAGCTAACCGCCGCAGGGGTGGACGTCATTGTTGTCGAGGACAATAAAGAGCCGCATACCCCAGACGCTGTTTTCCCAAACAACTGGGTGACCTTTCACCAACGTGGCATGGTGGCCACCTATCCGATGTTCTCCTATAAACGACGTCAGGAAAGACGGGAAGACATCATCAATGAGGTGAGCGAACGCTTCGGATTCAGAGACCGCATACACTTTGAGCACCTGGAGGCCCAAAACCGCTTTCTCGAGGGTACCGGGAGCCTTCTCCTGGATCGTCTGAACAAACTGGCTTATGCCTGTTTAAGCGAACGCACCCACCGGGAAGCCCTGAAAGAGTTTTGCAAGTGGCTCAATTATAAGGAAATTTCTTTTACCGCTGTGGACGCCAACGGAGCAAAAATCTATCATACTAACGTCATGATGGCGCTTGGGGAGCACCTTGCCGTCATTTGCCTGGAAAGCATCCCGGATGAAAATGAAAGAAAAACAGTGATCAATAGCCTGCGGGAAACAGGCAGAGAAATTATTGACATCACCTTTGATCAGATGCATGCCTTTGCCGGCAACATGTTGCAGGTAAGCGGAAAGGATGGCCAATCGTTTATGGTCATGTCTCAGGCGGCAAGAGATTCCCTTACTCCTGAGCAAGTGGCGCAGATCGAGAAGCATACAACCATCCTCTCCAGCCCGATCCCAACCATTGAAACCTATGGCGGGGGGAGTGTAAGGTGTATGATGGCAGAGATCTTTCCTCCTCAGTAGTGGTTTTTTTGACACTGATTTGCACGGATGCACTGATACAGTGATTTTAGTGCATATCAGTGTCAAACAATCATTTCCACCCCTTCAAACTCTTCAAATACGGACTATTCTTATTCACCATGGTATTGATCACCTCAGCTGCCTCGATCGGGCGATCCGTTGCAATGATGTCCCCTCCGCTTTCGATCGCCTCGCGGTAAATGTCGTCTTTTCCTTTAGCGGCTGCCGATTGATCCAAATTACCCATCGTACCCACGATCACTGGAATTTCTTTTTCATGCAGCTTTTGATACAGCTCAGGATTGATCCCTCGAGTTCCTGTGAAAGCTACCATATTATCTGCGGGAATGCCGGAATTCATAAAGCGTTCAAATTCCTCCATATTCCGGATGCTTACCGAGATCTGCAAATCTGGGTTGAGACGGTAGACCTTTTGTGCATCTTCGATATTGTACGTTATGATGAATACGTAGTCTTCCATCCTCTTTTTCTCGATCGCCTCGATCACCTTTTCAAAGGGAACCCCTCTCTTCACATCTACCGAAAGGATGGCTTTTTTCCGTCCCCATCTTAAAACCTGGTTAAAAGTGGGAATTTCAAAGTCCGTCACATTGCCGAAATCATCCTTGAGGTTTAGTCTTTCCAACTCCGCCCAGTTTTTCTGATCCAACCGCCCGGAACCGGTAGTGGTGCGGTCCAGCGTATTATCGTGCAGCAAAATAAGCATGCTGTCTTTAGTCATGCTCACATCCAGTTCCAGTATGGCGTGAGTGCGGGCAAGGGTATATTTAAACACTTCCATGGAGTTTTCTGGATGCCCTTCAATATTACGTCCTCCACGGTGTGCACTGACCAGCGGAATGCGATCATCTCCCGGGTCCAGGAAGGACTCCAACTGTCCCTTGTGAATCTTGATCCGGTGAAGCCGCTGGGCCTGGAGGGAATTCGTCAGGTAAAAAGTAGAAAGTAGAAAGTAGAAGGTAGAAAGTAAAAGAAAAAAAGAAGTTCGTATCATGATGTTAGGGTATTCCTTTTTTAGAAAAACGAAAAATCCAAAACTTCGCCCACAGAGAAATAAAAAATAAACCAATAGCTAAATGAACAAATAACAAGAGGGCTCGCATTTCTGCAAGCCCTCTGAAGTATTCATGGATTAGCTCTTCATTATCTTCCGAAAGTATAACGTAAACCGATCTGTGCCTGCCAGATGGAAGAACGCAGACCGTTGTTGTCAAAGACATCACCGGGATCGCGTGGATCATCTCCTCTCAGCAGTGCATCGTCAACGGTGTACTGTGGAGTAGTGTCTCCATCTTCCAGGCTGTTTTCCAGAACCAGGATACCATAGTTGCCGCTGATCGGCAATCTGACATGTCCCCACTTGCTGTTGATCAGGTTAGTGAAGTTGAATACATCAACAAGGAAAGTCAATGTATTGCGCTGACCATTCGGCAAAGTGATGAAGAAGTCCTGAGCGAAACGCAGATCCATAGTGAAGTTGAATGGTCCGTATTCGCCGTTACGCTGAGCGTAATTGCCTCTGCGATTACTCAAATGACGGCTTTGATCGATGTAAGCGTCCAAAATCGCCCACTGCTGCTCCGGAGAGTAAGTCGTTCCATCAACGGTAGTTTCTACCAACGGCACCTCATTGAGTGACCTTGGAACATAGATCAGTTCTACGCGGTCGAAACCTCTGTCATTAACAAAAGTTTCTACGTCAGCATCAACTACATAGCTGATGAAGTTTCTAGTCTCAGCGTTAAAGTTCAAAGACAAGCTTGATCTAAAGAACTTCGCGTATTCTTTGGCATAGGATACATAACCGAACAGACGGTGGCCCTGGGCGAAAATAGAACGCTGTGGATCACCCAGAACGTACTGACCATTGATCAACTCACCGTTTCTGGATCCGTTGAATCCTCCGATCTCTAATGGCGGATGGTAACCTCTCTGCTGAGAGGAGTTCTGAGAAGAAGTACCTTCATAGATAGAGTATGAATCACCGAAAGAGTAAGCCAAAGAAGCAGTGAAACCATTTTCAAAAGGCTTGGTCAAGGATGCTGCGAAATTGTAGGCGTATCCTTTGTTCGTATTGGAAGCCAGGTAGGCGCCAAAGGCATAAGTAGGGTCGATCAGATCACCGCTGAACAATTCGCGGTTATCAGGGCCGGCGCCAGTAAGCCTGCGGTTCGGAGGAGCAATGTTGATGCTTTCGTAACGAACAGCATTTACATTCTTGGTATAAATACCTTCCAAAGTACCGATCACACCCCATGGCAATGTCTGGTCAACCGCCAGGTTTAATTTGAATACCTGTGGCAGTTTGAAATCTTCAGCAAATAAATCGATCTGTCCGGAAGGTGTAGGGTTGTTAACATCTACCTGAGTAATAGGGTTGCCGTCATCATCAAAACCTACAGGCTGGTTAAATGGATCAGCAATGAAAGGAACATTTCTGGCAAATACACCACCCACATTGAAGCCGAAGTTGTTGTAGGCGCCGCCCGGCCATACCAGAGGTAAGCGGGAGGTGAAGATTCCTAAACCACCGCGTACCTGAGTTTTTTGTTCTCCTGTCACATCCCAGTTGAAGCTGACACGTGGCGAGAACAATACCTGTGAACCGATGAAAGTACCGGTTCTTGCACCTTTAAGGTCATAACCTTGTGCTTCCATCGCAGGAATGGTCTCGTTATTGAATGGCTGGTTTAATGGAACGTCTGTTGGCCAGATTGGGAGATCAAAACGAATGCCCCCGGTGATTTTCAAGTTGTCATTCACCTGATATTCATCCTGTACATAAAAACCTAAAAGCATCTGTTCAAAAGCTGCAATGGCCTGTGAATCATCACCCGTCACATTGTCTACCTGAGAGAAAGAACGAGAAAAAGTAGAGGCAGGCTCACCGGCAAGGAAGCGATCCACACCAGATACACCGCCTGAATTAAACCATCTGTAGTAGCCGAAATTTTCACGAATGAACAGGTTTCCGGCATTGAAGTATTCAAAGTTAAGACCGATCAAGGCATTGTGGCGGCCTTTGTAGATGGAAAAGTCGTTGGTAATCGTCAATACATCCTGATCCAGCAGGTTAGCAGTAGAGAAGCGCTCACCACCGATGGTATAATCCGCCCCGCTTGAGAGATCATCAAGATCCAACTGCGGAAATTCAGGTCCAAATACATCGCGGTCATCTCTTACCGTTTTCCATCCGATGTTCAATCGGTTTGTAGTATTGTTCTTGAAAATAGAGTTAATCTCTAAAGCTGTAGAGTGGGTCTTGGAAACAAAAAACTCAGATCCGTTAATGAACTGAAGGTCGTTATTGTCAGAACCGCGTGCTTCCAGGTTCTCCGCTTCGGTGTAAGAGTGGCGGAGCGTCAGAGAGTGCTTATTGCTGATCGTCCAGTCAATTTTACCCAATAACTTCAAGCCTTCCAGGCTTGCAGTGTTGTTGTCAAAACTACCCGGGTCATAGCCATATTGATTTCTCAATACGTCAACTACTTCGTTAACCTTGTTGATGTCAGAAGCGCCACGGTAAGTACTGAAATCGAACGGCTGTGGCGTTTCATCATCCTGAAGCTCTACATTAGCAAAGAAAAACAGCTTGTTCTTGATAATCGGCCCGCCCAGGCGCGCACCATAAGTCTTCGCAGTGAACGGAGTTAAATTGTCGCCAACCTCGTCACTAGAAATGATCTCCTTTCCTGCCAGGTTTTCGTTACGGAACAGGTAATAAGCCGAACCTTCGAACTGATTTGTACCCGAGCGAGTGACGGCGTTTACCGTACCGCCGGCAAAACCAGACTGACGAATGTCGAACGGAGCTGCTGAGATGGTGAAGGTTTCAATCGCATCCAGAGAGATCGGGGAGATCCCCGTCTGTCCACCATCAGTACCTGATCCTGCAAGACCGAAGGCATCATTGGATACTGTTCCATCGAAATATACAGAATTAAAACGGTTGTTCTGACCTGCAATGGAGAAAGAGAAACCGTCATTGCCCTCGCTTACGGAAGCAAGCGGGTTGAAACGGGCAAAATCAGCAATCGAACGGGAAAGTGTTGGAACCGTGTTGATCAGGTCTTCATTCACAGTAGTTGATTGTCCGTCGCGCTCACCGTCAATGATAGAATTGACAGAAGCAGTCACTGTGACTCCTTCCAGCGCGATGGCGGTTTCCCGAAGCGTGGTATTTAGTTTGAAGGTCTGACCCAAGTCCAGGTATACGTTGTCGCGAACAAATTCTTCGTAACCCGTGTAGGTAATGGTGATCTTGTACGGACCGCCAATTTTCATGTAAGAAATACGATAAATACCATCCAGGTTAGTGGCGTTACCGTAAGTGGTGCCGGTTGGCTGGTGTACAGCGACAATGTTTGCGCCGATCAGTGGCTCACCATTGGCGTCTCTTACCGTACCATCCATGCTGGAGGTAGTCACCCCTTGTGCAAAAACTGCATTGGTGACCAATACCATAGCCAGAATTGCCAGGCAGCTAAGAACAGTTGAAAATTTCATAAACTAGCGAATTTTGAATTTGACTTCTGAATTGAAATTCAATTATCGCGGTAAAAGTAGTTTACATGTGTTAAGTAAGTGTTAAATAAACATTAGTTTTTTAAGCTTGTAATTGCTTGAAATTGAAGGGTTTAAAAAACAGGATAAGTCGTTTTTTTTGCTGAAATCGGAATATTATTTTTGAAAAATAAGCGAAAGGTTTTAAAAATATGGTTTTCGATTTGTATTGATTTAATGAAAAGTTTACGTAAAAAAAATGTTAAATTAAATTGCTCAAGTCTCGACAAAAGCGTTACAAGAAAAAAAGATCCAAATCCTGTAAATAAAATGTTGAGGACTGATATTTTTGAACAATAGGAGTTTTCCTGTGTTTTATCTGATTATTTGATCAGATGGAAGACAAAACAGACAAAAAACTTAACATTGGCCTCGCATTGTCCGGCGGAGGGGCAAGGGGATGCGCTCATATCGGCGTCATTCAGGCCCTGGAAGAAAACGGTATCCGTTGTAATCTGCTATCCGGCACCAGCGCCGGAGCTATTGTAGGGGCCTTGTATGCCGCCGGTTATTCGCCTTCCGAAATGCTGGACTTTGTCCGCGATGCAAGTATCTTCAAGATATTCAAAGTAACCATACCCGATCGGGGCTTCACCAAGCTCACTTATTTGAAAGAGCGAATGTCCAGCTTCATAACATCTGATGCGTTCGAACAACTGAATAAAAAATTGTACATCGCCCTTTCAAACCTGAGCTCCGGAACGACTGATTTTCGCCATACCGGCCCACTGTTCGACGTCGTAATGGCTTCTTCTTCTATTCCCCTGGTATTTAAACCCGTAGAAATTGACGGCCAGTATTTTGTAGACGGTGGCCTTACCGAAAACCTGCCTATGTGCCCTGAATTCGTCAGGCAGGCCGATGTTATCATCGGCGTTAACGTGATGCCGAGCATTTCTATGCTGGACAAAAACTTCAGCACGGTGATCAGCGTGGCCCTGCGTTGTTTCGAGCTTTCCGTATACGGCAACTCTAAAGCGTCTATGAAACAGTGCGATATCCTCATAGAACCCGATAAAGTGAATCGGTACAACATCTTTCAGTTTAATAAATACAAAGCACTCTATGAAATCGGCTATGAGGCCGCTATGGAAAAAATGCCGGAAATTTTGGAAAGGGTAGGTGGTTGATGGTTGTTGCTTGTTAGCTATTGATAATTCCTTGTTGGTCAGCAGTATGCAAGCTGAAGCTTAAAAGCTGTGGTCCTAATACCCTCAAAACCCACAACCCAAAACTAATTCAAAAACACCGCCATTTCCGCTACCTCTCTAATTTGTACATCAATATCCTCCATGAGGGTAGTCGCCAAAGAAAGGCCTACATAATCGACCTTGATAGGGAAAGACTTGTGGGTACGGTCCACCAAAACCACCGTTTCCAGTTTTTTGGGTAACGTATCGAAAAGCGGCTTGCAGGCGTAGAAAAGCGTCCGACCGGTATTGGCCACATCATCCACTACGATCACGACCTTGTCTTTCAATTCCTCTACAGGCGTCTTCAATGTAATATCCGAGCCCAGCGGATTAGCAGGATTCAAGCGAATGTGGGAAAGAATAATTTTGATGGCGGAAATTTTTTTGATCTCTTCAATAAGCATATCTGCCACCTTAGCGCCATTATTGTTGACTCCGGCAATATACAATTCGGGCTCATCATAGTTGTTCTCCAGAATTTCTATGGCCAGGCGTTTTATTTTTTGCAGGATTTGCTTTTCGTTTAGTATTTTCATCGCTATGTGTTTACGTGTTCCATAGAACACATTTTTTCCGCTTCAAAAATAATACTATTTTACGAACATCTGTCAAACGGCGCTTGTCATCTATAAAAGCTGTTTTGTATATTAGCGAAAATTCGCTGAAAAGCTAACTTATGATACAACAGATCACATTTTTATTCATCAGTGCGGCGGCCTTTGGCCTGGCTGCGAGGCAATTCATGAAAATAAGGCGAAATGTATTGCTCGGAAAGGAGGAAAAAGTGGAAGGGGATACCGGACAACGCTGGCGCAACGTTCTTCTGGTGGCCTTCGGACAGTCCAGAATGTTCAAGCGCTGGATACCGGCTGTTTTGCACTTTTTTATCTACGCCGCTTTTTTGATCACCCAAATTGAACTGATCGAGATCTTTATCGACGGACTGGGAGGGGTGCACAGATTTTTCTGGCCTACGCTGGGCGGTTTTTATACCTTTATCATTAGTTTTATCGAGGTGCTTTCTGTGCTGGCCCTGGTCGGTACGGTTATTTTCCTCATCAGGAGAAACATCCTGAAAACACCTCGCTTCCAACAGCCGGAGATGAAGGGCTGGCCCAGGCTGGACGCCAATATCATCCTTTACCTCGAAGTTCTGCTGATCGTTTTTATCTTCCTGATGAACAGCGCCGATATGGCTTCTCATAATAACGAGTACGGCTTCCTGATCAGCCAGTGGCTTTCTCCGGTCTGGGAAGGGGCTCCGGCGTCCACCCTTCACCTTATGGAGCGCATCGGCTGGTGGGGCCATGTTTTGGTAGTTTTTGCCTTTTTGAACTACCTGCCGATGTCCAAACACCTGCATATTCTGCTGGCCTTTCCTAACACTTATTACGCCCGGCTAAAATCCCGCGGCGAAATGGACAACATGCCGGAGATCATGAACGAGGTGAAATCCATGATGGGGCTGACAGAAGGTGGTGAGGAAGACGCGATGAACATGGATGAGGAATTGCCGGAATTCGGCGCCAAGGATGTAATGGATTTGAGCTGGAAAAACATCCTCGATGCCTACTCCTGTACGGAATGTGGTCGTTGTACTGCCGTTTGTCCCGCCAACATTACCGGGAAGAAGCTTTCGCCTCGCAAGATCATGATGGACATCCGTGACCGGGCCCATGAGGTAGGGCTCAAGCTGGATAGCGGCAGTATGGAATACGTCCGCGAAGACCTTAAAGCCGAAACCCAAAAGCTGACTAAAGAGAACTTTGACGATGGGAAAACCTTGTTTGATTACATCAGCAAGGAAGAGCTGCACGCCTGCACTACCTGTAATGCCTGCGTTGAGGCTTGTCCGGTGCTGATCAATCCATTGGATCCCATACTGAAAATGCGCCGTTACGAAATACTGACTTTGTCAGAAGGACCGTCCGACTGGCTGCCGATGTTCAATGCTATTGAAAACAGCGGCGCAGTTTGGTCCATGCCACAAGAAAGAGATGCATGGACGAAGGAGTTGGAGGATCAAGAATGAGTTTTTAACAAAATAAATCCAAAGGGATCATATGGGCAAAATACCAACCATGGCAGAACTGGCCGCCGAAGGCCGCCAACCAGAAATACTCTTTTGGGTAGGATGCGCAGGTAGCTTCGACTCTCGCGCTCAGAAAGTGACCATTGCTTTTTGTAAAATATTAAATGAAGTAGGCATCGATTACGCGATACTGGGCAAGGAAGAAAGCTGTACCGGCGACCCGGCCCGCAGAGCAGGCAATGAATTCATCTTTCAAATGTCGGCCTTGCAGAATATAGAAGTCTTGAACGGATACAACATCCAAAAGATCGTCACGACCTGCCCGCATTGCTTCAATACGCTAAAGAATGAATATCCTGCTCTTGGGGGTAATTACGATGTCATTCACCACACGCAGTTCCTCCAGCAACTCATCAACGAGGGCAAGATCAAAATGAAGGAGGGCGGCGCTTTCGAAGGAAAAAGAATCACCTACCACGACTCCTGCTACATAGGCCGGGCTAACGGCATCTACGAAGCACCCAGAAAAGTCCTGGAAGCCCTGGATAATGACCTGGTCGAAATGAAACGCTGTGGCTCTAACGGCCTTTGCTGCGGCGCCGGCGGCGCCCAAATGTTCAAAGAAGACGAACCCGGCAATAAACGGATCAATATCGAACGCATCGAGGAAGCTCTGGAAACCAAAGCGGAGATCATCGCGGCTAACTGCCCCTTCTGCATCACCATGATGGAGGACGGCGTCAAAGGTAAAAACCGACAGGATCATGTCATGGTGTATGATCTGGCAGAGCTGATCGTGAATAATAATAATTTGTAGTTTTGAGTTCTGGGTTTTGAGTTCTGGATTTGGGGACTAAATTAGGGTGTTAGATAAACTGCATGCTCTTTAATGCTGTTTCCTTTTTAACCAACAACCAACAACCAACAACCAACAACCAACATGCTTACAACATACGACAGGCTCCCTGAAACAACCAGAGTCTGGATTTACCAGGCCAATAAGCCGTTTCCGGCAGACAAAGTGGAGCAGATCAAAGAAGATATCCTGGCTTTTGTCGAAAGCTGGACCAGCCATAATCGAAACCTAAGGGCTTTTGGAGACCTTTTGCACCGGCGATTTGTTATATTAATGGTGGATGAAAGTATGGCGGATGCCAGCGGATGTTCCATTGACAAGTCTGTGTACTTTCTGAAAAACCTCCAGGCTAAATACGGCATCGACCTCCTTGACCGGATGAATTTCTCCTACCAGGAAGGCAATCAGGTCGTTACCCTGGATAGAAACCGCTTTGCCGAAGCTTATCGCAGCGGTAAAATCGATGATGACACCCTGGTTTTTGACACTCTGGTCAAAAGCAAGCGAGAACTGGACGGTCCATGGATCAAACCCTTGAAGGACAGCTGGCATAAGCGTATGGTTTAATTAAATGAAGACTATGTTTGGACGCATCAAAAACTACTTTGGCATAGAAGGGGTGAAAGTTGAACTGGTCATATCGGAAAAGGTCAAAGAGCGGGAAGGTTATATTAAAGGCAGCGTGCGCTTCACGACCATGAGTACTCAGACGGTCGCCCAGGTCAGAGTACGGCTTATCGAACGGTATTTTAGAGGCAGAGGCAAGGAAAAGCTGGTCGATGAATACAAGCTAGGGGAAATATACCTGGATCAAGCTTTCGAAGTACCTGCTGATCAACCGCTGGAAGTTGATTTTCAACTGCCTTTCGAAATGGTCCATTCTGATTTTGATGAATTAGAGCGGAAAAACTTCCTGACTGAGGGCATCGCTAAAGTCGCCAAGTACGCTTATAACGTGAAGTCCGTTTACCGGGTCGAAGCGGAAGCTAAGGTAAAAGGCACCGCTTTAAATCCTTTTGACAAAAAAGAAATAAAAATCAAATAATAGCAGAGAGTCGCGTAAAAATCATGGTGCTCACCTGCCTGGCGCAGGGTGAGCACCATGATTTTTATATGGCCTTATACTATTATTGAACCTCCTCTTGAGATTCTTCAAAGCGTTTGATGATCTCCTCTGCGGGGACTCCGAGATTATCCAGTAAAAACTGGGTTGTCTCTGCAAATTCATTATCGGGATATTTTTTCAGAAAATCCTCGTATTTGATCTTCGCCTCATCAAATCTTTTCAACTCACTGTCCAGGATATATCCGCTTAGAAACAGAGCATCAGCTGCCTTTTCGTGATCCGGATACTCCAGGTGCAACCAATCGAACAACTCAAGGGCTTTGTTGTACGTCTGTGTCTGATGCGCGAGTTGTCCGGCCTGGAAAAGCAAATCAGGAGATTTTTCCGCTTCCGGTAGTATCATCGCATAAACAGCGCAGCCGTTGATGTAGTCATTAATTTTGCTGTAATTGATCTGTCGACCTGTAGTATCGACAACGTTCTTTTTAAGACTATCCAGCCGATCGAGCGCCGCAGGCCAGCCGGGGCCGATCCGCTCGCTAATTCTTCCTTCTGCCGGGTATTTCTTTGCTGCACTTTGGTAAATAATGGCCGCTACATTTTCGTTATCCAACTGCTCCCGGTATAATTCTCCCAGCATTAGGATGTTATCAAGAGTATTTTTGGCCCCAGAGTAATCTTTGATCGCGATCTGGAGCATTGCTACCGCCCGGGGCGCCTGGTCTACCTCAGTAAGGAATTGCGCCCCTTTGCGCAGCATTTCCGCGTTTTTATCCTCCCTGTCGGGGTATGTCGATACGTAATGCTGATAAGCCAGCACCAATTCATTAACCTGGGCTAATTGATAGGGCGGCTTTACTTTGTTCTCCAGCCGGGCAATCTCTTCCTCTAGATTGCCGGCAGGTCCCTGACAGGCAGTCAAAAGGATCGTTAATATCAGAAATCCTGTTACAGTACAGTGCTTTTTCATGTTGTGTTATTTTTTACCGACCCACAAAATAAGACCTCCCATCATTTTCACCAAAAGCCGCCATGCTAACTTTTTGTAAACAATCCTACCTTTCTTAACGTTGGAGCAGAGAAAAGAAAAAATATGGATGAAATAGGAGTGCTCTTCCTCCTTGATCCATAACATCATTTGCTATTATGAATAAGAACATATCCATTTTCTGGCATCGCCGTGATCTCAGGTTATTCGACAACGCCGGTCTCTATCACGCCCTGAAAGGCAACTGTCCCGTCTTGTCCCTGTTTATTTTTGATCGCCATATTCTGGATAAATTGGAAGACAAAGACGATGCCAGGGTGAATTTTATTCACGATGAGATAAGAAAATTAAAAACACAGCTGGAAGAGTGGGGGCGTACCATGATCGTTCGATACGGCTATCCGGAAGAGGTCTGGAAAGAGTTGCTGGAGGAGTATAATGTCCAGGCCGTTTATACCAATCGCGATTATGAACCTTACGCCAAAGAAAGAGACCGGAAAATAGCCGAGTTGCTTGGCCATAAGAACATCCCTTTTCATACTTACAAAGATCAGGTCATCTTTGAGGGGGGAGAGGTCCTCAAGGACGATGGCGACCCCTATGTGGTGTTTACGCCGTACAGCAGAAAATGGAAGGCTCACCTGGATGAGGAATTGGCGGAATTGGAAGGTACAGAGGGCGAGAAGAAAGAAATTTCTTATTATTTCAAACCTTATCCGTGTGTAGACCTTCGAGATAATTATCTAAAAACAGAATCTTCTCCGCTGATCTCGCTATCAGAAATGGGGTTTAAGCCTTCTGATATTCCCATTCCATCCAGAACTGTTTCCCAGGGGTTGATAAAAAAATACGATAATACCCGTGATTATCCGGCCATCGATGGCACCTCACGCCTGGGGATTCACTTCCGTTTCGGCACCATCAGCATTCGGGAAAAGGCCCGGAAAGCCCAAAAGCTCAATGACACCTTTCTCAATGAGTTGATCTGGCGTGACTTTTACAGCCAGATACTGGACCATTTTCCACGTGTGGTTGACGAATCTTTCCGGCCGGAATACGATTACATTCAATGGGAAAATAATGACGATCATTTCCGGCGATGGTGCGAAGGAAAAACGGGTTATCCCCTTGTAGATGCCGGCATGCGCGAGCTCAATGCTACGGGCTATATGCACAATCGCGTACGTATGGTCACCGCCAGTTTCCTGACCAAGCACCTGCTGATCGACTGGCGCTGGGGAGAAGCCTATTTTGCCCGAAAATTACTGGACTATGAACTGGCCAGCAATAACGGCGGCTGGCAATGGGCAGCCGGCACCGGCACGGACGCAGCACCTTACTTTCGTATTTTTAACCCGGAAAGCCAGCTGAAAAAATTTGACAAGGATAAAAAGTATGTCAAAAAATGGGTGCCGGAGTTTGGTACTGATAAATATGTAGAGCCGATTGTAGCGCATAAATGGGCTAGAGAACGCTGCCTGGAGCGGTATAAAGAGGGGCTGGAGAAAGGGAGAGAAAAAGTAAAATAGGAAGATTGGGGCGAATGGCACCTTGTCCCATTTCATGGAACGATGTATCCGCCCCCGATAAAAAAGCGTCTTTAATTATGGTTTTCTTTATTAAATGGATCAATCAGGATAGATAGAATTTTTTTCTAAACCAAAACGCCACATTCACCAAAGCGATCAAAGCCAGTACTTCCACCAAAGGCCCAATGACACCAGCAAATGCCTGACCGGAATTCAACCCAAAAACCGCAATCGCCACCGCTACAGCTAATTCAAAATTGTTGCCGGCAGCCGTAAAGGAAATAGCTGCATTTCTGGGATAATCCGCTCCCAAAGCTCTGCTGATAAAAAGCTGATCACGAAAATAAGACCGAAATAAATCAGCAACGGAACAGCGATCCGCACCACATCCATCGGTATCTGTACGATGAGTTCTCCCTTAAGACTGAACACCACCACAATGGTGAACAACAAAACAATTAAAGTAATCGGAGAAATTACCGGGACAAATTTGGTCCGATACCATTCCTCGCCTTTGGCCCTGACTAAAACCATACGACTTAGAAATCCCGCAGGAAAGCAATGGCCAATACAAACATCAGAATGGGGCCGATGATCCAGTTCAATACCAGGGACAGGCCCAGGATTTTTACATTGCGAAATACTTTCGGCAGCATCCGGTAGTTCACCTTCGCCAGTGGCGGGTACATCATGAGGATCAGCCCGATGGCAATAGTGATATTCGTCGTTCCTCTGGTAAAGGAATTCACAAAATCAGCAGTTTGCGGCAGGAAGTGGCCCAGCCCCACACCTACGGCCATGGCCAGGAAAATCCAGAGCGTGAGGTAGCGGTCTAAAAAAGAAAGCCGCTTTCGCTGTTTCGTTTCGGTTGTTTTATTCATTCCCTTTTTATTATTCGGTGACTAATTGCATGGCGTAAAAGATCTCCCTGCCGATCTGACGGACTCTTTCATCATATCTCGTGGTTTCTTCGGGCGTATCATCGGCCTCCTTAGGATCGTCATAGGTCAGCGGCAATCGCAGTTCCACACCTGGAATAAAGGGGCAGTTTTCATCTGCGTCAGAACAGGTCATCACAGCCGCAAATCCCATTTGGGGATTGACTGGATCATCGAAAGTTTTGGAAAAGCACTCCAGGGCGGGCGCCTGCCCTGAAAAAGAAACCAGGTAATGGGGGTTGCTTCCGCCGGGATTTTCAATCTGAAAACCGGCTCGTTCCATGGCGGCGACCGCCCTCGGATTAAACGCGGTGGCTTCCGTTCCTCCCGAATAGGTGGAGATATGGTCCAGGCCGTAATAGCCGGCCGCAGTGGCCGCCCAGATCTGACTGATGTGGCTGCGCCGGGAATTATGCGTACAGATAAAATGGAGGGCAACAGGATAGCCATTTTTCCTCTTTTCCCGAATGTATTTGGCCAACTGTACCAACAATGCTTTTCGGTCTTCCGGTATCAAGGTCGCTTCTTCTTTCATGCGTTGGATGTACAAGGCAAGCGCAGAATACACTTTGACCTGGCTATTTTCTTTTTCTTCCAACTTTTTCATTGTTTTATTGCTATTTAGCGATGATTGAAAACAAAAAAATTCAGCAGGCACAGTCCTGATCCTGGACATAAGTATCGAACAAACCGTTGAGCAGGGCTTGGATCTCCCTCCATTTTACGCTATCGATACAATAGTTGACACTTGTTCCCTCAATCGTCCCCTTGATGATCCCGACGGTCTTCAATTCTTTGAGGTGTCTGGAAATGGTTGGCTGGGCCAGTTTAACCTCATCTACTATTTCACCGCAAATGCAGGAGTTCACTTTCAGCAAGTGCTGGATGATGGCGATCCGGGCAGGATGGCCCAGGGCTTTCGCGATGGCAGCCAGTTGATTTTGTTCGGTGGTGAAGTTTTCGGTTTTGGTTAATCCCATTGCTCAGTTTATTTATTGCAATATTACGATGAATAAATGAAAGATGTTTAAGGATTATCGATATTTTTTTGATTCCGATAAAGGGCTCTGCAAATCAAAAGAGCACGTAGACTTTTTACACAACTCCGTATAACCTATACTGCCCTGGGAGGATTTTTTTGTAAAAAATCCAGCACCTCCTCCGGTTCATCGGTAATAAACAAGAGGGGCGCATAATCCCTGTTCCAGGCTAATTGCTTCAACAGAGGAAAGATCATGGTGTCGATTTCATACCGTTTTTTTCCCAAAAAGATCATCGGGCTATAAAAATTGAAAGTGCCGTAGTGATTTTGGGTGGCGTCCATAAAGATCTCCTGGGTAGTGCCGGCGCTGCCTGGTGCGAAGACTATTCCGTACAGGCTGATCGCCAGCAAGGTGTCTTCCCTTATGCTGTTGGAAAAATACTTAGCGATGTGAGAGGCAAAAAGGTTGCTGGGCTCATGCCCGTAGAACCAGGTTGGGACGGCCAGATTTTCGGCGCCTACCGGGAATTTATTCAGCACCTCCAGGGCGCATTGATGATAGTGCTCATCGGTGTATTTCGGGGCCCGGGAGAGGGTTTGAATTGCCTGGAACAGGTCTTCTTCCGATTTGCCGGCCATATAGGCGCCCAGGTTAGCCGCTTCCATAATACCAGGACCGCCGCCGGAAGTGATGAAATAGTCGTGCTCAGCCAGCAATTTGGTCGTTTGAGCGGTTCGCTTGTAGAACAGGTCGGTGCGTTTGACGCTATGCCCGCCCATAAAGCCGACGCAGCGCTTGCGCGTCATGCCGTTGTCGTCAAAATCGAGGAGGTCCCGAAGAGCGTCGTCGATAGCGTGATCGTGGATACGCTGCCAAAGCGCCTCGTTAATGGGCGGATTGAATTTGGTATTGAAAAAATGGCGGTAGATGTTATAATCAACGCTATTGTCTTCTTTTTTATCAAAACCTTCCATGAACTCCTGCCAGGTATAAAGATCTTTCCTGAAGGGATCATAGGGTAGGGAGGCCGGCGCATTGTAGATGTAGGCGCCCATGCGACGCAATTGCAATTCCTCTTCAATGGTTAAGGTGCATCCCAGGAAAGCCGTATCCATGATGGTGAACCTCGCCCAATCAACCGGATAGCCGGTGAAGTCGAGGGACTGAAGCGTGCAGTGGCTCAGGTCGGGTTGCCTTTTGAGATAGAAGGTTTCGAAAGTATCCAGGTCCGTGATCTTAAATTCGATGGGTTTTTCAAATTTCATGCTTCTTGGGTCAGTTGTTCATGAATATAAAGAACCTGCCGAATGAGGGATTGTTCACCATCATTGTAAATGACAAAATCAGCTTTTTCGATCTTTTCTTCTTCCGGCATTTGTTTGTCCATCCGGGCCTCGATGTCAGATCGCTTGCTGTTGTCTCTTCTCATGATGCGCTGAATTCTAAGCTCCCTGGGAGCAAAGACGGTGATCACCTTATCCAGGGTCTTATAGCTGCCGCTCTCAAAAATAAGGGCGGCTTCTTTAAGGGTGTAAGGCACATTTTTTTGGCTTTCCTGCCATTCTTTTCCGTCTTTGAATACAGCCGGGTGGACGATGGCGTTGAGTTGTTTTAATTTATCCGGATCGCCAAACGCCAATTTGGCGATGTGCTCTCGGTTCAACTGCTCATTCCGATAGGCTTCGGGGCCGAATAATTCCAGTATGGCCCGGCGGACATCAGGCTGATGGACCATCAGCCATTTGGCGCGGTCATCCGCGTAGTAGACCGGGATACCCAATGCTTCAAAGATCTTGCAGACGGTAGTCTTGCCGCTGCCCATCCCTCCCGTAATGCCTACCTTAAGCATGAAAGATTAAATTTTATGTTGAAAAAAATTGTATTTTCGCAAATATAAGAAGTTGTTTTTAACAATTTGTTTGTTACCTCTAATCTATGGCGAAATTCAGAAGCAACCATACCCAACAAGGCGGAAAAAGCGGAGAGACCATCATACGCGTAGGGCTGTTTGCCGCAATCGTAGGCGGGCTTTTTTACCTGTTTAACCTCTTTGCAGGCGAAGGACTTCCAGACTGGCAAAACAAATCCCGACGCACCGAGCCGGTCATTAACGATGAGTATTATTATTTTCCAAGTTCTACCACCGGCCAGATCGTTCAGCACGATTATTTCACCTTATCCTACAGTGAAGAACACGAGCAGGCGGAATGGGTGGCATACGTGCTGAAAGGAGAAGAGGTAGACATGCCCTGGGTAGAACGTCCTGACTATTTTAATCCCGACCCCAAAGTAAAGTCGGGTTCTTCGCACTGGGAGGATTACCTGAATACAGGTTATGACCGGGGACATCTGATCCCGGCTGCCGATCGGGCGTTTAGCGAAGAAGCTATAGAAGAGACCTTCCTGATGAGCAACATCAGTCCGCAATCGCGCAATTTCAACAAAGGCATCTGGCGGGAACTGGAAGAAACCACCCGAAGTTGGGCCAAAAGGTACAAAAAGTTGTATGTTGTGACCGGACCGGTACTCGCCGATGGAGGAAAGGGAGTCATCGGGAAAAAGAATAAAATTACTGTCCCCTCTGCTTTTTATAAAGTACTGCTCGACCTGAGCGAGCCGGGTTACAAGGGGATCGCCTTCATCATTCCCAACCAGATCAGCTATGAGCCGTTGTACAAATATGCAGTAAGTATCGATGAGGTGGAAGAGCGCACCGGCATTAACTTTTTCGAGGAGCTAATGGAAAAAGAACTGGAAAAGGAAATGGAATCCAGCTTTAATCTCGATCTTTGGGAATTCAACAAAGCGAAATACGATTTGAGAATCAATAAATGGAATAAGTAAAGCAAAATGTCAAAGAAAGAGTCCTTTATCCAGCACATCAATGAAAAATACACTTTCAAAGGCGATGCTCTAGTTCTTGGAGGGGCCATGTTTGAAAGAGAATGTCAGACCAATACGCTCGTAAAAGTCCCCCTGGAAACACTCAACCGCCATGGTCTGATCAGCGGAGCTACAGGGACGGGAAAAACGAAAACCTTACAGATCATTGCAGAGCAAATGTCCGCCAAGGGTATTCCAACCTTGCTAATGGACATCAAGGGAGACCTTAGCGGGATTGCCGTAGCCAGCGACGGCCATCCCAAGATCGATGAACGTCATGATGCCATCGGCTTTCCTTTTGAAGCCGGCGCCAGTCCGGTGGAGTTCCTTAGCCTTTCCGACGAAAAAGGCGCCCGGCTCCGGGCCACGGTCACGGAATTCGGACCGGTGCTGTTCTCACGTATGCTTGATCTGAATGAAACGCAGGCGGGCATTATTGCCGTGGTGTTTAAGTACTGCGACGACAATCAGCTGCCATTGCTGGATCTGAATGACCTCAGGAAAACGCTGCAGTATATGACGGGGGAGGGTAAAGACGTGGTAGAGGAAACCTACGGACGTATCTCTTCGGCTTCCGTAGGCGCTATTCTGCGTCGGATCGTAGAACTCGAGCAGCAGGGCGCCGAGATCTTCTTCGGAGAACGGTCATTCGACGTTGAAGACCTTTGCCGTTATGACGATCAGGGGCGTGGAATGGTATCCATCGTCAGATTGACCGATATTCAGGATCGGCCTAAGTTATTTTCTACCTTCATGCTGCAAATCCTGGCGGAAATTTACGCCACCTTCCCCGAAGAAGGCGACCTTGACCGGCCCAAGCTTTGCATTTTCATTGACGAAGCGCACCTCGTTTTCGATCAAGCTTCGAATGCTTTGCTCGACCAGATCGAGATCATCATCAAGCTGATCCGATCCAAAGGGGTAGGCATCTTCTTTGTTACACAAAATCCAGTAGATATTCCCGAAGCAGTACTGAGTCAGTTGGGTTTGAAAGTACAACACGCCCTGCGGGCTTTTACAGCCAAGGATCGCAAAGCCATCAAGCTGGCAGCTCAGAACTTTCCCATTACTGAATACTATGATATTGAACAATTGCTCACGCAGCTGGGGATAGGGGAGGCCTTGATCACAGCCCTTAACGAAAAAGGAATACCAACCCCTTTGGTCCATACCCTGCTCCGTGCCCCGCAGTCGCGAATGGATGTGTTAACGAATAAAGAAATCAATGAAATACTGATGCGTTCGCGCATTTTACACAAATACAATGAACAGGTCGACCGCGACAGCGCCTATGAGATTCTCCAGGAAAAAATAGAAAGAGCTCAGGAGGCAGAGCGTCAGGCAGAACTTCGCGAACAACAGGAGAAAGCCGCCAGAACCTCCACCAGGCGCAGGGGATCGGAAAAAACCGTTGTAGAACAGATCCTTTCCAGTTCTGCCTCCAGACAGATCGGACGGACGGTAGCCAGAGAGCTGACCAGAGGACTGTTGTCTGTCTTGGGCGTAAGCAGCACCAGGAGGAGAAGGTAAGAAAATCAGCTTCGCCGTTCCTGGACATTTAATGATCATCAGCATTTGAGCTGAAGCTTGATCTGTATTGTTTTTGATAAGTGGACCAGGGCACTTTCAGGTAAGAATCGGTGGCAAAATAACTGGCGATCATTTCAAACTGTTCAGCCGTTTTGAAGCCTACGATAGCCTGGATAACGTTTTGTTCTTCATCAAGAAAAACAATAGTAGGATAGGACATTCGTCCTTTGAGTATTTCCGCCGCCAGTTCGTGATAGCCGCGAGAGCTGTTTTTTACAAAACGGTAGACTTTATTCCGGTAATGGATATCGCCTTTTTCTTGGGCGTCCAGTTTCACCGGATAAAAATTGGCGTTGATGTAAGCGGCCATTTCAGGCTGGCTGAAGGTTTGCTCGTCCATGCGCTTGCACCATGTGCACCATTGAGTATAAACATCAAGGAGGATCTTTTTTTTGGATTTTTTCGTTTTTTCGATGGCCTGTTCCCAATTCATCCAATCGACCTTAACTTTTTCCTGCGTGTAGTTTTCTTGTGCATGAGCTGTTGGACGCATCAGCAGGCCCGCCAAAAAACAGCTGACCCAAATGAGATTCGTCAACTTCATAATATTTGAATTTTGTTTGTATCCGTAGGGTATAACGACGGTTATACTACAAGCGCTGCGCCCCGCTTTGGGATGCCTTTCCGCTCATAGCCATCTACCTTATTCCAATTGATTTTGACACCTAAAAAACAAATAATTTGCAAAGAATATAAGGGTCGGGATATATTTTAAAGCAAGTTTAACTTTTGTGAAAGATAAGCAGTTCGTCGAGGCCCAGCTGGTGGCGCTCAAACACCCGGGCAGGCACCTGAGGGGCTGCTTTGCCGTCTTTCCAGGATATCGGTCCTACGATAACCCTTGCTTCGTCCCACAATTGGTGACTGAGAAAGCTTTGGATCAGCTGGGTGCCGCCTTCTACCATTAGAACACCTATTTTTTGCTCGTGCAAATATTTGAGTATTCGAATCAACAGCCGGTCATGAAAAGGGAGTTCCAGGAAACTCAGCTTAGGGTTGCGGTAGGTCCCCCGATGCTTTGGTACTCTTTCAGTGATCACAACGGTGGGTTGATCATCGGTAAATAATCGAAGGTCTTCCGGCAAACTCAAATGCCGGTCGAGCACCAGTCGCAAAGGGGAGGGGCCGAAATAATGCCGGGTGGTCAACAATGGATTGTCGATCCGCGCCGTTTGGGTCCCTATCAGAATGGCGTCTACTTCCGCTCTCCATTTGTGAGTAATGCGCTTGGTAAGAGGCTGGCTGATCCATTTCCGGCTAGGATCAAAAGGGGCGAAAAAGCCGTTCCGGGTCTGAGCAAATTTCAACATGACGTACGGCCTGTTTTGAGTGGCTATAACGGTTCGAATACGCGTTAACCTTTTTCCCTCTTCTTCCAGAATTCCGACCGACACCTCTATGCCTGCTTCCTGCAAGATACGCACCCCCTTGCCCGCTACTTCGGGGGTGTTGTCGAGACAACTGATCACCACTCTTGGTATCTTGTGTTCTGTGATCAATGAAGTACAGGGGGGAGTTTTTCCATGGAAACAGCAAGGCTCCAGTGAAACGTATAAGGTTGACTTATCGATCAGCCTGCGATCTTCAGGCGCCACCGAATGAACAGCGTTCACTTCTGCATGCGCGTGCCCGTAGCGTTGATGAAAACCTTCTCCGATGATCCGGCCTTCATGAACCAGGACAGCGCCTACTTCAGGATTCGGAGCAACATAGCCTCGTCCTAAACGCGCCAGATCAAAACACCTGCGCATATAGTTCTCATCCATTTCCATTTTGTTTAACATTTATCTATAAATTTTAAGGATACGTGTTTTTTTTACAATAAAACTGAACAAGACTTGCACGCTTTAGGCTAAACTATTATTTTAGCGTAGTTCCATTCTGTCAAATAATAGTTTCTGTACCTCGTCTGATTAAAATTTTCATTTGTAAACAAAAATTTTTTTAACCCAAAACTCTAAAACCGTGTTATACAAAGTTAAGTTAAAAAATTCCGATGACGATGTGTTATTGGATGACCGGGTATACGAATATCTTACCAGTGATCCATACCTCATGAAGGTTGACTTTGTTAATAACCTTAGAAAACACTCAAGTGGTTGTGCTGTTTTCCAGAAAACCTGGAAAAAGGCTGACGGCGGGTACAAAACAGAAACGATCTATCTGCATAAGCTGGTGGCCGAGAAGTTTTTGTCGCACACCAGATCAAATAAAAAGAAACTGGTAGGCGCCAAAAACGGCAATAAGCTGGATTGCCGGCTCGAGAATCTCATATACCGGAGCCGCTCCGTTGCAAGCCGGAAGCGAAAAACAAGCAGCAAAGTGGGGTATACCGGCGTATACAAAGAAAATAACCGCTACCGGGCCGTCATTTCCATCAACCGAAAGTCCGTCCACATCGGAATGTTCTCCACAGCCGAAGAAGCTGCACTGGCTTACAATAAAAAATCAAGAGAATTATACGGCGAAGATGGCAAAATTAACATCATTAAGCCTAGAAAAACCAAAGAGGAAATTTAATTTATCCAGGCTTAATCCCCCTGGTCATTTCTCTTTTTCCCGGAGGGCCGGGCAGGCTTTCCACGATAAAACCTATATTTTTTAACCTTCTTTTTACTATGCCTTTGGCGCAATAGGTCACCAAAATGCCCCCTTCAGAAAGGGCCTTGAACATTTTTTCCAATACCTCTTCCTCCCACAACTCAGGTTGCGCGGAAGGAGCAAAAGCATCAAAATAGATGACGTCAAATTGATTTGAACGATCGACCTCTTCAATGCGCATTTTCACTTTTTGAAAAGAAAAAAAGGGGCTTAGGGAAATTTCCGCTCCCCAGTCAGACTGATGAAGCCTCATAAATTGATCTTTCTCTTCTTCTGCCTTCAACAACTCAGCATAATTCAATTGCTGATACTGATCCGAAGAAAGAGGGTAGGCTTCTATTCCTTCGTAATAGACCGGGATCTGTCGCTGGTCCGCTTCCAAAAAAGTCAAAAAAGCATTCAAACCGGTTCCGAAACCTATTTCCAGAACGCTCGTTTTTCTCCCTTTGATCAAATGCGGGAACAAGCCCGCTTCAATAAAAACGTGCCTGGATTCGGTAATGGCCCCGTATTTGGAATGGTAACTAACTCCATATTTGTGGGATAAAATAGAATGGGAACCGTCTTGTGTTTCAATGATCTGATCCGTTAGCATGCGCCTGATCTTTTTCCTCCTTGAGGCTGTGTCTCTAAAACTTCAATAGTGGTTGTGTAAACAGATATTTTACGGCGGCCGATAGCGAAAGACGTGAAATGTCTTTCCAGACAGCCACTATTGAAATATACCTGGTCTTGTCGTCTGAAAACAGACTTTCGGAAGCGTAGACTACTTAAGCAGTACGTCTAGAATATTCGCCTTTGCTACCTTTTGGATGACCTTGGTTACAACCTCGGAAAGAGAAAAGTCGCTGGGGCAGCCGACACCTCTGTTACAAGAGGAAAAGGAGGCAATGCAACCGACGAAAAGGATAACGTACAACGTTTTCTTGATGGACTGAATCTTCATTGTTCTTTTTTTTAAAGTCTTTCGGCATCTAAACGTTATTTTGCAGGAGATTATTTTTGCCTGGACCCGCAAAAATGGACGGTATTTTATTTTTTTACAAATATAATAGAATTAATCTTTTGAACCGAAGGTTAGTTTTAGAACCCTCTTCTATATTCCTTGTTTGAATTAAAGGAATTACTATTTTTGCAAAGCCTTAAAACAGGAATTATCTGGTGGGCTAGTGCTCTTTAGACACCGTTCCACCAAAACAGTTCAATACTTGATCAGAAAAAAAACACTATGGCAAGAGAATTAGCATTACGCGACGCCCTGAACGAGGCCATGTCGGAAGAGATGAGAAGGGACGAAACGGTTTTCCTGATGGGGGAAGAGGTGGCGGAATACAACGGCGCCTATAAAGTCAGTAAAGGTATGCTGGACGAATTCGGCCCGAAGAGAGTTATCGATACGCCAATTGCTGAGCTCGGCTTTGCGGGCATCGGCGTCGGAGCGGCCATGAACGGCCTGCGCCCCATCATCGAATTTATGACCTGGAACTTTGCCGTTCTGGCCTTTGACCAAATTGTCAACAACGCGGCTAAGACCCTCTCCCAATCCGGTGGTCAGTTCAAATGCCCGATCGTTTTCAGAGGCCCTTCCGGTTCGGCAGGACAGCTGGCGCAGCAGCATTCTCAAACTTTCGAGAGCTGGATGGCTAATGTTCCCGGGCTGAAAGTGATCTCCTGTATCGATCCTGCAGATGCTAAAGGACTACTCAAATCCGCTATTCGCGATGACGATCCGATCTGTATGATGGAATCGGAGATGATGTATGGCCATAAAGGCGAAGTGCCCGACGGTGAATATACCGTTCCCATCGGACTGGCGGCTGTGAAAAAGGAAGGGACCGACGTCACCTTGGTTACTTTTAATAAGATGATCATTCCTACTCTCGAGGCGGCACAGGAACTGGAAAAAGAGGGGATTTCCGCTGAAGTTATCGACCTGCGCACCATCCGTCCGCTCGACCACGCCACCATTGTCGAATCAGTCAAAAAAACGAACAGGATCGTTGTCATTGATGAATCCTGGCCTTTCGGAAGCGTTTCTTCAGAGATCGCTTATCAGATCCAAAAATATGCCTTTGATTATCTGGACGCCCCTGTTACCAGGGTGAATTCCGCAGATACTTCTTTACCTTACGCTCCTACTTTAGTGGATGCCTACCTGCCCAATGCAGAGAAAATCATTAAGGCCGTAAAGGAAGTGACCTACGTCCAATAAAAAAAAGGAGTTGTGTAAAAAGCCGGGCAAATCTGCTGCAGGCGGGCGCAGCTAATTAAATTCTTTTTTTTAGCCA
>CAZJQS010000002.1:121779-179445 GCA_964548175.1 uncultured Saprospiraceae bacterium
TTTTTTAGCCACCAGAATTCCTAAAAACAATTTTATCGGCACCGCCGCCTGGTTTTATTTGATCGTTAATTTGGTTAAGGTCCCTATTCATGTTTTTATCTGGAAAACCATCACCCTACAGACCTTCTATATGGATCTGATCGCCATACCTGCAATTCTGTTGGGAATATTCATCGGCATTCGCATCGTGCGCATGATCCCCGAACAGGCTTTCCGGTATTTCATCATGATCATGACCTTCCTGGTTTCATTGAAGTTATTATTCGGATGATAAAGATCAGTTCTTGCCAGTGCGAAAAATCCTTTTTTTTGCAAAATAACCTGCCGAGGTTATTGGTAGATCAAAACCAATAGCCATGTTTACATTAAGATTTGACTACTTATTGATGAGATATTACCTGATGATGTTGGTGGCTATTTTAGCGGTATTAACCCATCAGGCCTGGCTGATCATCCTGGCCTTCGCCATAGCCGTTTCGGCCATACTGGGTTATCGTATTACATGGCCGAAAACAAAGCGATCAGGTAAGATCGTTACCATGGAAAGAAAGGATGAACCTCAGAAAAGGAAAGTAGTTTAACAGCATTAAAAAAAAGGTCCATCAGGCGGGGCAAGCCTGATGGATGCTTTTGACAAGAGTCCTTTTTATCTAAACAACCGCTGTTTAAATACAGCCTCGAAAGTCTCTCCTTCGATATTCAAGCGTACCTTCAGGAAAGGAGCGCGGTCTTCTCGCGGAAAAAAACCGTTCCTCGTATTTCATACCCAGGATTCAGATCGGTTTGCGGACAAGGTGAAAAATCTTAATTTATGTTTAAAATAAATTCCTGTTGGTTGTGTTTTTATTATGATGCTTATCAATCCATTATCTAACTCGATGCTTGTGTATGAAGAATCCATATTGTCTTTTTTACTCCTTTTTTGTTTTTCTTTTTCCATTTCAGCTGATGGGACAGCAGCTTTCCTTTTCGCCCGAAAAGCCTGCTCCGGGAGAGGAAATAACCATCACCTATCGTTCGGAAAAACCGGAGATTAGCCAACAGCCGCAGGTTGGAGCGAGGGTTTACCTGCTGGAAGACCCTTTTCCAGAAAATCGGATAGTCCAGTTGCCAATGCCGAGACCGGAGGTCCGGGTCGTTGTATTGGAAAAGGAAGGAGATCAATTTACCGGTAAATTTAAGTCTACGGGACAAACCAAAGCCATAGCTGTAGTCCTGTATACCAACCGAAGTTCTTCAGATGCCAATTCCCTTGATGGATATACCCAACTGCTTTTTGAGTCCGAAGGGGGGCAGCCCATTCAGGGAGCATATGGTGAATTGGGGCTGCTCTATGCTTCCCAGGCGCCGCTGCTGGGGCTATCGCTCGATCAGGAAAGTGCGTTCGAATCCTTTCAAAAGGAGTTTGATCTTTATCCATCTTCGAAGGACCACTACAACTATTTTCTGGTTTTTACCGGGTTGGCCCAGGAATTAGGCAAACAAGGTGTTCTTGAAGACAGTAAAAAGCGATTGTCCGGCCTTTTGGAAAAGGAACAGCCGGGAGAGCTCTCCCTTAGCCTTGCCTATGCTTTGGCTAATCTGCTCGATCAGCCCAGGCAGGCGGCACAAGCTTTTCAACGGCTGGAAGCCAGTTTTCCCCGCAGCATTATGGTAGAATACGAGACCAGGAACCAACTTTACCAAACGACCGACCTGGAAGAAAAGGAGAGAATTTTCAAAAAATTGAAAACACAGTTCAATGAAACTGACCGGCAGCAATTCCTGCTAAAAGAAGCGGCTATGAGTATGGCTACGGATTACTTCCCTAAAGAACTGGAACGGTTTAGTTATTATGCCGCTTTATCCCGCGACCCCGCCCATTGGGCCAGCCAGGCCAATGCCGAAGCCTGGCAACTCTCCGGCGGCGGCCTTCAAGGATATGCCGCTGACCTGGATAGGGCGGCAGCTTTGTCTGAAGTGGCCATGAAATTAGTGGAGCTGGAGTTGAGCCAGGTAAAGGATGCCACGCTGCAATACCAAAAAGATACTTCTCGCTTAAAAGAAAGCTATGCCGCCATTGCCGACACCTATGCGCTCATTTTTTACAAAAAAGGCCAGATTGAAAAAGCCTTGGAATACCAGGGGCTTTCCCTGGAAAACGATCCTGATCCGAAAGTGGAGGTCATTCATCGGTATGCGGTCTATTTTGACGAAATGAAAGACGAAGCGGTAACCAGGGAGATGCTGGCCGGCTTCATTGAAAAGAACAAATACTCGCCGGGAATGAAAGAACGCTATGAGGAACTGGCAGGGAAAAAAGCGCTTGAAGCCCTTCTGCAGGAGGCGGACAAAGCCTATATGGAGGAACTGCGTCCAAAAATGATCAAAAGGCCGGCCCCGGATTTTAGCCTGAAATCGCTGGAAGGAGATACGGTCCGGTTAAGTGACCTAAAAGGAAAGATCGTTGTGTTGGACTTTTGGGCGACCTGGTGTAAGCCCTGCATTGCTTCCTTTCCCGGGATGCAGCAAGTAGTGAACTACTATAAAAAAGATGAGGATGTCGTTTTTCTGTTCATTGACAGCTGGGAGGCTATTGGAACCACAGAGGCGGACATCAGCGAGTTGATGCTGAGCGAGAATTACGACTTTCAGGTGCTGCTCGACCAAGAAAGCGAGGTGGTCAAAAGCTACGGAGTACGAGGTATTCCCACCAAATTTGTGCTCGACCGGGAAGGGCAGATCCGATTTGAAAGCGTCGGCTTTGGGGGGCAGGAGAAACTGGTAAAGGAATTGAAAGGAATGGTAGAGTTAGCCAGGCAATGAGGGGGTTTTTCTTGAGTGGGTTTTGGGTTCTGGGTTTCGAGTTCTGGGTTTTGGGTTTTGAGGCGCCTTGAATATCAATGAATTAGAATTTTGTTGGCACAGTTAATTGAACTATCCCTTTTTCTTTTTTATATCCTTATATTTGAGAAAGTGTCAAGCTAGTTTCAAGACAATTTAAATATTTTTGTCTAAGCACTTAAACCTGAATAAAAAACTAAAACACTGTTATTAAACATGAAACCATCTGTCGTTTTTGCTGTACTATTTTCTGTACTCATTTCCTTTTCATTTTCTACCGATATCCTGGCGCAAGAAAAGCAAGGCCGCAAAAAGCGGATAGCCGTATTGGATTTTAATGATCAAACGAATAATACCCGGGGAGGTTTTCGCTGGTATAATTATAAACACGTTGGCGAGGGCGTTATGGATATGGTGATCACTGAACTGGTCAAAACTGGACAGTACAGCGTCATGGAGCGCTCCCGGATCGACGCTGTTATACAGGAACAGGGGATGCAACAAAGCGGGCTCATGACTCAGGAAACGGCCGTTGAAGTCGGTAAATTATTAGGCGTAGAACTGGCTGTTTTTGGTAATGTCACCGAATTTGGCTACAGTGAAGGAAAAAAAGATCTGAGATTACGGGGACTGAAATTGGGCCTCGGGAAAAACACAGCGACTGTAGCCATTGACCTTCGCGTGGTCAGCGTGACTACCGGAGAAATACTTACGGCTGAAAACGTACGCGAGGAAAATTCAGCTACTTCAGTTGATGTAGATACCCGCAGGATAGACTTCTCGGATCAGAAAAGCTTTGACGAATCAGTGGTCGGCAAAGCGGCGCGCGGGGCCGTGCAAAAGGTAGTCGACATAGTCGGTAAAGATGCAGAGCGCATTCCCTGGCAGGCCAAGATCGCCGCTGTCGTCGGCGACAAGATCTACATCAACAGCGGTTCGATCGATGGCGTACAAGTAGGGGAGACCTTCACTGTCTTTCGTCCCGGCCAGAAGCTGATCGATCCGGATACCGGCCTGGAACTGGGGACTATAGACGAGGAAGTAGGCAAAATAAAAGTAATTGATAATACCACTGCCGATGGAAAAGCTGCCGTTTGTATCATTATTTCAGGCAGCGATTTTCAAAAAGGGGATGTGGTCAAAGACCAATAATATGAAGTATATTTTTTCTTTTTTCCTGATGCTTTTTGCGCTGGGGGCTCTCGCGCAAAAGCCCGAGGCCCGTTCTCTTGACGGCCGCAAGCTTTATCCTATGGCCCTCAGTGCGGCTACCCAGGCCCGGTACGACAGCCTGTTGGAAACTGCCCGCCAAGACTTCGAGGCTGATCCTGATAATCTGGACAACATTATCTGGCTGGGCCGTCGAACCGCTTATTTGGGTTCTTATCAAAAGGCCATAAAAATCTTTTCAAAAGGCTTGAAAAAACACCCGGACGCTCCTGAATTGTACCGCCATCGGGGACATCGTTATATTTCCGTGCGGAAATTCGACAAAGCCATCGCCGATTTCCAAAAAGCAGCCGAACTCGTCAAAGGCCGAGAGATCGAAGTGGAACCGGACGGCCTTCCCAATAAACTCAACATGCCATTGAGCAATCTGCAGTTTAACATCTACTACCACTGGGGCCTGGCGCATTACCTGAAAGGAGCATTCGAAACGGCCATTCCTATTTACGAACAGTGCATGCAGTTTTCCATCAACGATGATCTGAGGGCCGCCACTGCAGATTGGTTGTACATGGCCTACAGAAGGGCCGGCATGAACCAGCAGGCGTCGGATTTGCTGGGCAAGATCTCCCCGGGCATGAAGATCATTGAAAACGATGCGTATCATAAGCGCCTGTTGATGTACAAGGGGCAAATACAACCACAGGAGTTACTTAATCTCGATAGTAATGATCCGGATGAATTGCTCAATCTGGTCACGCAGGGATACGGCGTGGGCAACTGGTATTTCTACAATAGAGAAAAAGAAAAAGCTACAGCGATCTTTCAGAAAATAGTCGACACTTCTTACTGGGCTGCTTTTGGATACATAGCAGCGGAAGCTGATCTGTATGATTGAGTATGAACATTTTCCTGATACTCGGTATGTTGGTTATTTCGGGTTATCTGGCGGGAAAGGTGCTGGAACTGATCAAATTTCCCAAGATTATCGGATACATAGCCGTAGGGGTATTATTCAGTCCGAATACCTTGGATTTGCTGAACCAAAAGATCATCGAAGATACCAATAATCTGCAGGCTATTTGTCTTGGTTTCATCACCTTTGCCATAGGCGGCGAGTTGAAATGGTCAAAAATACAGGAACACCAGCGTGAGATCCTTAACATTACCTTCCTGGCCAGTTTGATCCCATTTATTTTACTTGTTGCCGGATTTTTTGTCTTATCTTTTTTTATTCCAATAGCTGATGGCGCTGCGGCTGTACTGGCTTTTGCTATTTTACTGGGAGCGCTGGCCAGTCCGACTGACCCTAGTGCTACGCTGGCCGTTATCCACGAATACAAGGTCAAGGGCAATGTCA
Source organism: uncultured Saprospiraceae bacterium (assembly GCA_964548175.1). Classification (GTDB taxonomy): domain Bacteria; phylum Bacteroidota; class Bacteroidia; order Chitinophagales; family Saprospiraceae; genus JANQPA01. Next base: position 127,130 of record CAZJQS010000002.1, read on the forward strand.
GAGATACCATCCTGGGAGTTGCTGCGCTGGATGACGGGCTGGGCATTTTGTTTTTCAGTATAGCCGCAGCTGCTGCGGCTTTTATTTCAGGTAATTCGAATAATTTGGAATCTTCAGTTCTGAATACGCTTTACCATATCGGAGGAGGAATAGTTGTAGGAATAGGAGTTACTGCGGCGATTAACTTACTGCTGCATTTTATGAAAATCAAGAGCGAAGGCCAGTGGATCGTTTTCATTTTCTCCTTGATCGCCATTTGCCATGGAACATCCGTCTTCTTTGGTTTTGATGAATTGCTGGCCTGTATGGTCATGGGAGCTACCGTAGCTAATACCAATCCTGATCAGGATACCATCTTTCAAATACTGGAACGGTATACGGAAGAGCTCATTTTCCTGTTTTTCTTCGTCATCAGCGGATTATATTTGGACATCAGTTCTGTGTCTGTGGCCTTGATCCCTATTCTTGTTTTTGTCCTCTTACGAATAGTAGGCAAATTCGCAGGTGGATACATTGGAGGAAAGTGGGCGAATGCCTCAAAGCCGATACAAAAGTATACCGGAGGCGGATTGGTTCCTCAGGGAGGGGTGGTTATCGGTTTGGCGCTTAGCCTCCTTCAAAATGAGGCCTTTGAGGCTTTTTCAGAATTACTTTTGACCATCGTTATGGGCGCCACGGTCATTAACGAGGTGGTCGGGCCTATTCTAGCCAAAAATTCCCTTCAAAAAGCCGGAGAAGTCCAAAAGTGAACGGATTTCCCATCCTGCAAGGTAACGTTTATACCCATTTCGGTACTAATCATTAAACACACAGGCTCTTTACCCCTAAAGAAGAATCCATCTGCCCGAATTGCTAGAAACCTAAAAATCACTTATATTAGATACATGCGTTTTAACTGAAAAAGCGCTATTTAAACCCTGATTGTAAACCTAAAACCTGCTCGTTGAGCAACAATGATCAAATAGATCCTTCTGAATTCCTGCGTGGTATTCGGGAAAAGGATGCCAATGTTATTGGCCCAATCATCGACCAAATGCTGCCGATGATCAATGCTTATGTATGCAAAAACAATGGAATCAATCAAGATGCTGAAGATTTGATCGCTGAAGCCATGGTTGCTGTCTTCCTGAAAGCTCAAAATCCGGATTTTTCTTTTGATTGTGCCGTTTCTACGTATCTTTACGCTGTCTGTAGAAACCTCTGGTTAAAACAACTGCGCAAAGACAAAGGTCACAAAAGGGAATTAGAAGAACATTTGGATATACCATCTAAGGATGATAGCCTTTTAGAACTGCTAGAGGAAACTGAAAAAAAGCAACTGTATTTAGAGAAACTCCAGCTGTTGACAAAAAGAGAGCAACATTTGCTCTTTCTTTTTTATACAGAAAAGAAAAGCTATGAGGAAATAGCCGATATTCTGGAGTTGAACAGTATAGGATACACTAAAAAGCTCAAATTTTTAGCCTAGAAAAAGCTCATCCAACTGGTAAAGGCTGATCCTCGTTATCAAGAGCTAAAATCATAAATGCTTTAATGTGAAGGAAGAGGATAAATTTGATTTATTCGAAAAATTCCTGCATAAAACCATTACCGCTGAAGGGCAAGAAAAATTAGAGTCGGAAATGGAAAAAAATCCGCATCTAAGGGAAGAATTGAAGATCCTGGAGGAACTAAAGGCAGTTATGTCATTGGAAGTCAGGGATTTTCGCGAATGGATTTATAAGGAAATCGAGCAAAAAAAAATCTTGCCGAAAAAATAGGGCCACGCTTGCAGGTTTGCTGATGGTCTGTTTGGGGACATTGCCCTTTGCATCAGAGGGCAATGTCCCCAAATGAGCTGTCATTGTTTGGCTTCTGTAAGTAAGGTTAAAAGTTTTCTATATTCCGGCCATGCAGTTCGTCTGCCGTAAACGGATTTCGTTTTAAAAGCGACTACCATATCCAGCTTTGGGATAACGGTCAGGTAATTGCCCCAGGCGCCTCGTGCGCAATAAGCCCCATCTTTTCATACAATATTTTTTATTAAGCAATCAGTAGGAAACACCCGGCATTGTAATTTAGGAAAAGATTTTTTTAGAGGAGAAAAAAAAACAGAGAGTACCTCACTAAAAATACTCTCTGATCGAAGGAAGTTCTTCAGGTTTTGAGGTGCCTATGAAAAAAGACTCTCACAAATTCATGAGGCATTTGTTTCTGAAGAAATCCAAAATTTGACTCTCTTTAGAATTTTGACTCATGAATTAGTACCCAATACAGAGCAAAGGTTACCCCTTATTCCACTTTTTTCTAAAAAAAATTTAGTAATCCAAGGCGGCTTGTATCATCATGAACTCATTAATATTGTCCATATCGATGGTGCCTATCAGGCTGCCGTTATCCAGGACCGGAAAGAAATTATGGCGCCTTCCCAGGACGGTGCGATAGATTTTACTCAGGTCCTCATCGGGCTTTACTGTCTTAATTTCCTTATCCATGAGCTCACCAACGGTCATTTGCGTTTTTCTGTTCTGGAAAGCGTCGGTGATCTGCTCATTGTATAAAACACCGACCACCCTGTTATCGTCTTCAGATACGATAAAATGCCGCTCCGTGCCGGACAACAAGACCTGGCCTACTTTTTCCAACTGATCGGAAGGGGAAAGTATGGTAAAATCCGTCATCATCGCTTCTCTAACCTGATGGCCTTTCAACAAAGCCATTTGCCGGATCATCATGTATTCGCTGGAAGCGCCGAAGTATACAAAAATGGCGATAAATACGAGAAACGGATTATAAACCAGGCCAAGGAAGAAGAAGAATACGGCTATGATCTGGCCCAGGCTGGCTGCTATCTGGGTGGCCTGCACCCGATCCATTCTGAAAGAAAGAAGCGCCCTGAGCACACGTCCTCCATCCATAGGGAAGGCAGGAATGGCGTTAAATACCACAAGCAGGATGTTGGTGGTAAACAGGTAGAACAAAAAATTCTGCCCGTTAACGAACTGAAAATATTCCTGCGCTTCTTCAGGATTTTGAAATACCGCAAGTTGTGACTGTACAAAGAAATATAGAATAGCGGCTATAACGACATTCACTGCCGGCCCCATTACAGCGACCAGCAATTCCTGCTTGGGATCTTCAGGCATCCGTTCCAGGCTAGCCACACCCCCAATGGGTAAAAGCGTGATCTTTCTGGTTTTTATGCCGTATTGGCGAGCAGTCAGGGAATGTCCCAACTCGTGTAGTACTACGCAGGCGAAAATGGCCAGTACCAGAGCAATGGTCCACAACACAGAATTGGAAGTGCCTCCACGACTCCAGCCGACATAAACGGCCCATGCAATAATTAGTAAAAAGGTCCAGTGAATTTCCAGTTTGATACCGAATACCCGGCCTAAGTTTAGTGATTCTTTCATTTTGTTGTTGTTGACAGTGGATAGTTGATGGTTGTTAGGATGGCCTTTAGACCATCAACTATCCACTAAGCTCTAAAGTAATCGAATTACGCCGGCAATCACAATGACTATCATCACGAACATATAGAACCAGAAAAAGGCGCCGAAAATCCACCAGCCGCCTTTCTCAGCTTTGGCTTCGGCGACAAGATCCACCTCGCCCTTTTCGTCGCGATACATGAGCCTTCGCCGCCGGTCAGGCTCCGCTGCAGCTCCCAGCAACAAGGCCAGTAGCAACCCTACCAGCAAAGTATCCAACCAGGCAATTTCGCGCCAAATCGGCCCCACTGGCGCTATCCACAGGGAAAAAGCAAACATAGTAAGGAATAAAACACCTACAAATGGCCAAAAGCTATCCCAGGGCCCTGGGTTTCTGAAAACCAGCGAAAAAATGAGGGTAAGAACAACGGCGGTGAAAATGATATAAAAAATAGTGTAGATCATAATGTGTTTTTTGGGTTTTGGTAAGTCCAGTTTAAGTAACAATTTAAATATACCTCCTTGTTCGTTCAATTGCTTTGATAAAAATCATTGAAAAGCTTTGCCAAGTAAGCTATCTTCTTCGAAAAAAGAGAAATGAGATTATTGGACAACAAGGTAGCTATGGTTACCGGCGGAGGCTCGGGTATCGGAAGAAGTATTGCCATTCATTATGCCAAAGAAGGCGCCAGGGTGTGCGTTTCTGATATCGACGAACAAGGAGGGAAAGAAACCCTCGCTCAGATCACGAATGCAGGTGGCGAAGCTTTTTTTTACAAAGCTGACGTGGGCAATGCCGAACAACAAAGACAAATGGTGGCCGCGACAGTGGAGCAATATGGAGCTTTACATATTGCCTGTAATAATGCAGGCATCGGCGGGCCTCGTACGCCAATAGCAGAGAGTCATGTTAAAGAATGGGAAGACACCATCCGCATCAATCTCCTGGGTGTTTTCTATGGCATGCGCTATCAAATTCCCGAAATGCTGAAAGCAGGAGGCGGCGTCATCATCAATATGTCGTCTATTTTAGGAACGGTAGGATTTGATAACGCCAGTGCTTATGTGACCGCCAAACACGGCATACTGGGTCTGACAAAAAACGCCGCCCTGGAGTATTCCAGTAAGGGTATTCGCACCATCGCTGTAGGTCCCGGTTTTGTAAAAACACCTCTGCTGACCAATAACTTATCGGACGAGGAATTGGGCATGATACAACAACTTCATCCCATTGGCAGGTTAGGAGAATCCAGCGAAATTGCGGAGCTGGTTCTTTGGCTGAGCTCCGAAAAGGCTTCTTTTATCACCGGCGCATATATCCCGATCGACGGTGGCTACTTAGCCAAGTAACCTCTAATAAAAACATCTGTTATGAGTGAATATACTCAAGGGAAAGTGATGAATGTCAGAGGAAGCGTAGTGGATGTCTTTTTTGAACGCCACCTGCCTTCGATTAACACCTTACTCCGCACCGGCGAGGAAGGACAGATCGTCTTGGAAGTGCACGCCCAGATCGATCTGCAAAGTGTGCGCTGTATTGCCCTGACACCTACGGAGGGTCTGGCACGAGGAACAATAGTAAACAACACAGGCCTTCCCTTACAGGTGCCCGTGGGGGAGGCTACGCTTTCCAGAATGTTTGATGTATTTGGCCGGCCGATCGACAAGCAGCCTTTTGAATACAAGGGGGAAAAGCGATCCGTCCACCAGGAATCGCCGCCACTGAGTCGCCGTTCTACCCAGACGGAGATCTTTGAAACCGGCATTAAGATCATCGACGTATTGTCTCCTCTGGAAAAGGGGGGCAAGGCCGGATTGTTTGGAGGCGCCGGCGTCGGTAAGACGGTTCTGCTCACGGAAATGATCCACAACATGGTCGGCCGCCATGAAGGGGTAAGTATCTTTTGTGGAATAGGGGAGCGGTGCAGAGAAGGAGAAGAGTTGTATCGAGAGATGAAAGAAGCCGGCGTATTATCTGATATGGTGCTGATTTTCGGCCAGATGAACCAGCTGCCCGGTAACCGGTTCCGCGTAGGCCATTCTGCGCTGACCATGGCGGAATATTTTAGGGATGAAGAACACAAAGATGTTTTACTGCTTATCGACAACATCTTTCGCTTTATCCAGGCTGGCATGGAGGTTTCCGGCCTTATGGGCCAAATGCCCTCCCGTCTGGGATATCAACCTACCATGAGTACGGAGCTCTCGAAAATAGAGGAACGCATCGCCAATACCGATACAGGCGCCATTACTTCGATACAAGCCGTTTATGTTCCGGCGGACGACCTGACCGACCCCGCCGCTGTGCATACCTTTTCCCACTTATCGGCTTCCATCGTGTTGTCGAGAAAAAGAGCAGGGGAAGGCTTCTATCCGGCTGTCGACCCTCTGGAGTCCAACTCCAAAATGGCGAGCACCAGCATAGTCGGCGAATGGCATTACCAACTGGCCCAGGAAGTGCGGAGCACTCTTGCTCAGTACGAAGAATTGAAAGACATTATAGCAATGCTGGGGTTGGAACAGCTTTCGCTCAAAGACCGCAAAGTGGTAAATCGAGCCCGGAGACTGGAGCGCTTCCTGACTCAGCCTTTTTTCACTACAGAACAGTTCACTAATATAAAAGGAACGTCCGTAAGCCTGGAAGATGCGCTCGATGGCTGTCAGCGTATCCTTAAAGATGAGTACGCCGATTATCCGGAAAGCAGTTTGTATATGATCGGCAAAATTGAAGAAGCAGAAAAAAAAGCCAAAAAGGATGAAGCACCAGAACATGCATCTTAAGATACTCCAGCCATTCGGCATTTTTCTTGATCGAAGGGATGTCAAGCGGATCATCGTCGAAACTTATAACGGGGCCTACGGCTTATTACCCAATCGTCTGGATGGTGTAGCAGCTATGGAACCAGGGATCTTTACCTACGAAAGTGAGGAAGAAGGGCTGGTATATCTGGCAGTCGATCAGGGCATTTTAATCAAGAAGGACGAAGAAGTGCTCGTCTCCGTCCGAAACATCATCGGCAGCCGGCCTCTTGGTCAGTTGCATCAGGCGGTGAAGGAAGAATTCCTGAAGCTGGACGATGAAGAAAAAGACGTCCGTTCCGTACTGGCTAAGCTAGAAATTGGTTTTATGCGACAGTTTCAAAAATTACAACATCCCTGAATGGAATCATTATGGAACCATCAGATGAAAAAAATGATTTTCAGGAGCGCGTCAACAGCAAAGAAAGGCGAAAGCTACACGCTCAAAAGCACGACAAACAGAGCGTTCTTCAAGGCTTTAGCGTGTTTGGCATAATTGGTTGGTCTGTGGCCATCCCGACCGTCATCAGTATTTTTATCGGGCTTTGGCTTGATGAGCGTTATCCTGGCCAGCGCTCTTACACGCTGGCTTTTCTGATTGCAGGAATACTCCTCGGCTGCCTGAATGCATGGTACTGGGTGAGTCGGAAAATGAAAGAAATAGATGAAGACAAAATGATTTAACGGATGAATTTTCAGATGAATGAGTGGATAGCTCTGCTGGGGCCGCTTTTGGGAGGCGTTTTTCTTGGACTGCTGTTTTTTGGAGGCCTCTGGCTGACCATAAAGTACGCTGTGAAAGCCCGGAATGCAGGTCCTTGGTTCGTATTGAGCATGCTTTTGAGAACAGCCCTCGTCTTAGCAGGGTTCTACCTGATCGCGCAAGGAGAATTTGCTGCTTTCCTGGCTTGTTTACTTGGATTCATCCTGAGCAGAATGATGGTGATCAAAAAAATCAGATCATTAAAAACAGTTACCCGGAATGATTAATCCTGATCAGCAAATATTATGGGAATATGGTTTTTTTAAACTGAACAATACCATCCTAACCACCTGGGCGTTGATGCTGGTGCTGGTGGTTATTTCCTATTTTGTTACGAGGAAACTATCTACCGGCATCAAAATCTCCTCCTGGCAAAGCGCCCTGGAGATGGTAGTAATTACCCTGCTCAGGCAAATTAAAGAAGTCGGCATTCCCGAGCCTAAAAAGTATCTGCCTTTTTTGGGAACACTGTTTCTATTTATAGCCCTCGCAGCCCTGGCAACCATACTGCCGCTATATGTACCGCCTACCAGTTCGTTGTCTACAACCGCGGCACTGGCCATTAGCGTTTTTGTAGCCGTGCCTGCTTTCGGCATCGCCAGATCTGGCCTGAAAGCGTATCTGAAAACTTATTTGCAGCCCACCATATTTATGCTGCCTTTTAATGTCATAAGCGAAATTTCCAGGACCATTGCTCTGGCCATTCGTTTGTTCGGCAATATGCTGAGCGGGGTGATCATCGTAAGCATCCTGGTTTCTATCGCGCCTTTTTTCTTTCCCGTAATATTGAATATCCTGGGCTTACTGACCGGCATGGTGCAGGCGTACATTTTTGGTATTCTGGCTACAGTATTTATCGCTGCAGCCATTCAGGGAGGGAAGAAGAAAAAAGAACAAAGGAACAAGAAGAAAGAAGAAAAAAAAGAAAAGGAACAACAAAAAACTAAAAAAAATGGATAGCACAACACTAATCGGCGTCGTATCGATCATCTCCGCCAGCTTTACCATGTTTCTTGGAACCATCGCACCTGCTCTGGCGGAAGGAAGAGCAGTAGCCACCGCATTAAATGCACTGGCACAGCAGCCGGATGCTTCCAGCAATATTACCCGGACCCTCTTTGTCGGTTTGGCCATGATCGAGTCCACCGCAATTTACTGTTTTGTGGTCGCTATGATCATCATTTTCGCAAATCCCTTTTGGAACCAAATAATCTCCGGATAATATGCTGATCGATTGGTTTACTGTTATTGCTCAGGTGATCAACTTCCTGGTGCTGGTCTTGCTCCTAAGGCGATTCCTTTACAAACCGGTGCTTCAGGCTATTGAAAACCGGGAACAAAAAATAAAGGATCAACTGCAAGAGGCTGACGAGCACATGGAGGAAGCTAAGGAAGAAAAAAGCAGGTTCGAAAAGAAAAACAGGGAGCTGGAAAAAGATCGGGATAACATACTGGAGGAAGCCAGGGAAGAGGCTGAAAAACACAGAAAAGCCCTGCTGGAGGAAGCCAGAAAAGAAGCTAAAGCCTTGCAGGAACAACTGGAGGAGGAGTTGAAGGAAGAACGAAAAGAGTTGCAGCACGAACTCCAGCAACGAATAAAACAACAAGTGTTTGACATTTCTCAGAAAGCCTTGAAGGACCTGGCGTCAGAAAGCCTTGAAGAGAACATCATCCGGGTATTCGTTCAGCGGCTGGAATCATTGCCGGACAAGCAAAAAGAACAGCTGCAGAAGAGTTTAAAAGATCATGCCGGTAAATTGATGGTCAAAAGTGCTTTTACGTTGAGGGACAGCGATAAAGAACAGTTGGAACAAAAAGTAAAAACACTGATTCAGCAAAGTGTTCCGATGGAATTTGAAGTGGCGGAAGAAAAAATCGGAGGTATTGAAATCCACGCAGGAGGTTTTAAACTCAGCTGGAGTATTTCAGATTATCTCACCTCTTTTGAAAAAACACTGGACGAAGTGCTCAACAAGTCTGGATCTCCTAAATCTATACCAGAAAATGAAGTCACCGAACAACAATCATAAACTGTCGGATGCAGTCGAACAATTGTTCCGAAGTATGGCTGAGGTAAAGGACCGGCAGGAACCTCAATTGCAGTTGAAAGAGGTCGGAGTGGTGACCAATGTTGTAACGGGTATTGCTAAGGTCAAAGGATTGCCGGGAGCAGGTTATAATGAATTGTTGAGGTTTCCTGGCGGCCTTCATGGCATCGCCTTTAATCTGGAAGAAAAGGAGATCGGCGTGATCCTGCTAGGTGATTACCAGCAACTACGTACCGGTGATGAGGTGGAAAGAACGGGCAGGGTGGTGGATGTTCCTGTTGGGGAAGCATTGCTAGGCAGAGTCATTCACCCTGTCGGTATGCCACTCGACGATAAAGGAGAACTCACAGCCAGAAAACGGTTGCCCATTAACCGGCCTGCCCCAGAGATACTGGACAGGGCGCCAGTGGACAGTCCGCTGCAAACGGGCATCAAGGTGATCGATGCATTGGTTCCGATTGGCCGGGGGCAGCGAGAACTTATTCTGGGTGACCGCCAAACAGGTAAAACGGCTATCGCCGTGGATGCTATCCTCCATCAAAAGGACCAAAATGTTATTTGCATCTATTGCGGCATAGGCCAGAGAGCTTCCTCAGTCGCAAAAGTCATCGCCACCCTGGAAGAACATGACGCCCTTTCTTATACCATTGTAGTATTAACAGAAGGTGATGACCCGCCGGGACTGCTGTACATCGCACCTTATGCTGCAACCAGCATCGCAGAGTATTTTATGGAAAAAGGAAGGGACGTCCTGATCATCTATGATGACCTGACCCACCACGCCTGGGCTTATCGAGAACTATCGCTGCTTCTGCGGCGTCCACCTGGACGGGAAGCATTTCCCGGGGATATATTCTACGTGCATTCCAGATTGTTAGAAAGAGCAACTCATCTAATAGAAGACCTTGGCGGCGGGTCACTTACCGCACTACCCATAATCGAAACTCAGGCGCAGAACATTTCGGCCTACATCCCCACCAATCTCATTTCGATAACGGATGGACAGATCTACCTGTCGCCCAACTTGTTTGAACTGGGTATACTACCGGCCGTAGACATCAGCAAATCGGTGTCCAGAGTAGGAGGGAAAGCTCAGCGACCCGTCTACCAGGAAGTATCGGGAGATCTCAAGCTGGCGTATTCTCAGTTTTCTGAATTGGAAACCTTTTCAAAATTCGGGGCTCACCTCGATGAACATACCCAAAAAGTGATCGCCCGCGGAAGACGCATCAGGGAATGCCTGAAACAACCCCAGTATCAGCCGGTTCCGCTGCTCGAACAGGTGGGGGTCTTACTGTCGCTTACCCATCAGCTCTTCGATGAAGTTCCGCTCGATAAAGTGAAACACGCAGAACAGGCCGTCAGAAAGGAAATGCACAACCTTCCTGAAGAATTGAAAGACCGACTGTATACTTCTAAAAAGTTTGAAGATGAAGAGAAAGAAAAAATTCTTGATCAGGCCGAAAAGGTTCTGAAAAGTTACCAAACCTTAAATGAATCAGAGGAATAATTATGAGCAGCCATGTAGAAGAAATGCGAAAAAAGATCGATAGTACGCAAGACCTGAATTCTGTGGTCCACAGCATGAAAGCCCTGGCTGCTTCAAAAATCGGACAATACGAACATGCGGTCATGGCGCTGGAAAATTATTACCAGACAGTCGTACTTGGCCTGTCCGTTTGCTTAAAAGGCATCGAACTCGATTTTTCCCAAAACCTTCTTTCCAAAATTAAAGATTCCGGAGTTGTGGTGGTATTTGGCACCGACCAGGGACTGGTGGGGCAGTTTAATGAAATATTGGCTCGTTTTTTTAAAGAAAAACGAACTATCCTTCCCGAAAACATTAAAATCATTGCAGTAGGTGAGCGTATCGAAATGGAATTATGGGAATTGGATGTTAACATACATAAACGCTACGCTACGCCCAATTCGGTCCAGGCCATTACCCCCTTGATCGGTCAATTATTAAGGGAGGCAGAGTCGGAATACTTCTACATTTTTTATAATCGTCCCAAAGGCAAGACGGGTTACGAGCAGGCCCTGAAGAGAATACTGCCGCTGGATAAAGACTGGATAAGGGCCAGAAGGGAAATGCAGTGGCCTACTGCTAAAAAACCTGAAGTTATGGGCGTCCAAAACCCAACGCTAAGCGCCCTGATCCGGGAGTATCTTTTCGTTAGCCTTTTCAAAACCTGTGCAGAGTCTCTGGCCGCAGAAAACGCCAGCCGACTGTCCGCCATGCAGCGGGCCGAAAAAAATATCGAAGAAAAACTGGAAGAACTACATATGACTTACCACCAGGTGCGACAAAATACCATTGATGAAGAGCTGTTCGACATCATTTCAGGCTTTGAAGCGGTTAAAAAGGGAAAGTGATGTGTTGAAGAAAAATTTAGTTTTTCTCCAATATACCATTGGTTGCCAGCCCGATACGAGCGCCATGCTGATCATTATAGATAAAACCTCCTCACCGGCGGCAATAACACCAATATCAACATAATCACCCCCAGGCTTCCGTAGATCAACTGCAAGGGTGGGGCAGGAGCATAGCCTACCATCAGGATCTGCACTCCAATCCAACTGATCAAAGCTACACTGACTCCTAAAGCGCCATCCCATGCCCATTTTACAGGACGCCATAGGGCTGGTAAGACCATCAATGGGACTACTCCAAGGAGAAGCAGTAAAATGATCCCCGGGACCAGATAATTGGAAAATGGTGTCCCGTCCAGTATGCTTAACGGCATTTGCAACATCCCTCCACTCGGTTCACTCACCAGGGAAAAGCCGCCATATAAACCGCTTGCCGCCTGAAATAGCATCAATAGCATTAAAATGTAAACAGGAAAGGGCCTTTTCTTTTTTTCGTCCTTCATAAACAACTATTTTATTGTTTCTTTTTTCCCCCGTTCCTTTATTTCTTTTTCCGCTTCGTTAATATTCTTGATCCCTTCAAATAAGGCATCAGCATTGAATGAAATGCTGTCAATACCTTCCTTCACCAGAAACTGAGCAAACTCCGGAAAATCACTAGGCGCCTGACCACATAAGCCGATCTTGATCTGATGCCGCCTGGCCGTTTGAATGACCTGAGCCAGGAATCGTTTTACCGCTTCGTTATTTTCATCAAACAACTCGCTGATCAAAGAATTATCCCGGTCCAGCCCCAACACAAGCTGCGTAAGATCGTTGGTGCCCACAGAAAAACCGTCAAATATTTCTGCAAATTCATCAGCCAGAATGACATTGCTGGGAATCTCGATCATGGTGTAGATCTCCAGTCCGTTTTCTCCTGAAGGCAATCCGTAACCAGCCATTAAATCCAACACCTGTCGACCTTCCTCTACGGTTCGACAGAAAGGGATCATCAATTTCACATTGGTCAGTCCCATTTCCTGTCTCACTACTTTCATGGCTTCACATTCCAAACGGAAACCTTCCCGGTACAACTCGTGATCATAACGAGAGGCGCCCCGAAAGCCCAGCATCGGGTTTTCTTCTTCCGGTTCAAACTGACGACCGCCGATCAGATTGGCATATTCATTAGATTTGAAGTCACTCATGCGGACGATCACATCTTTAGGATAAAAAGCCGCTGCAATAGTGGCCACGGCCTGAGCCAGGCGATCTATGAAATAATGGGATTTAGTGTCATACCCGTAAGTCAGGTCTTTGATCTTCTTTTTAGCATCCTCGTCTTTCAACTCGTCAAACTTGATCAGGGCCATGGGGTGAGTTTGAATCGCATTGGCAATGATGAACTCCAATCGCATCAACCCAATACCGTTATTCGGTAACATGGCCAATTGAAAAGCTTTTTCAGGGTCACCCAGAATAAGCATGACTTCGGTTTGGGGTAGCTGAACATCCTCCATATCGACCTGAGACTCTTCCCACTCCAGTTGTCCGTCATACACGAATCCCGTTTTCCCCTCAGCAGAAGAAACGGTTACGACCTTTCCATCCTGTATATTTTCAGTAGCATTACCGGTTCCTACCACAGCCACGGCGCCCTGTTCGCGAGCTACGATAGCAGCATGGCTGGTCCGGCCACCCTTATTGGTAATGATGGCGGCCGCTTTTTTCAGTATCGGATCCCAGTCGGGATCAGTGATGTCGGTGACCAGCACTTCGCCTTTTTGAAGTTTACCCGATTCGCTGGGATGATTTAAAATCCGGGCTTTTCCAGCCGTGATCTTATTGCCTAGTCCGTTGCCGGAAGCCAGCACCTGGCCTTTTTCTTTTAATTTGTAGATGGTAAAATGCTGATCTTTTTCCCGGCCATAAACAGTTTCCGGCCGCGCCTGGACGATAAACAAATCCCCGGAAAGCCCGTCTTTTGCCCATTCGATGTCCATGGGCATATCGTAGTGTTCTTCGATCTGTAAAGACCAGAGGGCCAGTTGCTCGACCTCTTCGTCGTTCAGCACAAATTGTTTGCGTTTGTCAACGGGAGTAGGGAAATTTTTGGTAGTCTCTCCCTGTCCAGTATCTTCGGCGTATTCCAGCGTATGTTCCTTGGCCCCCAGTTTTTTGGAGATGATGCTTTTTTTCTTGCTCTTTAAAGTAGGTTTAAAGACGACAAACTCATCCGGGGCCACGCGCCCTTTGACTACATTTTCTCCAAGTCCCCAGGAGCCGTTAAGTACGATGACATCCGGGAAGCCGCTGTCCGGTTCGATAGTGAAACCCACGCCTGCGCTAGCCTTATCAGAGCGCACCATTTGCTGAACTCCCACAGAAAGATATACTTCCATGTGGGGGAAGTTGTTGTCCTCCCTGTATTTGATGACCCGATCAGTGAACAGCGATTCATAGCACTGCAGGCAAGCCTCCAGCAATCCTTCATCAGTGCTGACGTTCAGGAAACTCTCTAGCTGGCCGGCAAAGCTGGCTTCCGGAAGATCTTCAGCCGTGGCGCTGCTGCGAACTGCAACAGACAACTCTTCTCCGAGCTGAGCCTTTAATTCGTGGAAAGCCTGGAGTATGGCTTCTTTCAAATCTTCATGCAGGCGGGCCTCCCTAATAAGCTTTCTCGCTTTTTCTCCAATTTCGGAGAGATTGGAAAAGTCCTCCGTATCAAGTTGAGACAACACCTCTTTTAATGGTTCTTCTAATTGATTGTGTTGCAGGAATTGTCGATAAGCTTCTGCAGTAACAGCAAAGCCGTCGGGCACCTGAATACCTTTGGGTGTGAGTTTCTGAAACATTTCTCCCAGTGAAGCATTTTTTCCTCCTACTTCTGAGCTTTGTTCCATACTGATTTTAGAAAATGGCAGAGTTAAATCTCTCATGACGCTCTTTTTTGTAATTGATAAACTATCTATTGATCTGCAATTGCGCAATGATGAATATCAGGTTGCATTAGAAAAGAAAATTAAATCCTACATTTGCAGCAAAAAATCAACTCAACTATGTTTAATATGAAAAGTCTATGTTTGACCGCAGGTCTGATCTTCGCCTTGCTGACCCTTAATGCACAGGATATTGAATTTCCTGCCATGGATCCCAGTCCGCTGGATGCGGCGCACTATCCGCCGGAAGCTGCTTATCGCAACTATCTGGAAGGCGAGGCCCAGAATACACCGGAGCTGATCAAAGTTTTGTATTCCAGACCTCAGAAAAAAGGCAGGGAGATCTTCGGAGGTCTGGTGCCTTACGGTCAGTTGTGGCGACTAGGCGCCAACGAAGGAACGGAGATCACCTTTTATGAGCCTGTCGAAATCAACCACACCTACGTAGAAAAAGGTACCTACACCCTGAATGCAGAGATTTTTCCCGACAAATGGATCTTTAAATTGTCAACTGAGCGATTTATCGCCGGTTCTGATAATCTGGATGCCTCCAAAGTCGTATTGGCCGCGGCCGTTCCGACCATTGACCTACAAAACAGTAGAGAAGCCTTCACCACCGGTTTTCAAAAGGTAGACGATAATAACTGCCATCTGGTTATAGAGTGGGACAGAACCCGGGTCATGCTTCCTATCAATCTCAGCCCGGCTAATCTTCCTCCGCTGGATGTAAGCCCTATGGACATGGCGCAATACCCAAGCATGTCCCGCTTTCTGAATTTTCTGGAAACCGAGGAAGAGCGAAAAGCAAATCAGCCTAAGGTTAGGGTAGTGTATTCCAGACCGCAGAAAAAAGGCCGCGATATTTTCGGTGAGCTGATTAAATTTGGCTCCCTCTGGCGACTAGGCGCCAATGAATCTACAGAGATTACCTTTTTTGAAGACGTCATGATAGGCGACAAAGAGGTGAAAGCCGGAACTTATGGCTTGATGGCCACAGTCAACAAAAACGAATGGGAGTTCGTTATCCATTCCGACATTCCTTCCTGGGGAGAATTTGGATACGACAGCAGCAAGGAAGTGGCCACCTTTAAAGCCCCGGTAAAAAAGGTCAACGATACCGTGGAAGCTTTATCCATGACTTTTGAAAAGCAGGATAATCAAACAGTTCATCTGGTAGTCGCATGGGACCAGACGACAGCCAGACTGCCGATAGAAACGAAGTAGAAATTTAACATTAAGTTGGGCGCCGGCGGCGCCCAACTTAATCCGTAATCGCAAAGCATGAAAACCTTTTCCGTTTTAATGGCCATTTATATTGCTTTCCTGACGGGCTTTCCCGTGCTGGAAACTTTCCATGGCCTGGAGGAGGCTTTTTGCTGCGAAGCAACCTGTGAGCCTGCCGAAAATAAAGCCCATCAGAGTCAAAAAGAGAAGGGGTGCTCCGATCTGTGTAATCCATTTTTATCCTGCAAGTGCACCTTCGGCTTCCTGACTACATTGCTGGAAATAGACTTTTATCAAAAAAACTCTATCCCTGTTTTAATTCCTCATCAGATCAGATTGGTCGATAGTTATTTTTTTCCGGCCATCTGGGATCCTCCTAAGTAACTAGCTCGTTTTTCTGGTCATGGGCTGGCGCCCAAGTTGGGCTGGCGTTCAATGCTGTTGGGCTGGCGCCCAATGTTATTTTGTGACGCCGCTTTGGCGGCTTTGGTATTGGGCTGGCGCGTAACGTTAGGCTGGCGTTCGATGCTGTTGGGCTGGCGCCCAACGTTGCTTTGTGCGGCTGCTTTGGCGGTTTAGAAGGTTTATTTTAAAAAAAAAGTAGATGAAAAATTATATTGTTTTTTTATTGATATTTTTTGCCCCTTACATGATAGGAGCACAAAATACTATGGAAGTCCTTGTAAAAGATCAGGACACCAGAGCGCCGTTAGCGGGCGCCACTGTATATATAGAAGAACTGAATAGGGGAGAGGTGGCTGATTCAACAGGCCTGCTGGCCATTAGCAATATTCCTGAAGGGACTTACACTTTCCTTTTTTCTTTTCTTGGTTATGAAAGCCATGAGGAACAGATCACTTTTCCTTATTCCGGCAATCAGCCGTACGAAATATTCCTTGAAGGCGGAGAAGAGCTGGAGGAAGTAGTGGTGACCTCCACCAGGCGAAGTCGTTCTATTGAGGCTATTCCGACCAGAATTGAAGCCATTACCTCAGAGGAGTTACTGGAAAAAGCGGTGATGAACTCCACTAACATTGCAATGCTGCTGAGAGAGAGCACCGGCATTCTGATGCAACAAACCTCCGCTAACTCCGCCAACCAGAGTATCCGCATACAGGGGCTGGATGGCCGTTACACGCAACTACTGAAGGACGGTTTTCCTTTATTCGGAGGGTTTTCCGGGGGACTGAGTATTATGCAGATCCCACCGCTGGATTTACAACAAGTTGAAGTGATCAAGGGAAGTTCGTCTACACTATACGGCGGGGGCGCCATTGCCGGCCTTGTCAATCTGGTTACCAAAAGGCCAGAGGAAGATCCCGATCTGAGCCTGATGCTGAATCAAACGACTGCCGAAGGAACCACCCTCAATGGGTTTTATGCTCAGAAGTTCGATAAAGTGGGACTCAGTGTGTATGCTTCCGGGAATCGCCAGGAACCGTTTGATCCCAATGATGATGAATTCTCCGACATTCCCAGGGTCAGAAGTTTGACGATAAACCCAAGGTTTTTCTGGTATCCCAACGAAAAATCCACGCTTTGGGTCGGTTTGAATGCAACAAGGGAAAACCGCATCGGTGGGGATATCGTCGCTATTGAGGAAGGGCCAAGTCCATCAACACCTTATACCGAGGAGAATCAATCCAGCCGCCTGTCCACCCAATTGAATTGGACCACTCAATATGAAAATGGAAATGTTTTAAACATAAAAAACAGTTTTAATTTTTTCGACAGAGAGATTCTTCTTCCGACATACAGCTTTCAGGGGCGGCAGCTGGGTAGTTTTTCGGAAGCCTCCTATAGTGTTGACCTTGGCGACAGCTATTGGATAATAGGCGCCAATTTATTCACCGATGATTTTGATGAACAGGAAATCGCTTCTTCGGATTCCAGAGCCTATCAGAATACTACCTTCGGCGGTTTTTTCCAAAACACCTGGGATATGAGCAGGCGTTGGGTGCTGGAAAGCGGCCTTCGGGTCGATAATAACAGCAATTACGGTAGTTTCGTATTGCCCAGAATATCGTTACTGTTTAAGCCTAATGAGCAGTGGTCCAGTCGGTTAGGTGGAGGAATGGGGTATAAGCTGCCAACGATTTTCACTGAAGAAGCCGAGACCAGGGCGTTTCAGGGAATTTTGCCTATTGATCCGGAAGAATTACGGGCTGAACGCTCTATTGGCGCCAATTTTGACATCAACTACAAGACTGTGATAGGGGAGAGGCTCACCTTTTCGCTCAATCAGCTCTTTTTCTTTACGCAGTTGCAGGACCCCCTGGTGTTATCTGAGAGCATTCGACAACCGCCCTTACCTTTTTACGGCAGCTTCTTCTATGAAAATGGAGACGGCCAGATCAACAGTCGTGGTTTTGAGACCAACGTCAAATTCACGTATGGCGACTTCAAATTGTTTTTACAGTACGCCTTTATTGATGTAAATCTTGACTACAATAATCTTGATGCCCAGAAACCCCTGACGCCCAGGCATAATGCCGGAGCGGTGCTGGTTTTCGAGCAGCACGGCAAGTGGCGAGTAGGCTTTGAAAGCTATTATACTGGTTCTCAGGTATTAAGTGACGGTCGTCGTACGCAGGATTTCTGGGTCACCGGGCTGATGGCTTTGCGGCAATTCGATCATTGGAGTTTTTTCCTCAATTTTGAAAACTTCATTGATACCCGTCAGACGCGTTTCGAACAAGTAGCTTTGCCGCCACGCGCTGATCCGAGTTTCAGAGAGATCTGGGCGCCCACGGATGGGTTCGTGGTTAATGGGGGCTTTATTTGGAAGCTTTTTAAAAGCGAAGGAGAGCACCATCATTAAGGTCCGGGAATTGAGCAGGGGAAAACGCTATTTAACATAATATAAATTATAGGCAAATTGGTGTAAAAAATAGGAGAGCGGGCTTATCCGCTCTCCTAACACTTACTTAATCGTTATCTCCTCTGCATTGATGAACTGCTCTGAGAAAGTCTTCTCTATCTTCCAGCAATGCTGTCGAACCGTCTTCAAAAATAACGGTATACGGAAAGACGATATGCGGGCGTCTTCTGGAGCGCGGATACGTATCTACCCATAGATTAATAGCCCGGACCAATTCTTCACGGTCATTGACTAACAGCCTTCTGCCATTCGGGAATTCAAGCGTTACCGGGAATGTAGGCTCAAAGCATTTTTTCTCGGCAACAAAGTCGCGGCATCTGGAAATTACTTCTCTTAGTTGCTCCTGGTTCTCAATGGTAATAACGGTTTCGTCGTTGAGTGTGATAGAGAACGGATATTTAATGCTGATGCTGTCCGCTCCACGAGGTCTGCCGCTAAGCCAGCGATGTACGACTGCACGATAGGCATCCTCAGCGTCCACTTCTTTTTCGGTTCCGTCAGGAAAAATAATCGTTACAGGGAAAACCAGCTGGAAGCAGCGGATGTCAGGGCGTGGCAGACGGAAACGATTGGCGCAGCGATAGGTCACCGCGGCCAGATCCATCAGGTCTTCCAGAAGGATCACCTCATCGTTAGGCAGTTGGACACGATAAGGAAATACAATTTTGGGACGCTCCTCGGAATCAGGGTTTGCTTCTTTCCATTTTTTAGCAATGGCTCGCATAGCTCCCAGGTTTTCCGCAACTACATTCGTGCCGTCGGGTAATTCAAGCGTGAGGGGGAAAACGAGATTAAAACATCTTTTCAAACGGCGCTTCCATTTGTGGCCTCCCTTAGGTGTAGGCCCCTGACCGTCAAGCGTTTCCATCTCTATTTCTGAAACAGAAAAAAGCGCGACCGTACCGTCGTCCATCACATCGACAATATCGTCAGATAATACTTCCAAACCGGCTTCGGCCGTTGGTGTGGGAATAGGCTCCTTTTCGCAGGAACTAAATAAGAAAGCCGCCAGAAGCAGTACAAAGCTGAATTGAAACATACGGGATAACATAATCTTGATTTTTGGTTTTACAATTAAACTTTCATCCTGATAAGCCGGTAGATTTAATTTTGTACTCACTTTTTTTTATTTTTTTTTCACATAGGAAAAAAGCCTCTATTTTTACCAAAATTTCCATAGTATGAATGAGGTGGACATCTGGGAACGGCTCCGGGCTGGAGAGCAAAAAGCCCTGGAAGCGATCTACAATGCTCATGCAGAGCTGCTGTTCCGCTATGGATGCAAGTTTTCTACAGATGAGGCTTTGGTAATGGACTGCATACACGATCTGTTTATTGAATTATGGAAAAACCATAAGGGGCTGGGCGCCACCACCTCCGTAAAAAGATATCTGCTGGCCTCCATTAGAAGAAAGGTCATCAAAATGCTCAATAAAAATAAAAGGTGGCTTTTCTCCGATCAGTTGGAAAACGTCCAGTTCGAGCTTGAACTGGCGGCGGAAGATCGCATCATCAAGGAAGAGATCAACCAGGAGCAGTTTGATAGCCTTCAACAAGCTTTCGAGTCTTTAAGCAAAAGACAAAAAGAAGTGATCTACCTTAAGTTTTATGCCGACCTGGATTATGAAGACATTGAAGACATCATGGGCATTAACTACCAATCCTTGCGAAACCTCGTTTCCAGAGCCCTCGCCAAAATGAAAGAAAAAGTAGGCCTATTGGTATTCGTTTGGTTTATGGAAAAAATGTCTGTTTTTTTTGAGTACAAAAAGGAGATGAATGACTTATTCCATTGAAGTAGATATTTTGGGATGAAATCTTACGACACATACGACGCAGTAGCATTGGCACAGGATCAGTCATTTATCCGTTGGGTAAGGGATAAAGATGAGGAAGCTGTATTTTTTTGGGAGCAGTGGCAAATGGATCATCCTGAAAAGGCAGCCACCATTGAGGAAGCCAGACAGATCGTTTTAAGCCTGCGTCAGTTCAGGGAACCTGTTTTTTCTAAAAAGGATAGAGGCGATTTATGGCAAAGCATCAATCAGGGCATTGAAGAAAAAGGCCCGGCTAAAATCATCAAGCTCCCTGTCAGGCGCCTGTCCGTCGCAGCAGCCTTTCTGCTGATCCTGACTGCAGCTTATTTTCTTTGGACCAATTATTCTGCTACCCGGATCAAAACCGATCCCGGAGAATGGCTTACCCATGAACTCCCTGATGACACTCAGGTAGAGCTAAACGCTTCCTCACGGCTGATGTACAGAGAAAAAAGCTGGCAAAAAGAAAGGATGGTCCGGCTAAAAGGAGAAGCCTTGTTTGAAGTAACGGAGGGTACTCCTTTTCTGGTCCAAACAGACAATGGGCAGGTGGAAGTATTGGGTACTCGTTTTAATGTATTCGACCGCGAAGGCCAATTCAAAGTAGACTGCTATTCCGGAAGAGTTCGGGTTACCTACAAGGAAAAAAGCGTCATCCTAACAGCTGGAAAAAGCGCCTTAGTTCGCAATGCTGTTTTGGATACCCTGTCTTTTGATGCCGAGGAAAAACAACTTTGGTTGGACGGCTTCTTCGATTTTGAGAACGCCACGCTCAGAGAGGTTTTTGAAGAAATGGAAAGACAGTTCGATATTCGGATCAAATCCAGTGAGGAAATAAAAGCGCTCCCCTATGACGGTTTCTTTGAAAAAAGTAATCTGGACAGTGCTTTCTATACCGTCTGCTTTCCATTGGGATGTGAAGTAGAAAAGGTTAGTGAAGACGTTTATCACGTCCGGAAAAGAGAATGACAGATGATTGGACGATGCAAAAAAATAGCCTGTGTGCTATCTTTGTGGTTGCTTTTTCTATCCGTTCATGCCCAGACTGATCAGGTTTTGGTGAAAAAGGAGTTTGTAAATACTCCATTGATCGAGGTTTTGCAATGGCTGGAAAAAGAGTATCAAATTAAAATCGCCTATAGCCGGGAATTCGTGGACGATATTATCGTTAATCAGTCTTTTGACAATCTGCCCTTAAACCTGGTTTTCGATCAATTGCTACGCGCCACTCCCCTAACCAGTCGTTTCATAAGAAGAGATCGCATTCTGGTGGGGCCTTCTGAGATGATCAGCGCTGCTCCTCAGAGTGATCATTCGCTGAAGATCATCAAAGGTAAAGTATTGGATAACAGTGGAGACGGGCTTGCTTTTGCCCATGTTTTCCATCCGCCCACGGAGACGGGAGTATTCGCCGATGAAGCCGGTAATTTCGATTGGCCATTAAAGGAAGACTCTATTCGCCTGCAGTTCAGTTACGTTGGATTTAAGACCGCGGAAGCAACGCTGTACCAGGAAATGACCACTTTCACGCTCCAACTGGAACCTTTTTCCCAGTCGTTTCAACCGGTTGAAGTAGTTGCCTACCTGCCGCCGCCCAAAAGGCAATCCGCCGTTTTTTCTACCCACCACTCCCCTACTGCTGCGCTTGCTCAGCTCTCCATCTTGCCGGGAGGAGCTGATTTGTTGAGAAATATACAATTGCTGCCTGGCGTCAGCGCCTCCAATCACCTGGCCGGGCAATTGAACGTGCGGGCAGGCAATCCCGATGAGAACTTGTTGGTGCTGGACGGTATGCTGCTGTACAATATCGACCACTTCTACGGCTTTTTCAGCGCCGTACATCCCGGCATTTTTGACGATATTCAGGTCCATAAGAATAATTTTCCTATCCAATACAACGGCCGTACGTCCAGCATTGTGGAGTTGACATCAGCAGGCCTATCCGGCCAAGAAAAAGCCAATGCTGCTATTGGGCTTGATCTGATCAGTGGCCACGGACTACTAAACCTCCCCCTAAACGATCGAATGGCAATGAAAATAGCCGGCCGGTTTACCCATCAGGACATCGCCAATACCTCCTTTTTTAATGCCGTCGACCAAAACCCAGGCAGTCCTCCTCCGGTTATCAACGATCGAAACAGAAAGGCCATACTTTCTCTGAGCCCGTCCTTCCACTTTAATGACCTTTACGCCAGATGGGAGTGGGCGCCGGATGAAAAACACCAGATATCCGCTTCCTTTTTTAACGGTTTTGACCGCTACCGGTACGATTATTCCGAAAGCTATCCGGTTGTGCTGAATAATGGCGTCACCACTACCATTACCGAAAATGGCCGGGAAAATACTGCCTGGAGAAATAGCGCAGCAGGGCTGAACTTTTCGAGAAAATGGACCTCCGATTTTCAAACCCAGCTTAACTTCAGTCATTCCGTTTATCATAACGACAGCGAGGGAGGGTTTTCCGTCGTCCAGTCCTTTCGAAACATAGAAAGAATAAGGGCAGCTCCCGAGTCCTATAAATCCAATGATATTTCAGGTTGGCGAGCGGATCTTAAAAACGATTGGAATTTATCCCAAAGCACTGCTCTTACTTTTGGTTACACTCTTTCGGAAGACCGTATAGACTTTCAGATCGAGAATTCCAACGGTTTGGAGACACGTGGTCTAACAAGAACTGATGCTTCGCTGATCAACAGTGTGTACGTACAGCCTCATTTTAGGATTGGCCCAGATTGGGCTTTTTCGGCCGGATTGAACTTACAGCATTATCAAAAGCTTGGGCAATTCTTTGCTTCGCCCCGCTTCCAGACCAGCTATCACTTCAGTAAGGAATTCTCTTTAAAAGCTTCCTGGGGGCATCAGCAGCAGTTTCTCCGCCAATTGTACCACGAGGATGTTTTTGGAAAAAACCAGACCATATGGGCGCTGGCTGGAAAAAACAGTATCCTGAACATCGAAAACATCCCTATCATCAGCTCTGATAATCTGATGTTAGGCGCTCATTGGGAAGCCGGACATTGGGTATTCGATGTGGAAGCTTATCACAAAACCAGGAACGGGATTTTGGAATACACCCTTCAGCGTCCAGGGTTCAACAGGCGTGACGGGATTATTTCCGAGCCTCTATTTGGCTTTTTCGCAGGAAAAGGCTGGACAAACGGGATTGACTTTCTACTGAAAAAAAATGGGCGGAAATATACAGGCTGGATCGCCTACACGCTCAGCAAGTCCATGCATCAGCTGGATGGTGTTAATTTTAACCAGGCTTATCCTTCTCCTCTGGATAGCCGGCATCAGCTGAACTGGATGAACCAGTTTTTCCTGCATCCGCGATGGACCCTATCGGCCAACTACGTGTTTGCCAGTGGTTTGCCTTACCTGGATTTCAGCGAGATCGGGGAAGTGCCACCAAGTCGTAGGCTATTATCCTATGAACAGTTTTTAAAGCGTTTTCCCGCCTATCACCGGCTAGACCTAAGCCTCAATTACCAAACCAGGATAATAGGCCTTGAAACGCTTTTCGGCCTCTCCGTCTATAATGCACTGAACCGGAATAATGTAAAATACCGGCAGTTCGTCTTTGCAGTTGAAGAGGAGAATACTTCAAGAGTCCTGGGCACAGAGCTGGAACTGCTTCCGAGAATATGGAATATAAGCGTAGAGGTTAAGTTCTGAATTCTCTTATCTATACCTCTTCAGCTTCTCTTCTAATTCCTCTATCAAAGCATCAATTGCCGGCTCTCGTCTCTCCTTCAACTCTTCGATCATTCTTTTTAAGACTTCCGGTGGATACGATTCTTCAGTTCCTGGAAAAAAATGCGCTTCCGGCGCCAACGAAAAGAACAGCTCATCCGACCAATCATTTCGTTGACCGTCAATCACCAGATGAACACGATCGCTTGATCCTTTATTGGCTACGGAATGAATGAAATTTACGTTGGTGTACCAGCACTCGCCCGGCTGCATGATGAGCCGCTTTCCGTTTAAAATAAAATAAACCTCTTCATGAGTGGTAATTGGAATATGGAGTCGAAAAATACCGTCCTCATACCCCGCTGCATGATCGCGATGGGGTTTGATCTCAGATCCGGGCCCAAGTTTCATTAGCCGAACGGAAAGGAAAAGACATTGAAATTGTTCGATCACCTTCTGAAAATATGGGCAAAGTTTCATAAAAGGCGTGGGCTTCAGCTCTATCGACTCATTTCCCATAGCGAAAATATTTCGCTCATTTCCATCTTTAGCATATAAGCTGATGATGTTCCATTCGCCTTCATATCCTCCACTGTTGAAGTGTGGCGTCCAGTTATGTAAAATAGCTGTTTTTAAATCCTTTAGTAGTTCTTTTTCGTCAAAATAGAAAGGAAGCTTTAAATGCGTAATGGATTCTTCTGTCTTCATCGCAACCATTTTATCATATGAGGAAATGCCGGAACGCCGACTTCTTTAGCTTTTTCGGGGCCATAGCACAATCCCATCCATTCAAGCAAATACAATCCTATAAATTTACCTTTGCAGTACTGCTCCATGATCCACTCCGATTCTCCCTTGTATCCATTTGGGTGGAAGACGACCTCAAGAGGTATATGCAAATGGCGGAGCGCAGCATACGACCAAAGCATGGCCGCTATTTCATCCCCGGCATCCGGCCAGTGGGGTGACATGCGCGGAGTGCCCGCAATGGGCCGCCACTGCTCCTCTGTAACTGCTACATGACCTGCTTCGTGCAACAGGTCTCCTGGGTATTTAAGCTTGCTTCTATCCAGTACAATCTTACCCTCGTTTATGTCCAGCCCTGGTAATAGGTTCTCGTCATCTAATGTAGCTTCAATTACGTCTATTCCAATTTCTTGCAGAAAATCAATGATCCTTTTTAACATAAGTCCTTACACAAAATATTTGAAATGGTTTGCTTAATTTACATGGTTAATCTTTTTTGCAAAAAAGCCATTTGTTGGGATCGATCTGATAAGGAGACTCCCCTACCCTGAGTTGCCCCCGACCGCCTTTCATATTCACCTTTTTGATTTTTCCATTAATTTCGACCTCTACCGGCATTTCGAAGGGAACAAGAGAAGGCGCCTGCCACTCCAACAGCAATTGCTTTCCTTTTCTGCTTGACTTTAATACCGGTATGTCGCTATACATCAAGTAGTTGTGAAAAAACCATTCAAGTGATGCTCCATATAGCTTTTCAGCAATTTGCTGAAACTCCTTGGTATCCGATAAGCGGCAGTGGCTGCCATCACTCACCGTTTCCATAGCCGGATCGGGATAAGCCATCCTGCGCAGGGCTTTGTACATTTTTTCTTTGCCTAACAAGTAACGCAGATTATGCAGAATAGCTGCTCCTTTTCCATAAACATCCGGATGATAGCCTTCTCTTGCTGAGATAGGGCCCGTTTCGGATAAAACTACCGGCGTTTCATTTCTAGCCCTTTCCAGGTAGCCACCGGCATACTCGTGGTAGGTATCTTCCCCTAACAAATCTTCAGCATACAAAGATTCGGTGTAAGTTGCAAATCCCTCGTGAATCCACCAGTCCTTCCAGTCCCTGCAGGTGACCATATTGGCAAACCACTCATGGGCCAGTTCATGAAAGTGAAGGCCGTCAAAGCCATATTTATTCAGCCGAAAGTCATTTCCATAAGCAATAATGGACTGGGTCTCCATTCCATAATAGTAAGTTTCTGCGATCCCATACTTGTCCGCCCGGAAAGGATAAGGCCCCAACAGTTTTTCCAAAAAGGCCATGTCGCGCTCAAAATAATGAAAATGATCTTTGGCTTGTTCATAGTGTTCTGGAATCGTCCAGAAAATAAACGGGAAGGTGTCCCCACTGACGCTGGTAAAGGTCGATCGTATTGTTTTGTAGGGTGCAATATTCAGGGTGACTGCATAATTGTTTACGGAAGTGGAAATGAACCAGTGATGGGTATGCGTGCCGTCGTTCCGCTCTGTAATGCCTCGAAGCCGACCGTTGGTAGCTACCGTCAGATGGTTATCTACAGTAATGTTCAGGGCCATGCTGTCGGTTTCATCGCTGGGATGATCCTTGCAGGGCCACCAGATGTCCGCCCCGTTCAAAACGGATACATTGCCGATCCAGGGTGAGCCGTCTTCGGTCTCGGCCCAGAAAAAACCATCCGACCAGCTGTATCTTTTAGGGTTGTCCACGGCCAGCGGATGACCGGAATAGTGAACTTTCACCGTTGCTTTTTCTCCTTCAGGAATGCTTTCGCCGAAGTGGATATGCAATTGGCCCTCCTGTCGCTCCCAAAGCGTAGTTGACTCCTCCCCTTCCTTAAGCCAGCTGATCCGGCTAACTGCGAAGGTCGTGTCCAGGTCCAGGATGATTTTATCGTGTTCCTCCAGCATAGTAAAAGTAACCGCCAGACTACCACCTATCCATTTTCTTTCCGGCTCCACTTTCAGGTCGAGCTCATAAAAATGTACATCCATGCGGGCTTGTTCGGGAAGGAGCTCGCCGCCGGAGTCGTAGATGGGGCGCTGGGCGTAAGCGTAAATGGAAAAAACCATCGAGAAAAGCAGAACGAATAAATTATTTTTCATTTTCTTGTTTTGTAACGCCTATTCTAAAGCAAAGCATCCTCAGAGAGTGTTCAGCTTTCCTTCTGAATTCTGAGGTGCCTTGAATATCAATGAATTAGAATTTTGTTGACACAGTTGATAGAATTATCGCATGCTGGTCAGCCATGATCCCCCCAAAACCCTGAACCCAAAACTAAAACAACCTCATCTGCCGATCCTTAAACCTCCAATGCAGCTCCAAATCGTAACCCGGCATCATTTTCCCGGAAAAATACTTCTTTTTTGCCAGCTGATGCTGTTGATGGATCATTTCAGCAATACGCCCCTCCCCTGTCATACGCGTACCAAAGCGACTGTCGTTGAGCTGCCCGCCGTGGCAGTCCCGGATGCGGTTCAGGATGCGGTCGGCCCGGTCGGGATAAGTCTTGCGGACCCAGTCTTCAAAGATCTCAGCGATGTCGCCGTTAAGTCGAACGATGGTGTAATGCGCCGAAAGCGCGCCTAGCTCAGACACGGTCCTGGCCATCTCCATCAGCTCGTGATCGGTCAGGCCGGGAATGATGGGCGCGAGCATGACATTGACGGGTATGCCGTTATCAGCTAAGGTTTTAATCGTATGCAGTCTGCGGCTGACCGAAGCCGTACGTGGCTCCAGGAAACGGCGCAGTTCCTCTTGCAGGGTGGTTAACGAAATAGAGACTTTCACCAGCCGGTGTTCGGCCATTTTTTTCAATATATCCAAATCTCGGAGGATGAGCTCATTTTTGGTGATCACCCCTACCGGATGGCGGTATTTCCAGAGGACTTCCAGTATTTCCCGGGTTATTCCTAATCTTTTTTCAATTGGCTGATAACAGTCGGTATTGCCGGACAGCATGATGGGAATGGGTTCCCAGTTTTTGTGACGGATTTTCTTTTCCAGTAGTCTTGGCGCTTCTTTTTTAACCAAAATTTTCTGCTCAAAATCGATCCCGGCGCTGTAACCCCAGTAGTTATGCGAATTACGGGCGTAGCAGTACACGCAGCCGTGCTCACAGCCCTGGTAGGGATTCAGGCTGTAGGCCATGCCGATATCGGGGCTGTCCACCTTGTTAAGAATAGTCTTGGGATAAACCTCGATGTATTGCGTTTTCACCACTTCTTCCCTATCCGGCGGCGCCTCGTCATGGTGCTCGTGAAAGCGATTGGCGGGATTGATCTGTGCGCCGCGGCCGGATATGTATTTAGACATTTGATTATTGTTTTATTTGATTATTGGCCACCGTCACGGGCCAAATTATTTGCATTGCTTGCAATATAAACATTTTGTTTTAAAAAATTCAAAAAGAATTCATTTACCGGCAACACAATATCCACCTTCTACTTTCCACCAATTCCCCAATTTTATCTTACTTTCATTCCCACAAAAGTGAATAATATGAAACTCGACCGCAAAACCTTTCTCAAAGGACTGGCCTTTGGAACCATTTCCCTGCCTTTAGCGCTAAGAGCCATCATGGGCAAAGGCCATGCCCAGGACGATTCCGATTCCGGCGCCATCAGCAGCAAGACTTATAGCTGGAAGATGGTTACTACCTGGCCACCGAATTTCCCGATATTAGGCGAAGCTTGTCAGCTATACGCCGATTTGGTGGAGCGGATGTCGGCCGGTCGGATCAAGATTCGCGTTTTCGGCGGGGGCGAGCTGGTGCCCGCTCTGGAAGCCTTCGATGCCGTTCGGTCGGGAGCAGCCGAGGTAGGCAGCGGCGCCTCCTATTATTGGGCGGGCAAGGCCCCGGCCACGCAGTTTTTTGCTTCGGTGCCCTTCGGTATGAATGCCCAGCAACTGAATGCCTGGGTCTATGGGGGTGGCGGCATTGAGCTCTGGGAAGAGCTTTACCGCGACTTTGGGCTCGTGCCTATGCTGGGCGGCAATACCGGTGTTCAGATGGGCGGCTGGTTCAATCGGGAGATCAATGCGCTGGAAGACTTGCGCGGCCTGAAAATGCGCATACCCGGACTGGGCGGAAAAGTACTCGAAAAAGCCGGTGGAGCACCTGTTTTGCTGGCGGGCGGCGAAATCTACACCGGGCTGGAACGCGGCGTGATAGACGCCACTGAATGGCTTGGCCCCTTTCACGACTCCCTGATGGGCTTCCAGGATATTGCCCGCTATTACTATACCCCCGGCTGGCATGAAACAGGCACCGCCCTGGAGTTTTTCATCAACAAAGATCAATACGATCGGCTGCCGGCTGACCTTAAGGCTATTGCCCAAAGCGCCGCAGCGCATGTCAACATCTGGTGTTTGTCTATGATGGAAGCCCAAAATGCCGATGCCCTGGCCAAGTTAAGAGCTGAAGGCATCGATATCAGGGCTTTTCCCCGCGAGCTACTTGACCAATTGAGGGCCTACACTCAGGAGGCCATTACCGAAATTACCGATAAGGATCCTTTTGCCAGGAGAGTATATGAATCCTATGATGCCTTCAGAAAAAAAGCCTCCAGCTATGCCGATATTACGGAGCGTATGTTTTATGAAAACATTCAGTTGTCTTAAAATGCCGCCTATGAAACGCTTTGCTCTTTTTTCCCTGGTTCTTCTAATTACAGCTTGTCAGACGGACGGTCCCTCCGAAAATAAAGCCCTTTACAAAGGAGAAAAATTCACTGTTTTTCCCGACAAAGTCATTCAGGGGGATTATGAAGCGGTAGCCCTGGATCGCAACCGGGTTCGTTCCAATTATCAGAGTCCGGCCAGCCAGATCTACTCACGGCACATCGAATTCAAGTTCAGCCTGAATGAAAAAGACAATGAACTGCCGGTTGGAGTAAACCACGCAGTGGTCGTCGAAGACCAAAGCGAATCGCCGGTATTTGTTTTCGGAAAAAAAGAAGAAAACCCTTCTCAAGATCCGGGAGCCTTTCTTCCGCCAAACACGCCTTTCACCTTTAAAGTTGATTTAAGTCCAGTGCTTCAACAGTTTGAAAATCAAGGCTATTACGAAGCCTATGATGGCTCCAGGATTGCTCAAAGTGAATTCAAAGGCCTGTACATTGCCGGGGGCTCCGAGCCGTTGACCTGGGACTTTGTCAATTTGGACAACCAGGGTTTGAAAATGGAGGATCCGGACGGGGACCAGATCTATGAAATTACGGTGACGCTTAACCCTTATGAAGTGGTTCAAAGTGCAGAGAAGGAATGGACCCTGCAAAATGAGATCAGTGGTTATCCTCAATATGAGTCTGGCCAATTGTTGGTTGACGCCCTTTACAACATGGCGCTGGACGAAACGCAGATGCTGATCGAAGCAGATGGTACTTTTCGCACCGGCGCCAAATGGGAAGGCGTATGGACACGGGATGTCAGTTACAGCATTCTATTGGCTTATGCTCTGATCGAACCGGAAGTCGCCAAAACCAGTCTGCTGCGCAAGGTCAATCGCGATCGCATCATTCAGGATACCGGCTCGGGCGGCGCCTGGCCCGTTTCTTCCGACCGGGTGACCTGGGCCCTGGCGGCCTGGGAAATTTATAAAACTACCGGTGACCGGGAATGGCTGGAAACCGCTTTTAATATTATCAACAATTCGGTAGAAGACGACCGGAAAACACTTGTCTCCTCCACCGGTATGATCAAAGGGGAATCTTCTTTTCTTGACTGGCGGGAGCAGACTTACCCCAAGTGGATGGATAATGTCGACATTTACGAATCGGAAAACCTCGGCACCAATGCCGTTCATTATCAAACCTATCGCATCCTGGCCGAAATGGCGGACCTACTGGGCCAACCGTCTGAAGAGTACAGCCGCATGGCACAGGAGATCAAAAACGGCATGAATGGCTCCCTTTGGATGAATAATCAAGGTTATTACGGACAATATCTATACGGTAAAAGCCACAAACTGCTTTCGCCCCGCTTTGAGGCTTTGGGTGAGTCCTTCACCGTGTTGTTCGACATCGCCAGCGAAAGACAAGCCCAAGACATTTTTTCAAAATCTCCGGTCACGCCCTTTGGCGTCACCTGTATTTATCCGCAGATACCCGGTATTCCACCCTATCACAACAACGGTATCTGGCCTTTTGTACAAGCTTTTTGGAATATGGCTGCCGCCAAAACCGGCAATGAAAAAGTGCTGACGCATGGACTGGGCAGCCTCTACCGCGCTGCCGGCCTGTTTTTGACCAATTACGAAAATTTTGTTGCGGAAACCGGCGATTTCGTGGGAACTGAGATCAATTCGGAGCGACAGCTATGGAGTGTAGCCGGAAACCTGGCCATGGTTTATAAAGTCTTTTTCGGCATGAATTTCCGAGCCGACGGCATTCAATTTAATCCGGTTATTCCTTCCGCTTATCCCGGGCAAAAACGGCTTAATGGCCTCCAATACAGAAATGCCGTTTTGAACCTTCGCATCAATGGTTTTGGTAATCGGATGGCATCCATTCAACTGGATGGAGAACCTTTAGAAAATGCTTTTCTACCAGGTGATATTCAGGGCGAGCACGAGATCGTCATCGAAATGGCCGACAACCGTTTTGATCGAGAGGGTTACAATTTAGTTGACAATGAATTTTCTCCGCCTAACCCATTGATAAAACTGGAAGGTGATCGCCTGGAATGGGCGGCTGTTCCGGAAGCAGAAGAATATTTTGTTTATAAAAACGGGGAAAAGCTTAAAAGTGTGGACGAGCCAGGGGTACGGATCCGCAATCGAGAAAATTTTGCGGAATATGCCGTTACTGCATGGAAAGACGATAGAGCATCTTTTTTGAGCGAGCCTGTCATGATGTACGATCCTGCAGGGGAAGAAATTATAGAGGCTGAGAAAATAGCCTCCCCTTCTGCCCTGCCCTTCGTCAATTATTCCGGCAGAGGATTCATTTCGCTGACCCGTAACCGGAATACAGAACTGTTATTTGACGTACGGATAAAAGAGGCAGGGACTTACCAGGTGGATTTCAGGTACTCCAATGGCAGCGGCCCCTGGAATACAGACAACAAGTGTGCTATTCGCAGTTTGTACGTCAACGGCGATTACCAGGGAGCGGTGGTGATGCCACAAAGAGGCTTAAACGAATGGTCGGACTGGAGTTTTTCCAATAAACGCGATGTGGAATTGGAAAAAGGAAAAAACACCTTTTCCTTGACATTCGAGCCCTGGAATGAGAATATGAATGTAGCGATAAATAGAGCGATGTTAGATTATATTAGATTGATCAAAAAATAGAAAAAAACTCCCACGAAAGTCTTTTTTCAAAAAGTGATCATTCCATTGTTTTTATATAAGACGGCTTTTCTATCCTTTTTAGAATATTTTTGAACTTTCTCTCAGAAATACCTGAACCCTCAGGAGCTATTAACTCAACATAGGATCCAACGGTTAGCTTATTTGGATCTTCAATTGTCAAACTGACTTTATTACGTATTAAAGTGCCATTAGACCTTTTTATTTCCCCTTCAATATCAATATATCGGTCTTTGAGGACTCCTTTAGCTATGGTGGTTTCTCCACCAATACTTAAAGTAGAGTATGTAGCCTCTTGTTGTTCATCATAATAAATAAAAGAGGTAAAAGAAATTTCCTCACCGGAATAACCATATTCTATGATAAAGCTACCATCTGGCGTCCACTTGTATTGTAGTATCCGGCCATTTTCATCTTCCCAAAACCCCACAAGGGATTCCCCAAATTCATAAAATTTGTTAGACAAGTACTCCAGTGTACCTTTTACAACCAGATGCTTTGTTTCTTCAGGTGAATCTGAAGAAGAAACCTCAAAAGAAAAGCCTTTTTCTTTTAATGATTTTTCTATATTCTCATTTAAATATCCACTCAATCCATCTTCAAAACCTCCATTGTCGAGTGGAACTTGTTCCCATTCTCCATTATTTTTCTTGACTTCCAAAGTGAGATTATCGTAATGAAACTCTCCTTTGTTGATAAATAAAATACCAAATACTATTTCTGACACATTCTCATCGATAACTCCTTCAATGGTATATTTTTGCCATTCATTACTTGTCACAGGTCTATCATACATGTTATCGATAAATCCACGATCATTATCCGTTCTATCAACTCGAAGCCATAAATGAGCGGTCCCATTTCCTTCTCCGGTCTTTTTGATGAAAGCAGAATAACGAAATTCTTTTCCGGCGTATTCTTTTCCGGGTATGCCCTGTGATGTACTTCCCCAGGCATCCTTTTTTTGCGAAAAAGCAGGTAGGGCAGAAAGCATAAATAAGAATAGAAAAAAAACTTGAGGTTTCATTTTAATTGAGTTTTAGGTGGAAAAATATCTTTGAGCTTGGTCTGGATATAGTGAACTGGATTAAAAATAATTTTTTCTAATTTTTTTTACAAACTTTGGCAATTGAAAAGAAATGAAAAATTGGGGTTTTAAAAACTTGATCATTACCTGTGGCAGAAAAGTTTCTATTTTTTGATCGCTTTCACTACTTCTCTCGTCAAATCCCAGCGATCAAATCCCTGCCGTCCATAATCCAAGCCTCTTCTGACGATCACCAGGTCATGAGACGGCACAACAATAACGTACTGTCCCCGATTACCAGCCGTAGAATAAGCATCCTTCGGCACATCATTGCGATCATCCGGCACCAGCCACCACTGGCCGCCGTAGAAATTGCCGCGATCGGCCGTAGCAGGCGCGGGGGTACGTACGAAGTCGATCCATTCTTCTGAGATAATGCGTTCTCCATCCCACATGCCGTTTTGTTCGTACAACAAACCAAAGCGAGCCAGATCACGGGCGTTGGTATACACTTGACTACTCAGGATAAAATCGCCGAAGCGATCGGTGCTCAATAGGGTGTTTCTCATGCCGATCTTGTCCAGTAAGGCCTTTCTTGGGAATTCCAGGTATTCCTGATCGTCACCGATGGCCTTTTTCATGGCCAATACGCCAAGAATGGTATCGTAGTTCTCGTAATCCCAATGCGTGCCTGGCTTGCGGATCAGGCCACGGTTGCGAGCGCCGTTGATCGAACTGGCGCCTGCCCAATAGGCAAGGCCTGAGCCGGTAACGTACTCCATTCTTCGGTTATCCACGGTATACAATCCACTGGACATGTTCAGGACATGGCGAAGAGTAATTTCGTTTCTGGGGTCCGTCTCCGCATCGCCCTCATCAGGCAACCAATCGATGCCGAGCGGCTCATCCAGGGCCAGCTTTCCCTGATCTGCCAATATGCCGATCAAGGTAACTGCGATGCTCTTGGCGGTTGACCAGGTCCGGGTCCGGGTACTTCTATCCACTCCGGGAGCATATCGTTCGTGGATGATCTGTCCTTTGTGCAGGATCAGCAAGCTCAGCGTCACCTGCTCAGGCGATTCGCGATTGAATGCCCATTCGGAAGCCTCCTGAAGGGCCTTTTCATCTACTTCTTCCGGCAGAGGCTGGTCTTCCACCAGGTCGCCGTTGGGCCAAGGGATCTTCGCCGGATCGCCGGGAGGTGGTGGCGTTTTCAGGATGGGAAATTCCTCCAGGTCCGCAAAGGTCTGATCCGGCGCCAGGATGACGCAGCCGATGCCTTCGCGAAAGGCGGCTCTCATGCTAGGCAGCATTCCCTGATACCCGATGGTGACAGTTTTGCGATCATAATCAACCTGGTAGTCGCCCCCTCTGGCTGTTCCTATGGGTTGAGGAAGATACGCCAGTTCTTGCTCAAAAACCTTATCCAGCGGACGGTTAGAAGTAAACAAACCATTGCACATCAGGATGGCCTGTACGCCCCGTTGGATCATTTCCCTGTTGTAGCGGAAATAATCATAGTTTTCTTTGGGCTGAGCCAAAGCCGATTGCAGGTGAAAAACTATCAGGAGTAAAAAAAGGATAGAATATTTTTTCATGATCAGATGATTTTTAAAACGGGAAAATACTATTTTCTTTTCACTCATTTGCCCTGTATGATCCCGTCGACGATTCTAAACAATAAGCCCGCTCCTAATTTAGCCGTCCGCCCGTCCTGATCGTAGGTTGGATTTAATTCACACACGTCCGCCAGAGCCAGTTTATTGGAATGAATGACAGCATTGATAAAAGGAATGATCAGGGAAGGACTCAAACCCGTGGCGGCTGGAGCGCTTACGCCGGGAGCATAGGCCCCGTCAAAGGCATCCAGGTCGATGGACAGATAGATCAGATCCACCTGCTCCATGAACACTTCCAGTTTTTCCAGACAATGATGCATAGGTAAGTAAAAAAGTTCGTCAATAGTCAGATACGCTACTTCGTGATCCAGGGCGGTTTGGAATAAAGACTTGGTATTCCCGGCAGGGTTTATTCCCAGGCAGAAATAGTTAAAAGTTTGTTGATGCTTATCGCAATAATCTGCGATCTGTCGAAAAGGGGTCCCCGAGCTCGCACCCATGGCCGGAGAACGCAGATCAAAATGTGCGTCAATGTTGATGATCCCAATCTGGTATTGCTCCTCGAAAGCCTGTCGCAACCCCATGTAACTGCCGTAGGCTGTTTCGTGTCCTCCCCCAAGGACTAGTGGAATTCCCCGGTGGCCAAAAATCAGTTTGATGGCCGTAGACAAGCCGTCCTGAGCGCCTTCCAGAGATTTTTCCGGACAAACGACATCCCCGGCGTCAAATAGCTGGTAGGTTTCCCCCCAATTCCACGAAAAGCCCGAAAGAGCCTTGCGCAGGTGCTCAGGTCCTGCCTTTGCTCCTATTCTACCCTGATTTCGCCTTATGCCCTCGTCACAGGCAAAGCCCAATAAAACAAAGTGGCCTTCCATCTGATGAGCATCGGCTTTTTTCAGATCAACGGTCTGTACCCACTGATGCCACCGCCGATCGGTTTTTTCGTCAATGCGACCGGTCCAGTTGTTCGAATCTCCGGCCTGATAATGATCAAAGAAGTTATCCATGCGTTTAATTAAAATTAAAAAATCCGTTCTCCTTGTTTCCAAAGCCCTGCGGGCGCCATTTGCCCCTGATGATAAAAAATTTCCCGGAAATCATAGGTAGGAAAGGCGGTAATATCTGCAAAAAAGTCAGGCGCCAGGATGCCACGGTCGTTCAAACCTAGCGCTGCTGCAGCTCGAAAAGTAATGCCTGCCAGGGTTTCCGCCAGGGATAATTTTTCATAAGCTCCAAGAATGCTAGCCTGAACCAGCAGATTACCCATAGGGGCCGAGCCCGGATTCCAGTCAGAGGCAATCGCCAAAGAAGCACCCGCATCCAACAGGCGACGAGCGGGCGTAAATGGTTCGCCCAGGCCCAGAGAAGCACCCGGTAAAGCAACTGGAATAACATCGCTTTTAGCAATGAGTTGAATTTCCTTTTCGCTGGAAGCCTCGAGATGGTCGACACTTTTTGCCCCAAAAGCGACTCCAAGTGCACTGCCGCCGGTGCTGAACTGATCGGCATGGATAGTCAGGTCAAATCCCATTTGCTGAGTTGCAGACAAATAAGCTTTAGCCTCTGATTCGCTAAATGCGCTTTGTTCGACGAAAATATCGGCCCGGTTCGAAAGTTGCTTTTCTTTTACTATAGGAAAAAAATCGCGGATCAACATTTCTACATAGGCATTCCCCGAACCCTCAAAGTCTTTAGGCAGGATATGAGCAGGCAGGCAGGTAGGAATGAGGTCGATCCTGGTTTGTTCATTCGCTTTTTGGATAGCCGTTAACATTTTCAGCTCTTCCTCTACAGTCAAACCATACCCGCTTTTTACCTCTACAGTTGCAATACCCCTTTTTTTCAAAACAGCCGCTCTGCTTAAGATTCCCATGATCAATTCATCTAAATCAGCGGCCCGTGTTTTCTGTACGGTATCCCAGATGCCGCCGCCTTCTTCGGCGATTTCCAGGTAGGACTTCCCTCCCACCCTTTTGGCATAATCCTCTGCCCTGGAACCGGCGAAGCATATGTGAGTGTGGGCGTCGATCAATGCGGGAATAGCTACCATTGGTTCCGTTAATTCTTCCAGCTCGAAGTTTTCTCTTCGGCAAGTTGATTGTATCTGCTCAAAGGAATTGACCTCCACTACCCTACCCTTTTGAACCAGCACTCCGGCTTGTGAAATGATTTCCAGTCGCTCGTCTTTTAAGGGGCCTTTTAAAGGCAATTTTTTCAAAGTCAGGAGTTGTGAAAATGGTCCTATTCCCTTTGGTTTTTCCATCATTTTTATTGTTGAATAAACTGTAAGAAAATTCTAACTGAGTAAAAATATACTCTACAAATATTAGCTTCAAATCGCCCTCAGAAGCCGGACAAAAGCGGACGCGAATTACGAGGTCTTTGATTTTTTTAACACTATGTAGAAAACTTGTTTTCAGCGCGTTAGGAGGGATTTTGGGGGTGTTTTCTCCTTTTGCTTAAAAACCAGACCTCAGAGGTCTTAAAGACCTCTGAGGTCTAGGGATGTCAAAAATTTAATAATATCCCGTCTTTTTTTCCCACTTTTGTAGCCTCTTCATAGCCCGCATCGTGATGTCTGAATATGCCTAATGCAGGATCATTGAACAAACATCTCTTTAGTCGCTCGGCGGCGGCTTCTGTGCCATCCGCCAGGATCACCATGCCTGCATGCTGGGAGTACCCCATCCCTACTCCACCGCCGTGGTGAAAGGATACCCAGGTGGCGCCGCCCGAGGTGTTGGCCATCAGGTTCAGAAGGGGCCAGTCGGAGACGGCGTCGCTGCCGTCTTTCATGTTTTCGGTTTCCCGGTTAGGGGAAGCGACCGAGCCGCAGTCGAGGTGATCGCGACCTATGACCAGCGGCGCTTTTACTTTTCCCGTTTTGACGAGGTCATTGAAGATCAAAGCGGCTTTTTCCCTTTCGCCCATACCCAGCCAGCAAATGCGACAAGGCAGCCCCTGAAAGGACACCTTCCTTCGAGCCTGCCTAAGCCAGTTGATCAGATGTTTATTTTCAGGGAAAGCTGCGATGAGCGCTTCATCTGTGGCGTAAATATCCTCAGGATCTCCTGACAAAGCTGCCCAGCGGAAAGGCCCCTGCCCCTGGCAGAAGAGCGGCCGGATGAACTCCGGCACAAAGCCCTGGAAGTCGAATGCTCTTTTTTCTCCCCCCTGAAAGGCAAACTCCCGAAGATTATTGCCATAATCAAAGACCACACTGCCTTTTTCCTTCATTTTCAACATCAGGCCAACATGCCGGGCCATGCTCTCCAGGGATAACTCTTTGTAATGCTCCGGATCATCCTTTCTCATTTTGCGAGCCTCTTCCAGCGTTAATTGATG
The DNA here is from genome assembly GCA_964548175.1 of uncultured Saprospiraceae bacterium. GTDB lineage: Bacteria > Bacteroidota > Bacteroidia > Chitinophagales > Saprospiraceae > JANQPA01. Next base: position 165,140 of record CAZJQS010000002.1, read on the forward strand.
TGGAACGTAACCAAATACAGGATCATGAGCAGAGGTCTGATCGGTCAGAACGTCGGGAACGACACCGTCGTTTAACAACTGCTCAAGTACATTGCCGATATCACCCACCAGACCAACCGACAGCGCTTCGCCTTTTTCTTTAGCCTGAAGAACTAACTTGACCGCCTCATCGTAATCCTCCGTCATTTTGTCAATGTACCGGGTTTTCAAGCGCTTGTAAATGCGCTCAGAATCTACATCTACGCCCAGAAAGGCGGCGCCGGCCATAGTAGCGGCCAGAGGCTGAGCTCCGCCCATCCCTCCCAGGCCTCCTGTGACGAGTAGCCGATGACGAAGGTCCCCGTCAAAATATTTTCTTCCGCAAGCTGCAAAAGTTTCATAGGTGCCCTGCAAAATTCCCTGAGTGCCAATATAGATCCAGCTACCGGCGGTCATCTGCCCGAACATCATGAGTCCGCGTTTCTTCAAATCCTCAAAATGCTCCCAATTGGCCCAGGCCGGCACCAGATTGCTGTTGGCGATGAGTACCCTGGGGGCATCGGAATGTGAGCGAATAATCCCTACCGCTTTGCCGGATTGCACCAGCAGGCTGTGGTTTTCGTCCAGATCCAGTAAGGCTTTGATGATGTTTTGCAGGGCTTCGACATTTCTGGCCGCCTGGCCGGTTCCCCCATAGACGACCAGATGTTCGGGATCTTCTGCTACTTCTGCGTCCAGATTGTTGAGCAGCATACGGAGTGGAGCTTCTGTCTGCCAGCTTTTGGCGTGTAGCTGGGGGCCTTTGGGGGCATGGTAATGGGGATGCTGAGCGTAGTGCTCAATAAATTCCGAATACTTCATGATCGTTTTGTTTTAGGTTAATGTGGTGGTTTTCCGCCAGCTCCTTGCAGAGATCCAATAATAAGCCGGAGCGAACGGTTTGGATGACAAATTCCAGCTCTTCGGTAAAAAGCTGATCGGATTCGCGATGAGCTACCTTTGTCCGGACGTATTCGTAGCAGGCATCCAATAGTAGTCCGGATTTCAGTGGACGGCGAAAGTCGAGTCCCTGACAAGCGTATAACAATTCTATGGCTAGAATTTGTTCCAGATTGTTGACGACCTGAAGGGTCTTCCTGGCCGAGGTCGCGCCCATGCTCACGTGATCTTCCTGCCCAATGGAAGTGGGGATGCTGTCTGTACTGGCCGGAAAGCAAAGTGCTTTATTTTCATTGACTAAGGAGGCTGTGGTATATTGGGGGATCATAAACCCGGAATTCAAGCCGGTTTCTTTCATTAACAATTTCGGTATGCCTTCGAATTTTCCCTCCAGGGAGAGGTAGATGCGTCGATCCGAGATGTTGCCCAATTCGGCGGCGGCCATGGCTGCGTAATCCAGCGGCAGCGCCAGGGGTTGTCCATGAAAATTCCCACCGCTGATGATGGCGTCAGGCCCCAAAACGATGGGGTTATCGGTCACAGCATTGATCTCCGTGTGCAATACTTCTTTGAGATGTAGCCAGGCTGCACGGGAAGCGCCGTGCACCTGCGGCATACACCTCAAAGAATAAGGATCTTGCACCCTGGAGCATCCCTCATGCGATTTCATGATCTCGGAACCTTCCAGTAAGGTCCAGATACGCTCCGCTACATGCAAAGCGCCCTGGTGCGGACGTATGTGATGCAAGGCGGCGATGAACGGCTTTTTGGAACCGGCCATGGCTTCCAGCATCATTGCCCCAATCAGATCCGCCTGGTCCAGGCAGCGTTGTAATCGGTCTGCAATGACTACTCCATAAGCCGCCATAAACTGGGTGCCGTTGATGAGCGCCAGGGCATCTTTTGCATGAAGAACAACGGGGGAAAGCCCCCCCTTTTCCAGAAAAGCATCAGCCGGCATCCAGGCTCCCTGGTAATGAACTTTACCCAAACCAATTAAGGGTAGAAATAAATGCGCCAGTGGGGCCAAATCTCCGGAAGCACCCACAGAGCCCTGCGCCGGAACAAAAGGGACGGCGTCTTGCTCGATGTGCCATAGTATCCTTTCCACAACTGGCAAAGAAACGCCGGAATAGCCCAGTGCAAGAGACTGGACTTTAAGGATCATCATCAATTTAGCTAATTCCAATGGGATGCCTTCACCTACTCCTACCGCGTGACTCTTCAGTAGGTTAGCCTGGAGTTGCTGAGCCTGTCGTGCAGGCACAAAAGTATTACACAGTGGTCCGAAGCCCGTAGTTAATCCATAAACCACCTGTTCGCTACTCACCACTTCATGGATACAGGAACGAGCTTGTTCCATTTTAGTGACCACCGCTCTGGTAAGTTTGCCTTTTCTCTGTCCGCGGACTAGTTCCAGCGCCAGACCGATGGTCAATCGATCTTTTCCATAATGAAAATCCTTTTTTATCATAACGATTGGCTTTATTTGGTAGCAAGTCCTTGTTCGGACTTTTTTAAATGTAAGATTTTAATTTTTCCACAAAAAACAACCGCACATTTTTTGCTTTTTTTCTCAGAAAACTTATTTTCCATTTATTCACTCATTACAATCCCAATTAATATGAATCATATCAAGTTCCTTTTGTTGACCGTTTTCACATTCTCCTTAACGGTAACCTTTTCTCAAGAATGCAGTACTTATTTCCCTTTCAAGGAAAAGGTCAGGCTGGAATATAAGCATCTGGATAAAAAGGGAAAATTGATGCAGACCTCTGTACAGGAAGTCACGAAAGTGACCTCTAGTGCTGATGGCCTGGAAGCTGTCATCAACACAGAACTTTATGATGACAAAGAAAAAGAGTTAGCTAAAGGCTCCTATACGGTAAAATGCAAGGACAACACTTTTTACATGGATATGTCTAATATGATCCCTGAAAATATTCGGCAGATGGGAGGCGAATCGGAGATGAAAATGTCAGGTGACGGCTTCGTAATGGATACCGATCCAAAAGTAGGTGATCAATTTCCGGATTCAGAAAACACCATTGAATTTAAGATGGGGCCGATGAATATGAAAATGACGATGAATATTTCAGAACATAAAGTGGAGGCTAAGGAAACGATTACTACTGATGCGGGCACTTTCGAATGTTTCAGAATCTCTTACCTGGTGGATACCAAGGCAATGATGAGCAAATCGGAAAGCCGCGTTGTCAATTGGTACGCTAAAGGGGTAGGCACCGTTAAATCAGCATCTTACAACGCTAAAAATGATAAGCTGATGTCTCAAATGGTCCTTTCCCGATTGGAGAAATAAGCGTGAGTTTTCCTTTAAACTCGATAAGCCAAAGGGGTATCTATTCAATTACCGGGAATGAAGAAATATACCACTTGTGGAAAACTCATCACCACGATCAGCAGCACCAGCTGTATGGCAATAAATGGTATGATCCCTCTGTATAAATGCTGGGTCGTCACCTGGGCCGGCGCCACGCCCTTTAAATAAAACAGAGAAAAACCAAAGGGAGGAGACAAAAAAGAGATCTGTAAATTTAAGCCCAACAGCACTCCTATCCAGATCAGATCAATTCCGAAGGCGACGAAGATCGGCGCCACCACCGGCACAATGATGAAAATGATCTCAATAAAATCGATGAAAAAACCGGCGAAGAAAACCACGATCATCACCAATATCAGAAAAGCATTAGCGGACAGATTGGCATTTTCGATTAATTGAACGAGGTAGCCATCTCCGTTCATTTCGCGAAAGACAAAAGAAAAAGTGGTCGCCCCCATTAAGATAATAAACACCATGCTGGTCAGGTGAGTCGTCTCCTGCATGACAGAGGTCAATACCTTATAACTGAATTTCTTTTGGAAAACCGTCATCAGCGTTGCCCCCAAAGCACCTACTGCAGCTGCTTCTGTAGGAGAAGCCAGACCGGCAAAGATCGATCCCAGTACCGCCACGATCAATAAAAGGGGTAAAACGAATGCCTTGATCACCTTTGGCCAGTAGTTTTGAGCCTTAAATGCATCAATTTCCTCCTGCGGCACGGAGGGCGCCTTTTGGGGATAGCGGGTCGCGTAAAGAAAAACATAGATCACGTACATCAGCACCAACAACAATCCGGGTAATAAGGCGGCGGCAAACAAATGTCCTACCGACACATTCAATACGCTTCCCAACAAAACCAGCACCACGGAAGGAGGAATGATCTGCCCCAAAGTTCCGGAAGAAGCAATTGTTCCCGTGGCCAGTTCGGGCGTATACCCTTTTTTCAGCATCGTTGGAAGGCTAATCAGGCCCATAGTGATCACGGTGGCGCCGACGATGCCTGTGGAAGCTGCGAGCAAAGCCCCGACAATGATCACGGAAATGGCCAGTCCGCCATTGACTTTGCCAAAAAGAACGGCCATCGTCTCCAGCAGATTTTCGGCGATACCCGATTTTTCCAGCATAATACCCATAAAAATGAACAGGGGTACTGCCAACAAAACATAATTACTCATCACCCCCATAATACGTGGTGGCAGAGCTGAAAAGCTGGAAGCATCCAGAAAACACAGCGCGTAGATGATCGATATCCCTCCAAGGGTAAAAGCAACGGGATAACCATAAAGGATAAGCAGGAAGATACTCAGAAAAAGAATGATCGCGATTATTTCCATAGTTTTTGCTTTGGGTAGGCTTACTTTTCTTTTGACGAACGAAGGGTTAAATAAGAAGTGATGATATGGGCAATGGCTTGTAGCAGCAGCAATATTCCACCCGCGGTAATGGCGAATTTAATCAGGTAGCGGGCAGGCAAGCCTCCGGGATCAGGCGAAGTTTCCCTGATCTGGAAAGAAACATCAGCATATTGGTAGGAAGCTACAATGATCATTATGCACCAGGGAAGCAGAAAAAGTAATCCGCCTATCAGGTTAACCAGGGCTTTATCTCTTTCGCTGAAGCCGGAGTAGAACAGGTCCACCCGAACATGCCGATCATGTTTAAAAGCATAGCCTGCTCCCAGTAAAAAAATGAGCGCAAAAAGATGCCACTCTAACTCCATGATCCAGGCTTCGGTATCGTTGAACAAATAGCGAAAAACGACGTCAAAGCAGACTAGGAGTACGAGTAGGAACGTAAGCCAGGACACCCCCTTCCCTATCCATTCATTGAACCGGGAAATTTGGTCCGCCAGATTTTGCCAGAATTTTTCCATGCTGGTTTAAATTTGGCAAAATATAGATGTAGTTATTGTGATATGGAAATATTTGATGGATTTTCATTGATCATACCGATACAATTTCAGCTCTTCGATGATCTTGATCAGTTTTTCAGCATAGCGTTTGTCGGTCGCGTAGCCTGCCTTCTTCAGGCCGTGGGCCCATCCTTGATAATCAGTGACCGGCAGATCCAGCAGATGCTTGTACCTGCTGCTGGTCAGCAACTTAGAATGCTCCCGGTAACTCTCCCAGGCGGAATCGAAGACCCTGAACATATCGTAAATATCATCATCTGTATAATTCCGGCAAGTACATCCCCGGCACTTAGAGCGGCACTTGATGCCGAAATGATTGTCAGACTCTACGGACAGCCGACTTCCTCCCGCATCTGACTCTAACAATCCCTGGGCAAGCGTAATACTCGCAGGAATGCCGTACATTTCCCTTTCCGTCTTTGCAATCTTCGCAAACCGCTCCACATAACGAATACAATTATTGCGCTTTTCCGCAACGATGGCCGGATCGATCCCCTTTCGACGACCGTAATCAGGATTAAGGATAAAGGTGATGTTATAAAAATCATTGGCTTTGCGGCTGCTCCATTTCTTTTCTTCTTTTTTTGGAACGGACACATGCTCATGACTAGCAGTGGTTAAACCATCAGAAGAAGAAGAGGGCATTACATGTGCGGCGGCAGAAGACAGTCCCTTGTCTGACATATTGAATTTTATAGTGATGTCTCTGGTCAGGTAAAGATGCAGCGCGATAAAGATCAGCAAGAGCCGGAACCAGTTTTTCCTTAAATACTGACGAAAAAGATCGACTGCATAAGGTGGGCGTCTTTGATCATGAGCATATTGGTAATGGTAATACATAACACATTTTGTTTTATATGCCTTCGAATCGGATTTTACACAACAAAAATAAAACAAAAAGTTTTATTTAGCAAATTATTTATTGACGCCCAGTTAAAAGTAATTTTCCACAATTTTCACCTAAATTTCACCCGCTTAGTGTAGTATTTACACTACCTTTATCCACTAAACAATAAAAAACGGAAAAAATGATCATAGTAGCGGACAGCGGCTCTACCAAAGCAGACTGGGCGGTGGTAACGCCAGAAGGAAGCCACCGCATCGTGGTGACGATGGGATTCAATCCAGTCTATCACCAGGAAGCACTCATCTATGAAGAAACCTACAAGGCACTAGAAGACACTGTTGAAACCGAATCTGTAAAAGAACTGTATTATTACGGGACGGGATGTTGGGATAATGAGAAAAAGTCGGTAATAGCCGGAGCGATGGCGCGTATCTTCCCCAAAGCGCAAATACAGGTTCATCACGATCTGTTGGGCGCCGCCCGGGCGGCCTGCGGCAATCAAGCGGGCATCGCCTGCATAATAGGAACGGGGTCCAACTCTTGTCTTTTCGACGGCGATCAGATACAGGACAACGTCACCAACCTGGGCTATTTCATCGGTGACGAGGGCAGCGGCGCCTTTTTGGGAAAGGAACTCATCAAAGCGTATTTCTATCGCGAGCTGCCCAAAAGTCTTTTCTACGAATTTGAACAAAAAGTACCGGGCGGGAAGGCCGAAATCCTGGAAAACGTATACCGGAAGCCTACCCCAAATGTATATCTTGCCACCTTTACCAAATTCCTGGGAGAGCACCGCGCTCACCCCTTCATTCAAAAATTGCTTTATCGCAGTTTTGAGGAATTTATCGACCGGCATGCCAGAAAATACAAAAGTCACTTATCTTTGCCGGTCAGCTTCGTAGGCTCCGTAGCCTATTATTTTAAGGAATTCATCGAAGCTGTATTACAAGAACGATCAATGATCGTCGGCAACTTTGTCAAAAAACCTATAGATTCGCTGGTGGATTTCCATACCAGCAGCAACAAGCAATAAAACGATTAAACCAAATATGGAAAAGGCAATCAAACGCATCGCTGTTTTTACCTCCGGAGGCGACGCCCCTGGAATGAATGCCGCTTTAAGAGCTGTAGTCCGTACAGCCTCGTACCATAATCTCCATGTTTACGGGATCAACAGAGGATACGAAGGAATGATCGACGGCGACTTAAAGCGGCTCGAGCGCAACGATGTCGCTAATATCATCCATCGCGGCGGCACTATCCTTAAAACGGCCCGGAGCCAGCGTTTCAGGGAAGCTGCCGGCCGCGAACAGGCTAAGGATTCCCTGGCAGCTTTTGATATAGACGCTTGCATTGCTATCGGAGGGGACGGCACCTTCACCGGCGCCGATATTTTTTCCAAAGAACATCATATCCCCTTTATCGGCATTCCCGGTACTATTGATAATGACTTGTACGGAACCGACTATACCATCGGTTTTGACACGGCCATCAATACCGCCATAGAAGCGGTCGATCGAATACGCGATACGGCCGACTCCCACGACCGCCTGTTTTTCGTCGAAGTAATGGGCCGGCATTCCGGATACATCGCCCTCAATACGGGTATCGGCAGCGGCGCAGGGAGCATCATGATACCGGAAATCGATAAATCTATCGACGATCTGATCAACAAACTCCGCAAAGAAGCCAAACGCAAAAAACTGTTCAGCGTAGTCATCGTCGCTGAGGGAAATAAATACGGCGGCGCCACCCAGATAGCCCAGCAAGTCAAGGAAAGATTCGACGAATTCGATACCAAAGTCACCATCATCGGCCACCTTCAAAGGGGAGGTTCTCCTAGCTGCTTCGATCGCGTACTGGCCAGCCGCCTGGGATTCGCGGCCGTAGAAGGTCTGCTCGCTGGCCAGAAAAACGTCATGGCCGGCCTGATTAATAACGAAGTGGCCTTCACTCCTTTCGAAGAAGCCATCAGCAAGTCTAAACCTCTAAAGGAGGATCTGGTGAGAATGGCGGAGATCCTATCGTTGTAATTTTTAGGCCGTATCTTGTTTTAAAACCCAATCCAGCGGAGTGGAATATTTTATTGTAATCGCTGTGAAAAAATGAAAAATCGCTCTCCTTTTTCCATAAAAACTTTTCCCGCATCCAGGATCGGCGCGTATTTGTAAATGATTTCAGCCAACAATTAGAAAAAGGCAAAATATAAAAAACAAAGGAGGCAGGCCAGCCTCCTTTGTCTTTTATATTTTTCCTTTTTCCGCTGCTTTTCTTAATTTCTTATTCGCCACAATAGCAATCTCCACCCTTCGGTTTTGCTGGCGGCCGCTGGCATTGGCATTACTTGCCACAGGCTCGGTCTCTCCGAGCCCCATGGTGACTAATCTGGAGTTACTTACTCCCTGCATAACCAGGTAAGCCTGAACGGATTTAGCTCGGTTATTGGAAAGCTCTAAATTATACTGTTCCTCCCCGGTGCTGTCGGTATGGCCCTGGACGAGCACCTCGGTTTCGTCGTATTTTTGGAGCAGGTCGGCCAGTTCCTGAAGGTTTTGCCGGGTGGCGCTCTTAAGACTGTAGGAATCCACGTCAAACAGCAGGCCGGAATCGAAGGTAATGAGGATGCCCTCTCCCACTCTTTCGACTTTGGCGCCTTCCAGGTCTTTTCTCATTTCCTCGGCTTGTTTGTCCATGTATTTACCGATCAGTGCGCCCGCAGTGCCGCCGATTACGGAGCCGATAAGGATTCCTCGGGCTTTTTTACCTTTGCTACCTAATGCGCCACCGATGATACCGCCTAAAGCACCGCCCACCATGGCGCCCTGAAAAGTTTTGCTCGTATTGCAGGCCGGCGTCAACAATAGTACACAGGCCATTAGAACAGGGATAAATTTGGTCGTTTTCATTGATGGATTGATTTTATTAATTTGTATTTAAATATACAAACTTTCTAAATGTCCAGGAATTACATACATCCCTGGAATATTTTGTAATATTGTATAAAGCAAAAAACATACATGGGCTTATTAATTTTTTTCTTCGTTATATCGATCTTTTTTTCTTTTTTATGTTCCGTTCTCGAAGCGGTATTACTCAGCATCACCCCTTCTTATATACAGCGGGCGATAATGGAAAAAAAGGGTATCGCCGCCACTTTAAAGCTTTATAAGGAGGACATCGACAAACCCTTATCGGCTATTCTCACGCTGAACACTATGGCGCATACCATAGGCGCCATAGGCGTAGGTGCGCAGGCGGGACACATATTTGGCGAACACTACATCGGCCTGGGCGGCGGCTTGTCCATAAGCTATGAATCGATAGTGGCGGGCGTAATGACCCTGGCTATATTGATCCTTTCCGAGATCATTCCAAAGACCATCGGAGCAAATAACTGGAAAGGCCTGGCGCCCTTCACCGTCCGATCTCTTCGCGTTATGATCTGGACCTTGCATCCATTCGTATGGCTCAGCCAGCGCATTACCAAAACGCTGAAAAAGGACAAGGATCGCTCGGTGCTAAGCCGGGCAGATTTTGCGGCCATGACCAGGGAGGGCGAGCAGACGGGTGCGCTGGACAAGAGCGAATCCGCTATTATTAAGAACCTGCTGGCTTTCGAGAAAAAAACCGTCAGAGACATCATGACGCCCAAGACCGTTGTCATGATGGCCAATGAAAAAACGACCCTTAGGGGTTTTTACGATAAAAGTATGCCGCTCCCCTTCTCCCGTATTCCTATTTTTGAAGAAACCCGGGACCAGGTGACCGGCATTGTGCTCAAGGACGAATTGTTCCAGAACCTGGTCGAACAAAAAGACACGCTCCAACTAAAGGAGATCAGGCGTCCTGTTGATTTTGTACAGGACGACCTGCCGCTGCCCAAACTCTTCGAGATGCTTACCAATGAAAAACAGCACCTTTTTATCGTAACAGATGATTTCGGCGTAGTGGTCGGTATTGTAACGATGGAAGACCTTTTTGAGACCCTGCTCGGCAAAGAGATCGTCGACGAATCCGACGCCGTGGTGGACCTTCAGAAGCTCGCCAAGGAACGCTGGCAACAACGATTTAAGGACCAAAAAGAAGAAGAATAATGGAAATGTTATTATTAGAAGTAACTCAACAGGAAATCATGTACTTTCTGGCGGGATCCCTGGTTGGGGTCGTTATCTTGGTGGTTGGGAAAAGGATCATTAAGACCAGAAAGTAAAAAAGTCTGCACCGGTTAAGCGGTGCAGACTTTTTTTAATTATTCAGAAAAAAACTTAAGGATTTTGATCCTGTGGAGTAATATTTGGGTTGGCGTCAATTTCTGCCTGAGGGATTTTGAAAACCCATAACGGATTAATAGAGGGTCTTTCTTGAAAAAATCCCGCTTGATACAAGGCCTCAGAAGCACCTGAGCCACCATCAGCGCCATGGTCTATGCCTTCATCCCATCTGATTTTATCAGTATACGTAAAGCCTTCGCCCCATAATTCAAGACGACGTTGGAACTTGATATGATCCATCAATGCTTCCTGCGTATCAAATACAGTGACGTCATACTGACTATCGCGTTCTTCGCCCAAAGGTCTCAGTGCTTCCTGAGCACCAGCAATGTCACCTAGCATTGCTTTAGCTTCTGCCTCAATGAGGTACATCTCTGAAGAACGCATATAAATGATGTCGTCCGGTTCTATACCTCCGGGAACTTTTTGTCTCAATTTCACATGCATGTAAGGGTGAGCGTTGTGAGCTGATGTCCAACCCCATTCAGCTTCAAGAGCTCTTCTTGCTGCAATAAATTCTTCCTGAGTAGAATATAACGGATTGGTATTATTAGCCCAACCACCCATTCCATTTGCTGCAGAAGTATTGGTGTTTGGTGCATCGATCAAAAACATATCCTTCCGATAGTCCGAATCTGGAATCGCATCGATCAACCTCCTATCCGCAATTTTTGGATTGTTCCTATTTTGACTTCCGTTAAATGTGTTGGAGGCAAGGTAAAAGTAAGAACGGAAAAATGTGGTTTCCGTTCCTATCACGTTACTTCCCCATATTACTTCTGGAAGAAGTGTCGTGTTAAATCCAGATTTCCAATCCTCTTCACCCATAATCGGATAATTCTGACGAGCCAGTACAGCTTCTGATGCAGCAGTTTCCCAGTCTCCTGTATTTAAAGCCATTCTGGCTTTAAGCCCATGCGCCACATCAATATTGAGATTTGCTTTATGAAAAGCGCTACCCGTTGGCCTGGGTGCGGCATTCGCAAAAACACTGATGGCAGCATCCAGATCTGAAGCGATCTGATCGTAAACTTCCTGAACCGTTGAACGAGGTGCGCTGGTAAAAGGAGCTTCAGAAGCAAATAATAAGGGCACTCCCGGATCAGAGCTTGGGTTACCTATTAAATACCCTTTTGCGAAATGCTGTACAAGTGACATATAAGCATAAGCTCTGTAGGTATAGGCCTGACCAACAATATTGAGCAATCCCGCTGTCTCAGGTAAATCACCTTCATTATACCTGTTGATGATAGAATTGGCGTTAGCTATAATATTGTAACGATGATACCAAAGTATTTCAGTAGTCAATGAAGTCTCATCCGTATGCTGCGTCCATTGTGCAACATCTCTCCAATTCAGGTTGTTAGCATTGGCACTGTGGATCAGCGTTCCGCCGATATTGTCACCCATGGGCACCCAATAGTGTTCATTGGCCCTGGCTGTATTACCACCTGGCAGTACGGTTTGTGATTGTGAATACATTGCACGATGCATCCCATTTATAATAAGGTTCATATTGGCCTCAGTAGCGAGAGCATCAGCCGAAGAAATGGCATCTGTTGGTGTTGTTTCCAAAAAATCTTCATTACAGGAAGATATTATGAACACTACACAGATGAATAATAAATATTTAATATTTCGAAACATGGTTGATTATTTTAGAAGTTTGCATTCAAGCTAAAAGTTACAATTCGCGCCGGATTAAAATCATCCCCAGGGGAAGTTCCCGCCAGGTTGTACTGAGGATCCAAACCAGGCCTTGCACTCTGCAAGAAGAGGTTTTCTCCCGTTACTGACAATCTTAAATTTTCCACTCCGAGCTTTCTTGAAAGATTATTGTCAAATGTATATCCCAGGTTGACATTCCTCAAAGCCCAGAATGAAGCATCTGTTAAAAACCTGGTGGACTGGGTCCTGACAAGATTAACATTACCGTTTTCTAATCTTGGCACATCCGTTATATCGCCTGGTTGACGCCATGCATTCAAAATGTCAGGGTGAAGTGAACGTCCGTAGGAGCTACTTAGCATCATGGCGGAATATCCATTGTCCAGTATTTCCCCTCCTAAGCCATAGGTAACTAAAACGTCTAATGAAAAGCCTTTGTAAAACAAGCGAGTAGAAACAGAGCCTAATACATCAGGGATGGAGCTGGCGCCGGTGTACGCTCTTTCGGTAGCCTGCCAGTCATTGGTCGTCAGGTGAACGCCGTTTTCATCTAACACGGGAATACTATTACCGCTCTCATCTACATCATACAAGAAAAATAATTGATCTCCGTTGGCAGGATCAACTCCTGCAGTATGAAGCAAGAAGAAGTCATACCTGGATCTACCCTCATCCCAGCGCTGAGATCCATTGACAAATGGATCTGGTAAGCTGGTAATTTCATTATTAAAGGTAGAGGCCTGAAGCGTAAGACTCCACTGAAAATCACGAGTTGTGATGAAGTTACCCGTTAAACCCAACTCAACACCTGAGTTGTACATATCGCCGATATTAGTTGGAAATTCGTTCAATCCGTTGCTAAGTGCGATAGGCTGATTGTAAAGCAGGTCTGAAGAGTTTCTTCTGTAATACTCCAAAGAACCATCAAGGAAATTATTAAATAAGGTGAACTCTACGGCCACATCAAAGCTTTCTATGGTTTCCCATTGCAAGGCGGCATTACCAATTTCTGACCAATAAATGGCCGGATTTCCTGCATTGGATGTTAACGTATATCTAGGTTGAGATAAGAAGAAATCTCCTAAGTTGTCATTACCCACTTCCCCGTAGGAAGAACGCAGTTTCAATCGGTCTACAAAGGGTACGTTTGCCATGAATGGTTCCTGATCTATTCTCCAGGATGCCCCTACAGAATAAAAAGTACCCCATCTTGAATCTCTGCTAAATACGGATGAACCATCTCTTCTTGCAGAAACATTTATGTAATATTTGGAATCGAAATTGTAATTCACTCTGGCAAAATAGCCCTCAATTCTCTTTGCTGTACTAGAACCTCCCACACTTACCGGAGTAGCAAAGTTGTCGAATTCGAATATCCCTTCTGCCGTTTGATCAATTACCAAGGCCGTATTATCTGTGAAAGTTCTATCAAAACTTTCATGACCCAAAGTGATGTCCAGGTTATGTATGTTCTGAAAACTCTTTCTAAAATTCAGTAATTGGTTGAAGTTCTCCACCTGTCTTCTAAACCTTTGCTCGAAATATCTTCCGGTTGGCTGAGCGTCTCCGATGATATTATTCTCATACTCTTTGGTGAGTCCTTCGTTAATGTCTCTACCATAATTCAATCTCACATTCAAACCTTCCAATAATTCAAAATCGGCGTAAAATCTAAAGCCATAGGTGTTATCTCTATTGCGTTCATCATTCAAAAGAAGCTCCTGAAGGGCATGTCTTCCCTGATTAATAGGTCTGGAACCTATATTAAACTCAGGAAATCCTTCTCCATTGTCGAATACAGGGTTGCCGGCTGCATCCCGAACCAGATTCCCCTGTAAGTCATTTACATATACCGGATAGATGGAACCAATATTTTTTGCAAACCCGAAAGGATTGACAATGCTACCGGTACCTGCTGAACTAGGACCTGATGAATTTGTGGTTGTAATATAGGCTGTACCTCCAACGGTTATCCCTTCTTTGACATCAAAGTCGGCAGTTAAACGGTTGGTTAAACGGTCAAATGCAGAAGTCACAACATATCCCTCTTCATCCAGGTAGGAAGTTGAAAAGAAAACGCTGTGATTGTCACCACCACTGGATACATTGACATTGTAGTTTTGTCTTGTGGCGCTCTGTTCTAATACATCGTACCAGTTCAGGCTCTGATAAATTACGTTGGCATTAGGATTCAAACGGCCGTCCAAGCCTACTATCTGATCGTTAGGAACATCAAATGGATTGTAAGCCAGGTTATTGTAAATATTCGCAGATGCGAATGCAGGGTCTCCCCCTCCGGCGCTTGAATTTCTCAAAGCCTCCCACATGGTTTCATAATATTGGCCTGGA
>CAZJQS010000003.1:0-166032 GCA_964548175.1 uncultured Saprospiraceae bacterium
ATATCGTCTGTGACTTGGACGCGAACTTCGCGAATCGCCTGACAGTTTTCGTTTTCATCTGTTATGGTAACGGTATAAGTATCGTCTTCTGTCAATGTTGCTATCGGATTAAAGGAGTTTGGATCATCCAATCCGGTAGCCGGAGACCACGTATATTTGAATTCCGGCACTCCTTCCGGATTAAGTTCGGTTGGTATACCGTAGCATACTTGTATTAAGGTATCTGTAAGCAAAGTAAACTCATCGAAAACTCGAACGATGACAGAATCTATTTCTTTGCAATTCTTGGACGCAGAAGTTGCTCTTACGAAATAAGTATTAGAAGCTGCATTTGGGATAACTTTAAGGCTAGACCCGTCTCCTATTTTATTCTGCAGATTACTGTCTTCAAACCATTCCACGGTTGAATTGGAAATCACCTCTGTATTAAGGGTAATTTCTTCAGAGGTACAGATCAAGGTATCCGGCGTCAGGCTGGTAATCACCTGATCTACCAGAACAGTTATGCTTTTAGTAGTAGAGCATATTTCCTGTCCAGGTGCGCTTGCTGTTACGGTATAGGTCGTCGTTTGTTCCGGACTTGCTATAGGAGAAGCGGGATTAGTCAGGTCAAGACCTGCTTGGGGAATCCAGTTATAGTTCAGGTTCTGCGCTCCGTTTTCGTTCAGTATTATATTGTCTCCCTTACAGATACGCACAGTGTCTCCATCTGTAAAAGGAATCACTGGAATACGGATGATGATCTCTTTTTCCTCATTTGCCACACAAGGCTGGTCAGTTTCAATGGTCAAATTGACCAGGATCGTATCGGCTGAAGAAAACTCGAGGACTGGATTTTGTTCTGAAGAACTACCCAACGGCCCGAAATTCCAGTTCCAGGATGTGATGGTTCCCTCTCCTGACTGAGATTGATCGAAGAAAGAGATTCTGACCATTTCTTCTGTACACAGATCGATCTGGAAGTTAAAATCGGCGGCAATGCCGATTTGTGGAATAGTTACAACCTGGGTGATGGTATCTGTACAATCTTCGACATTTTCATGATCAACGATCAAGCTTACGGAATACTGGCCCGGCGCAGAATAAGTATATACCGGGCTAAATTCATTAGAAGAAGCGCCTGGATTATTGATATCACCAAAATCCCACAAATAATTCAGTTTATCGGTTCCTGTGTTAGAGAAAACAACAGTACGGCCATCACACTGTACTTCGAACTCAAAGCCCAGGTTAGCCGTAACGGCGGAATCGATCACGGTTACCAAAATGGTATCTTCGATGGCACAGCCCAGTTGGTTGGAAACACTGACAAACAATTCATGCATGCCTCCCGGAGCGAAAACGACGGGGCTAGCCGTGTTGGCGTCCGAAATATTCAGGGTATTACTGGTCCAGAAATAATTCAGAGTATCCCGTGGATCCTCGTTTTCAATATTGAACAATAAGGTATCTCCTGCGCAGACGGCTGTTTTTTCGGGTAATTCGATATTTAAGGCGCCTTCGATGAGGTTTATTTCTTCTGAGGTTTCTTCACATCCAAACGCATCGGTGGCCACGGCCACAATTTGCTGTTCTCCCTGAGGAGTAATTTCCAAGGTATTACCTTTGCCCAGGATCTCCCCTGTTGCTGTTTTCCATGTTATGGAAGCTTCTTGCTTTGTAGATGCGCTTAAAACGGTCTCGGGTTCACAAATGAGGCCACCTCCTTCTACTGCAAGTCCAATTGGGGGGCTCACTAAAGCCGTCACCTCTTGTTGCACCACACAAGCACTTTGTCCTGGAATCTGCACGATCACATTATACGTTTGTGTTTGATCCAGCGTAAAGACCGGTTCGGGGGAAGAGTCATCACTTAAGCCCGCAGAAGGTTGCCAGGTATAGTCATATCCTGTTATTCCATTCAAATACCTGGTGGGGATGCCGGGACATAATCTAACCGTATCCTTATTCGGGATATCTTCTAATAAGCGCACTTCAACCTCTTTGGAGACGGCGGCCGGTCCGCAGCCGTTGCCGGCTTCTACGGTCAAAGAGACTGTGACGGTCTGGCTTTCCGAAAAAACGAAAGAAGGCTTTGCATCGGTTGAGCTGCGCCCGTCACTGAGTGTCCAGTTCCAGCTATTGATGGGACCGACAGTGGAGGTTGACAAGTCATTGAAAGCCATGGTAAGGCTGCCTGCCGCACAATCCTGGTATTGGGCCTCAAAATCCGCAATGATCCTTCCGGTATCTACTTCAATATTTTTGGAGAGTGCTCCCGGGCAAAATCCTTCGCCCTCAGCCATTAGCGTGACGGTGTAGGTTCCTGGCGCAGAATAGGTATAGGTAGGTGAAAAAAGTGTAGAGGTATCAGATGAGGAATTTTCATCACCAAAGTCCCAGGAAAAGGTACCGGCCTGATCGGAAGCATTGACAAAATTGATGGTAAAGCCATCACAATCAGGAACAGCGTCAAAGGACAGGGGCAATTTTGCCCCTGACCGGACGAAAATATTTTGGGTGTAAAAGCAAGAGCCGTCCGGTGCGATCAATTCGAGTGATAAGGTGGTATCGCCGGTAAAGCGCATAGCAGTTACCGGGCTGTTAGGATTACTAACCAGGTCAGCCGGCTGCCATTGATAATTCCATGTTTGAAATGTTTGACCTAAAGG
The DNA here is from genome assembly GCA_964548175.1 of uncultured Saprospiraceae bacterium. GTDB lineage: Bacteria > Bacteroidota > Bacteroidia > Chitinophagales > Saprospiraceae > JANQPA01. The sequence continues at coordinate 2,652 of CAZJQS010000003.1, forward strand.
AGTTAATAATATTGAATCTCCGGGACAAGCTTCAAAAAGGGTATCACGGATAAAATCAGTAGGAATGCTATCGGTGATCTTGAAGGGCTTTGTAACCGTTACTTCACAGTTGTTTGAGGAAACGGCTTTCAGCGTTATGGAGCCTTCAGAAAGCAGAGGGATCTTAAAAGCAGGATGCTCTTCAAAAGAACCTATTTTAAAATCTTGCGTCTTTAATTCCCAGATGTATTTGGAGATGTTCACCAGAGAATCGAAGCTTAGGTTAATGGTGCTGAGGATTGCGGTATCGGGACAATTAAACACCTCAAAATCAAAATCTGCGACAAGGCTGTTACTGGTAAGTGTAATTGTTTGAATGACGGTATCCGGGCAGACCGAACCAGGGTTAGCGATTAAGGCAACTTGATAAGACCCGGTATCGGGGAAGGTGAAGATTGGATTTTCCGCCACACTCGACAAATCGGTTGAAGGCCAGTTAAAATACCATTGGAAGGAAGAAGCGCCTGTGCTTGTATTGGTAAAGCGAACGGTTAGGTCATCACAAACCAGTTGCGGCGCGGCGAAGGCGGCGATAACCGGCTGACAAGAGACGACATTAAACTCAAAATCCCTTCTCACTCTGGAAAGCAAGAGGCCGGTTGAGCGATCGTATTCCTCCACACACACTCCAACGATAAATTGGCCCAGCAATCCAGGTTTAACGCTCAGCAATCCTGTTTGCGGATTGATGGTAAGTTTTTCTCCTAAAGGTCCGAGCATTTGATCGACATCGAAATTCTGCTCCCAGAATACGGTATCGTAAGGAGGGTTGTTAGGCGGCTGAGGTTTGGGAGTGGACAGAGAGGCGCCGGAGAGAGGGGCACAAAGTTTATATACAAGCGAGTCGGTCCCGTCTGGATCGACTGCTGAATGATCGAATTCAAAAGGCTGATCAACGCAGATGGCTACAGGCGGCCATTCTCCGAACACGGGGCTGCTGTTCTGGGCAAGCATGGCCTCATAGGTCAGCCAAATATCATAGGTAGCGCCGGTAGCGACCGGGTCGATGATATTAGAGACGGTTATATTTCGGCAGCAACGCTGGTAGACGATATTGTATCCACCTATGAGGGGTTCAAGCGTGACGGTATCCCGGTAAGTGGTCGTATGGACACAAAGGTTATTAGGAACGACCAGGCATTCGGTGAAAATAGTTGCTGGAAGGGTATCATTTTTCCCACTGAAAGGGATGAGTAATTCTTTGACCAGCAAGCCATTGCGATCAAAGACACCTACTGAAGCCGGATCATCGAAGTCAGCTTCCGGGTTACCCTCCACGCAATCCCGGTAGAAATTAATGGTAATTTCATACTGGTCATTACCCAGAGCGCGATAGCTGATTTCGCCGCCCACTGTGTGGGTCGCTTGTAGTTGAAACGGCAAAAACACCAGCAAGAACAATAAGAGCCTGTAGACATATTTCATGAGATCAGTGATTGTGTGTAGTGTCACGGAATTTTTTTTCACCTAAGTAATTTGTACGTTTCATTCAATTCTTCGAACGTCAATAAGTACAATGTCCACCCTTCGTTCGAGGGAAGACAGATAGCTAAAGATCGAAGCATTCAAATCGGAAAGGTATTCTTTCACGGAGGGGGGTGCTTCTTTTTCTCCTTTAGGGTTTGGGGAAATTTTAAATAAACCTTTTTCAATATATGGTTTCATCAAACCATTCTGATAATTGACCAAAAGATCATAAACAGCTTGTATCCGCCGTTTACTAAGTAAAAGATTGTAAGCTTCGTTACCTATAGGGCTGGCGTATCCTCGCAGTTCCACTTCAATTTCATGGCCGTTATCCATATACTGTTTAAAGACCTGCACCAGGGTATCCAGTTTCTGGAAGTCCTCCAATTCTCTGACGAAAAAGCGAGACATCCGGAGGATATCGGCCCTCGTCACGATGGGGCTTCGCTCCAAGCGGCTGACGTATCGGTCTCTTTTGGATTTATATTCTCTGTATAAAGACAGATAATCTTCTGCCGGCACCTCCGGTGTTCTCCCCATCTTAGGGCGATCATTCTCGAAATACAGCGGCACAGTTTTATCCGGGATGAGGCTGGGGATATTAGGCAGCCTGGTCAGGTAGAGGGTGTCGCGAAAACGGCCGGCGTTGATCTTTTTAAAATCGCTGACGGTAAAATAAAGGCGGTCGGCACTTTGGGCAGTAGGAATTAACGGGGATTTTCTAACCTTAACCAGATAATTGGTGTTTAACTCTATGGGATAGATACGGCTATTACTTTCCCTTCCTGTTCCTTTGACAAATTCCGATATCTGTATGGGGGCTTGATCAGTGATGATCTTTTGCAGTTCAAACTCGGGCTCCTCTACAGGCTCTCCTCCGGGTTTTTCGAAGGCATAGACTTGTAAGGAAGGTTTGGGCATCAGATTCAATCGTATTTCGTAGGTGTCCCGGGGAATGGATAACAGTTCCAGCATATTCACCAGCTGCAGCGTATCGTAGTAGCCCTGCCTTTTTCCTTCCACGATGTAAGAATCGGTAGGGCTCCAAAAGCCGAAATTAAATATATTACCATCGGGGTTGGTCTGTTCATCGACTTTGATGCGATCTTTATCGCTACCGCTCCTTACCAGGATGCTTCTCGGCACGGTCACCTCGAAGAGGGGTTCTTTAGTAATGGCATCAAAAGTTTTCACGATCACTACCTCGGGGCGTTCTTTCAGTGGAATGCGGTAAATGTCGTAGCAGCAGGCATCCAGTTCGGGATCGTACAGCAGCGACTCTTCGCGGTCGGAGGCCAGGTAAGCCATTTTTCTTTGAGAATCGAAGTAAAAGAAGGCATCATTGTAGCTTGAATTGACTTCCACGCCAAGATTGACTTTATTGATCCATTCCTCTCCGATCTTTGTAACTTTATAGATATCGGCTCCACCCATGGTGTAATCGCCATCCGTAGAATAATAGAGTGTTTGTGTGTGAGCATCAAAGAAGGGGCTGATTTCATCTCCACGATCTGTATTGATGGCATCTACAGGAATGGGCTCTGAGAAAGAGGTGGGACCATCTATTACTGAATAGAAAATATCCTTTCGATCTATGGTATCACTCAAGCGATCCGAGGAAAAAAACAACAGTTCCTTGTTGGTTAGTTTGTCCAGGCCGATATTGGGCTGTGTAGAACTAAACTCCGGGTGGTTATGCGGGAACTTGAATTCACGCCCAAAGCTCCCGTTCACGATATCCCTGTAGTAGATATCGCATTTTATCTGGTAGGCATCTATATTTTGGCAGATGGTATAGTACACGCGGGTTTTGTCGGTATTAAAAACGAGATTACCGACATGCAGTCCTTCCTGGTTTAGTTCCAGGAGTGGTTCGCCCGGCAATTCGGGAGCAGCTTTAAAGATTTCTGCGTAGTGCCTTTTAACGAATTGTTCTTTATCCCGGTAGATATTCCGAATGGAGGTATAATAAAAATCGCCGTCGACTTCTACAAGTCCAAAATCCGATCGATGGGTGTTGATCCGGCGGTCTCCACTGGAGTCGATCCGCTGGAGGGGCCCGTCAAAAAGGGCAAAGGGGCTGATCTTTTCTCTTACTTTGATACAGTCCTCGATTTCCTTTTGGGCTATCGGCACGAAGGCGTCTCCCGGCGGGCGGGTATTTCTATATCGGTTGACAAAGCTTTGGTAGTATTTTATGGCTTTGTTGTATTGTCCGTATTGTTTATACACTCTGGCCAGGTAGAATTCGGACAGGGGGTATTGATCCAGGGAGGCTTTATCTGAAATTATGGCTTTGTAATAGGCTACAGCAAGGTCATAGGCTTTATAGACCCTGGCAGATTCTGCAATACGGTATTTTGCTTCCGTGAGGGTACTGTCATAGGTAAGTGCTACGCGGTAATACTTAATGGCCGACCGGTGGTCGTTCACCGTGAAAGCGCTGTCAGCAGCGTTAAGCCATTTCTTAAGGCGTTGAGCTTGGGCAGGTACAATAAAAAGACAACAAAAAAGTACGATCAATAACTTGTTCATGGTCAACAATGTAGGTTTTCTAATAATGCCGATACCCAAACAGTATGCTTGTTTAGCAAAAAAATAAGGCTTTATCATTATGTGTGGATTGTTGTAGTTTTCTCAGTAACATGTATTCATTAAAGTAGCCGACAATTATCGGGGGAAAGCATCGGCACGGTTTTAATGATATAACCAACTGCAAATTCCAGTCCCCCATCGCCGCGCGTAGCGGCGTTGAAGCCCGAAATATTGATATCATAGCTAAAACTGGCATGCCAGTTTTTGTAGAACACTTCGAAAGTAGGTGCGTAGGCGTCGCCGAAGTCCTGAAAGCGCAGATTCACTCCCGCCTGAACAGCGATCTCGTTGCCGGGATCGGTGCTGACGTGGTATTTGACGCCCATGCCGGCCAGGGCTTCCAGGTACTGATCCTGCACTTTAGCGCCCAACCTGCCCACGATATCCAACTTAGGGTCGACCATAAGGGTGCCGAAAGCATAAGGGCTAACCCGGACAGGCAACAATAGCGTGCTGCCTTCGATGAAGCTCTGGTTAGGCCGGGTAAGGTGGAAGATGCCGATACCAAAATCCAACTTAGAACGGTTTTGCTGGGGATACAATAATTGATTATCGGCCAGGCTCTGCAACCTGAAATTGATGCCGGCGGAAAAATCGAAAAAGTTATTGTTCTCCGCATTATTGACTACTTCGTTATTGGGATTGTTCGGATCATAACCTCCGGGGAGGGTATACTGACTGTCGAAACTTATCCCTCTCAGGCTGAAACGACGCTGGTGATGCCCCACCTGAAAGCCGATAGTGGTAAAAAAGCGCTTGCTGATCTTCTGTGTGTAAGAGACGGGCAGGTTGAAGTTCGAATGAGCCATATTGGTAAAGCCCGCCTGATCAAAATTGAAATGAAACCCAACGGCAAAGAAGCCAGTGGAATATTCCGAACCCCTAATCTTGACGTCCCCTCCCAACGTGACGGTCTTAAAATCTGCCGGTACAGAAGCCCATTGGAATCTGTGGTTCCCCATAATTCGAATATCCCCCGAAAAAATACCCGTCAGCGCCGGATTCATATTAAACGGTGCATTATAAAATTGCGAATAATGAATGTCCTGTGACAAGGCCGGCAATTGCGCAACTACAATCAATAGCAACAGTAATCGTAATTTTCGTTCCAAGGTCTCGTGATTTTAGTTGTTAAACTTTTTTCATTCTCCATCTTTATCCGGGCGAAATTTCACCCTTATAAAATTACAAAAATCTTTTATATGAAATGCTTTTTACCGGATCAAAGACTTATTACCGCATTGTCCGGGCTTAGAACATTTCAATACCTGATTGAAAGATCAAAGGTCGTCCATTAGTGAAAGAGGAAATTTCTGGTAGTACAACAGCTGAAGGGAACCCAAACATAAGCCACCTCCGATCTCAAAGCATGTGTCTGAAATGTTCAATCGTACTCGGGAGGTATCAACTTAAATTTCGGCCTTGGGAGATTGAATTATGCTATTAGCACAGAATAAATAAATACAAGCTGCAATATATCCTTTCCTGTGATCAAAATCAACCGCAGGGGGTAATTGCCATTTAATTGTACGTTCATTTTTAATATATGTTATTTTTTTAAGCTTTTTTTGCTTAAAAAATCCTGCCTGGAACACAACAGGTATTCCAAGCAGATCAACAGCTTGCTTGAACGCCAGGTAGATGCCGGGAAAAATATTTACTCACCCCCCAATAATAGGCTATTTAAACAATATAGCATAATGAATATTAAAATTTCACATTTTTCTTGTTCCTTAGAAACAAAAGGCCTATCTTTGAAGCATCCGATTAATTGTTGACGACCTATTCCAGAGGCAGCAAGTCTGTTGCCCGGCAATTACAAAAATTGAACTAAGCAGATGCGAATGCATTTGATCAGGTTCAAGGCTTCTCTGTGAGAAAACTGCAAGAAAATTTTTCTTTTGAAAAGTAAGGCGAAACGCTAATTGTTCACACTATTATTTTATTTGTGAATAATTATATAAAAAATTATTGCATGAGATATTTTTTTATATCTTAGCAAAAAGAATAGAAAGAGTCCCAATTTAAATAAAAGGTGTTTAAAAGTACACCAGCTTCGAATTCCATACTTATCTAACTTTTTAAACGTTTGGCACACCTAAAACGGGTGTTGCGGGTACTTTTTATTTGGTGTTTACACTAAATGCAAAAGACGCCTGTACATTCATTACTGTCTCATGTTCAGTAAGGCGATCTATTTTTGTACCAACTTCAAAAGGTTTAAAAAGTGAAAAAGCTAGGACTACTTATTATTGTATTATTGTTAGGGTGGCCACTGGCGGCTCAACGTACTTGGTTTGTAAAGCAAGGCATGTCTGGAAATGGAACCTCCTGGGAAAAGTCATTCGGTGATTTACAGGAGGCGCTTAGAGTAGCCAAAAAAGGTGACGCCATTTGGGTGGCTGCCGGAAGATATACACCTACACAGAACGCTGATCGCTCCATCAGTTTTCATATTAAAGACGGCATCCTGTTAATGGGAGGTTTTGCCGGATACGAAACCCATACTGATCAGCGCAACTACCGCACCAACCTGACCATCCTCAGCGGCGAAATAGGGGGAGAGAGTCCTATGGATAATTCCTACACCGTAGTAACCATAACCAATGCCAGTTCTTCTACCGTTATTGACGGATTTGTCATTGCAGATGGCGAAGCCAAAGGCGGCGTCGGTGAAGTTGGTGATGCTTACAGCTGTGGTGGTGGCATTTTCAATGTGGGAGACGGACAAGGATCCAATCCGGTGATCAAGAACTGCCGCATTGTAAACAACTATGCGTTTTACGGAGGCGGCATCTTCAACTATGCTCCCAATAACGGCCATTGCAAGCCGACCATTATCAATTCTGAATTCGAACTGAATGTTGCCGATCTGGATGGAGGCGCCATTTATAATTATGGAGTAGACGGGCACTCTTATCCGATCATCAGAGGCTCAAAGTTTATAAGGAATCAGGCGGATTATGGGGCTGTGATCTACACAGAATATCCTGACTGCCAGTTTGCGCCTACCATGAGCAACTGCCAGTTCGAGTATAATGTAGCATATACCAGAGGCGCGGTTTATTATGATCAGTTTTCTCCGGAAGGCCCCTGCAATACAAAGATAGTAGCTTCTATTTATGCAGAGAATAAGGCCAGTGTAGGCATACTTGCCCAGGATAATCAAAAATCCAGCAGAGATAAAGCTGCTTATCGGTAATCAATCAAGAGCATAAACAGACTATATCTACATACCTAAAACTTATATCAAAGCTGCCTGCGGGCAGCTTTGCTTTTTTAATACGAATTCTGCTTTGCCTCCTTCAGGGCATCCCGGTATTGACGAATATCAAACCTGAATGGGCCAAAAGCTGAATAATCCCACTCAGGCCGCTGAAGATTCCCAAAGTCCGACCATTTTACCACCTCCCCGTTCACTTCAATATTAGCAGCCAGGGTCCAATCTCCCGGAACGCCGGAATAAGCATATTCCAGCAAGACGGTCCGGCCGCCGCCGGAAGTATAATCGTCGATAGCATCCCCCAAAAAATATTTTTTGGGGTGGTAATACCATCAAAGGCGGCAGCCCTTCATAGGCTCCGGCCAGACTTTTTCTCCCTTCCACTTTTGCAAAGCGGCTTTCCAGTAACTGAAGCAAATCGATTAGGCGGTATCCATTGATCAGGATATCCACTACCAGATAGTCTTCTAAAAATGAATTTACTGCAACGAATTTAACAACATCCATAATCTTTAAACTTTACAGCTTCCGGCAAAATTCAAAAGGGCAGATTTTCCAAATCCACATTTCCTCCAGTCAGAATAATCCCGACTCTTTTGTTGGCAAAGCGTGCTTTTTCCTTCAAGACAGCCGCCAGGGGCACGGCGCAGGAAGGTTCGATGATGATTTTCATCCGCTCCCAAATCAACCGCATGGCTTTAACGATCTCCTCGTCGCTGACAGTAATAATATCCTCAAGTTCCTTATGCAGTATGCCGAAGGTCTTTTCCCCCAGGTTGGTCCGCAGCCCGTCGGCTATGGTATTTGTAGAAGTATTGGTAAGGAGCTCCCCGGCCCTGAGCGAACGGTACGCATCATTGACAGCTTCGGGTTCTGCTCCGATGGCCTGAATATTTTTGGAAAGGTATCTGACGATAAGCGCGGTGCCACTCATCAGGCCTCCTCCTCCTATCGGCGCCATCACGATGTCGAGGCCGCTTATCTGTTCCATCAATTCAAGCGCTGCGGTGGCCTGGCCTGCGATGACATTATAATCATTGTAAGGATGAATGAAGATAGCCCCGGTTTCCATTACTACCTTTTCCAGTGTCTTTTCCCTTGCTTCCTGGGTGGGTGCGCAGGGAATGATCTCCGCACCATATCCTTCCGTAGCTTTGCGTTTGACGGCCGGAGCGTTTTCCGGCATTACGATGTAAGCAGGGATGCCCAGCAATTGGGCGCTGCGCGCCACTGCCTGCGCATGATTGCCTGAGGAATGGGTAGCCAGGCCTTTTTCCTTCTGCTCCCTGGATAAACGAACCGCCGCACTGGCGGCCCCTCTCATTTTGAAAGCACCGATTTTCTGAAAGTTTTCGCACTTAAAGAACAACAAGGCTCCTGACATGCGATCCAGCGTATTGCTGGTCAATACGGGGGTCCGGTGAATAAGCGGCTTTATTTCTTTGTAGGTGGCCTGAATGTCCGCCAGGGTCGGAATACGATCCAGAAATTTTATCATACTGAACGATTTTGTAGCGTTGAGGTTTAAAGATAAGCTTTCGACAACAAAATCGTACACTATGTTTTCCACCGGCATAAAAAAATGGAGAAAGGGACTGTCTGTAATACTGGCCTTTCTGGGTATATTATTTTTACTGCTCACCGTCCACCGGCTGGCTAAATTGCCGGAAGAACCTTTGTGGGGCTCACCGGCTTTAATCTGGGACAACTGGCAGTTCGCACTGCTGCTCGGACTGGGGCTCCCTTATTCCACTCCTATGGCCATCCTGATATTGCTGATCCTGTTTGTTGTTTTTTATGCAGCGATTCGCTTTGTCCTCCAATTGTTTTTCCGGTGAGCGTCCACAAAAACTATCCTTCGGCAAAGCCTGATAAAAGATTCTTATTGTCTTCGCCCTGAAAAACAGCTACGGAATACCCCTTCCTGATGGAGAAGTGGCCATAATCGCCTTGTTTATTTAGCGCCAGATACCCCACTTGTAGTTTTTCTTCGGACACCCTGTTCTTGTATTTTCGCAAAATGCGGCCGATCGCTTCCTCGCAGGCTTGCTGTGGGCCGGCCCCGTTACGCATCAATTCGACGATCAGAAATGAGCCGAGGGTAGTCATGACCAACTCCCCCAGTCCGGTGGCGCAGGCTCCGCCAACTTCATTGTCTACGAACATACCGGCGCCGGGGATAGGGGAATCCCCTACCCTTCCATGTAATTTGTATCCGGCGCCCGAGGTGGTACAGGCGCCGCACAACCGCCCCTGTGCATCCATGGCCAGAATGCCGATGGTATCATGATTATTTTCATCAATGGCTTTATTTTCCTGATTAGCCTGCCATTTTTCCCAGGCCTCCCTGGCCTTTGCTGTTAGCAGGTTTTCTTGCGTGAATCCCTGGCTGAGCGCAAACTCCAGGGCCCCCTGCCCGCTAAGCATAACGTGCGGTGTTTCTTCCAAGACCTTACGAGCCACAGATACGGGATGCTTAATGCCCTGCAAAAAAGTAACGCTCCCCGCGTTGCCCAAATGGTCCATAATGCAGGCATCTAATGTCACAATGCCTCTACGATCAGGAAGACCGCCGTATCCTACGCTGGTATCATCGGGATCCGCCTCCGGTACTCTGGCCCCGGCCTCCACGGCATCCAGGGCGGTGCCGCCGCTTAACAGCCTTTGCATTGCTGCTTCGGTAGCCTTCCTATTGTCCCAAGTGGCAATGACCGTAGGAACAGGCTTAAACGCTGAGGGAGCCGAATTGCTCCCGACATTGTTTTCCTCAGCATTCGAAGAGCAGGCTAACCCGCTTCCAAGAGCACCTAAAGCAAGGGCTGACTTTTTAATAAATGAGCGTCTGTTTTCCATACTGGTATTGTATTGTTAAAATTTTTCGATTTTTACTATTGAAGTTGTTTAAAGTTTCCTGCTCTGCAGGGAAAAGATAAGTCCTTTTGTCGGCCCGGACAAAACCAACATTTAAATTCTGTGTTAATTCCAAAAAGCAAAAGCTAATCCGCTTGTCATGCAAAACCAAAGCGACATTACTCCGATCATCAAAATATCCAACCTGACAAAAAGCTACAACAATCAGGTGGTGCTGAAGGGAATCACCCTGAATGTTTATCCAGGCCAGATCATCGGATACATCGGCCCTAACGGAGCCGGCAAATCGACTACCGTAAGGATTCTCTCAGGTATAGATGCCGATTTCCAGGGAACGGTGGAGGTCGATGGGTTGGATGTCAAAAAACAAGCCCTGGAAGTCAAGCGCATCATCGGTTACGTTCCCGAAAATGCCGAGTTGTATGAGGTGCTTACACCAGGAGAATTTCTGAACTTCGTTGGCAGGTTATATGATCTTCCTGAGGAAAGACTGAACAGACGCATTCAGGAAATGATGACTTTTTTCAACATGAGTGCTCACGTGGATCAGCGAATGGAAACTTTTTCCAAGGGGATGCGCCAGAAAGTGCTGCTCATATCCGGCCTGCTACATGATCCCAGGATATTGTTCCTGGATGAACCGCTCGCCGGACTGGACGCCAACTCTGTTATTCTGGTCAAGGAGATGCTCGCCAGAATGGCAGCCGCCGGAAAAACCATCTTCTATTCTTCCCATATGATGGATGTGGTGGAAAAGATATCTGACCGCATCATTCTTATCCACCAGGGAAATATTGTGGTCGATGGCGATTTCGAAAGCTTGAAAAAAGAGAGCAGCGACTCCCTTGAAAAGATCTTTGCCCAGCTGACCGGTGACCAGGGCGTCGACGCTTTGATGGATAGTTTTATTAAGGCATTTGACCAATCAAAAGAAGAAGGTGAATAAGCTTTTAGTCCGACTGATCATGTTGTTTACGCCTCTTTGGCGGTCTTTCGGCGTCAACACGGAGCATCTGCGCCTGATCCTGGAAGTCAAACTAACCATGGACAGCCGGCGTCCGCTCATGATGGGGATGATGATGCAAAGTGAAAAAAAAGAGACCACTGCCCAGGATGTCTTGCTGATCTTATTTACCGGACTGATGGGCATCATGCTGATGATCATTCTCATATTTGTAAAACCGCTAAGCCTGGCATTTAGCCTTTACTTTCTAGTCTGGATCGTTTTTCTGATGTTTGCCATCATTTCCGATTTCACCCATGTGCTGATAGATCCCCGGGATAACTATATTCTTTTTCCACGCCCGGTTGATGATGCGACCATTACGCTTTCCCGCATTCTCCATATTGGTCTTTATCTGAATAAAATGGTGTTGGCGTTATCCTTACCCGCCATAATTTACATACCTTTTCAATATGGTCTGGCCGGGTTTTTGCTTTTTCTACTAATGATCCTGCTGGCGATTACTATGGTCATATTTTTTGTTAACCTTGCCTATTTACTCATTTTGCAACTTACCACGCCTTCTCGTTTCAAAGAAGTCATCAATTATTTTCAGATCGTACTTACGGTCGTGATATTTATGGGCTACTACTTGTTCCCCAGATTAATTGCTTTTGAACAGCTTCGGCAAGTCAATATTTTTGAGGTCAGTTGGAGTTTACTCTCTCCTTCGGTATGGCTGGCCGGATTATGGGAGGTAGTATTTCGGGGCAGCAGCGATAAAACGGTTATGCTGGCGGCAGGTCTTTCTATTGCGACTCCACTGATCGGGATGCTATTGGTGCTTAAGATAATGGCTCGTCACTTCAGCCAAAAGCTGTTTGCCATTTCACAAGGTGTTAACATGGAAAAGGAGAACGGCAAAAAGGGCAAGCGGGTTAGCAAAACCAAATGGTGGCAAGTTATTCGAGATCGCCTCTGCCGGAATAACCTGGAAAAGGCGGGGTTTGATCAGGCCTGGCATCTTACGGGGCGAATGCGAGACTTCAAGTTGCGCGTATACCCGGGCTTTGCTTTTATTCCGGTCTTTTTTCTTTCGGTTTTTCTCTCTGGCGATGGATCGCTACAGGAGAAATGGACCTACATTGTCAATAGTAATGTACACATCGTATTTGGGTATATCTGCATTTTTGCCATTGTTTCTCCCCTCAATGCAGTAGCTTTTTCAGAACAATTCAAAGCCGGCTGGATATATCGCGCCTATCCGGTAGAACGTCCCGGTCCTCTGATCGCCGGAGCATTTAAGGCGCTGGCAGTGCGGTTTTATTTACCAGTTACGCTGGTTCTTTACCTGACGGGATTTTTGGTTTGGGGCAGTAAGGTCATTGACGATTTTCTGCTGGCGTTTTTTATCAATTTAAGCATTGGGGTGGGCGTTCAAACGGCTGATAAATTGAGACTTCCCTTCAGTCACCCCTGGTCCGAACTCGCTGACGGGGCCAATATTGGATCGGTTATGACCATGATGCTAGCTATTGGAGCGCTGGGGTCCATACATTTTTTCCTGTTAGCTGAACGATGGTATATTATACTCCCGGCCATTCCACTAAGCGTACTTTTGCTGCGTTCCGTATTTCGATCCATTGAAAGCACGCAGTGGCGACAGCTCTGAGGCCACCTCACCTAAGCGCTGTCCTCAAAATCCCTTCAAAATCTATTCCTATTTTTGCAGGTATGAAAGTATTAATTGTTGAAGACGAAAAGGAATTGTTGTCTAACATCCAGGCTTATTTATCGAACAGCGAGATCGTCTGCGAGACCGCTTCCAATTTTCAGGGCGCCCTGAATAAGCTGGCTGCTTTCGTTTATGATCTGGTCATATTGGACATCATGCTGCCGGGTGGCAGCGGGCTGGAGTTACTAAAAATGATCAAGGCGGAGCAGCCGGACACGGGTATTCTGATCATTTCCGCCAAGAATGCACTAGATGACCGCCTTGAAGGCCTCGACCTGGGCGCCGATGATTACCTGACCAAGCCGTTCCATCTTTCGGAGCTCAATGCACGTCTTCGCGCCATTTACCGAAGAAGAAAGCTACAAGGCAAATCGCAGCTCGAATTCGAAGAGATTAAAGTGAACATCGACACTCACGAAGTAATAGTCGATGACCGGCCAATAGTACTGACGCTAAAAGAACACGAATTACTCGTTTTTTTCATTACTAACAAAAACAGGGTGCTCAACAAGCAGGTGATTGCCGAACACCTTTGGGGAGACAATGTCGACTATCTGGATTCTTTTGATTTCGTTTATCAACACATTAAAAACCTGCGCAAAAAAATCGTAGCAGCAGGAGGAAATAACTACATCCAGACCATTTACGGCCTGGGCTATAAATTTAGCAAAATATAAATATGAAACTGATCAGTAAAGCCCTGCTTTGGTATTTTCTTCTGGCGGTCATTGTCTTTGGTATAGGGGGCGTCATTACTTTCGTGTTGGTAAAAGAAGCCGTGGAAAAAGAAACCGATTACGAACTTAGCCGCAACCTGCGTCAGATCGTTCGTTCTATGGAAAAAGGGCAGACGCCGGAGATGCTGGAAACCAGCACCGTCGACATCCACGCTTTGGATGTTCCCTTTGAGGAAGAATCCCGCTTTTACAGTGACACCCTGGTCTATCACCCCCGGACGGAACGCATGGAAAACTTTAGAAAGATCGTTGCTTTCCGAAACATTCTGGAGCACCCTTACCGCATAGAGATCATTGATATTTATTTCGAGCAGGACGACATTATCGAGGTAGTTGCTCAGATTCTTCTCCGGCTTTTCGTGGTATTTAGCTTTGTTCTTTTGATCGGCAGCTTTTTGATCTCGAGGCGGATCTTCCAGCCTTTTGAAGAATTGCTGCGCAATATCGACCAGTGGAACCTGAAAAGCAATACTCCCCTGGCGCTTCCAAGGACTAACACCAAAGAATTACAGAAGCTCCATCAGTTCTTGAAACGAATGACCAATAAAGCCCGGCAGGACTATCAGGCCCTGAAGGAATTTACCGAAAATGCCTCCCATGAAATGCAAACGCCCCTGGCCATCGCAAGGGGAAAATTGGAAATACTACAGGAAGACCCGCAGCTTTCCGCTTCCCAGCTGGAACTGATACAGTCGGCACAATATTCCCTGGCCAAGCTTTCCAAACTGGGAAGAGCTCTCTCCTTGCTGACAAAAATCGAAAACCAGGAGTTCGAGACCAAAGAAAAAACAGGCCTCTCTGAAATCACCGAACGGGTTACCAGCCAGTTTGAAGAATTAGCCGAGATGAAAGGGTTGAGCCTGAAAAAAGCCATTAAGCCCGGAGTCAAATTGCAAATTGACCCCTTGCTGGCTGATATCCTGGTGACCAACTTACTTAAAAATGCTTTACAACACAATGTGAAGGCCGGATGGATAACTATTGAACTTGACGAGGCCAGGTTAACGGTAAAAAATACAGGAGAACCTCCTGAAGCCCCGATAGCAGAATTGTTCCATCGGTTCAAAAAAAGTAAGCTCAGCAATGGCTCTCTGGGTCTTGGCCTGGCGATCGTCAAAAAGATCAGCGAGGTCCATCAAATGGAAGTGACCTATCACTTTGAAAAAGGCATTCATCAGATCAGCGTCATTTTTTAAAACTTCAAATTTCCTTCAGATTTCCTTCAGACTGAAAATAGGTTTATGACTCATCTTTGTGTTAAAAAGGGTCGGATTCTAATCATTTTATTCAAATTCATGTTTAAACACCGATTCTTCAAATGAGGATGGCGAAAAAATTCATTTTACCCCACCTCAGAATGAAAAAAAGTGCATTACATAAACTAAAAAAGGAACCTGTTACAAACTTATCCAATGATGATTTTACGTTTTACATCTTCGCTGACGTTTTTATTTTTTCTTTTCATTACCTTCCCGCTAGTAGCTCAAGACCTCAATGCTGAACCTCTTACCGGAATGTCCTATGCTTCCGATAATGGAGAAGTATTGATCAAGGGTAAGGTAATAAACCAGGCTACGGGAGAGCCTCTGGAATTCGCTACGGTTTCAGTTTACCTGGAAGCCGACAGCAGTATGGTAACCGGCTCGACGACCGACCTGGACGGCCAGTTTGAATTTCAGCTCCAACCCGGGAAGACCTATTACCTTCAGATCAACTTTTTATCCTTTCAAAATAAAACGGTGTCGGACATCACCCCAAGCGGTGGGCAGGAAGAGGTCGACCTTGGCAGGATCGAGCTTGAAGAAAACAGCCAGGTCCTGGAAGAGGTGGAAGTGGTTGCTGAAAAAAGCAGCATGCAGCTCCAAATGGATAAGAGGGTCTTTAATGTTGGAAAAGACCTCGCCAACCTTGGAGGGACGGCTACCGACATCCTGGAGAACGTACCGTCGGTAACCGTCGATGTAGAAGGTAATGTAAGCCTTAGGGGGAGCCAAAACGTAAGGTTACTCATTAATGGCAAACCTTCGGGACTCACCGGTCCGGATGCACTGCGCCAGCTCCAGGGAGACATGATCGAAAGCATTGAAGTGATCACCAACCCTTCTGCCCGTTACGATGCAGAAGGCGATGCCGGCATCATCAACATTAAGCTCAAGCAAGGCTCTGAAAAAGGCTTCAACGGTTCCTTTGGACTCAATACTGGAACTCCCGCCAATCATGGCGCTTCTTACAGCCTAAACCTCCGAAGAAATAACCTCAACTTTTTCTCTTCTTTCGGTTTGCGCTACCGGGAATCACCCGGCGGAGGATATAACAACCAGCGGATTATCAATGACAATGGCGAGTTGATCAATTTCGAGAGTGAACAGGACAGAACCAGGGATGATCTGGGCGGCAACTTTCGGACGGGCTTCAATTGGTACATGGATCCTAAAAGCACCCTCACGGCCTCTGTGCTGTACAGAAAATCAAGAGAAAAAACCGACTCTTACATTGAGTATCGCGATCTGGACGCCGCCGGCAATTTGACCTCTATTTCTACCCGGACGGAAGACGGAGAGGAGGACGAAAGCGACCTGGAAGCCAACCTCACTTACGAGCGCACTTTCAGTAATGATGACCACAAGCTGAATCTTGATTTCAGGATCAACCGCAACCGAGAAAGGGGGCTGAGCGATTTTGAAGAAATAACGGACCAAGGCATCCAACCTCCGCTTCAGCGCTCTGATGATCTGGAAGAAAGCACTGACTATTTGATCCAGGGGGATTATGTCCATCCTATCGGAGACAACGGCGCCAAATTTGAGATCGGTACACGCTCTACCTTGCGCACCATCATCAATGACTTTCTTTCAGAAGAACAGAATGAATTTGGTGAATGGGAGCCTATTCCTGCTCTCGATGACAGACTTAAATACACGGAAAACATTTATGCCGCTTACGCTATTTTCGGCAAAGAGGGAGAACAGTTTTCCTATCAATTGGGCGTACGTGCGGAATATACTAACCTGATCACTGAGCTGCAGCGTACGAACTTTCTCAATGAACGCCGTTTCTTTAATCTGTTCCCAAGTGTTAACCTCTCTTACAAGCTAAACGCGGAGGACCAGTTGCAGCTTAGCTTCAGCCGGCGGATCAGCCGCCCTCGTTTCTGGCATTTGCTGCCTTCTTTCAGTTTGAACGACAACAGGAATTTTCGCGCCGGCAATCCTAACCTTAATCCGGAATTTACGAACTCCTATGAACTGGGATATTTGAAATATTGGGAAAACGGTTCTCTACTGTCCAGTATCTATTACCGCCATACCAATGGAGTGACCGAACGGATCACCACGCTCAACAACGATGGAACCACTTTCCAGCTTCCCGTAAACCTCTCCAAAAGAAACGCTTACGGAATAGAATTCAGCTTATCACAGGACATTACCAAAGCCTGGAACATTCAGGCCAACTGGAACTTCTACCGGGCGCTTACCGACGGAGAGTACGAAGGCGTCAATTTTTCAGCGGATGCCCTTACCTGGAGTGCACGTCTTATGACCAACCTCAAAATTGGAAAAGGTTTCGATGCGCAAGCCTCCTTTAACTATCGGGCGCCTGAAGTGGAACCCCAGGGAAGAGATCTCGCCGTTTACAGTTTAAATCTTGGATTAGCTAAAGATATTTTCAAAGAAAAAGGCACCCTTGCATTAAGCGTCAGCGATTTATTCAATACAAGAATTCGTCGCTCGATCATTGATCAGGAAGGGTTTTATTCCGAAAGCGGCTTCCAGTGGCGCCGGGCTCAGCAGGTTAACCTCGCTTTCACTTACAGATTGAATCAAAAGAAAAGTCGCGGCAGAGGCGGGAACAGAGGAAATGACGGCGGCGACTATGACGATGGATTCTAGGTTTTGTTGAATATCATCATCCCCTCGATAACTATTGGATGATGAATGTTATAGCCTTATCTGCTTTAAGTGGATAAGGCTTTTTTATTATTGCTATTTTCTTACAAACGAAACTGAAGGCCGGGAGTTGGTTTTTCACTATCTTAGCTTTAAACAGCTTCTTTATCTCTAAACTAAGAGGCTGTCTCAAAAGACCTACGGCCTTTTTTCGCGACTAATGAGAAAAAATAAAATTTTTTCTCTTAAAATACCGCCAAAAAAGAAATTTATTAGGCTGCGAAAACCTGCAGGATGCTTTTGAGACAGCCTCTTAAAAATGTCCAGGTCACATACTTACTTCAAAAGCAGTTATTATGTACAAGAAAATAATACTTTCCCTTTTGGTATGCAGTCTACTGACGGTTGATTTTTCCCTGGCGCAGCATTCGGTGGCGCGGCAGTGGAATGAAGCGTTATTGTTCTCTATTCGGAATGATCTGGCGCGGCCCACTGTTCATGCCCGCAACCTGTATCACGTCTCTTTAGCAATGTATGATGCCTGGGCGGCATACGACACCACTGCTCAGACAATCTTACTGGGAAATACCATAGGCAATTACACCTCTAATTTTGAAGGCGTTGAGATCCCGGAGGATGTCGAAGCAGCCCGGAGGGAGGCCATCAGCTATGCAGCCTACCGGCTACTGACCTATCGGTTTGTCTTTTCACCCGGCGCCGAAAGGTCACTGGCCTATTATGATAGTTTATTTGCAGAACTCGGCTATGATCCTTTTTATTTTTCCACGAATTATAAGAACGGCGTACCGGCGGCGCTGGGCAATTATATCTCAGCACAGATCATTTTATTTGGTCAGCAGGACGGTTCTAATGAAAACCGGGACTTTGCCAACCGGTTTTACGAACCGGTCAATCCACCCTTACGCGTGGCCGATCCCGGCAATCCCGATATTGTGGACTATAACCGCTGGCAGCCCCTTACGCTGGATGTATTCATCGATCAGTCGGGTAATGTCATTCCTTTTGATACGCCCGATTTCCTGAGTCCGGAATGGGGGCTCGTCACTCCTTTCGCTTTAAAGGAGGAAGACCGAACCGTCTATGAGCGTGACAGCTCTGAGTATTGGGTATACCATGATCCGGGACCACCGGCTTATCTGGATCCGGAAACCGGCGGAGGGCTTTCCGCTGAGTACCAGTGGGGGTTCAGCCTGGTATCTGTTTGGTCTTCCCAACTCGATCCTCGCGATAGTGTGATGATCGATATTTCTCCTGCTTCCCTGGGAAATGTTCCGGCAGAAGATTTGCCAACCACCATAGAAGGGCTACGGAATTTTTATCGCCTGGAAGAAGGCGGCGATCTCAGCCAGGGGCATGAGGTCAACCCCTATACCGGTCAGCCCTATGAACCCAACATCGTTACAAAGGCTGATTATGCCCGGGTATTAGCTGAGTATTGGGCTGACGGGCCCGAATCGGAGACGCCCCCCGGCCATTGGTTCACCATTATGAACTATGTACATGACCGTCCGGAATTCAAACGCCAGTATCGGGGTCAGGGTCCGGAGATCGATGAACTGGAATGGGATGTCAAAGCTTATCTTCTCTTGGGAGGGACAATACATGATGTAGCCATAACGGCCTGGGGCATTAAAGGCTGGTATGACTATATCCGTCCTATATCTGCTATCCGGGCTATGGCAGACCTGGGCCAAAGCAGCGACCCCGATCTGCCCTCTTTTCATCCTGGGGGCATCCCTCTTATTCCCGGCTATATCGAACTGGTGAGTGAGCAGGATACGGCCCTGCTTGGCCTGGACAACCAAAATCTTGGGAAAATCAAATTATATGCCTGGAGAGGCCCCGACTATATTGAAGATCCGGAGACCGACATGGCCGGGGTAGGCTGGATACTTGCCGAGAATTGGTGGCCCTACCAGCGTCCATCTTTTGTGACGCCTAATTTTGCCGGTTATATATCAGGTCATTCCACTTATTCCCGTGCGGCAGCCGAAGTCCTTACCATGCTTACCGGTGATCCTTACTTCCCCGGCGGCATGGGCGTTTTTATAGCCCCAAAAAATGAATTCCTCGTTTTTGAAGAAGGTCCCAGCCAGGACATCTACTTACAATGGGCCACCTATCGCGATGCTTCGGATCAAACCAGTCTTTCCAGGATCTGGGGCGGCATTCACCCTCCGGCCGATGATATCCCTGGTCGACTGATCGGCATCAAAGTGGCCGAAGATGCTTTTGATATGGCGGAAAGTTTTTTCTATCCCGATAAGGATGGAGACGGCTACCGCAGTTATCTGGATTGCAACGACAGGGACAGCACCGTTTATCCCACTGCAATTGAAATTGAAGACAATAAAGACAACGACTGCGACGGCATAGTCGATAACCTGGTCACGAACACTGATGAAATTACAACTGCCTCTATTCGGGCCTATCCCAATCCGGTAAATAATGAGCTGATCATTGAACATGACCTTTCGGGGCAGGGATTTGTCCAGCTGTTTCATATGGATGGAAGAGCCGTCCAAACCATTTGGCAGGATTTTAGTACCCCCCGACTCATCGTACCATTTGATCAGGCGCCTCGCGGCGTATATCTGCTGGTATTGACCGATGAAAAGGGAAGACGACTTTGGGTGGAGAAAATTTTAAAATAACGACAACCTGGACTGGTTATTTAATCATTCTCCCAGTTTTTTTTCTCTTGTTCGATATGAGACAGCACCACTTTTACGCCATATTTATCTTTTAAGTGCCTGGCCAGTGTATCGGCAGCATAGACGGACCGATGCTGTCCTCCGGTACACCCGAAGTTAACCATCAGGTGGGTGAAGCTTCTGTCGATGTAATCCTTTACAGCTTCATCTACTATTCTAAAGATATTATTTAGAAAGTCATCCATTCGGCTGTGGTGCTTCAGGAAATTGATCACTGCTTCGTCCCTTCCTGTTAGTTTTTTATAAGGTTCGTAACGTCCGGGATTATGGATGAAACGACAATCAAAAACAAATCCGCCGCCGTTTCCGGATCGATCTATAGGTATGCCTTCTTTTTTGTAAGAAAAACTATTGATGGTAACCGTCAATAAGCTGGAAGCAGCTTTGATCTTATCGAAAGGCTCAAATTTTTTAGAAATGATCAGTTGCTCCAAGGATTTTTGCAGTTCAGGTATATCCAACGGTAATTCCACATTATCGAACAGCCATTTCACATTACGCAAAGCAAAGGGAATACTTGACAGGAAGTGCTCCTTTCTTTCGTATAAGCCACGGAAGCCATAAGCCCCCAGCACCTGCACACAACGCATGAGCACATATCCGTAGTAGAAATCGATAAAGGAAGAGCGGTCGACCCCGGTCAGTTCTTCTACTGTATCCAGGTAGTAATGAAGCAATTCCGTCCGAATATCGGCAGGAATATTGGCTTTTGCCTGAAAGAGCAGGGAGGCCAGGTCGTACTGCAAAGCCCCTTTCCGTCCACCCTGGTAATCGATGAAGAAGGGATCTCCTCCCTTGATCATGATGTTGCGTGTCTGGAAATCCCTAAACATAAAATACCCGGTGTCAGCCTGGAGCAGGAAGCCCGCCAGTCGATGAAAGTCATCCTCAAGAGCTTGTTCATCAAAATCTACTTTGGCAGTTTTGAGAAAATAATACTTAAAGTAATTAAAATCCCAAAGCATGGACTGTTTGTCGAATTCCTGGCGTGGGAAGCAAAGGCTAAAATCCAGCCCTTCCGCTCCGCTGATCTGGAGCCGGGCCAGTTGGCGCACTACATTTTTATAGATGCTGATCAGGTAATCGGGAAAGTAATCTCCTTTTTGCAGCAGATAGCTGTATAAAGTAGTAAAGCCAAGGTCCTCCTGAAGGTAAATGTGCTGGTCGAGTTGCTCAAGGTAGATTTCCGGAACAGGTAAGCCCTTGGATTTAAAATGTTTGGAAAAGCCGACGAAAGCCTGGTTTTCCTTGTCGCTGGGATTATAGGCGCCAATGGCCGAAACCTCTCCGTTTTGCAGGCGGTAATAGATCCGGTCAGAGCCGGAAGGCGCCAGGGGCAATATTAAGGAAGGCGTCTGGCCGGACCATTTTTCGAAAAGTTCTGACAGCAGGGTTTCGATTTTCCTTGCATTCATTGGTCTGTGTTGATGGTTTGCCAGAGCAGGTCTTTCAGTTCGGTGATGCCCTGGCCGGTGATAGAAGAAATATAAAGGTGAGGAAGGTCTTCCGGCAGGTCTTTTTCGATCCAGCTTTTTATTTCCTCATCGATCAGGTCTATTTTGGTAATGGCCAGCACCCGGGGTTTATCCAGCAATTCGGGATTGTACATGGCCAGTTCGTTGAGCAATATTTCGTACTGCTTATTGATGTTATCGGCATCGGCCGGGATCATAAAGAGCAGGGTCGCATTGCGTTCGATGTGACGCAGGAAGCGATGCCCCAGGCCTTTTCCCTCATGTGCTTTTTCGATGATTCCTGGGATGTCTGCAATGATGAAAGAGCGGCCGTCGCGGTACTGTACCATGCCCAGATTGGGAACGAGAGTGGTAAAGGCATAGTTAGCGATTTTAGGTTTGGCCGCTGTCATGACAGATAGCAGTGTAGATTTTCCGGCGTTAGGGAATCCGACGAGCCCCACGTCCGCCAAGACTTTCAGCTCCAGGATTTTCCATTCTTCCCGCCCGGGCTCTCCCGGCTGGGCATAACGGGGCGTTTGGTTGGTGGAAGATTTAAAGTGAGCATTTCCCAGTCCGCCTCTTCCACCGGGCGTTAGTATTTTTTCCTCGCCGTGCCGGGTGATCTCAAACGCCACTTCTCCTGTTTCTGCATCTTTCGCTACTGTGCCGAGCGGTACGTCGAGGATCACGTCAGCGCCGTTGGCGCCGTGCCGATGGTTTTTTCCGCCATTCCCTCCTCTTTCGGCAATGACGTGTTTTCGGTATTTCAAAGCCAGGAGGGTCCAGACGTTTCGGTCTCCTCTGAGGATAATGTGCCCCCCCCGGCCGCCATCGCCCCCGTCAGGGCCGCCCTTTGGGTTCTTCGCTTCACGCAGCAAATGGGCAGAACCGGCGCCACCGGCGCCCGAACGGCAACAAATCTTCACATAATCGATAAAATTCTGTTCCGCCATAATGGTGTTTTAAAAATGAATGCAAAATTACACAAAAAAAAGGAGGTTGCGGGGTGCATATCAAAAGCACCTTATCCGCCGTCGGCGTTTGACTTTTGATATGCCCTTTTCGCAACCTCCTTGAAGGAAACTTTCCTTACAGTCAAAAAGTTTCAGTTATGGTTAGAACAACGGGGCGATCCTCGAGCATAAGCGTTCGAAGATTTCTTCGATAGAACCTACGCCATCGATCTTCTCCGCTTTTCCTTGTTCCTGGTAGTAATCAAAAACGGGAGAAGTTTCACTTTTATAAACATCGATTCTGTTTTGGATAATATGCTCATCCAGGTCATCTGTTCTGCCGGAAGTTTTTCCTCTTTCCAATATTCTTTTGATGATTTCCTCATCGGGCACTTCCAGCATCAGCAGGGATGAGATCTCGGCGCCTTTTTCCTGCATTAACTCATCCAGCGCTCTGGACTGGGTGATATTGCGTGGAAAACCATCAAAGATAAAGCCCGGCACGTCCAGGTTGGCTTCCACTTTATTTCGCAGCATACCCACTGTTACTTCGTCCGGCACCAATTCTCCTTTTTCGATATAACTTTTTGCCTGTTTTCCCAGTGGCGTATCATTGCCCATCTCGTAGCGGAAAAGGTCGCCTGTAGAGATATGGAGTAAATCGTATTTTTCACCCAGTTTTGCGGCCTGGGTTCCTTTACCAGAGCCGGGAGGGCCAAACAAAATCAAATTAACCATCTGATGTTATTAGTTTTAGTTTATTATATGACTTGCACTCGTTGTAAAAGTGAAGAACAGCCAAAACGGCCGTTTTCATTTCATAGGTTAGAGCTTATACAGGTAAGGCTGTAAAAATAAGCATCGGAATTTGTTTGGCCAAATTTATGGTACAAGTTCTTTTTACGGAGAGATCACATCTCTGGCTGTCGATATTTTTGGGGCCCAGTAAGAAGAGGTGGTGATGTTATCAATAACTACACCGCGAGAGGTGCTGTGAATGACTTTGATGCCGTCGGGATCGTTGGCATAAACAAGAGATACGTGAAATACACGGCCCAGGGGAGAGCGGCGATAAAAGATAAGGTCGCCGGGCTGTACATTATTCAGAGAAATTTTACGCCCCTGTTTTTCCTGTTCACGGGAGCTGGGAGATAAGTTGATGCCGTATTTTTTCATTACGAAGTAGGTAAAGCCGGAGCAATCAAAGCCTTTACGAGGATCTCTTCCGGCGTAGAGGTATTTGGCGCCCTGGTAATTTACGGCATAACTCACGATATCCATGCGCAGGCCTTTTTCTCTGTTGCGGGTATTGTCGGAAAGGCGGCCACCTGATTTGGGGCTGCAATGAGACAGAAAAAGTAAGGCAAAGAGGAAAAATGCCGGCAAGCGCAGGAACTTCATACGAAAATAAGGCATAGCATACTGTTTTTAGCTTTATCTGCGAGCTGTATTGAGGACCATACTGTGATGATGGTATTGGCCAGGGCCCGCTACAATTATCTGAAACCTAAAAACGAAAAGGCACGAGAAATTAGTATTTTCCATATTTAAGCTCCCGTTAAACTTCCCTTAAATTCGAAGGCCTGCTGATCTTTCAGGTAAGGGAGTTTATGGCGGAAGGACTGTTGTGCTTCATAATCCAGAGAAATGGTGCCAAGCTGTTCGACGCCGGTAACGTGATAGCGTACGGTCCCATTGAAGTCGACGACCATGGAATCGCCGGAAAAGGCGTAGTCATTTTCATCTTTACCAATCCGGTTGACGCCGATGGTATAAGCCTGGTTTTCGATGGCTCTGGCCTGAAGTAAAGTTTTCCAGGCTTCGATCCGGGCTACGGGCCAGCTGGCGACGTAGATGAGCAGGTCGTAATTGCAGGTATTGCGGCTCCACTCAGGGAAGCGCAGGTCGTAGCAGATCATGGGGCAGATTTTCCACCCTTTGAGGGTAAATATCTCAATTTTTTCACCGGGGCTGTAGGATTTGTCTTCGCCTGCAAGGCAAAAGAGGTGGCGCTTATTATAATAACCAAGGAGGCCTTCGGGGCTCATCCAGATCAATCGATTATAGTAATGGCCGTCTGATTCCACGACGATGCTTCCGCAGAGGACGGCATTTTTCTCATGAGCCTTTGCCTCCATCCACTCGATGGTAGCCGGAGCGTGGTGGGCTACTCTTTCCGGATGCATGGTGAAACCGGTGGAGAACATTTCAGGAAGTACGATAAGATCTGCTTTTACGGAGGTAGAAGACAATAGTTCATCGAAATGTTCGAGATTGGCTGCGGGGTTTTCCCATGCCAGATCGGCCTGCACGGTTTGAACGACTAAGGGATTCATATATGCGACATTTTTTCACAAATATAAGGTAAAGATGCGGATGTGGCTAACTATTAAGAGGCAGCTAAGAGCGCGTATTTAGGGAAACATTACTAAAGCCTTTTTGCTTGCCCGGCAGCCGGGCGAGCAAGAAGGCTTTTCAGTTAGCCACTCGAGCAGGATTCAGCAGCGGTATGCTATTATTCTCCAGCTGGAGAAGACTGAGAGGCGGCAGATTTTTCAGCTGCTGCGCTGGCGGAACGCATGGAACGAGGAATAACCACGGTAGCGACGGGGATGCCTGGGGACTGCATGATTTCGATGCCCTCACCCGGCTTAATGTCGCGAATTCTGATGGATTGCCCCATTTCCAGTTTGGAAATATCGAGCTCCAGTTCGTTAACCATGTATTCAGGAGTCGTTTTAATTTTGATCCGGCGCACATTTTGCTGGAGCTTACCACCCAGTTTAACACCTGGTGAGGTGCCCACGAATTTCACCGGCACTTCCAGCTTAACCGGTCTGTTTTCGATGAGTCGCAGGAAATCGATATGTAAAATTTCATCGCTGACCGGATGAAATTGTATGTCCTTGACGATGCAGTCGTTGCTTTCTCCGTCTATTTCTACCTTAGCTACTTTGAAGGCAGGTGTATATACCAGTGATTTAACCTGACTGGGCGTAATGGTAAAGTGGACGACTTTATCCCCTCCGTATAGTACGCAAGGGACCATGCCCTCTTTTCTATAAGCTCTGGCTGATTTTTTTCCAAGATCGGCTCTGGCTTCTCCTTTTATTGTAACGAATTCCATATTGTTATACTTTAGTACAAAAAGCACTTATCATCTAACGGAGCGCAAAGTTAACGAAATTAGTTTGATGAAGCTATTTTTTCTCAAAAAAATTATCCGCCTTCGATAAAGAGAGCTGAAATAGACCGGTGTTCATGTGTATTTCGGATAGCCCGGGCGAAAAGTTTGGCGGTGGACAGCGTTTTGATCTTAGGGGAGCTTTTTTTCAATGGAATGGTATCACAGACCAGGACTTCGTCCAGCTGGGAGTTTTCGATATTATCGTAGGCTTTTCCGGAGAGTACTGGGTGGGTGCAAAGGGCTCTGACGCTGCGCGCGCCCTGCTGGATGAGTACTTCGGCAGCGCGAGTGAGGGTTCCGGCGGTATCCACCAGGTCATCCACCAGGATCACATCAGCATCTTTAACATCGCCGATGACGGTCATTGTGGACACCACATTAGCTTTTTGCCTTTGTTTGTCACAGATTACCAGGCTTCGGCCGAAGTGTTTGGCGTATACTCTGGCTCTTTTCACTCCGCCCACATCAGGAGAAGCAAAGGTAACGTTAGACAGATCCTGTTCCTGCAGGTAAGGGATATAAATGGCTTCACTTTTCAGGTGATCCACAGGAATGTCAAAAAAGCCCTGGATTTGTGGTGCGTGAAAGTCCAGGGTCATCACCCGGTCAGCTCCGGCAGCCTGAAGGAGGTTAGCGATCAGTTTTGCGGAGATGGGGACGCGGGGTTTGTCTTTCCGATCCTGGCGGGCATACCCGAAATAAGGTATGACGGCAGTGATGTACCCTGCAGAAGCACGGCGGGCGGCGTCGATCATCAGCAGCAGTTCCATCAGGTTTTCTGCCGGTGGATAGGTGGACTGAATGAAGAAGACGTATCCCCCCCTTACCGATTCGTTGATGACGGGTTGCATTTCGCCGTCACTAAAGCGGTTGACTTTTATATCCCCCAGATCATCTCCATAGAAATCGGCAATTTTTTCCGCCAGATAAGAAGAATTTGTTCCTGAAAAGAGTTTTACCTCAACCATTTGCATGGGTCACCATAAGTTTTTCGATGATAGAATGAAAATGTAGCCTCCTAACGATTGCATTCCCAAAGGTAAAAAGATTTGCAAACCTTCCTTTGGAAAATAATTAAATTAAAACGGCAAACTGGTTTTTTTGGCGATAATAAACCTCCCTTAGTCGATACCTTTTAGAATTCAATCCACCAGTTCTTATTTTCGTTATGAGGCCTTAATTCTTAAACTGATTTTTTTAACCGAATGTGCTACAGGTGAGTCTTCAGTGTTGATTCCCGTTTCGGCTGGAGTTAAAAACTTAGTCCATTTTACCTGTTACATTAAAAAACAATTTATGCTATAATTTGATTATTACCCCAAAACGATGAACACGAATTATTTTTAGACCTATGCTAATTCTATTGTTTGCAAATTGGTGGAAATCCCTGAGCATTGACCTGCACATATTTCTGAGCATATCCATTGTTTTCTCAACGTTGCTGGTCATTTTATATATTATGAGCTATGTAAAAGTTGAGGAGGAGGCTGACAAGTACCAGGAGCCTACTGATGGAAAGAACAAGCTGCTCAGCGCTAAATTCATTATCACCTTTTTTACGCTTTTCGGATGGGCTGGTGCATTATTGTCCTTCTTATGGGACAAGCTCTCTCTTACCTTCCTCTACAGTTTTATTCTTGGAATAGCCGCTACGTTACTGTTCCGTTGGTTAAGCAGCAGCTCTACCGCTTCACGTAACTTCAAAATGGAAAAGGCATTGACAAGTACAGGAAAAGTACTGCGATCGATTCCGCCACACCGTAACGGCTTCGGAAAAGTTCATCTCAACATCAGAGAGGCCCCTTACGAGATCGAGGCCGTCACTGCCGGTCAGGAATTACCCCGCGGGGCTTCGGTTAGGGTTATTGATATTTTAGACGAAAAAATAGTGTTAGTAGAACCGGTTTTACCGGTTCCTGGAAAAAGAGCCCGGCGCCGGTTTGATCAAAAGGCAGTGAGACAAGCAGGCGGGCCGCCATTTGATGCGATGGGCAATGCTACTTCCCGGCCGCCTGAAGAGCCCTCTTAGCAAAGGCCTTAGCCCCCCTTTTAAACGATATCCTACTTTTTTCTGTCCGTCACAAAAGTAACCAGGTCTTCCAGTGACTGGCGAGACTCTGACAGGGGGAATTCATGCAAAATAGTGAAAGCTTCAGCTCTAAGACGGTACATAGCCTGTTCGGCATACTCCAGTCCACCGGACTGCCGTACGTATTCGATCACTTCCCTGACGCGGTCAGGTTTGTCGTTGTGCCTTTTTACGATGTTAATGATCCTTCTTTTTTCCGGCCTCGAGGCCCTATCCAGGGCATAGATGAGGGGAAGCGTCATTTTCTTTTCTTTGATGTCGATCCCCAGAGGTTTTCCAACGTCATCGACGCCATAGTCAAAGAGGTCATCTCTGATCTGAAAAGCCAGCCCAATCTTTTCTCCAAAAAGGCGCATTTTCTCTATGACCTCCTCATCGTTAGTAGTGGAGGCGGCGCCCGCTCTGCAAGCGGAGGCAATCAAAGAAGCCGTTTTCTGACGAATTATGTCGTAGTAAATTTTCTCTTCTATGTCCAACCTCCTGGCCTTTTCGATCTGAAGCAGTTCTCCTTCGCTCATAGCCTGAACGGCGTCCGAAACGATTTCCAGCAGTCGGTATTGTTTACTCTGCAGAGCCAGCAACATTCCTTTTGAGAACAGGTAGTCCCCCACCAGAACGGCGATCTTGTTTTTCCATAGCGCATTGATCGAAAAAAAACCCCTCCGGGTACTGGCGTCATCTACTACATCATCGTGCACCAGAGTGGCGGTATGCAACAACTCGACCAATGAAGCTGCGATGAAAGTCGCTTCTTTTACCTCGCCGCAAAGTTTGGCCGCCAGGAAAACGAACATTGGCCTGACTTGCTTACCTTTTCTGCGAACAATATAATAGGTGATCCGGTCCAGCAAAGGCACTGCACTGTTCATAGAGGTTCTGAAATGACTTTCAAACTTCTTCAGTTCTTCTTCTATCGGGCTTTTGATCGTATTCAACGATTTCACCATACGGCTTATTTTTTACACCATTTTCAGTTTATCCAATATTAATCAAAGGTACAAAACTTTACCTTCGTGCGTGATTGGAATAAAGTTTTGAATGATTTTCCCTGGCGGTGCGTCCTACAGCGCCGTTCGCCGGATTTCCACGCAGTGGTGTAAGGAAATAAACCTTTATTGTGGAAAATGTTTATACGTTGCCTCTAATTATTTTTTTCCAAGGCGCCCGGTTGCTAATTATTGTTTTTAAGTGTACATTATTAGCAGCACCAGAAAGAACTGTTTATCAAAACCGATTGTCCCGATGAAGGATTGATTTTCAGATGGCCCTAACTTATGATGTATTGTGAATAAACCAAAAAATAAGCTATTTCGCTTGATCAAAGCCATGACACCGGCAGAAAAGCGCTACTTTAAAATGCATTTTGCTTTTCAAAAAAATGCCGTAACCCTGATATACGACTTACTAAATGAATTAGAAACATACGACGAGGAAAAGCTAAAAGAGCTCCTTCCGGAAAAAGTGGCGGAGAAGCTGAAAGTCTACAAAATCAGGCTCTATGAACGCCTTCTCAAATCGCTAAGCAGTTACAACGCCAAAAAAAATATTCTCAGCAAAATACGCATAGGACTCGAAGAGGTTGAATTGCTGATGAGCAAAAAGTTATATGATATCGCGGCCGACCATCTCAAAAAGATCAAAGAAATAAGCCAACAATACGAAGAATATTCCTACCTGGTGGAGATCGCCTACCTGGAATTCCGCTTGCTGAATATTTCTATGGATAAGATCGGGATCAGCCTGCATCCCGTTTTTAAAGAACTGGATGTTTATCTCCACAAGCTTAACCAACAGGTAAATATTTCCCAGATCGGCCATAAACTGATCGATTATCAAAAAACCTTCTATCATAAAACATCCATCCCGGAAGAAGATCATCAATGGCTGCAAGGCATCCTAACAGAAGAATTGCCCGTACATGAAAAAGGAGGGCTGACTTTTCGCGCCAGCCTGTCACGCAATATCGTCCTGTCCGTCATCTATCAATTCCTGGGAAAACCCGCGCTCGAATTCGAAGCCAGGAAGAACAACGTAGAACTCTTCCGGCAATTTCCTCAATTCAAGGAAAGCCTCACCTTTAACTACATCGCCGTCCTTCGAAATTATATGAACTTTTGCCTGAAAGAAGAGAAATATGAGGAAGTAAAACGGGTTGTGGAAGAGGCCAAAAAGTTTATCAGTGAAAAAACACCTCATGAAGTACCTCAACTGATCTATTTCTATTACTCCGAACTACAAATGCTTTATCTGCAGGGCCAGTTTAAAACCATCACTATTGATTACGGCCCAATGATCGAAGCTTTCACAGAAAAGAACAACATCAAGGGAGAGCGGATTTCCGTCATCTCCTTCATATATGTCATCCTTTCGGAACTGTTTGAAAACAACCATTCTAAAGTCCAGTATTACCTCCGTGTCATCAACGAGGCCGATGAAGAAATAAAAGCCTATTTCGAGGACTTTTTCACCCTGCTCGACCTGCTGTCTCACTATGAAGCTCATGACACCCATACCTTATTGCACCATATCCAGCGCATACGGCGCAAACGCGTTTTCGCCGAAGAACCGGTGGATTTCTTCGAAAGTATGATTAACTGGCTGGAAAAACTCCTTAAATACCCAGACCAAAAAGCCATCATCGCAAAAGAAATGAAAGAAGAGTGCCGGAAAAAATTTTCAGAAGACCTTACCATGGCCTCTTTCAAGCATTACCGTTTAGATTACTGGTGCGGTGCATTGACCAAAGGGACAAGCCTAAGAGAAGAAATGCTGGAACAACTCAACAAAAAAATGATATCCCATCAATAAAAAGCCTCTCCCTACTGTAGGTAAGGAAAGGCCCTTGTTTTTGTGTTCACTTGTAGAATCCGACCGGTTAGTACTTTTTTTCAAAAATAAATACTAACCATCAAATACAAATATGTAAATATGCCGGATTTAATACAAGCAAATCAATTTTAAAAGTTAACCAAAAGTAAACGGTCTAACTTGCTAAAAGTCGGGTGATTGGCTTATTTTAATAAAGCAATAAACTTAAGATCATTGTAAATCAACTATTTATAAACAAAACAATGATCAGACTCCAAAAAAACTATAACATTTTAACAATTTACAACCGACAAAATAAGGCAACGGAATCAGGCGCCGGCTTATTGGCGCCTGATTCCACCTGATTAGTCTTGCACAATAACCTTATGATTAAACACCTGCTCCCCCTGGCTGATGCTGATCAGCAACATGCCGCCGGGCGCCTCGGTCAAATCCAGGTAATCGTCATACAAACCATTGAAGCTGTTCAGCTGTTCTCGCAAAATTTCTCTGCCGCCTGCGTCCACCACCCGAAGTACTGTGGGCTTTTGGGCCCCTTTAAACCGCAAATGCAATAATCCACGAGTGGGATTTGGCGTTGCGCTAAATTCTTGCAAAGATAATGTTGAGCGAGACAATTGCTTTTCCAATGCCTGCTTTTTTGCCATCTCGGCTTCCCGGCTTCCAGCCGGAGCGACAGCTATTTCGGTATTGAAAGAAATAGGTATGGTAATCCATACGTTGACTTTCTTACCATTCTGCTTTGCGGGCGTAAAGGGCGGCATGCTCTGTATGATTTTCACAATTTCACGATCTATCTCCTCACTAATTGAACGGCGGATATTTACCTGACCGACATGCCCTGATTTGCTGATGATGAACTCTGCTACGCCGGTTTTCTTAATCTTTTCCTTGCTATTCAACACCAGTGGGCGGAGGCGGGCGGCCACGTATTCTAATATTTTTTTGTTAGAGCAACCTTCATAGCCACCCTCTCCTATTCTGTCATCACAGCCTTCAAAGGCCGGCATTTTATCTACTTTTCTTAAGATCTCCCCTGTTTGGCTGTCTCCATTGTCGTTTTTTACTCTAAATTCCGTTTTATCATCAGGATCATCCTGCGATTGGTAAATCTGCACTCTTGATCCGTCAGCCGGGTTAATTTTATCAAAAACCGGCTCGAGCAGTTCCTGTCGTCTTTCTTCTGATTTATCCTCTTCGTTGATGATGTTTTCATTAACTTCTTCTTCATTCAGGAAAAATAAGGGTTCCTTGCCTCCCGTAGCAGGCTGATCCACTTCGGAAGAGCTTTTCTGATCTTTTTTACTCCAATCTTTAGTGTATACTTCTATGACGCCATTTATACCCTTATCGCCGTATTTTCTGTAGGCTTCCTCTCCTTTCAGTACGTGGATATTATCAATTTTGTCGGGTGACAGATCATTGACGACTGCTTTGGAGACTACCGCGCCGTCCAGCACCATTAAGGGCTGCGGCTTTATGGTGTCTGTCGGAGCGGTCCTTACTGGTTTGATCACCAGTTTTTTTGCCATTCTAGGCGCAAGTTCCGGAAGGCCGTGGAATTCTTCTTTAATAACCTTCTCAAGATCGGGCTTTCCTTC
The DNA here is from genome assembly GCA_964548175.1 of uncultured Saprospiraceae bacterium. Lineage (GTDB taxonomy): Bacteria > Bacteroidota > Bacteroidia > Chitinophagales > Saprospiraceae > JANQPA01. The sequence goes on from CAZJQS010000003.1 coordinate 35,000, forward strand.
AGACAGGTATTCATCAGGCGCCGGTTGATTATCCACCGTTTCCTCCTCATTGATTATCAGCAATGCAGGCATTTCCCCTGTAAAAATAGGCAACTCATCCAGTTCGTAGGGTTCTTCGTAAGTATAGGCCATTACCAACAGCGCCGAAAGCGGAAGGACCAGCGCATATCGCAGCAAGCCCAGCCGGGAGGATCTCTTTTTCGTCATCATAATGATTCGCTTTTTAAGTTTAGAATGAAAAAAATGGTTTGCCAGCGCAATCTTTGGTCCGGACAAAGATTGCCTGATGAGTAAATGGCCATATTCTTTTAATCGATATTCCTGTACAACGGCAGCGTCCGCCAGGTATTCGTGATTGTTCTTGAGGGCTCTACGGTAGAGATAAACCGGGGGGCTGCACCAGGCCAGGATGGCGATCATACCCATTATCAACACATCCAGCGTATGTCCCTGCCTGATGTGCGCCTCTTCATGCTTCAGGATATGTCTGGCGTCTGGATCGTCAAGAGAAAGCTGACGCCCCCAGAAAATCCAGAACAAAAATGAAAAAGGCTGATGTATTTTACGGGTCAGCACCAAGTAGTAAAACTCTTTTTTTAATTGCTTCCCCTGAAGAAAGTGCCGGGCTATTTGCATCATACCCGTCAGGAACCTTAAGCCCATAATCCCCACTCCTATCCAATAAACTACCATCCACCAATTGATGGAGTAGCCGACAGGCTGTGCAGCCTCTACCGGTCCCGGCTGATCCAGATAAAGCAGAAGCAGTTCTAATGGAATGGCTTCAGAAATGACCTGTTCAGGCGACGCCGGCGGGCCCCAAATGGGAGGAGCCAGCGGCAGTAACAGCGCTGCCACAAACGTCCCCAACAAGTACCAGCGGTTAAGTGCAAAAAAAGTGAGCTGACGGAGCACCAAATGGTACAGCCCATAAAACAAGGCCCAGCCTATGCTAACTTCTATCAGGTATCCGATCATTGGTCTTCTTTTGCGTTATCCAATCGATCTAACAGATCATTCAATTCCGACAGACTCAGGTCGTTTTCTTCTACTAAAAAGGACACCAGGCTTTTCATCGAGCCGTCAAAGTAATCCTTTACCAGGTTGTTCAGCGAAAACTTGCTGTACTCTTCTTTTGTGATGATCGGACGATATTCGTAGGTGCGTCCGTATGCTTTGTGGTCCAGAAACTCCTTTTTCTCCAAAATGCGGATCATGGTGGAAATGGTGCTGTGAGGAGGCTTCTTCTGTCCCAGTTTTTCATGGATATAATCCCTCACATCGCTGACGGTGCAGGGCCCCAGTTCCCAGATGATCTGCATGATCTCTTCCTCAGCTTTGGTTAATTTTTGTGGTTGCATAACTTTGATGGTCTGGTGCTTTAATTCCCTTGAAAATGAATAATCTCTCTTAACTGTTTCATTCTGCCCCGGGTGTATTGCTGAAACCGGGCATCACCGGTATTCAGGTATCGCTGATAGGCGCTGATGTCATCCAGGGCGGTGAGGTACAATTGATACGTTTCGGGCTTCAAACTGTCGGTAGTCTGCGATTGCACTCCGTTGAATGCAACCGTCAATAGGACAAAAAGGCTGATGTAACGCATATTTTATCTTTTTGACCTTACAAAGGTAATGGGTGAAAAAATAAAAAACAACTAATTGATTAGTTTTTTGACTAAAAATTTAGTTATTTATCTAATTCGTACGTTTTGAAGGATGAATCGTATTTAGAGGGCTTCTTATTCCAGTTGAGAAAAGTCGATATTAGCGTCCACCTCCCAGTTGGCTCTGAGTTGTTCGACGGGTTTTACGAAAAAGGGTTCGGGCTGGCGTTTGAGGTCATAATCACCGGTATCCCATTGACCATTTCTGTTCAGGTCAATGATTAAATGGACTTCATACTTACCCGGATTGAGGTTTTGAAAGGTTTGGGTATATTCCGAGCGGCCGGAAATCTGGATACGTTCGATGAGCGTGCTGCCTCCGGAGTAGATCTCCGCCACATAATTGGTATCCGGGTTCATATTGGTTAGGGAGAGGTTGAGGATGCCGAAGTCTTTACTGGAGCCGGCTATATACATACGCGTCAACGTATCGGTCAGGCTAAGTCCATAGATATCGGTAACAGCGCCGGGCAGCACCCGCAAGCGGTAAGGAATACCTTCCCGCCAAGGGTAAGTCACCTTCAATACACGAATATCATTGGTATCGGTAGTAACGGTCGGGATAACGCTCCTACGGATAGTATCTTCCGTCAGCTGGAATAACTCCCCGCTAACGGCCCCTACAGGGTGATTCATTTCGTAGCGAAGCGGTTTACCGGGGACTATGGTGGTGGCTCGATTATTAGATCGGACAGTACTGAATTTGAACGTGTTTTTTTGTAAAAAGGGGGCGATGGGGATGGAGTCTACCTGAATCGTATCTGCAAAGATGGTATCCAGAGCCAGGTACACCTCCCAGCTACCGGCAGCTTCTTCAGGATACCAGAGGATAAGAGAATCCTTTTTGTATTCTTCAACAATTTCTTTGCCGGGGATACTCGTATTAACAGAAAGCCGGGGAATTTCCTTAGAAAACTTCAACCGAAGGACTCCAAAGCGATTAGCCCGCACGTTTTCCAGCCTTAGTGGGGGTTCTTCTTTAAACAGCTGCAGCTCGAAACTTTGATCCATATCTCTGGGCAGGATGATTAAGGTGTCCAGAAAACCAATGGATTCGGAAGACTGATCAAACAGGTAGTTCAGGTTGGCATCTTTCAGGGCAAATACCTTAAAGGTATCCGATTTTATATTTTCTATCCTAAAGCGCCCATCTTTATTGGTTTTGGAAAAATAGAAAGGACGCTGGGTCCGGACGACCGTATCCTGTAATTCATCGTACATATTAAAAAGGGCGCCTTCTACAGGTTCGCCGGTTCTGGCGTCTACAATTTTCCCCTCTACCGTCAGGGAGTCGATAAAATCGCCGGTGGAAAAAACGAAGCGCAGCCCGTCCGCCGGATTTCCTTCCGTGAGGTCTTTGATGGCCTCTCCGAAATTGATGGTATAAGTAGCATTTTCTCTGAGGACCTCTTCTTCTGCGAATTCAAACAGGACCGTTTTTTTTCGAATGCTGACCTGCGGTCGGTTGTCCAGTGGCGGCGACACGACGACCTGATTAAAAACATCCTGCAGGACCACCCACTCGTCAAAGGTCAGCAGGATGGTTTGCTTCTCGAAATTCGTTTGATAATTGGATGTAGATTCAGCAGTGTCCAATTGTGGAGGAGTTTCATCTCTCGGTCCTCCGGTCGGTGCAATAGGGTTTGCACAATGCTGCAGGAAGAATACCGATAAAAGCAGCAGACCGACTCCATGCCAACGTACCCTCATTTGTTCTTTTTTGGAGTGCAATATAGATATTTTTAGCAGGCTGTCGAATCCGCCGTGAGGGGAGAGCATGGAAATTTAACGTTATACCAAACGCATGGGGGTTGAAAAATAGTCTAAGGCTTCCTTAAAGATTACCTTCTATTCAAGGGATGAAATTGTAAAATGGTTTCTCTCAGGAACTGGGTATCCAGATGGGTATAGATCTCTGTGGTCAGGATGGATTCATGGCCGAGCATATCCTGGACGGCTTTAAGGTCGGCGCCCCCTTCGATAAGGTGCGTTGCGAAAGAATGTCGGAAGGTATGGGGGCTGACATTTTTCTGTATGCCTGCTGCTGCCGCCAGTTCTTTTACGACATTAAAAACCATGACACGGCTGAGCTTTTTTCCTCTCCGATTCAGAAATAAGATGTTTTCGTGATCCGGGTGGATGTTTCTTTGAGGTCTTCTGATGCCCTCTTTATAGAGCCGGATATGTTTGACAGCGGAATCCCCGATGGGGATAATACGCTCTTTGTTGCCTTTTCCTACGACTTTGATAAAACCCACATCCAGAAAAAGGTTGCTTATTCGCAGTTCTGTCAGCTCGCTGACACGCAGTCCGCAGGCGTAGAGGGTTTCCAGCATAGCCCGGTTCCGGACGCCATGATCGGCAGACAGGTCGATGGCGTCCAGCATCTGTTGTATTTCCTGGTAAGAAAGCACTTCCGGGATTTTTCTCGAAAGCTTAGGGGCGTCGAGCAAGGCGGTTGGATCTTCGCTTACCAGGTTTTCCAGGAGCAGGTATTTATAAAAAGTTTTCAGGCAGGAGATCAGGCGGGCCTGCGAGCGGGCGCTTAGCCCGAGCTGATGCAGCCACATCAGGAAGTTCTGCAGGTCAGACAGACGGAGATCAGCCGGCAGAAGAGGCTGGTGCTGAAGCTGCAGAAAATCCTGCAATTTTTTCAGATCATTTAAATAAGCCTCAACCGTATGCTCAGAGAGCGACCTTTCGAGTAGCAGGTAGGCTTTGAATCCTTTTATGGTAGTAGGCCATTCCATTTATCGATTTTTCTTCCTTTCCGTTCCGGGTAAATATACGCAAAAAGCCGCCTCGGCGCATATCCCGGCAAGCCGCATAAAACCTGCCTTTTTCATTTTTTTCACCCCGGACAACCTTTTTTAAAACTTTATAAATACTTATGTGTTTGATTGTAGAACGATAAAAAATAATAGTAAAGCTATTATTTGTGGTAGAAAAGTTATATTATTGTGCTATAAAAACTATCGATATGTCACAAATAGAATTCATCAAGCAATATACCGCCTTACAGACGATGTTAATGAACTTTGCTCTGAAGCTGACCAAGGACGAGGAGGCGGCTCGTGATCTGGTTCAGGATACGGCGCTAAAAGCCTTTAAGTATCGTCAGATGTATCAAAAGGGCACTAATATGGGGGCCTGGCTAATGACCATTATGCGCAACACTTTCATCAACGACTACCGCAAGCGCAAGCGGCGTCAAATACTTAACGACAGCACCAATAACAACTACCTGCTCAATTCCGGCAACAGCAGTGTTCATAATACCGGAGAATTAAGGGTAGCGGTGGAAGAAGTTCAGAACATTCTTACCGACATTGAAGACTGGGCCAGGATACCCCTGCTCATGCATGTAGAGGGGTATAAATACGACGAAATCGCCCAGGAACTGGACATTCCGCTAGGCACTGTAAAAAGCCGCATCTACTTTGCCCGTAAGCAACTCAAGAACAGATTGGGTGAGCGAGCATAATATTTTAAAAATCTTTAACTTTAGAAAGATATATTTCCAAGAACTTCAAAAGCAAACAAGCGTTTGCTTATTGTACTGATAAAGTAGTCGTGTCATGGAAAGACCTATTTTGATCCCTCCGGTGCAGCGTTTTTTCAAGTTGCTGGAACTGGACAAGAAATCTATTTTATATATTTACCTCCACGCGTTGCTGGTAGGGTTTATTACCCTAAGCTTGCCGCTCGGTGTGCAGGCCATCATCGGTTTGATCGCAGGAGGAAATATGTCTGCCTCACTCATCATTTTGGTAGTAGCAGTAACGCTGGGTTCTATGCTTTCGGGTATTCTCAGGATCATGCAGATCAGCATAACGGAGAACATACAGCGGAAGATCTTCGCCCGTTCTGCTCTGGACTTTGCCTATCGCATTCCAAAGCTTAACATGGACGCCCTTTCTGAGGCTTACCCTCCGGAGATGGTCAATCGCTTTTTTGATACGGTGACCTTACAGAAAGGACTCCCCAAGATCCTGATCGATATCTCGACTGCCGTACTGCAAATAGCATTTGGTCTTTTGCTTATTACCTTTTACCATTCTTTCTTTGCCTTTTTCGGGCTGGTTCTGATGGTGCTTTTAATCGGCATCTTTTGGTTTACCGGCTCGGCAGGTTTGAAGACGAGCCTTCAGGAATCGAAGTACAAGTACAAAGTAGCCCACTGGCTGGAAGATCTGGCCAGTACTATTCCTGCATTCAAACTGTTCGGTGAAGCTCCCCTGGCGCTGAAAAAGACCGATGACCTGGTTTGCTCTTATTTGAGCAGCCGCCAGAGACACTTTAGGATCCTGCTGATCCAGTACGGTAACCTGGTTGGGCTGAAAACAGTACTCACGGGTAGCTTGCTGTTGTTGGGTAGTTACCTGGTCATCCAAAACCAGATCAATATCGGACAATTTGTAGCCGCCGAGATCGTCATCATCCTGGTCATTGCCTCCGTAGAAAAACTCATTCTGAGTATGGAAACCATCTATGACGTACTGACCGGGCTGGAAAAGATCGGCTATGTGATGGATCTTCCTTTGGAATCGGACAAAGGACTGAAGTTCAAGGAAATTGATAACGGCGAAAAATTGAAGGTGGAAATGAAAGATCTCTACTTCAAGTTTGACGATGCCAGCACCCCCACCGTTGACGGTATTTCCATGGTCATCAATCCTGGAGAAAAGATCAATATTGCAGGTTATAACAGCGCCGGTAAGTCGACAGTATTGGAGTTACTGCTTGGACAATTCAATAAGTTTCAAGGTAATATTCTTTACAACGGCTTTCCCATCAGGAGCATTAACCTGATCGATCTGAGAGGAAATATCGGCCATTTCGGCACCGAAACAGCCATCTTCACCGGCTCTATCATGGATAATATTACGCTGGGACGCAAAAATGTAAGCCTCAGAGGAGCCATTAAAGCAGCCCAGAAAGTAGGACTGAGTGAATTTGTGGAACGCCTCCCTAATGGATACGATACCCAGCTCATTTCTGAAGGACGAAACATTTCCGGAAACATCAAGACTAAAATCAGGTTGGCGCGCTGTATTGCGGGCAACCCCAAGCTGGTCGTCGTGGAGGCTGGCTTACATAATCTCGAACGAAACACCTATGAATCTGTGGTTAAACTTCTGACAGCTGAGGACGCCCCATGGACGCTCATCATCGTTTCCAATGATCCTTTTGTGGCCCAACACTGCGATCAATCCGTTATTTTGGAAAGAGGAAAAATCGTGGAAAAAGGTCATTTTAATCATATTCGCTTAAGTCAGCACTATGGTCCTATTTTTGCCTCTCCTCACACCCTGCTCCCCCACCACGCCAATGGGCCGGATCAGTTGTCCGGACGAAAAGGCCGAACGATAGACTAAGCAGAACGTTTTCTTTTAAGGATTCTTAAAAAAAAAGCCATGTTAAACATATCATTGAATAGCATTCAGAAAAGAATACCGGACGAAGAATTCGTCTCCCTCAAAGCCAACCATTTGTCAAAAAGCCACCGCACTATTGCAAGGTGGATCATCGGCATTATCATCGCAGCCATATCCTTATTGTTTTTACCCTGGACACAGAACATCCAGTCTAAAGGCAAAATCACTACCCTCTTGCCGCAGCAGCGGCCGCAGACCATGCAGTCGAATATCGACGGCCGGATCGAGCAGTGGTTCATCCAGGAAGGACAGGCCATCAGAAAAGGAGATACAATCGCTTTCATCTCGGAGATCAAGACCGAGTATGCGGACCCTCAACTCTTGCCCCGCACAGAATCCCAGATAACGGCCAAGCAGTCTTCCCAGTCGGCTTACCTGGAAAAAGCCGAGGCACTGGCCAGGCAAGTGGTAGCACTACAACAGGAAAGAGACTTTAAGATCAATCAGCTTCAGAATAAAATACAACAGGTAAAACTTAAGATCATCTCGGACAGTATCGGCGTCGAACAGGCCCGCATTGATTTTCAGATCGCTGAAAGACAACTGAACCGCGCCGTCGAGTTGAACAATAAAGGCATCAAATCGATAGCTGATGTGGAAGAAAAGAGAGAAAAATACCAATCCAGCATCACTAAAGTGACCGAAGCGGAAAACAAACTGGACATCAGCCGTAATGAACTGGATATTACCCGCACTGACCTGAGTTCCGTTCGTGCGAACTATGATCAAAAGGTCGCCAAGTCACAATCGGACCGGTTCAGCGCCCTTTCAGCTGCTTTTGAGTCGCAATCGACTATCGACAAGCTGAAAATACAGGCTTCGAATTATTCTACCCGGCAAAGTTTTTATTACATCACCGCTCCTCAGGACGGTTACATCGTTCAAACCCTAAAAGCGGGAATTGGGGAAACAGTAAAGGCAGGAACCGAATTAGCCAGTATCATGCCCTTCGATGTGCAGCTTGCTGTGGAGCTCTACATTAAGCCGATGGATCTGCCGCTGGTCTTTCCCGGCCAGGAAGTCCGGTTCATTTTCGACGGCTGGCCGGCTTTCATCTTCTCGGGCTGGCCCTCACAGTCCTTCGGCACGTACAGCGGAACGGTGTTCGCAATTGACCGGGTCATCAGCAACAACGGCAAATACCGTATTCTGGTGGCCGCCAATACGGAAGAAAAGCCCTGGCCCGACGCCCTCCAGATCGGTGGCGGCGCTCAGGGTATCGCCTTGCTGGAAAATGTGCCCCTCTGGTACGAACTTTGGCGCCAGCTCAACGGCTTCCCGCCAGATTTCTATCGCCCTGAAGTGGTGGTGGAATCTCCAAAAATGAAAGCGCCGTTGAAGTCAGTGAAGTAGGTCGCCGGCGGTCAGTTATTGGGTGTTTACGTTTTGGGAAATAAAAAGGAAAATGAAAGTTTTACATTCCATATTTGCGGTTTTTCTTTTTTTAGCAAGCCTTTGTACAGGTTATGGGCAGGAGCAGGACACGCTGAAGCCGTTGTCCCTTAATGCCATTCAGGCCTGGATAGCAGAGAGTCATCCTTTAGCCAGGAGTGCTTCCCTGGAAAGAGAAAGAGCCAAGGCTTTATTGCTGGAAAGCCGGGGGCTTTTTGATCCGAAGCTGTATGCCGGCTGGGATCAGAAGCACTTTGACAATAAAGACTACTTTGGTGTCGGGGAAGGAGGATTGAAGATCCCCACTCCCTGGGGCGTGGAATTCAAGGCTGCTTTCCAGCAAACCCGAGGTATTTTCCTCAACCCGATGCTGAATGTACCACAGAACGGCCAGCTCAACCTGGGCGTTAAGGTCAATGCTTTACAGGGGCTTCGCATTGATGAAGCCCGTAGCAGGCGACAGCAGGCGGAGATTGAGCTATCGCGAAGCCAGGCCCTTTACCGGGCAGGGCTCGCTGAACTTTACATCACCGCCTCAGACATCTACTGGAATTGGTGGAATGCTTATCATCAGCTGCAAAGATTTGAGTACGCCGTAGAGCTGGCCCAGCAGCGTCTCGAAGGCATCGTGGAGGGGTTCTTACAAGGAGACATGCCGGCAGTAGACACCCTGGAAACTTTCATACAGGTGCAATCCCGGCAAAACGAATACAACGACGCCCTCATAGCCTATCAGCAGGCCAGCCTGGACCTGGCTAATTTCTTTGGAGGCGACGAGGACATGGCCAATGCGCTGCTGCGCACTTACGAGCCGGTCAGAGAATACAACCCGAACGAATTACCGCAGGCTCCTGCACAACAGATACTACTCCAAAACCTGGAAACCATCCATCCTGACCTGATCGACCTCGAAAGACAACGCGAACAACTTGCCGTCGAACAACGCTGGGCCAAGGAACAACTGCTTCCCAAGCTTAACGTAGAGTATAACTTCCTTGGAGATGGCTGGGACCTCATGAACGCAGCTCCCACAGAAGGACAACCCGCAGGGTTTAACCAACTCATCGCTCAAAATTTTAAATGGGGATTGCAGTTTGAAATGCCCATCTTTTTCCGCAAAGCAAGAGGAAAGCTTGAACAGGTGAAAGTAAAAGCCGCGCAAACCGAATTGAAAAGAGAACAAAAAAGTATTAGTCTCACCAACAAGGTGAAAAATTACTTCCTCGAACTACAAAACCTCAACAACCAAATCCAGTTGCTCAGCCAAATGGTAGATAATTATGCGCGGCTACTGGAAGCGGAACGCATCAAATTCGATATCGGCGAAAGCTCGGTCTTCCTTCTGAATACTCGCGAACAAAAGCTGATCGAATCGCAACTCAAACTGGTAAAAACTAAAAGTACTTATTTAAAAGCTTGGTGGAAACTGCAATGGGCGGCAGGCGTGATCGCTCCGTAAATATGAGATGAGGTTGTCGGTTTAGTGTGCAAACGATTTCAAATTTTGTTTTGCCCTTTCAGGGCACATTGGAAGCCTGTTTTAAATCTCCGGGTGTTACCCGGAGTTGGTTTGTATCTGCCTTTCAGGCAATAATTAATTGGTCTACCCATATGGAACCCCGACGGGGGTTACCTTTTGGTAGAAAAAAGAAAGGCCAATAATACAGGGGTTGTGTAAAAAAAAGTAAAATCATTCAAAACCCTTTCCGAAATCAGGTATGATTCAAATTTATTTGATAATAGGTCCAAACATCTTCCCCGGTTCGCAGGGAAAACTGAGCATGATGATTCAGCAGAATTTCCCTGGTTAAGGTAAGGCCGATCCCCTGCCCCTCCTTTTTCGTACTGAAAAAAGGAGAAAACAAGGAAGCTTCCTTCTCTTTAGGTATTGGCGTTCCGTTGTTTCGAATGATCAACCGGATAGGAGAGGCCGTCAAGTGAAGCTCTACGGCGCCTTCCTCTTCAATAGCCCCAAAAGCATTTTTAAGAATATTCAACAACACCTGCTCCATCTGATACACATCTATCGGCGCCCAGACAGGCGCCGTCGGAAGGACGGCATGTAAAGCGATTTGACGCTGTCCGGCCTGAGGTGACATGGTCGAACCACCGATTGGATCAACTTTCTAAGGTCGTGGCGTTCCAAATGAGGCTCAGGCAATCTCACCACATCCGCAAAATTTCGCATAAAGCGATTGAGGCGCTGGTTACGGTCCAGGGCAGTACTGAGAGCTTCCTGGAATTCCTGCTGATGTTCTTCTCTCAACTCTTTTTTATAAAACAAAACAGAATCCAAAATTGAATTTATCGGCCCGATCGAGTTATTAACCTCGTGCGCCATCATACGAATAACTTGGCCATAGGCTTTTTTCTCCATTTGAAGCACCTCTTCGGTCAACTCTTCTATCATCAGAAAATGACGATGGAATCCACGGTTGAGAAACTGCAACTTCTGGCACTTATACGTTTTGACACCATTTATGGAAATCGTTTCCGCGTTATCCACCCGGATCAAAGCTGCCTTTTGAGCAACCGGATGTTCGATCCGGGCGAAGGGCAGGCCGACTCGTCGTGCGTGACCATCACGATGGTCGTATGGTCTTCTTCATTCAATTGCAGCAAGATATCCATCACTTCATTGCCCATTACGCTGTCCAGGTTACCGGTAGGCTCATCTGCCAGGATGATCTTCGGCCGGCCGACGATGGCTCTTGCGATGGCCACGCGCTGTTTTTGCCCGCCGGATAATTGAGTCGGGAAATGCTTCATCCGGTTGCCGAGCCCGACTTTTTCGAGCGCTTCTTCCGCTAGTTTTTTCCTTTCCTTTCTGGATACTTTCCGGTAGAGTAAGGGCAATTCTACATTATCGATTACGGACAGGTCATTGATCAGATGATAAGACTGAAAAATGAAACCCAGCATCTGATTGCGGAACCTGGCCAGGGCTTTGTCGCCGTACTGATCAAAGGTCTGGCCGGCAATGCGGACGCTGCCGCTGGTGGGCTCATCCAGCAGGCCCATAATATTGAGCATGGTGCTCTTCCCACAACCCGAAGGCCCCATGACGGAGACGAATTCGCTTTGGCGCACATCCAGATTAATGTTGCTCAGGGCGAGGGTTTCAATGGTCTTGGTTTGGTAAACCTTTTCGATGTTCTGTAATTGTATCATGATACTGATTTGGGTGTTCAGAGGCTAAGGCTGTCTCAGCTGCCAAACACATTGCTACTTAATTTTCAAAGTCGGCAGGTGATCATAATCACTCAGGTCGCTGATGATCACTTTCTCACCTGCCTTTATATTACGGGTGATTTCTACAAAATCAAAATTGGTGAGTCCGATCTCCACTTCTCTCCTTTCGGCCTGCTCACCATTCAAAACGAAAACGTACTGCCGGGCTTTGCCGTTAAAAGCAGGGCCGTTAGCTACCTTGACGGTGTTCTCTATGGCTGCTGTCACGATAAATACCTCTGCTTTCATATTGGAACGCAGGCTCGGGTGATTGTCTTCCTTAAGTTGCACCTCAAAGGTCAGGATGTTGTTCTCGATCGTCGGTCGAATAGTACTGATCGTTCCTTCCAGTCGAATATCATTGACATTCACGATAACCGGCATGCCCTGGCGCAGCTGATCCACGTAAATGTCGGAGCAGGTACCCCGCACTTTAAAGCTTTCCAGGTCTGCTATGCGAGCCAGGACTTCTCCTTCGTTGATGCTGGCGCCTATCTTGTCATTGACCCAGGTCAGTACACCTCGCCGCTTAGCCTGAATATCCGCCAGCTCCAACTTGCGCTCCAGCTCTTTTAGATCGTGCGATTCTATGCTCAACTGTATTTCCTCTTCGCGCAAACTGGCTTCGACCGCTTCCCGCTCCATTTCGATATTACTTTCGAGTTGGCGCTTTTCCAGCTCGGCAATCCTGAGATTTAGTTTGATCTGTTCCAGGTCAGAGGGAACGCCTCCTCCCAATTCGATCAGCTCGACCTCTGTATCGCGATCATTTTTCAGACTTTGGATACGTAAGGCTTTGATGGAATCCTGGACGATCAGGTCGTTGAGCTTTTTTTTCAGGTTGATCTTCAGCTTGCGTATGGTGTTCTCCCGGAGGGCCATCTGATCCTTCATCTTCTCGTAACTCAATAAAGTAGCCGCTTTATCGAGTGAGAGTACGGATTGCCCGGCCCGGACCTCCTCCCCTATATCGACAAGCACCGCCTCTACATTAGCGGGAATGGGGCTGGTCAGCACTTGTTCGAAAGCCGGAATTATTTCCCCGGAAGCCGTCAGCGTACTCTGCAGATCCCCTTCTTCCGCCACAGCAATGCGAAGCCGATCCTTCTCCACTGAGGCCTTCAGGCTAGACCGAAGAACAACAACGGCTGTCACGATCAAAGCTGCAATAACGCTTAACCAGGCCAGGCGTTTCAGTATTCTTCCTCTTTTTACTTTTTGTGAAACCGGTCTGTCCATTCTCGTACATTTTTTACTTTTAGGTATCCAAACGGCATGCCAAAATACAAGTATTTGATAATCAATATCTTAAGGCAATTAAACAATCTGAAAAGCGTCCGATTTCGGACAGGGTGTTCGGGGGCGGGAAGAGGGCTGTAAACATTGCTTTTTATTGGCTGTTAAAAGGGCTGGCGGAATTATGTGGCACGCACCTGCCCGCCGAATCCGCCCCATGTGGAGCAGGCGGGAATCTCGCAAATGATGCAGGTTTTTCAGATCATTATCTCAAAATTTGCGCTATCAGCGAAATCTGCCAAATTTCACTGCTATTTAAACAAGCGGGTCAAGATAAAAGAGCACTACCATTTAAATATCAAAATAAACATGACACAAATCAAAGAATGGGCTTTCATCTGGTATAAGGCGGTTAGAGGTCCCTTTTTAGTGATGAGCGTTTTGCCGGTATTACTTGGCGGCGTTATAGCGGTGCAGGACAGCCGCTTTAACGGGTGGTTTCTATTACTGGTGCTGCTGGGAGTGTTGCTGGCGCATGCTGCGGCAGACCTGTTTGACGACTTTTACGATTATCGGACAGGCAATGCCGGTAGTAAGGACCATAAGTTTCACGACAGCCCCCTTTTTAAGGGGCAACTCACGATCCGGCAGGTGCTTTTCAGCGCCGTTTTTTGTACCGGAGTAGCTGCGGCCATAGGCATCTATCTGCTGGTGGAGGTAGGCATGCCGGTTTTGTATCTAACGCTGGGAGGCGCCTTCATCCTTTTTTTCTACACTGCTCCCCCCTTACGCCTGAACTATAACGGACTGGGCGAGATTGTCATCTTCCTGGCATTCGGCCCCATGATCATTTTTGGAACCTATTACGTGGTCACTGGCCATCCTGGATGGGAACCTGTAATAGCCTCCATAGCTCCCGGAATTTTCACTATGAATGTAGGTCTAATCAGCAATATCTTCGACTATGAAGACGATCTGGCCCATGACAAACAATCCATCCCGGTCCGTTTCGGCCGACAAGCGGGTATGAACGTTTTGATCTTTGGAAACGTGGCCGCTTATCTAACCATCATACTAGGTGTTGTTTTTCAAATACTCCCCATAGGTTGCCTGATCGCTCTGCTGGGCATTCCGCTTAGCATTAATGCAATCAAATGGACCCGCCTGCATTACAATATGGAAAACATTAAACCTGCTCGTTTGAATGCCATTAAGCTCGCAGCCTTGAGTAGCTTGCTGCTGGGAGTCGGATATCTGCTTGAATTACTGCCGCTCTAATCATTGAGGCCTCAATCCCATTGGAAAAAAAAATTAAATCGCGAACCTTTGGTAACATTTTTTTATAAAATGGTACTAATAATTGTAAACCCTTAAAAAACACCTATTTATTCTTCAACCCTAAAACCCTGAAATGATGAAATGTTTTTTTGTTTTGCTTTTGCAGTTTTGCTAGTATGCTTATTGAATGCCCAGTCATATAGCATTCCTTTCTTCAGCATTTATAACCTAATCCTGATTAAGGCTACCGTCGAGGAAAAAGAAGGCTTTTTCATACTCGATACAGGCGCCCATGGGCTGATCATTAATGAGCATCATTTCGATGATGGGAATAACTATGATCATGTTCGATCTATGATAGACTTCAATCAGCGATTTGAAACTGCAAAAGCACGTACCGTAAGAATCAATTTGGACGCCTTTAAAAGCAAAGCCTGTCAAGCCATCGTTATCGACCTGCAACATTTGAAGATTGCTCAGACCTGTCCGGTGCTGGGGCTTATCCCTCTGGATTTCTTTAAGGACTATGAGATAGTCCTGGATTTTAAAAAAAGCACCATCTTTCTTTTTGAAACCAACAACATTGGACAATGGGTTGATGAACAAAGCACAGCCCAGGCGCCCTCGTTGGTCGTCCCTTTGAAAATGAAGGGGCATCTCCCTTACCTTGACATTTCTGTTGGTCAGCATGAATTAAAAATGGGGCTGGATACCGGTTCAGAGCTTGCTCTTCTACGCCCGAAAACCGAAGCGTTGATCGCTCATCATCTTGATTATTTGCAAAAAACGACCTTGAGGTTTGTCGGAAAAAAGAAGGAGGTAACCGCTCTATCGAAAATGTACAACACAAAGTGTTCTTTTCTTGTGTTTAATGCCTTCCATGTAGTTACTTCCGACTTAGGGCACTTCAACAATCTGGTAAGCGGCCCTGACCTGGACGGGATACTCGGCAATGAATTCCTTTGCCAATTCCTGATGGGATTTAACCTTAAAAGCAAAGAATTACACATATGGCTTAATGAAAAAGAAGAACTAATAGTCCGAAGCCCTTCCGGCCTAACAGCAGATGACAACAATTAGTGAGGGGAGCATACTGATCTCCCTGAATTAATTAATCCCAATTTCTGGTGGCTTCCGTTCTGGAACGCCACCGTTTCTTTATCGATTTTTCTCAACAAACCTTCCGATCCATAACACCAGAAAAACCACAAGGACGGCAGGCACGACCGGAAGCACTTCAAAAGCTCCGGCCAGTCCCGCCAGCACAGTGGTAAACAGGATCAGCGTCACCTCACCCAGGATCATTGCGACAATAGAAGTCACAGGCCTGCGGTAGTTCAATCTTAAAGCCGCGAAAAAGACGGGAAAGACGATCGATAAGCCCGAGAAGGTCAGCGCGGCTATCCTGAAAATCGAAGCCGGCTGGAAATAAGCAATGACCAAACTGATTAGACATAAAGCCAGAATACTCATCCGACCAACTTTTAACATACCTTGTTCGTCCAGCTGCGGATTGACCAAAGGCTTATACAGATCACGAGAGATCAGACTACTCAACGCCAAAAGGGTGCTGTCCGTCGTACTGACAAAAGCCGCCAGAGCGCCGGTCAGGATAACAGCGCCTAATCCTTCAGGTAAATGCATCGTCAATAAGCGGGGAATGATCTGATCGGCTTCCTTACCCTGTAGCTCCGGAAACGACAAATGCCCCATGATCCCCAAAGCCACCGGAAAAATGAATAACAGGGGAGGCACCACAGTATATAAAAAAGAAGTATATCTAAAGTTACTTTCCTTTTTGGCCATCAAAAAGCGAAGAAAGATCTGAGGGAACATAGGCAAGCAAGTGATCCACAAGAGCATAAAACTGAGCCATAGCGTAGGGGAATAGGTATCATTGACGCCTTCAGGAGAAAAAAGAGCATTTTGCCGCTCCATTAGTTGTTCGTGAATATTAGTCAATCCACCTAAAGAACGGCTGACAAAAACAAACGCTAATACGATCAGGGTCATCAATAAAATGCCGTTGGTCACATCCAGGCGGGCGACACTGTACATCCCGCTCCGCCAGATATAAACCAAAATAAAGGCGATCAACAAAGCCGATCCGGCAATATAAGGTATTTCCCCTCCGGTCAGCCCCGATACGATCAAGCCGCCGCCG
Source organism: uncultured Saprospiraceae bacterium (assembly GCA_964548175.1). Taxonomy (GTDB): domain Bacteria; phylum Bacteroidota; class Bacteroidia; order Chitinophagales; family Saprospiraceae; genus JANQPA01. The sequence goes on from CAZJQS010000003.1 coordinate 51,405, forward strand.
ATGATCTGTATGCCTACAAAAGGGACCATAAAAACGATCATCAAAATGGCGGTCAGGCGTGTCAGCACCGGGCTGCCCATCAGATCGCCCAGCATTTCTGAGGGGGTGATGTACCCTTTTTCCTTACCCAGCCTCCAGGCCGGCGATCCGATCCAATAGAAAGAGATCGCCGCTATGGAAGTCCCGAAAGCCATCATCGCATAATAGGCATAGCCCACCCGGTAAGCCTCACCGGCAAAGCCTACAAAGAAAAAAGCACTGAAATTGGTGGCAATCAAAGTAAAAAAAAGGGTAAGCCCCTTCAAACTTCGATTAGTCAGATAATATTGAGCGCCGTCTTCGATCTGCTTTTTGATGTTCAAACGGGCCAGCAGCAGGGACAGACCTAAATAACCAAAGAGTATGAGGTAGATCAGCATGAGTTAACGATGGATTTATTCTTCTTCTGTGGTCCAGAAAAGCCAGGTGAAGAAATAATAGGCGACGCAAAATAATACTTCTACCCCGAAAAAGTAGAGAAGCCAGTTGGGTAACCCCCATACGGAGGACGTAGATGCGCCGGAGAAGAACATTACGACAAGCGCCAGTAAGATAATGAGCAGAAAGGTGATGGTCCAAAAGACAGGTGATTTTGTCATAGGCAGTGGGTTTTTATTGAATATTTCTCCGGTGCGCTGATCTCGCAAATTTTAAAATCATTATCTGCGAAATTTGCGAGATCAGCGCGCCAAAACTACTGCTGATACAGGAAACTCAAATAATAAATCGCGCCGATCGGAGCTCCCCCGTAAATATAAGTATACTCCTGCTGGAATACATTACTTCCCCCCAGTTTTACCACTGCATTCAACTCCGGCAGCGCCAGGGAAACCGACAGGTCCGTGGTATTGATATCCGGGATGCGGTTTTCTCCAAAGTTAGCAAAGTAGTGATAAGAAGAAGAATACTTCCAGGCCGCACTAAAACCTAAGCGATGCCCGGGCCCCAGTTTGCCGGCCGTCAGGAAGACGCCGACCCGGTGTTCAGGGGTATTAAACTGCAACTCCCGAAGGAAGGCTTCTTTTTCCACCTCATCATCTACACCCGGATTGGAAGGTGTGAAATCATTGCTGTCAAAGTCGTTCCAGTTGTAATTGACACCCAAACGGAGTTTTTCGGTCAGTTTGTAATCTACATTCAGGCCAAGACCGTAGGATTGCACCGCCTCCTGGCGGTTCTGGCGGATGGCGAATAATTGAAAATCTGGTGTTCCGGGACGAAAGACCATGACCGGACGAATGATAAAGTCTCTGTATTCGGTAAAATAGGCATTCAGATCTATCAACAACCGGTCTTTTAAAGTTAACCCTTTATAACCAATTTCATACAGCGTATTTCTTTCCGGCTGCACTGCGGTGAAGCCGCGTCCGTCTTCCTCGATGATCTGGGCCATCGTGTACGTCTGGCCGGTGCGCCCCTGATAAACAAAGTTGTCGAGCGAACGCTGCGCCGATCCTACATTGGTAAAGGCGGAAGTCAGCTGCAAACGGAAAAAGCCTTCCTGGATACTCGGGTTCCGGAAACCGGTCTGGAAAGAAGCGCGGAAAAAGTGTTTACTCTCCTCATCCAAATGGTAAACAGCCGCAATTCTTGGCGACCAGTTTGACTTATAATCCTGATGATCATCCCAACGAAGACCGAGGGTCAGCTTCAACTTTTCGGGAATCAGATAGTTAGTTGATTGCGCATACAAACCAATCTGATTGACGGTAATGGGGCCCCCGAAGCCGAGCTCGCCATCGTTGTAAAAGGTGCCGTCCGAATCAATATTGAAGCGGCGATAATTGGCGCCGGCGATCAGCTGGAAGGGTAAATAGTCAGAAAAATCGTAATCCAGGTCTGCATTGATGTAGCTGCTGAAGTCTACCGTCTGCGAACCGATCACTGTATTGGAATTAAGGCCGGAAAAATCGGTATTGTTGCTGGTGGCGGCCAGAGCGGCTTCGAAATCCTCCGGGTTAAATGCTGTGCCGCCCGGCATAAAGCGGTCGGCAAACTGACGAGCCTCCCTCAGATTGCCCGTCTCTGCGTATCTTTCCTGGAAATCGGCCACCCACAGTTCATTTGGACGAATGGCCTGCTGGATGCCATCTGCTGCATTCGGCGCCGACCAACTGCCTCGGAAATTGTCCAGTTTGTGCTGGTATACCCTGAAGTTCAAATTCTTTCCGCTCACATTAAACAAGTGCATGCGCTGCAGATAATCAAATTGGGGGAAGGTCACGCTCGAGCGGATGAGCCAGTCGGAAAAGGAGTGCTTATAGGTGTAGGACGCTTCCCAATCTTCCGCAAAGTGATAATGCAGGGAGAAATTCCCCCGGAAAGATTCCATTTTATTGTTGGCAAAATCAGGGATGGTAAACAGGTCCTCTTCCCAGATACCAGAACGCGCCAGTTGGTTCGCGCCCAGGCTGATGGTCGCCCCGTCAGGTCCGGTCAGTTCGACCGGGAAGGGCACTGTGCCGATGCCGTTTCTAAACTCATCCCCTACCCTGTGCACGGCGTCAAAAGCCAGGTAACCGCTGGGATCATCCACACTTTGGCCAAGCAGTTGTTCCCTGTTGTCGTACTGCCTGGCCGGGATGATAGCCGAACGATCATCGCCGATCCAGTCATAGATCGAGCGGTAGGAAAGGTCCATTTTGAAGGCCAGTTTGTCATTGAAAATATGCCCGAAACGAATATCCTGCTCAAAAAGCGGCTGGGTGCCCGTCACACTCTGATTGGTGGCGCCAACTTTGGTTTGAAGGCTTAGTCCAGGAAAATCGAAGGGATTTTTCGTATACATCCTCAGGACTCCATTAAACGCATCCGAACCATACAAGGCCGAGGACGCTCCGGGAATAACCTCCACGCTGGAAATATCCAGATCGGAAGCCCCCATGGTTCCGCCGATGGCCAAACCGATCGGATTAGTCATATCCACCCCATCGATCTGTTGTTTAAAGCGAAAGTTACCGGAATCAGAAAATCCACGGGCATTGTAGGAAGGCAGCGCCTGGCTGGAACTCATCGACCAGATGCCCATGATATTGCTGATCGCTTCATAGGCATTTAGCTGGCCATTGGACAGCAGGTCTTTGCTGCTGACTTTGTAAATGGTCACCGGGGCTTCCAGCACGCGCTCCTCAAAACGAGAAGCGCCCACGACGATGGGGTTCAGGTTAACGGAGCTGACTTCCAGTTCGACGTTGAAGTTCTCCCAGACTGTCTGGCCGCTGCCCGGGTCAAAGGTGAAAGATCGTTGTGCATAGCCGGCGTAGGAAAATTCCAGCGTAAAAGGTTCTGCTGATTCTATGGTGATGGCATAACGGCCTCTTTCGTTGGTCAGGGTCCCGGTTCCTGTTTCCGGACAAAAGATGCTCGCCCCGATCAGGGGCTCAGAGGCATCTTTGACGAGGCCTGAGATCTTTACTTGTGCCTTCAGGAAAGACCCGCAGATGATAAAAAAAAAGATCACGAGATAGGTTATTCGCATAGCTCTTTTATTTATAGAAAGAATCATTAGCTTCCAAAGACATTAATAGAACACCCTTGCAAAAGCCTGGTTTTTAACGTACAGTCAAATTTTTAAAACTTTCAGAAAAAATTGATAGCTGCGAATATACGATGGAAAATGGAATTTGGTAAGCGGAATGTCAAAATTTGAGGAGGAGGTGACAGGAGTATTGCGAGGATATTTTGGGGTAACAAAAGGTTTACAAAAAGGAGTATGTTCCTATGCCAAAAAGGGGAGATTTTATTTCTTGCTAAAGGATAAAGTTAGGGAATTGTTTTTAGTGTTAAGGTTGGGGGGCTTGTTTCCGTTCTTTCCAGGGTGGCCGGGAAAGCGTATTTCAGCGAATTGGTCAACAGTTCGTTGACGATCAAAAATACCAAAAAGCGGGGCAAGTAGTCAAAAGTTGGTCTCCATTAGTTCTTTCTTGCCAGAACATAATTCAAAAAAAACAGCTCGTTTGTCTTTCTTCTTTGATGAACCCATATTTCTGTTACTGGTGATTATTTTGAACCCAATCAGGATAGTTCTTCCGCTCACTTTACCATCACCTCCGCCATCTGCTCTTGTTCCCAAACCTGGATGGAATCCTGATAAGCATCGTATTTTTGGAAAAAGTCAGGAATGCAATCGTTGGAGAAATCGGTCGGCGCATTAGTCAGCACGCAGATGCCGATCTTTTTCTGGCGATTGACGGCAATCTCGCTGCGGTAGCGGTTCACATAGCCGCCGTGGTAGACGATGGTGTCTTCTCCTCGCTTGAGAATGCGCCAGCCAAAACCGTAGTGCGCCTCTTCGACAAAAGGCCAGTCGTGAAAATAGCGGCGCTTGTTTTTGGTATTGACGCGAGGTTCGAATATCTCATCCAGGGTTTCGGAAGCCATGACGTCCGGCCGGTTGCCCAGCAACAGTTGCAGATAGTTAGCCATGTCGGCAATACTGGCGTTGACGCCGCCCGCCGGAATGGTGTTATAGTATTTTTCGGTGATCTCGTCCGGTACAAAGCCGTGGGATCTTCTTTTATGAGGCAAAGCCACGTTGTTATGAGCGGTAATGGCGTCATACGTACAAGAAGCCGATTTCATTCGCAGAGGATCGAACAGGTAAGCTTCCATTAATTCAGCGTAAGGGACACCGGTTGCTGACTCCAGAATGGGGTCCATCAGTCCGTAGACGGCATTCTGATAGGCATAAATTTCTCCGGGCTGACCGATCAGTCGAACGTCCGCCAGTTGCTGGACGATCTCTTCAAGTCTGGCTCCGGATTCCACCAGCGGGGTATGCGTATGATAGGGCAGGCCGGTGGTATGGGAAAGGATGTGGCGAATCTGGGTTTGGAAGGTATGGTCTTTGGACTTCAATTGAAATTCGGGCAGGTAGCTCATGACTTTGTCGTCCCATTCGATCAGGCCCTTGTCCACCATAATTCCCGTCAGTATACCGGCAAAACCTTTGGATAGAGATGCCAGGCGGAATACGGTATTTACGTCCACTCCTTCGGTTTGCTCCACATTTTTATAGCCGAACCCTCGCATCAGCAGTACCGTGCTGTCTTTGACGATCACAACGGCAGCACCTGGGGTATCGGACTCCCAGAAGGTATGCTCCAGTTCGGTAGCATAATCGTGTATGAATTTTTTCAAATGTGGGTTGATGGTCTCTTTTTCCTGGGGGATGATCTTTTCGGTATCGGTTTTCGGATAGTTGACCGCTAAAATAGTAACGGCCGCCAGTAAAATAACGCTGACGAGAATGGCGTACTTCATAGTTTCCTTTTTTCCAACTTATTATTCGAATATTTGGGCAGAAGCCGGGGTTGTTGTAGTTATCTCACCTATCCTATTGCGTTGAAGGAAGCTTTTAAGGATTTTTGCAATGGTAAAAATATATTTTCAATTATTGAAATTATGCTGATGCATATTTGCCTGAAGGTGCACTTTTTAACGAAATTTTAAATCAATCTGCAATTAAAGTAAGGCTCAGTCGCAGGCCGTTCTGATCGGGCGCCGGGCTGATATTCACGGTTCTGCCCCCGCCTTCCCGGCGATAAAAATAATTAATGCCGATGATCAGGCCTTGCTCATCCCTCCTGACAGTCAGGTTATCTTCCCAGACCTCCTCCTCTTTATCGGGATTGGAAAAACTTTCCGATTCTGAAGCAGATAGTTGAGGAAAAAGAAGCTTTTCAGGAATTTCAAAAAGGCGTTGCGCCAGGAGGAAGGCCTCCGCCCAATCCTCCAGATAAATGGTAATGGCCTCCTCTTCCTGATAATAGCCATCCCAGTCGCGGCTACATTTTTCATACATAGCCCCCTGCCGGGCATCTCTGATGCGCTGCACGTATTGTTCGGTGCTTTCCTTTTTTACGGGCGCCGGAAAACGAGAAAGGTAGCCGTCAAAGACATAGCCTTCCAATTTACCGTAAGTCACCTTCGCCATGCCGCCGGGCAGTTGATCCACTTGCATGTTCTGATCCTTAGCTGATGCGGTCAACTCTACTCTAGTGCCGTAAGGAATAGTGGTGATGCGATCAGAAGCCGGTTCGGCGGAGACTCTTAAGTTCAGTCCGCTGGGCGCCAGGACGTAATAAGTTCCGGGCGCCTTGACTGTGGCGGAAAGGTGGGACATCCAGAAAAAAGAAAAAAGTAAGCTGATGAAAAAAGCCAAGAATTTTTTCATGACAATCGATTTAACAAGTTTCCTCCTGTTCGTCTTCCGGGACCAATTCCTGAAACGTATCGGCTTTGTCCTCATCGGGTCGGCTTTTGCAGGGAAAATCCTTCTCGATAAGGATATACAGCACCGCTCCATTCGGGAGGCGCAATTCATCGGAAATGCTTACTTCATCCGTGCTGATCCATTGGTGCGCGACTTGTTCCGGCAGTTGTATGCTTATCAGGCCGCTTTCGAACAGGGCGTACAGCTTTGAGGTTGCGCCGATCGACAGCTCGTAAGTCAAAAAAGAGCCTGCTGGAAAGCCGATCTGTATGCTTACTTTTTTTTCGCGAGCCAACTGATCTACATCTGACTTCCTAAGGCGCAAGCGGATGCTGTTTTCTGTGCATCTTAACTTCATAGTCTTCCATTTGTATAGGCTCCGAAAATAACAAACTTATGCATTTGGACAAAATAATCCGGGCGATCTCATTCGTTTTTTCAAAACAAAAGGATGGGGCTGTCCGAATTATTTGGTCAAAAAAAAAGCCGGAGCTGTTGCATCAACAACCCCGACAAAAGTCAACTAATCACAAAAGAAAACTATATATCTTTTTACCTGCCCCCACTTAACATCTGCTTTTCCTTTTGGCGCGGGGCTAAGTAAATTTTATTTAGCGATCTCAATACGTTTTTAACAGAACAATTTTAAGTAAACAACTCAGCGACTGCCATATGTGCAACCATTAATCTGAGGTTATAACAAAATGACTTGCCGCTGCAAATTTAATTATAAAGTATACGCCGATCATGATTTTAACAAAGCCTTATAAAAATCGGCCATGTTTTAACATTATCTAACAGATACTTTATAAGACGAAATTATGCAGGTAAATAATATACTTCTCATCCTACTTTTCTAAATAGATCGACGAACGAGGCGTAAAATTCGGTAAAAAAGGTTGATTTTTTGTATTTTTATTCGATAACTAAAAAAATAAAGAGAAAGACGGCCGGACGGCCGTCTTTCTCTTTAAACCTAAAATATCTATCCATGAGGGCATTTCTGGTTCTTCTTCTCTTTGTAGCTTACGCTTTGGGCGCCAGATGGTATTTCTTCTGTGAGGTCAGGGGCATTTGCGGTGAGGAGCAGGAAGAAGTGATCAACCGTCCAAAGACACTTTCTTTACATGAAGGAGAGACTGTTATTCTTGAAGGGTACGATCAATTCGTTTTCGATTCCTCTGAAGTCAGACCTGTTTTAAATGCCGACAACCGCAATTTCCTGGATAGTGTAGCGGCTTATCTGAAGAAACAAGGCAATAAATCACTGGAAATCACTTCGCTTTATCGCCCCAGCGAGACTGCACCGATAGGCTATTTTGAGAACATTGGCCTGGCCAGAGCCGATTATATCCGCAAGGAGTTGGTCAGAAGAGGGGTCAGTGAAGAGCGGGTCGATCTGGACTACGGCTTTAGCGACACGGAAGCCCTGACCGAACCGTTGGATTTCGAAATTTTCCCTACGGTGGAGTCCAGCGGCCGCCTCTCTTATACGCTGACCAACATGACCTTCTCGGACGCCAATTTCGAATTCGATTCTGACGTTTTTAAACCGGGCACGGCATTACTCTCCTATCTGGATACCGTAAAAGCCTATTTAGAAAATAATCCCGACAATAAGATCCTGATCACGGGACATACCGATCGCATTGGCAAACAAAGTTACAATCAGGGACTTGGCATTCGCAGGGCAGAAAACGCCCGTACTTATTTAAAAGAAAAGATCGGCATCACCGTTCCCATCGAAGTAAACTCCAAGGGAGAAACGGAGCCCATCGCAACGAATGAAACGCCGGAGGGGCGGCAAAAGAACCGGAGGGTAAATTTTCAAATCCTTCCGGATGGCTAAATCATTAGGGCCTGTTCTCTTTGTATTCCTTGCAAAGAATAAATATATTACGAGATGATTCTGATTCCATTTTTCCAATTTAAACCGATCCAATAAACATGGATAACTTATCTAACTTTCTGACTGGACTGACTACTGAAGAAAGCCTCATTTTTCTCGCCTTTATCCTGGGTGGGTTCTTACTCGGTATTTTGCTGGGCTCGCTGCTCCGCTCAGGCGCCGTGCGCAGATACAAAAAAGAACTGGAGAAGAAAAACGAAGAACTCATCGACCTGCAGGGGCAGTTCAATGCACTGACACAAACTAATGCCCAAAAAGAAGAAGAACTGAAAAAGATCAGGCAAGAGCTCCAGGAATCGCAAAGCAAGCTAAACGTAATGGAGGAGGAAAACAGCAAGCTCCACAAGACGGTTTTCCAGCTCAATTCGGAATACGACAAACTCAAGTCTTCCGCTCAATCTTATGAATCTACTATTGAAGATCTGAATGACCAGGTGATCGGATTAAAGTCTAAGATCGAGAAGCTCCATATTTCCATAGAAAAAGGAGAACAGGAACGCCCTGCGGGAGAGGGCTTCCCACAGAACCTTCCGTTATCTGAGCGCCCGATGGTTGTCGATCTTTCTGATCAGCATGACCATCAGCAGGACGACCGGCTTGATGCCCTGGAAAGAAAACTGGAAAACATTAGAAGCGAAAATGCATTGCTAAGAAGGGAGATGGATATCCTCAAATCGGATCAGTTCACGTCTCCGGCCAAAACAAAGAATAATGATAAAGCGGAGGTGCAGGATGACGATTTTGCTCCACAAGACGGCGCCGACTTGCATACGGGTGCTCCCCGCTTTGCAGAGACCTCCATGTCCGGGCCTTATTCGCCACAGGATCGCTCCATTTTCGGCGTGCCGGCTCCGGTGGTGGAAACTACCGCCCAACCCAAGGATGACCTTACGCTGATTGAAGGAATTGGGCCATTTATTGAACAAAAACTAAACGATATCGGCATTTTCACCTACGAGCAGATCAGCCGCTTTGATGACGAAAAAATAGAAGAAGTAACCAGACAGATACAGTTTTTTGAAGGCCGCATCAAAAAAGACGACTGGGTCGGACAAGCGGCCAGTCTTCACCAGATCAAGCTTCAGAACCCCGAAGCCTTCAATGTCATGATCGATTCTGAAGTTTCGGAATGGCTGCCTGATGTGCCTGAGCCCCAGGAAGACCTCAAGATCATTGAGGGGATAGGCCCCAAGATAGAAAGCCTGCTGAAGGAAAACGGCATCAAAACCGTAGCGGATATTGCCGCAGCGTCCGCCACTCATCTTCAGGAAATTCTTGAACAAGGCGGCGATTCTTTCCGCTTGCACGACGCCACCACCTGGCCTGCCCAGGCTCGCCTGGCCATTAACGGCGACTGGGATTTGCTGAAAGAGTACCAGGATAAGTTGAAAGGAGGCAAAGAAGTAGACTAACGGTAAAGTAAGGGGTTGTGTAAAAGGTATTTTTTCAGGCTATGCAATCGAACAAGTGGCTTTTCAGGCAACCCATTATTTTATCTCATAGATCAATATTTTTTTATCTTTCTGTAAAAAAACATAATCATTATTGAAGTGAATATTGGCGTGCTGATCTTGAATTTCTGAAAACGGCAAGGGCTTTACTTCCCACAATGATTGATTGAATACGTACCATTTTGCGTTAGACTCAAACAACAACTTTTCTTTCCATATCTGCACCCTGTCGATCGGTTCCTCCCAGAGATATCTCTTATGGAATTGCCCAAAAGCATTAAAACACAACAGTCCAGCGCCGTCAACCACCAACCAGAGTTCATTTTTATTAAAAACCAGCCGGGCGCTATCAGGCCGCCGGCCGATCAGAAAGACCATATCCTGGCTTTGATTGAGGGTTCGACCCTGTGCATCAAGCTGGAAAATCTTGCCTTCCTGCTGATCATACAGCCAGACGGTATTATCGACACCCGCCGCCATGGTCTGGACATTGAACAGGTTGAGGGAGGCAAAATCGAAAAAAGTATTAGGATTGAGAGTGCGGTCCAGCACCTGAGCCAGCTGGAATTCCCGAAAAAAGGCCAGAATATTAAAAGGATCGAAAACATCGATTTCGGTTACCGGTCCGAGCGTATTGTCGCTGAATTGAAACAATGGTTGCCCCTTAAGGTCAGTCTTCCACAGTTGATTTTCTTCCGTAAGTATATAGAGCTGGTTGAGGCGATCGGCTTTCAACAGCCGGCCTTTTACCTGCAGGCTATCGACCAGTTGCAGTTGTGGCGCTTCTTGTGCAGCCATATTGAGGCTAAACAAAAAGGCCGGCAGCCAAAAGCTAATTTTTGCTATTCGAATAATTTGCAGAATTCCCATATATTTTCACTCCCTCGTTTTCAAAAAAATGCAATTGCACATCCTCTCCGTCAAAGACCGCATAACTATTAAACGTAAGCCATTCGCCAAGGTTGATGTAGCGGCTCGACTTATTTTTCAAGCTGTAGTCGATCGGCAGATGGCGGTGTCCGAAAATAAAATAATCGATGTGCGGATGCAAATCCAGCATTTCATTTGCAAAAATGATCAGCCATTCTTTTTCGGGCCCCAGGAATTCGGGAGGTTCCGGATTCAGGGTCCGGCTTTTACCTGACCAGTAATTGGCCATCCCTACCCCAAAGTTCGGATGGAAGCGGGCGAAGAGCCATTGACAGAACCGGTTAGCAAAGGCTTTCTTCAAAATCTTATAACCATGATCGCCCGGCCCTAGTCCGTCACCATGGCCGATGAAAAAGGTTTTACCGTTAAACTCCCTTATGATCGGCTCGCGATAAATGGGGATTCCCATTTCCTCTTCAAAGTACCGAAACATCCACATATCGTGATTGCCCGTGAAGAAATACAGCGGCAACCCTTCGTCCCTAAGTTCCGCCAGCTTCCCCAACAAGCGGGCATATCCTCTTGGAATGACGGTTTTGTATTCAAACCAGAAGTCAAAAATATCCCCTGCCAGATAGATTTCCGCTGCATCCCGGGCAGCCTTATCGAGCCAGCGGACGATTTGTCGCTCGCGCTCCTTACTGGTCAGTCGTGCATCAATCCCCAGGTGAAAGTCCGAGGCAAAGTATACGCGCTTTGATGTGTTCATTCCTAACGTTTAAATCAATGGACTACAAAAGTAAGCATATCCTGGGCTTCATACATCAAAACAGGAGCCGTTTAAGCATGAGCGATCCCGAATTTTGTTTATATTGCTTTTCATTGAGCCTTAAAAATAGCCATATGAATCTTAGTCTTCAAGGAAAAAACGCACTGGTTTGTGGAAGCAGTAAGGGCATAGGTAAAGCCATCGCTAAAGAATTGGCCCTGCTGGGCGCCAATGTCACCCTGGTTTCCCGTTCTCCCCAATTGATGACGGATGTTGTTCACGAACTAGACAAGGGACAGGGGCAAGATCATGATTTTCTGTCGGCTGATTTTTCTGAACCTCATGAATTAAGAAAAAAAGTCATCGGCCTCGTGGATACCAAGCCTATTCACATTTTGGTCAATAATACCGGCGGGCCGCCTTCGGGTCCTTTAATTGATGCTGAGCCCGAAGATTTTATTAAGGCTTATACCGCCCACCTTATCTGTAACCAGCTGCTTACCCAATTAGTGGTGCCCGGCATGAAAAAAGAGGATTATGGCCGGATCATCAATGTGATCTCTACCTCCGTAAAGTCACCGCTTAAAGGGCTGGGCGTATCCAATACTACCCGTGGCGCTGTAGCCAATTGGGCCAAGACGATGGCCAACGAGCTTGGTCCTTACGGCATCACGGTCAATAATGTATTACCCGGCGCTACCGACACTGATCGGCTTCAAGCCATCATTGAAAGCAAATCGGAAAAAAGCGGGGACAGCATGGAGGAGGTTGGGCAACAAATGAAGGCCTCCATTCCACTCGGCCGCTTTGCAGAGCCGGAAGAGATAGCGGCGGCAGCGGCGTTTCTGGCCAGTCCTGCAGCAGCGTATATTACGGGTACTAATGTGGTCGTAGATGGAGGAAGGACGAGTTGTTTGTAAATGAGGTTTTTTTTAAACGTTTTGATTATTCATTTAATCTCATTTTCATCGTAATATTGCATCAAAATTAAAAATCAAAAAGCTACAGGAATGAGAACGTCTTTTTTTCTAATAATTTTCGCACTCTTTTTCTTTAGTTGCCAGAACGATCAGGCCAATTCCAACAATTCAGAAGAAGACGCTGCTCTGCAAAACCAGGCGCCTGAAGGACAAGGCACTGAATTTGGATTTGTTGCTTCCGGGAATAATCCCACTTGGAATTTGAAAATGGATTTCGACAACCAAATGGTTTTTGAATTAACGGAAGACAATGGCGCCGGCATCAATTTCACCGTCCCCACTCCCGACCCCTTTAAAATGAATAACCCGGAAGCCATCAGATATCGCGGCACTTCCGCCACCTGGAATCTGATGGTCACGATCTTTCCCTTTGCCTGCCAGGATAGTAAAACAGGGGATCGACACGCCAACCAGGTGATCATAAAAGTCACCTCAAACGAAACGCCTTATGAGGAAACCTTACAAGGATGCGGCGATTACCAGGGGGAATATAGTTTTGGCGGAACTCAAATTCCACAGCCGAATTAACGGGCACAACAAACAGCTATCAGAGGGAAGTCCAGGGATCATAAGAGCCAAAATTCCACAGGTGGCCTTCCGGATCCTTGCAGGCGTAATGATGCCCGCCATATTCCTCTGCACGTAGCGCCATGACGATCTCAGCGCCTGCTGATTTTGCTTGACGATAGTGATCTTCTATTGCTGTCTCAGGCACAAAAATGTATGCACTCTGAGTATTCATGCCGCCGGTACGAGCAGGAGGTTTGATCAATTGGCCGAAAGCATCTTCTCTTTCTGAACCAAGCATGATCATGGCCTTTCCAAAGGTAAGCTGTGCATGATCAATGAGATTTTCTTCTCCAGGAACCACCAGATGCTGTTTGAACCCAAAAGCTCTGCACAGCCAATCGATAGCTTCTTTTGCATTTGTGTAACGGAGTGTCGGGATAATGAAATTATGCTCCATTTTTAAGGTATTTTTCTAAAAACAAGAAAATGACTGGCCTTACACAGGGTTCACTTTGCATGAGATGAATCACTCAACAGCAATAAATAATCAAATCATAGTGTATGTTTTTAATGGCTTCCAGCTTTAGGAACACACACTAAGATTTGTCCCTTCCTCCTGAGACTAGCTAGCTTGAAGGGCCAGTAAAGTCTCTCCTTCTTTTATGTGCTTAAGTTCTCTGATCAGCTCTTCATTCACGGAAGCAGCAAAGATATTGCTCCCTTTGCGATCATCGCATATTTCCAGCTGAAGTTCAGCTGCTAACTTTTTAGCCAGATCCCCCATTTTTACCGCATAACGCTCCGTTTTGCCCATGGCCATAAACAAATCAATGACACCGGCCCGGACCGTTTCGTACTTGTCCAACATAAGCAGCATATGGCGCTGGCTTTTTCCCTTCGTGCTTTTTCCAAGAAGCGCCAGGCGGTCTTTAAGGTGATCCGCTGAATAACCCAGAATACTCTCCCTATACTTCCACCAGTTGTTAGCCACACCCCCATTTTTTCTTTCAAATGACTTCAAATGCTTTCGCTCACTCGACACCTGACAGGAAACCAGACTCATAGCCTTGGCCAGCTCCAATGCAGAAAAGACCTGTTCCTTCGTCATCAACTCGCCTTCTTCCACCTGATCATCAATGGAATACAACCACTTAGCATACTTTTGCTTAACCTTGCTCTTGGAATTGAGGGCAATCATCTTGGCGAGCTCAACAGAAAGGTAATAGTCATCCATAATGGGCTGGTCTTTCAACTTACGCGGCGCATAATCCTTCATCCTCTCCGGCTTCCGAATGCCGTCGGAAAACTCGTAAATGTCATACAACCACCGCTTGATATTTGCCATGTAGTGATCATTGTTCAACTCCAAAGCGGCATGAAGATTAGTAGCTGTAACGACTTTAGTTCCTTTTTTACTGACTAGCACCTGAAGTTCCATAGCTTAAACATTTTGTTGATACAAAAATAAGCTATTTGTTTTAAAAAATCAACAATTAAAATTTTTTGTTTTAAAAATAGTTGAAGATAATTTTTAAAAGCACGATAAATTAATAACCTTGCCTAACATCAATTGCTTACTTTTTTTATCTTGAAGAGATTGACTTATTTTAAGCATCCATTAATCCAATAAAAAACATTAGCACCATGACTTTCAAGCAGATATCCTTTTTCTTGCTGGTAATGACCCTTACCTCCTTCTGCCTGGCCCAAACCATGCCGCGCTTCGCCGGCTGGGCCGATGAAGAACATTACCTGCTCATGAAAGCTGGAGAAGAAAAAGCCGTTAAAATAAACGCCACGACCGGAAAGGAATCACCCTACGATATGTCCCAGGAAAAAAGCCTGACGGATGAACTGCCGGAAGGCGTTTCCGCCTCTTTCCGGAATTCGACCGTAGCCCCGGGCGGCAACCAACTCATCCTCAAAGAAAAAGGAGATCTTTTTCTGTTAAAAAAAGGAGACACCAAATTACATCAGCTGACCGCCACTCCTTCTGAAGAAAACAACCCTACTTTTTCCCCGGATGAAACCCATATCGCCTATACCCGCGACCGCAACCTTTATGTCCTCAACCTGCAGACAGGCCTCGAACGTCAGCTGACTACTGACGGTAGCGACCTTATCTCCAACGGCTGGGCTTCATGGGTATACTATGAAGAAATTCTGGGACGCGGCTCCAGGTACAAGGCCTTCTACTGGTCGCCCGATAGCAAAAAGATCGCCTTTATGCGCTTTGACGATAACCCGGTGCCGGAATTTCCGATCTTCCACCATGAAGGAGAGGATATGACGCACGGCTATCTCGAAAGAACCCGCTATCCTAAATCAGGCGACCCCAACCCCCTGGTGGAATTAGGCATCGCCGACATCAGCAACGGCAAGATCACCTGGACCGACAAAAACGACGAACTCGAATACCTGGCCTGGGTATTCTGGACGCCAAAGGCCGATAAGCTGATCGTTCAGCAAATGAACCGGGATCAGAATCACCTGGTGTGGTACGGCGCCGATCCCGAAAGCGGCAAAATGCAGCAGATGTATGAAGAAAAACAAAAAACCTGGCTGGAATTTTATGAAGAAATCCATTTTCTGGATAACGACGCCGGTTTCATCGTCATCAGTGATCGCGACGGCTGGGAAAATATTTATCATCATGATATGAATGGAGGTCTCGTCAAACAGATCACCGACTTCGACTGGCGAGTCAGTGATATCCTCAATATCGACCAGTCCAATAACCGGATCTTCTTCAGCGGAACCGGCGGCGACGGCACCGAGTCCCACTTTTTTACCATCAATATGGACGGTACAGGTTTTAAGCAGCTGACCAAAGAGGAAGGCATGCACCGCATCAACCTATCGCCCGGCGGCAAGTACTTCTTTGACCAGTACAGCAGCCATAAGCATGCCGGCAAAATGATCCTGGGGCATTCCGATGGCTCAAAATATAAAGTGATCGCTGAAGTAGAAGAAAACCCCAACGAAGCCGCCGGCGTCAAAGTCGAGCTGTTCACTATCCCAACAGAAGACGGCTTTGACCTGCCCGCTTACTGGGTACTGCCGGCCGACTTTGACAAAAACAAAAAATATCCCATCGTCTTCTCCATCTATGGCGGCCCCAATTCGGGAAGCGTTTACGACCGCTTCAGTGATTATTCCGATAACTATATGACCCGGAACGACATCATCATTTTTGCCGTCGACCACCGGGCGTCCGGAAAGTTCGGAAAGAAAGGCCTGGATTATATGCACCGCAGCCTGGGCAAATGGGAAATGAACGATTATATCGAAGCCGTCAAATGGCTGCGCAAGCAGGGATTTATCGATGAAACCAAGGTGGGCATTACCGGCGGCAGCTACGGCGGTTACATGACGGCCATGGCCTTAACTTACGCAGCAGATTACTTCACGCACGGCCTGGCAAGAGCTTCAGTGACCGACTGGCGACTTTACGACAATGTGTATACAGAGCGCTACATGGACCGCCCTGTAGATAATCCGGAGGGGTATGAATTCGGCTCTGTGATGACGCATGCCGAAAACCTGAAAGGCGAGCTCATGATCATCCACGGCACGATAGATGACAACGTGCATATGCAGCAGTCCATTCAACTGATCAGCAAATTACAGGATCTGGGCAAAGATTTTCAGATGATGGTCTATCCTGGCGGCCGCCACGGCTGGGGCGGGGCCAAGCGCCTGCATTCCAATAACCTCGCACAGAATTTCTGGCTGAAGCATTTTAGAAGGAAAGAAATGGTTAAACCCTAACATGGGAGTTTGGCCGCTGGTGAACGCTGCTCGGGCTGATTAGCATTCACCAGCGGCTACCTACTACCAGAGCTCATGTAAGAAACAGCTCCATCGCAATACGATCCGCCATATGCTTGCCCGCGTGCGTTAAAACGTAGGTCCCTTGCTCTTCTTTTATTTTTCCTTCCTCTACAAACGGATGAATCTCTTTCAAAAAATAGGTGTGAAAAGAGGAGTCTATTTTCTCTAGATTGACCCCCCATTTAGTGCGCAAACCAGTCATAACATATTCGTTGTACCGCTGCTCAGGAGTGAGTTCTTCGACTTCAAAAAGAGGCCCCTCTCCATTTAAGGCTTTGATATATTTCACATTATTGGCCACATTCCACTGCCGGCTAAAGCCATTATAGGAATGAGCTGAAGGGCCGATACCCAGGTAAGGGACGCCTTTCCAGTAATTGGAATTATGTACCGCGTACCAGTTCGGTTTAGCAAAATTGGAAATCTCGTAATGCTCATACCCATTTTCCGCCATTTTTTCCATGAGCAGATCAAACTGCCGCCCGGCCTGTTCGTCATCGACCGCTGCCACTTTTCCCGCCTTGACCATATGAGCTAAGGCTGTTCGCGGTTCCACGGTCAGGCAATAGCAGGAAAGGTGAGGGATGTTATATTCGAAAAGGCGGTTCAGGTTAGCCAGCCAATGCTCGTCGCTGGTCGTCGGAGCGCCGTAGATGAGGTCAACGGTCAGATTGTCGAATCCATATTGCTGTGCTTTTTCGATACAGGCATGCGCTTCGCGGGCATTATGGGCACGATTCATAAACTCCAGGTCCTCATCGAAAAATGACTGTATGCCGATGCTCAGCCTATTGACGGGCGTATCGCGAAGTATTTTCAGCTTCTCTTCACTCAGGTCATCGGGATTGGCCTCCAGGGTGATCTCTGCATTTTCTTTTAGTGAAAAAAGCTGATGTATTTTTTGAAAAACAGCTTCCAGTTCTTCCCGGTCCAGCAGGGAGGGTGTACCGCCTCCAAAATAAACGGACGATAGCGGCGCCTCCTGTAGATAGGAGCTCCTTTGTTCGAGTTCTTTCAGTAAGGCCTCTACAAGCTGCCCCTTCAGTTTCATCGAAGTGGAAAAATGGAAATCGCAATAATGACAAGCCTGCTTGCAAAAAGGAATATGTATGTAAATGCCCGACATATGTATTTTGAAAGCAAACAGCTGAACCCACTCGAAAGTTGCCCAAAAAATTGAGATCAAAGGGATAGGTAAAAACCGGTTGCTCCTTTTCCTCCGCTTCAATAATTATTTAAAGCGACAAATTCCCCTTTTTTTCTTTTCCGAACAAATGGAAACCAGCTCTAAAGAAAAGGCTCCGTCCAACCCCTACCGGAGCACCATTACCGCCGGAATGAGCGCCGCCGCCGCCCCCTGTTACGCCTATCTGCCGGATGTCCATCAAATTTCGAACGCCGGCGGTAAGAGAGAGCTGGTTATTAAACAATTTTTGGGAAAAAGAAGCATCCACCATGGTAAAGCCCTTCTGCAATCGCTGACGAGCAACGGTTTGTCCGTTGACCGTTTGCGGATAAAAGGAAATGAAGCGGTCATTATGCCGGACAAAAAAGGAGAGGTCTGTCCCGGTAACAGGCAGTTGATAAGCTATTTTGCCGTTCAACTCAGTACTGAAGGTGAACGGATCAACAGCATCGACCGTCTCACTCAGCGGATTGAAATACCCCAGATGGAGCACTCCTCCTTCAACCGATAACCGCTTAAACTGATATTCAAGCCTGAGCTGTAATCCTTTATTCTTACCCTCGTTCATATTGAAATAAGCAAAGGTATTCGATTCATTAGGTGCTACAGGAGTTATCTCTCCGTTTTGATCTAAGAAAGGGAACAACAGTATCTGATTGTCGATCCTATTGTGAAAAGCATGCAGGCGAGCATTCAGACCGTGAGGGCCGAACTTTTTCTGGTAATTGAAGTTAAGCTGAACATTATCAGATTGTTCGGCTTGCAGGTCCGGATTGCCGATGATGAAATGATTGATATCGATGAAGGCCAGGAACAATTCCTTCAGGCTGGGACTGCGGAATCCTTTGCCATAAGAAGCTCTCACAGTAAGATCTTCAGAAAAGGTATATTTCAGATGAACAGACGGGATCAAAGGCGCCCGGTAGCGGGTATTGTGCATGGTGCGCAAACCCGCTTCAAGCAATAAAGAAGAGACGGGTTGGAAGCGTAAGCTGCCGAACACAGCATAATCACCGATCCCAATGACGCCCGGTCTATCGGTTTGCGGATCGATCAATCTGGCGCCCGAACCGTCCTCGTATCTCAGGTCCAGCCCTAATTGAAAGTTAATCACTGAAGACTTGAACTTGCTGGCTAAAACCGAGCGGAGCATATAGCTTGAAAAAGTAGTGGTATCCCCTCCGATAAGGTTGCTGTCATCGGGTTCAAAATCCAGCCGGTAAGAATTTACTTGCCGTTCAAATTCATTGTATCCGATCACAGTCTGCCAGAAATATTTTTTTGCAACCGTACCCTCATGGGAAAGCGTGTGAGCTATCCTGTTGGTGAGAAAAAAATCATCGAAAGCGTAGGGCTTAAATTCCGGCCGGCGAACTGCTCCAAGGTTTTGAACTTCCTCGTCAAAAAAAGAAAGTTGATACCTCAGGTGATGATCCTGACCGAAGTCGCGACGCAGGGAAGCATCAAAATACCATTGATCTTTGGGGTTCCATAAGGAAGAACGGCCGTCCTGCTCATCGAACCCTCCAAACTGATCTCTGCCACCGTTGAAGCGGATCAGCCAATCGTTCTTTACTCTCCATCCTGCATCCAGCATACTGTTGTTTTCGCCGCGGGTCTCTATCTGCTGGGTAAGTGTCAGCTCGTATTCGTTGAGCTGGCTTTTTTTGGTGATCAGGTTGATCACCCCGGCCAGGGCATCCGTACCGTAAGCAACGGCCATGGGGCCTTCGACGATCTCCACCCGTTCAATATTATTCAGGTTGAGCTGGCTAAGGTCGATATTGCCGTCCAGTCGGCCGATAACAGGAACGCCGTCGATCATGATCTTCACATTTTCCCCATCCTGGCCGAGTAAGCTCATGCTACTGCCCAGGATCAGGTCCTGCTGGATGCGAATACTCAGATCTTGCTGGAGCAATTGCTCCAGGTTGGTCGCTCCCTGCCGATCGATGGTTTCCCGGTTAATAGTACGGATATTCTGAAGGGCATTTTTGCTGTGCGTAGGCGCGTACTGAGCAGTGACGACGACTTCGTCTACATCTACAAACATTTGTATGCTATCCAGCCCTTCTTCCGATTGGCTGAAAAGGAAGAAGGGGCTGGAAAAAATCAGGCATAACGAGCAATAAAAAATAATACGACAGTTCATTCTACACTATTTTTTCAGTTGATCGGTTTGTGAAATCTGAGAGTCCCCCAGATGTTCTGCAATTATTCTAGTCCGGTGACGAGGGTCCGCCATTCTTCGAGTTCGGGTATTCCGGGTTTGCGCTTGCCGAAACACTGTACGATCATTTCTCCTTCCTGATCGTAAACTTCTATGCCGGTTACGGCGCCGTCGACGGTAGGTTTTTTGGTTACCCAAACCTCCTCGATGCCTGCCGTTTGAAGGTGAAGGTTAAAATCAGGATCCATGACGTTGAACCAGCTGTCCATGGGAACCAGCTTTTTGACCAGTCCGGTATGGATCTGAATACAACCATTATTCCCTACGAACACCATGATCGGCAGTTGCTGTGCGGCTGCCTGTTCGAACATCCGTACAATAGCGTCATTGCTTAAGCGGTAAGCAAAGCCTTCCGGCGCCAGCCTGAGCGCCTGGGTGCGCTGGAGCTTATATTTTCGAAGCAGCGGAAAAAAGTCATGCGTATCTTTCAAAGTCCTCCACTCTTCCTGGAAGGAAGCCACATCGATCTCTTTGTCTTCCAGTTTTTCTTTAGTTGGACGAATACGGTTATGGATGAAAGTAGGGGTCTGCTGATCTTCAGCCCGGTATTTATTTACCAGTTCAGCATAAACGGCAGGGTTTGACTGATTGGTGAGGTAGATCTTGTGAACAGCTTCGCCATAGCTGTCATAAAACTGAAAACTGTGAAGGGTCCGGTGTCCGGCCTCCATAGTAACCGCATAAGCATAGGCCCAGTCCCACATCAGAAATCTAATATCTATATCCTCATTCACGGCTACCCCCATATTATGGTTTTCCATGAAGGATACATTTTTGTAAATCCCTTTGCGCTCGTGAACGGCAAACTCGTTACGGGTAAGCGCCATAATTTTGCCAAGAGGTTCAAGCTCTTGCAGGAGAGCTTTCCAACCGCCTTCCAGGCGAGTGACGTTTTTACCAAGGTCCAGTTCCAGCAGTTCCAGTTCGCTTACACCGAGCAGGGAAGCCGCATTTCTGATACGGACTTTAGGTTGTTGTTGTTTTAATGCTTCGTAATCATGGCGAAGTTGAGTAGTAGTATTCATGATAGTTTTTGTTTTTTGTATCGAAAATGAAAAGATTTTCCTTCTGTTTCTTTTGTAAGGAGCACGCCTTCCTCTTGTAGTTTTTTGACATATCTTCTTACAGTGGAGTAGCTGATCCGTTCGTCGTTCCTGCGCATCAGCAGGTATAGGTCTGATATCGTTATGAAATCATCCTGTTTGATCAGCCATTTTATGATCATAGCTTTGAAGGTGCTTTCATATTCAGTCATCACTAAGCTTCCGGACTTGGGTCGTTGACTAATTTCTCTGTTTGCAAAACGAGCCAGGATTTTTGCAAAAGGTCATTCAAAGCATACAATTCATCCTTTGTAAATAAGAGCCTGAATCCCTGGTAAGGCGTAAGCACCTGAATGCATCTGCATTTTGTATTGACCGATTCATATTCTTTACAATAGTTGCTTATGGTGTTCATGAAGCCTTGAAAGGTCTTTTCGCTCTGGTCGATCGACAGGTTGCCGAAAGCTATATGGAGAGAAGCGCAACCGGTGCACTGAATAACATAGCCACCTGAATTTTGGTATAATAGGTTGTGAGGATGTGATTGATGTTGTTGCATAGTTGAGGATTAAGCATTAATAATGGAAGCAAAAGCCTGATCCAAAGGTGTGATGTGCAGGCAATCGTAAACCGGATGATCCTGGATCAGACAATTCATTTCAAAAGCATTCATGATGTGGCTTTCCGTTAAAACCTCCCGGGGAGTACCGGCTGCCACCAAGCGGCCCTTTTTCAGTAAAACGATCCGATCGGCAAAGCGAGCCGCCTGGTTCATATCGTGCAACACCATCAGTACACCGTAATTGAATTCCTTAGCAGACTGGCGGGCCAGGCTCAGTAAGCGGTGCTGCTGCGAAAGATCCTGGCTGGCGGTAGGCTCATCCAACAATAAGTATTTGGAAGCACCCTGGCGGTCATCATACAACTGGCACAGCACCCGGGCAAAATGAGCGCGCTGGCGTTCACCCCCCGACAGGGTCTGCAGGTCGCGATGAGCCATCTCGTAGAGTCCCACCTGTTTCAAAGCCCAATAAGCAATTATAAGGCTCTCCTGCTCACTTTCCGAGAAAGGGAAACGCCCCAGTAATACTACATCAAGGATGCTGAGTGAAAAGGAAAGCTCGACCGACTGGCTCAGCACCGCCCTGGTGGCTGCCAGATCGCGGGATGACCACCGCCGGATCGGACGATGATTGATGCTCACCGTTCCTCCGGAAATCGGTATGCGCCCTGCCATGGCTTTCAGTAAAGTAGATTTTCCGGCGCCGTTGGCGCCTATCACGGCCACTACTTCTCCGGGATTAACCTCCAGGCTAACGTTTTTCAAAATTATTTTTTCGCCAAACTTTACCAGCAGTTTATCGATCGCTATCATAATATTGATTTAAATGCTTAATGTACTTCTTCCACGTGCCCTGAGCAGCATCCAGATGAAGAACGGCGCGCCGAGCAAAGCAGTAAGCACGCCTATAGGGAGCTCCGCAGGCGCAATGGCCGTACGCGCAAACGTATCCGCTATCAATAGGATCAATCCTCCCAACAGGGCTGAATTGATCAGCAAAGGTCGGTGTTTTGCCCCGGAGATAAGCCTTAACAAATGAGGCACTACCAACGCAATAAAGGAAATAAGCCCCGTTATGGAAACACTGATGCCCACCGCAAGCGCCGTACAGATGATTATCGTCCATTTTGTTTTTTGAACGTTAACCCCCAGATAGGCAGCTTCGCCCTCGCCCAGCATAAACAGGTCCAACGCCCTGGAAAGACCTGTTAAAAACACACAGGATACCAGAATTGCCGGGGTTACGATCAGCAGGTTGGTCCAACTGGCTCCGCTCAGGCTGCCCAGCGTCCAGAAAGTAATGTCCCTAAGCTGATCTTCAGAAGAGAAGTAAGTCAGCAGCCCCGTTATGGCTCCCGCTAAGGCAGTAATCGCTATACCCGCGAGCAGCATGGTCGTCACATAAGTACGCCCTCCAAAGGTGGCCATCCTGAAGATCAGAAGAGTCGTTAATAAACTCCCCAGGAAGGAAAAGACGGCAATAGTGGTGTATCCTAACAGTGCATTCATCCCAGCAAAAAGAGTTCCTGAAAAGAAAATGCCGATGATGGCAAACAACATGCCGCCGCTCGTAATGCCGATCAAAGTCGGATCCGCCAGCGGATTCCGAAATAATCCCTGTATCGCGGCGCCGGAAACCGAAAGCCCAGCGCCTACTACTATCGCCAGTAATATCCTCGGCAAACGAATGTCCAACAATAAATACCGGATGGAGGAAGGCTGCGTCGTATCTCCTCCCCATGAAAATAAGACCTCTGCGACCTGGGACAAAGACAACCGGTAGGCGCCTATCGATAACGCCAAGATGAACATGAACGATAAGGCGACCGCCAATGCAGGCGTCAGCCAGCTTTTTCCGCTGTGCTCTCCGGCTTTAATGTTTTGCTCCGTTTCGCCGCTGGTCCGGTTTATTTTATGAGAGGGTCGTTCCGCTACCTGCATTTTTTCATTCACTTTTTAAGGCCGTTTGGCCATCGAGTTGATTCAAGGCTTTTGTCAATTCTATAGCTGCTGCTCCTGCTCGCGGAGTGAACCCCAGCAGATACAATCCATCCATGGCAATAATATTTCCGGCTTTCCCCGCAGGTGTTTCGCTTACCCCAGGCATGCGCAGCACTTGCTCTTTGCCGCCCAGGCTTTGCAGTCCGGTTTCGAACATCAATAACACGTCCGGCTGAGCCTGTATAACCCCCTCAGCTGAAAGCGCCTTGAACCCATCGAATTCCTGAACAGCATTTCGTCCACCGGCCAGTTCGATCATAGCCTGAGCAGGCGTACCCAGTCCGGCAACCATCATGTTGCCAGTCCCCCGGGCATAAATGAAAAGCACCTTCGGCTTTTCTGTATCCGGACCGGAAGCCATAGCCGCCAGCGTCTGCTTTTGCTCATCCAATTGCTTTCGCATGGCTTCCAGCTGATCCTGCCCCCCCAGATGGTCCACGATCACCTCAGCCATATGAAGAGCATTGTCTAAACTGTTTTGCTGTTCAACCTCCAATACCTTGATATCCGAGGCTTTGAGCTGGACAACGGCCGGGCGCTCAGCATCTTCCTTGTTCACAAAGATCAGATCCGGCTGAGTGCTCAGCACCCCTTCCACGTTCAAATTCCGCACATGCCCCAACCTGGGAATCTCTTTCAACTGGTCCGCAGGGTAGGTGCTGGTTACGTCTATACCCACCAGCTTATCTCCATGCCCCAGAGCAAAGAGCGTTTCTGTAATAGACCCGGAAAGAGAAACGATCCGCTGATATGTTGCTTCCTCATCGACTGTCTTTTCTGGTTCTTGTCCGCAGGAAACCATACCGGTTACCATAAGAAATAAGCCCAAAAGCTGAAAGCATCTTTTTATATTCATCGTATTGGTTTATTTAATGATTAAAGGTTGGCTGGTGGAAAAATCACTCCCGGCAATTTGAAGGGCATACATTCCTGGCGTAAGATTCGCAGGAAGCTGAATATCGGCAGTATTCAATCCCTCAAAGCCGTCAGCAGCCACGCTAAAGAGGCGCTGCCCCTGCGTATTGAAAAGACTGATCTGTACTTGTTGGCGACCTTGTCTTAAAGCATAAGTGACAGTGATTTGCGTGGCGGCCGGATTGGGAAAAACATTTATCCCTTCCAGGGTGCTGTTGGCCTCCCTGGTATTGGTCAGCATGCCCAGGTCTGTCTTTTCGAACGTAGCCACTCCGGTACTTGATCCTTCAAAATCGACAAAGACCATCTTATAAAGCTGATTGCCTGGTGTTTTCACCACATAGCTCAGACTATCTTCTATGATCCAGCCCGCCTGAAAGTCAAAACGCTTCCAATCGTAGCCGATGACGTCGAGACGGGTAGAGAAAGTATCCGGCGTGCTCTCCAAAGCTACTTTGGCGGGATCGATGCCGGCGAATTTAGCTACCTCTACTCCCGGGCCGGTAATGACACCCGTTACGTTATAGTCCAGGATATTACCTTCACCGTCATCGAGAGGCGTTACATAGCGCAGAAAGCTGAGGTGGAAATCATCCTCCATCTGCAAGTCTATTGTTTCTCCGGTCTCGAACGAGAAAAAGGCCAGTCCTGTGTCTGAAAAATTTGTTTTATCGATCTGCGCAGTACGCTCATTTTCTCCATTCAGATCCGAATAGCGGATGGTATAAGTAGAAAGAAGAAGCGATTCAACGATAAACTTTTTGTATTCTCCGCTTCTCAGCAGGATCACAAAAACCCGGTTGCCGGTAACCTGATTGCTGACAGGGCTGTAAACCCCCCATCCGAAATCAAAGGGGTTTTGCGGGTTTCGAGCTTCATTTCCAGCTCCGAATGCCCAGCCGGCCTCGTCGTTATACAGACGCGTAAAGGTCGTATCAAAGGCCGTCACTGCTTCGAATACTGAGGTGTCAGCCAGGTAGAGCTCAACGGTCGGAGCAGGTGCGCCGAAGGTAGACCTTGCAGATTCATTAACATGAATCCCGGCATCCTGCAAACCGAAAGCCGTAAAGATCAGATCCCAGCTCTCGTTAGGTACATTCGTGACCGCATCCGTCGTAAGGTCGTAATAAGCTTGCTCTCCATACCCTGGACCGGACGAGAGCTGTACGAAGGCTTGCGACCTACCAAATCCTATGGCTGAGAACAATACTGCAATCGTTAGTACAATTGATTTCATATATTGACTTTTTTAAAAACGACTTAAACTATGTTTATTTAGACTTATTTTAGATAGTACAAATCTAGCAGGAAGCGCTCGAAAATAAAATACCGAATCATGAGCATTTTACAGCTCATGATTTTATAGTATTACTATCAAAAAAAATAGGTAGGACCATACCTAATAGTAGGTATAAAAGTATGAGCAGCTTGTTAACAAACTGATTAAATTATTTGACAAAGTACTAGGGCGCCATCAAAAACCGTTTTGCAATTTTGCGCCGCTCAAATAACTATATTAATTCAAGTTGCAAAGCAACTTTAGTAGCAGGTAGAAGGTATTAAGTAGACAGAAATACAACCTAAAAAGGTATCTATTTGTCCATTTCAGGCAGAAATCTTTCTACTTTCTACCATTTACCATCTACACCTAAGTTGCATCGCAACTTAGGTTATATTAGTTGCGCCCACCTTCCGGCAGGAAGGCCGCAGGCCGTTTGCCGGTGCTGGCAACTCCGGCCGGGAGCGCGGTCGAAGCCTTTGGCGCAGAACTGAAGGTTATGGAGACCATCCCGAAAGTATGTTGTCCGGCGGTACGGAAGGAGGTAAAGGTTAATGATGAACACCAAAAGGATGATGGAGCTTTCTGTTGTCAAAGCCTTACATCGTTTAGCATGAGAAAAGTCAGGAGCAGAACGGGAATGATCTTTGGGGTCTTACAGTTGTTCAGCATTTTGATGCTGGGGCAAAACAGCCATTCGACTTCTTATGTCCTGAAGCTTCAATCAGAAGGTCCTCTTCAGGTGGTTAAGGAACTAAAAAAGGAGGACACATTTCCTGATACCACTGCACTGTTTCTTCATCTTCAGGATATCCTCTCCGGTCTGCGCAACAAAGGTCATCTGGAAGCTTCCGTAGACCGGCTGGTTCGACAAGACAGCTCGTATATCGCTCATCTTCATATTGGTCCGGTTTACCAATGGACACAACTTTACAATGGAAATATTCCTGAAAATTTTCTTCCTGCTTCGGTTTTTCGGGAAAAAAGATACAGCGAACGGCCATTCAGCTTTGACGAAATAAAAAACCTGCAGGAAGGGATCCTCAAAAAAGCTGAGCGAAACGGCTACCCCTTTGCGGCCGTCTACCTCGACAGCATCAGGATCGGGGAGAACCACCTGGAAGCAGGTGTATTCATGGATCGCAATGCCTTTGTCCTTTGGGGCGATATCGAGCTGGAAGGTGACGCTAATATATCGACTACTTACCTCAACAACTATCTGGGCATTAAAAAAGGAGAACCCTACGATCTTCAGCGGCTGCAAAAAATTCCAAGGCGGCTGCAGGAGCTGCCTTTTTTACAGTTACACAAAGATCCGGCTGTTGCCTTCATCGACCGGACGGCCGAAGTTCAGCTGGACCTGCGTAAGCGAACGGCCAGCCGTTTTGACTTTATCCTCGGCTTCCTGCCTAATAGCCAGCAACTGGGGCGTTTTCTATTGACGGGATCTTTTGAAGGAGAGCTGCAAAATACTTTCGGTCGCGGCGAACGCATATACGCCAAATTTGAACAACTTCGCCCGGAAACCCAGTTCCTGGCGCTTGACTTTAACCTGCCCTATCTGCTCAACTTACCTTTTGGGGCCGACTTCAGTTTTGAGCTGTACAGGCGGGACACCACCTACCTCGACCTCGAAATTGACGCCGGGCTCCAGTATTTGCTGGAAGGCGGCAATTATCTGAAGGTCTTCTGGAGCAACCGCTCGTCC
The DNA here is from genome assembly GCA_964548175.1 of uncultured Saprospiraceae bacterium. GTDB lineage: Bacteria > Bacteroidota > Bacteroidia > Chitinophagales > Saprospiraceae > JANQPA01. Next base: position 78,905 of record CAZJQS010000003.1, read on the forward strand.
AACTTACTGGCCATCAACGACCAGCAGTTGCTGAGCCGACAGGAACTACCTGCCCAGCTGGATGTGAGTTTTCCGGCTTTCGGACTGGAATTCCTCTGGCAGCAGCTGGATTACCGCTTTAATCCCCGCAAAGGCTGGGCTACCCGACTGAAAGCCAGCGTCGGTTCCAAAAAGATCAGCCGCAACAGCAAGATCGAAGAGCTTGAACTGGGCTTTCTATACGACAGCCTGCAGTTGCGCAGCAGTCAGTATCGCCTGGAGGCGGACCTGGCCTATTTTGTGCCTCTTTTTTCCAGCAGCACCCTGAAAATGAGCGTTAACAGCAAGTGGATCTTCTCGGATCAGCCCGTTTTCTTTAATGAGCAGTTCCGCCTCGGCGGCAACAAGCTGATGAGAGGCTTTGATGAGGAACTGTTTTTCGCCACCCAATATGCCGTGGCCACGCTGGAATATCGCTTACTGATCGCCAGGAATTCCTACATGTATCTATTCGGTGATTACGGCTGGCTGTTGAACCAGACAGCAGATATCAACGAAACACTCTTACCATTTGGTTTTGGTTCCGGGATTAGCGTTGAAACGAAAGTGGGCCTGTTTGGAATTAGTTTAGCGGTGGGAGGTCAAAGAAATGTGCCCATCGATTTCAGCAGCCCCAAAGTTCATTTTGGATACGTTAGTAGATTTTAGAAGCGTCATGGTTTGTGCTGGATGCTGGATTGATCCGATATTTTTGGGCACGCAGATTCCGCGGATCTCGCAGATGCCATTTGTATGATCTCCGAAATCTGTGTGCCTGGAAAACGACCAAACAAAACGAGATCTGCCTTTTTCATCTCATCGCCAACGGCTGTCTGCTCAAGGCTTCCATCTGTAATCAAGCAACTGATACAAAGGATTGTGGTATTTCCATATTCTGAAGTACGGTTCCTGTTTGGCGCCAAACTGATGCCGGATCCGCTCCACATTTTTGATCATACTGCCTTCGAAATCAAATCCTGGAAGCTTAAGCACCTCGCTGGTATATTCGATCGCTTTCCAGATCAGGAAAATGCCGGCGCCGCTGTCTCTCAGTTCCGGGTTATCCCCTGATAAATGATAATACGCTGTGGTTTGATCCCAGATCAGGTAAGCGGCCGAGTGGATGCGTTCTTCCTGATCTATGGCGAAAAACATTTGTCGGGCCCGGTGCTTAGCGAGGACCTCATCGTGCTTTTTTAAAAAATCAAAACCATAAGGAATGGCAATATCCTGCCGGTCGAAACTCATTTGGTTGATGTCATAAAAAATCTTCAAGCTAAGAGTAGTATCGACAGAGAGTTTCTCTTCCGCTTTTTTGATGTTTCGTCGCATATTGCGATTCAGTCCGGCGTACACCTGATCCAGGTTGCGTACGTCCAGGGTGTAGGTATAGCGAGTGGTTTGCCGGTAGCCCTTCCAGAAAAAAGGCAGCCAGTTGGTGACGGTGGGATGAAAGTCCTGTTTGAAGCCATCTGCTTTGGGCAATTGTTCGATCAGGTTTTGGTAAAATTTATGGCTGTATTTGAGCTCCCGGAATTCCGGAATAAGATAAGGGCCCATGGTTTTAACCATAGGCGGCATGATGATGTATTCGAATCCGTATTTTTTTTTAGTGAAAAAAGGAAGGGAGGCTACGATCCGGTCATTTTTTCCCACAAGCACCACATCCCAACGTCCCTGATCGCAAACGGCGTCCAGGTACCAGTCCTGAACAAAAATGGGCAGTTCTTTTTCGGTGCGGCAGAATTGACGGTATTTTTCTTTATTCGACATTACTTTTTTATCATGACCATGATTCCATCTCTGACCGGCAGCAGCACATTCTCCACCCGTTCATCCTGCTGAACCCGCTCATTAAATGCGCGAATGCCTTCGGTGTCCTCATCGAATTCCTGTTGGATGACTTTACCACTCCAGAGGACATTATCGGCCAGGATGACGCCTCCCGGATTCATTTTTTCCATCACCAGTTCGTAATGTTGTTCATAATACCGTTTCCCTGCGTCGATGAACGCCAGGTCAAAACTTACCTCCAATTCAGGAATAACGACAGCGGCATCCCCTATGTGCAGTTTTATTTTTTCCTGCAGCCCTGCCTTTTCGACATATTTCCGGATAAGGTACTCCATTTCGGGATTGATCTCGATGGTGTGCAGGACGCCCCCAGGGGCAAGGCCTTCTGCTAAACAAAGGGCGGCGTATCCTGTAAAGGTTCCGACTTCCAGAATCGCTTTCGGTTGTTTGATCTTGCTCAGCAAAGCCAGGAATCTTCCCTGCAGATGACCGGATAGCATCTGTGGGGAAAGGGTTTTGAGATGGGTTTCGCGTTCGAGTTGATAGAGGATGTCAGATTGCGGAGAGCTGCGCTGCTCGCAGTAGTCGAGTAGTGTGGTGAGTTGGGTATTGATTCTGATGTTGGACTCCATAGATGGTGCGTTAGGGGTCAAAATTTCGTCTGTTTATAAAAAAATACCAAATAGGTTCAATGAGTATGCTTTCCAGGTTAGACCAGCAACAAGTGCAAATCAAACAATTTCACGATCGCCAGGATCACCACCGCCACCAGGATCCGATGCGCCCAAACGTCGGCATTCTTATATTTCGTGGCAAAAACGGCGGCGTAATACCCTCCGGCCGTCTGTCCCACAGCCATCAGCAAGCCGATCTTCCAGTCGATCATGCCCTGCAGATGAAAAATAAGCACCGCCAGTAAGGTATACAATCCCACTACCGGCACCTTCACCGCATTAGCTTCGATGATGCTGTACCTGGCGCCCAGCACCATAACTGCCAGGAAAAAAACGCCCATGCCCATTTGAATGAAGCCGCCGTAAAAGCCCAGGGCCAGGAAAGCCGGCACGACGATCCATAAGTTCGGTTTTTCCGCTGCTGCCGACTGTCGAAGCCAGCGCTTCGGCTTGACGAGGATCACGACCAGCATAACAATCATCAAAAAGCGAAATACCCGAATGAATTGTTCGCTGCTTACTTCGATCGCTACCATGATGCCGATGAAGGCCCCGATTACCGTAAAGAGGATGTGGGCCCAGCTTTTGGCCATATCCAGCTTTCCGTTCTTATAAAAAACGAAGGTACTGGCTATACTTTGGGTCATGATCCCCACCCGGTTGGTGCCGTTAGCCATATTGCCTGGCAGTCCGATCAGTTCGGTAAGAATAGTGAGGGTAATTGCGGAGCCGTTCCCGGCCAGCGTATTGATACCTCCGGCGAAGGCCGCCCCAATGATGGCGATTGCGTAAATGTACCACTCCATTTATTCAATGTTCAAGTATCCACGTTTTCACGTGCTCAGGTTTGAAAGGGGGCAAGTTAAGGAAATTGTGGGGCAATGCTGGAAAAGCACCTATCCCATTACTCAATACCCATTACCCATTACTCAATACCCATTACCCATTACTCAATACCCATTACCCAATACTCTGACACAGCTCCACCAGCACTCCATTGGTGGTTTTGGGATGCAGGAAACACACCAATTTATTATCGGCGCCCTTTTTCGGTTTCTCGTTAAGGACTTTAAAGCCGAGGGAGGTAGCCAATTGCATAGCAGCATGGACATCTTCCACTTCGAAGGCCACGTGGTGGATGCCTTCCCTGTTTTTTTCGAGGTATTTAGCGATGGCGCTGTCGGGGGAAGTCGCTTCCAGGAGTTCGATTTTAGATTCTCCAATTTGGAAGAAGGAAGTTTTGACGTGTTCGGATTCGACCTCTTCGACTTTGTAGTGCGGTTTGCCTAGAAGTTTTTCGAAAAGCTCGTTGCTTTTGTCCAAGTCTTTGACGGCGATGCCGAGATGTTCGAGACGGATCATGATGAGATTTTTTTGGTAGAAGGTAGAAAGTGCAAGGTAGAAGGACACTGCCTTATCAGCTGAGCAATATTTAGGCTATGTACTTCCACCTCTTACCATCTACCTGAAATTGCTGTTCGATTTTCTGCAAGGGCAAAATAAGGAAAAAAACCTCAGATCCCGAGTGACAGATGTTAGCAGAAAAGAAAAATTAGGTCATCAAAACCCTGCCTCTTGAAAATCCACTGGTTCCGCCTATGAAATAACCGATGGAATCTCTTTACGGATGCTTTTCTGCTGGGCTGAGGTGATATCCTGGTAGGGTTTGCGATAGTTTTTCTGAGCAGCTGCATCCCAAAGCTCGCGATAGGCGGCTTTTAATTCATTGTAAACGGCCAGGAAAGTAGCATAGCTCGTACCTCGATCACAAATAATAGAAACGATGGCATTTTTTGGGGAAGCCGGTTTTTTCGGATCTTTCAATGGATTGGAGATCAATTGTTTAGTGATTGCTCTCAGTTGATTCATGGAGGTCAAATCTCCTTCCACCAATAATTCATTCTTAACATTGAGGTAGACGGAAAGCACATTATTTTCGTTCAGGGTTAATTTGACGGGCTCTTCTTCCTAGGGAGGCAGCTTAACCGTAATCCCCTGATCCTGGGCAATGGTAGTCGTTACCAGAAAAAAATGAGTAACAGAAAGGCGATATCCGCCATAGACCCCGCATTAATGGCCTGATTGCCACGTCTTGTTTTTTTGTCAAACATAATATCGATTTTAAAGTGAAGGAATGCTGGCAGTTAATCGACTTATGTGTAAGAGCTATTCTTCGTGAAGTTGTATCTCGATTTTTTTGTCTTTTTGAAAAATAGCTGATGAACTCAAGGATACAGATGCATCCTGTTAAAGATGTGGTGTTTTAAGAAGCTGAATGATTTTGGTCTTTGCGATTTAGAGCCTTACCACATATTCGGGATAGTCTTCCTCCGCCAAATCAATGTCAGGAAAGACTTCACTTAGGTTGATAACGAGATCTGGAAAGGTTTTTGGGCTGATCTGATCATCTTTAGCATAAGGCTGATGACCTTCGTACTTGCCGTTTTCGTTTAGGGTATATACATTCACATGCTGCTCTAAGGGATAAACCAGCCAGTATTCTCTAACTCCGGAAGCTTCGTAAATTTCGAATTTATGCTTAATGTCCTTTTGTGCAGTACTGGGAGAAAGAATCTCAATGATCCAATCCGGAGCGCCGAGGCAGCCCCTCCTGTCCAATTTGGACTCATCACAGATGACGCAGATGTCCGGCTGAACGACGGTATCTACCTTATCGTCCGTTCTCTGTTCTGGAGGTAAAGGCAGGCGGACGTCAAAGGGTGCATTATATACTTTACATTGATTTTTCCTGACAAAATATTCTATTCTGCTTGCCAATTTTATTGATATCTCCTGGTGATACCTGTTCGGCGCCGGTGACATCTTAAAGATCTTACCCTTGATCAACTCAACGGTCTCCTCGAATCTCCATTGGAGGTAATCGGCGTAGGTGTATCGTTTGGAAAGGTCGAGATCTTGAAATTTCATAGCCCTTTAAGTTGAATTAGAGGCTGTCTCATAACTCCTTCGTCGTTATTCGCCGACCAATAAAATTTTATACAGGGAGTGTTTTTTTGAGAAAAACTTCGTTTTTCTCAAAAAAACACTCCCTATAATAATATCATTGGCTGACGAAAAAGGCCGTAGGTCTTTTGAGACAGCCTCTAAACATGTCTATTTACTTAACGCATTCAAAGTTAGCAGAAATCAGGAGGAAGTGCAATAGGGCCCTGGGTGGTGATCGGGAGATAGACATACCCTGTCCAGACATGTCCTGTCTTTTTTTATTCCATTATCCTTTCATCCACCCTTTTTGCTTTTTTTTTGCTCTCCTTATTTTTGTATCGCTGTAATTCCATCAACTTGACTTCCCGGTAAAAAGCATAATGAGCCGAGGCAATGGCGAGAAAAAAGCCGTAGAACCCATCTAAAAAGCCAAATTTGAAGAGAAAGTCCCCCCAGAAGCGGGCAAAGGGCTTGTAAAAGAGCCTAAAATAAGTACCTTTTTTGCCTTTCTTATGAAGCGAACGCGCCGCTACTGTGCTAAACTCATTGATCTTTTGTAGGCGTTCAAAGATATTCTCTTGCATGATGTGCTGGAGGTCCCCTTTTAAAAATCCGGTGGTGGCCGTTTCATCCGGAACAATCTGATCGTGAGGCTCCACGCCGCCGAAAGTCACCTTACGGCGATCGAAAAAGCGCATCTTCCGGTCCGGATACCAGGCGCCGTGGCGAATCCAGCGATGTCCGAATTTATTAAGCCGATTGTTATAGTAGCAGTCGTACGCCCAGTTGTCCTTAGCCGACTTCAGCGAATCCAGTAATTCTGGAGAGACCACCTCATCCGCATCCAGGGCCAGGATATGATCGTATTTGGCCGCTTTTACCGCAAAAGAACGCTGTTGAATAAACCCTTTAAATGCATTTTGTACGACACGAGCGCCCATCGACTCAGCAACGGCCACTGTATTGTCTGTAGAAAAAGAATCGACGACAAGGATCTCGTCGGCTATGGAGAGAATACTTTTCAGGCAACGTTCAATATTGTCTTCTTCATTGTAGGTGATCACGACCACGGAGAGCTGGACCATGCTGGTTGTTGTTATTTTCTTCAATTGCTGAGCGTAATGAACAGTCATGTTATTGGGTTATTGGGTTATTTGATCATCTGATCATTTTGTTGTTTGATTTATTCAGGGGTCTGGTCCTGACGACAGGGTGGTTTGACGTTCTTCCTCCATATATCTGATGCCCAGCGTTAGAAACAGAATGTAAAAAGCGGTTCCTAGTTGCGTTTCTATTGTATGCTCCACCAGAAAGGAGGAGAAAATGACGATATGAAAGGCAACGATCAATCGATGGCGATGAGCGCCATGGTAGACCAAAGGCAAAGTGGTGGCGGCAATGAACCACAATAAGCCCAGAATACCGGTGGCGGCGAACACAAAGATGTACTGATTGTGCGGCATCAATTCCAGGTCGACCAATTCAGGATAATGTTCCTTCAGGTACTCGTTGGTCTCATCCCGGATATCGCCGATACCCACGCCCGTCCACAAATGATCTTTACCCATCTCCAAACCTGCCTGGATAGATCCCAGCCTTCTGGAATCCGACAACTCCCTAATATTATCGTTCTTTAAAAACAGCTCAACGCTGTATAGGGTGTAATAAAATTTTGATTTTAATGTCGGAACATATCGAAAAGACAGCACGATACCGATCACCAAAGCCAAAAAAAGCACAATGCCCAGCTTGTATCGCCGTTTTTTCACCATATAACGAACGAAGAAATAAGCCAGTATGCCATAAAGGGCCAACAGCCCGCTTCGCACCGCAAGTACGTGAAGAAACACGACTAAAAAAACAGTTAAGCCTAACAACAGCTTCCTTTCCCAGGGAAAACGAAGGGTGTATTTTTCCAAAAACAAATGCCAGCCGATTCCCACGCAATAAGCGATCATCAAACTAAATCGGATGTGCTGCACCGGCGTCGGCATGATCCGGCCAGCCTTGTACAGCTTAACTATGGCCTGAAAATCCGCCAAAAACTGAGCCAGCGACACCAGGCACAAAACGACGATCAGGTAAAAAAAGAAGTAAAGAATAGGAAAATACACCTTGCGATCCATTCTCGGAATAGCCACGATCGCCAACGGCATCAAGAGTAAGGGCAACTTCATCCTAAGTCGATCCACCAGCCATTCGGTATTTTCTGAAACCGGCGCACTCAGCAGGTACAAAAGAAAAATGCTGGAAATCGCCACCAGGGCCTTGTTTTTCCAAAACAAGCGAACATTATTCCCCAATTCATGATGGACCAACGCATTCAATAACAACCCCATCATTCCAATGCTCATCAGAGCCCTCGAGAACAAAAGGCCGACCATAAGCAATACCACAGAAAACAGCCCCAGCCACTGATGATTGATCTTTCGGATAAGCTCCATTAATTATTTCATTTGCCCGTACGCCACAAAATAAGGATTTAACAAACTTTCTTTGTTATATCGCAACGGTTCTTTTGTTTCCTGATCGACCACCTGGCCTCCGGCTTCCTCGAGAATGATCTGCGCCGCCCCTGTGTCCCATTCCATCGTCGGCCCCATCCTGGGATAGAGGTGCGCCTGCCCCCGGGCCAGTATCAAAAACTTGAGCGAACTTCCCTTCGGCGTCAACTCGGGCGACTGTAACTGATCGACAAACGCCTGTGTGTCCGCATCCAGGTGAGAGCGGGAACAGACGACTTTAAGACCGGCCTCATCCAGTTGAAAAGAAGCAGCCGTTAATTTTTGCTGCTCATTATTTTTTTCCAAAAAAGCACCCTGCCCTTTGACCGCCCAGAATAACTCTTCCAAGACCGGGGCGTAGACCATGCCCAAAATCGGCCGGCCATTTTCCACCAAAGCCACATTCACCGTGAATTCGCCATTTCGTTTGACGAATTCCTTGGTGCCGTCCAGCGGATCCACCAGCCAGAAGCGATGGAAGTTTTTTCTTTCTTCATAAGGAATAGCTTTATTCTCTTCGGAAATGATGGGATATGGTGCTGAAAACTGCTCCAATCCGGTGCAAATGATCGCATTGGACTTTTTATCCGCAATGGTCAAAGGCGATTGATCTGCTTTGGCTTCCACACCAAAAGAATCGGCATTTTCGTAAATATCCAAGATGGCCGCACCGGCTTTCAGGACCAGCGGCTTTAACTGTCCGATCAACAAGTCTTCTTGTATATTGTTTTTTTTCATATCTTCTTTCTTTGATTTAGCTGCATACTTTGTTAAATTGCTGGGGCAAAGGTAGAAAATTGGTAGGAAGTAGAAAGTAGAAGGCCTATTTTCGGGGAGTTGGTTAAAGGAGTTTTTCGATTGAAAAATTAACAACATTACAAAATGGCAAAAGTATTAGTCACTGGTGGTTGTGGGTATATCGGCAGCCATACCCTTGTCGATTTAATTGAAAACGGCTATGAAGTCGTTTCCATTGACAACCTAAGCAACTCCAGTGAGGAGGTGCTTGATGGGATAGAGGAGATCACGGGAAAGCGGATCAGGAATTATAAAGTCAACCTGGTAGACCGGGCTTCTACATTTGATGTATTTGAAGAAAACCCGGACATCAGTGGGATCATCCACTTTGCAGCACTAAAGGCGGTGGGCGAATCGGTAGAAAAGCCCCTTTTGTATTTCCAGAATAACCTGATCAGCATGATCAACATTCTGGAAGCCATGCGCACGTTTCAGGTCCCTCACCTTATTTTTTCCTCCTCCTGCTCCGTTTACGGCAATGCGGACGAGCTACCGGTAACCGAAGAGACGCCATTAAAAGAAGCGGAGTCCCCCTATGCCCGAACCAAGCAGATGTGCGAGCACATCATACAGGACAGCCTGCATCAATTCAAGCACCTGAATGCCATTTTGCTGCGCTACTTCAACCCTGCCGGCGCCCATGAAAGCGCACTGATCGGCGAATCCCCCATCAATAAAGCCAACAACCTCGTGCCCGTCATTACCGAGACAGCTATCGGCAAGCGAGATAAAATGACCGTTTTCGGCGCCGATTATCCCACGCGCGACGGCAGCTGTATCCGCGACTACATTCACGTCATGGACCTCGCCAACGCGCATACCAAAGCACTGGACTATTTGCTGAAAGGGGAAAATGAAAAAAATGTCGACATCTTCAATGTGGGCATCGGAGAAGGTGTGAGCGTACTCGAAGCTGTGAGAGCCTTCGAAAAAGTAACGGGCAAAGCCTTGAATTACGAGATCGGCCCCCGGCGCCCGGGCGATGTGATCGCCATTTATGCCAATAAAAACAAAACGGAACAACTTCTGGGCTGGGCCCCCAAGCGAAATATCGAGGACATCATGCTTACGGCCTGGGCATGGGAACAGAAAAGATCCGGCGTAGCAGCCGAGTAATTCACTTGAACGCCCCTCATTATGACGAATAAAGGCGCCAGGAAAAAAAAGACGGCTTCCCAAAAAAGGAATTCAGGCCGTTCCTTTAAGCTGGATCATTGGCTTTCGGGTTTATTAATTTTCCTCGCTGCGGTGACCTTATACTGGCCGACCCTATCGTTTGGCTACGTCCTGGATGACACCATTGTCATCGCGGAGAACCGCTTTGTTCAGCAGGGATGGGAAGGCCTGTGGAAAATTTTCACTACCGAAAGCTTTACCGGTTTCCTGGGAGAGCAAAAAAATCTGGTTGCAGGAGCGCGCTACCGTCCCCTTTCGCTGGCTACCTTTGCCGTTGAATACGCCAATTACGGCCTCAATCCGGCCAACAGTCACTTCATCAACAGCATCCTGTATGGGCTTACGGCACTGTTGTTATTCAGATTACTTTTCCTTTTTTTTCCAAAGGATAAACAGCGTAAGTGGTACTGGAGCGTACCTTTTATAGCCAGCCTGCTGTTCGTTTTTCACCCCATTCACACGGAGGTCGTGGCCAACATTAAAGGCAGAGACGAGATCCTGGCCTTGCTATTTTCACTGGCGACCCTCTTTTTCAGCCTTCAGTTTTTCCGGAAAAAAAGCTGGGTTTACTTATTATTGTCGGGTTTGTGCTTCTTCTTAGGACTGCTGGCTAAGGAGAACAGCATCACTTTCCTGGCGATCGTCCCGCTGAGTGCCTATTTTTTTACCGAAACACGCCCCCGCTCCCTGATCATAGCATCTACTCCACTTTTGGTCATTGCCCTGCTCTATCTTTGGATCCGAACCCAGGCGACGGGCGCGCTGTTCAGCAGTCAGGAAAATTCCACCCTGATCATGAACAACCATTTCCTGGGCGTCGCCGTCTGGGATAAATATGCCACCATTACCTACACCCTGGGATTGTATGTCAAATTGCTGTTTTTTCCTCACCCTTTGACCCATGATTATTACCCTTACCACATTCCCATTTTAGGATGGCTTGACTGGCGAGTGCAACTTTCGCTATTCGTCAACCTGGGACTACTAGCCGTGGCTTATATGGGTTTTTGGAAAAAAAAGATCTTCTCCTGGTCCATCTTATTCTACTTCATCACCTTATCGATCGTATCTAATATTCTCTTTTTTGTAGGAGCGGCCATGAACGAAAGGTTTATTTATATGTCTTCGGTAGGTTTTTGTGTATGGTTGGGATTTGTTTTGGTAAAAGAGCTCCCGGAGTGGGTCCAGGAGAGAAGACTGAACTGGCTCCCTGCCTTGTTGAGTATACTGATCCTGGCCGGTTATGGTGTTAAGACTACCACTCGAATCCCGGCCTGGAAAGACGAGATATCTTTAAATCGGGCGGCGGTCCAGGTGTCAAAAAACAGCGCCCGGGCCAACCAGTTCATGGGATATTCCCTCTACCGGCAGGCACTGGAAATTCAGGACGCCACTTCCCAAAAAGCGCTTTTCGATGAAGCGACCGTTTTTGTTGATAAAGCGTTGTCGATCGTACCCTACTACCAGGATGCGATCACGACTAAAGCCGGGCTACTGGCCGGGTATTATCAGCAGGACGGCAGACTTTCGGTTTTACTGGATGGATTTTATCAATTGCTCCGGGAAAATCATGTCAATTTCTTTGATCAATACCTGGAATACCTTAACGGTCGGGCGCCGGCTCAACCAATGCTTGATTTTTATCACAAAACCAGCATGGAGATATTCGTTCCGAAGCAGCAGTATCTGTTGGCCGAAAAGTACCTCAACTACGGCCTGCAGTCAGACAACACCAACCAGCAGTTGTTAGAAGATAAAATGATGCTCTATTCTCAAATGGGAAATATTCAGCAAGCAGATGCCCTTGCGCAGCAGATCCAAAATTTGTATCCCGAATCAAAACAATTGAGAGCCTATCTCAACCAAAGAAGATGAAAGGTATTAATCTAAAGTCGGTGATTCGTTAATGCCCTCAAAGATCTTATTCAAAATCGTCACCAAAAGATCCACCTCTTCATCCTTCAGGGGCGCCCATACGCTACGGCGATATTCTTTCACCATGGGCATCAGCCGGTCGATCAGCGCCCGCCCCTCTTGAGTAAGGGATATTTTGAAGCGACGGCGATCCTCCGGATCAGGCAGTCTTTCGGTCAATTTTTTCTTACACAGCAGGTCTATGATCCGGGTAATGGTCGGCGCGTCCTTGAAGGTCGCCTGGGCGAGTTCCAGTTGGCTTTGTTTGTTTCGCTTATCCAATTCCTGCAGGATCACCCACTGATCGGCAGTGATGCCGGCATCGACTGCTTTGAGGTGTTGAGAAAAATATTGCTTCATCCTTTTGGCCGTCCGCTCTAAAATGAAGCCCGGCACCTGTTCGGCTTTACGATCTTGCATGAGCGCTAATAGTTGTTGCACCAATAGTTACTAACGACAATTAACAGCAAAAATAGTAAATTTCGAGACATCTCATGTCTAAAACATGTCATGTACTTTTGTAGCATGTCTTTTTAAACCCTACTTTTCCTTAAGCTGTTTAGCTTTGAAACCCAAAACCAATAACCAACAACCACATGACCACAGACGACTTCAAAAAAATCTCCGACACCCTGCCCAATCAGCCCGGCATCTACAAATTCAAAGATGAAGACGGGCACATTCTCTACGTAGGGAAGGCCAAAGACCTGAAAAAACGCCTGTCTTCCTATTTCGGCAATCGCAAAGGCCGCGCCCACCGCACCCGTACGATGGTCAAAAATGCAGACCACATTACCTTCACCATGGTCGAAACCGAAGCGGATGCCCTGCTGCTGGAAAACACCCTGATCAAAAAATATCAGCCCCGCTACAATGTCATGCTGAAAGACGGCAAGTCCTATTCCTATATCTGCATTAAAAATGAAAGATTTCCCAGAGTATTCATTACCCGAAGGGTGATCAAGGACGGCTCCACCTATTTCGGCCCTTACACCTCCAAAGCCAGGCTGAAGATCATCCTAGAGCTGATCAAAACCCTTTTTCCCTTGCGCACCTGCAATTATGCCCTAACCGAAGACAACATACAAGCCGGCAAGTTCAAAGTCTGCCTGGAATACCACATCAAAAACTGCCTAGGCCCCTGCGAAGGACTAGAAGACGAAGAAAGCTATAACGAAAAGATCGAACAGGTAAAGAACATCCTCAAAGGACAGTTCAACAACGTCGTCGGGCATTTCAAGGAGCAGATGAAACGCCATGCCGAAAACCTGGAATTCGAGAAGGCCCAGCAACTCAAGGACAAACTAACCGCCTTTGAAGATTATCAGAGCAAGTCCACCGTCGTCAGTCATAAGATACGGGACGTAGATGTCTTTTCCATTGCCTCGGATGAAAAGGAAGCCTATGTCAACTACCTTAAAATCGTCAACGGCGCCATCATCCATACCCACACCCAGGAGATGGTCAAAAATCTGGACGACGAAGAGGAAGACCTGCTCACTTACGCCATTGATCACTTGCGCGAGAAATTCAACAGCATCGCCACAGAGATCATTTTGCCTTACGAAGTTCCCCTAACGGATAGCGCCTTGATGATAACGGTGCCCAAGATCGGTGATAAAAAGAAACTGCTCGAGCTATCGGAAAAGAACGTCAAATACTATCTGCTGCAAAAGAAAAAGCAAGAAGCCACCCAGGTCAAAAAGCAAACGCCTGCCGAACGCATATTGCGCACCATGCAGAAAGACCTGCAGATGGACGAGCTGCCTATCCATATCGAATGCTTTGACAATTCCAATATCCAGGGTTCTAACCCGGTCTCTTCGTGCGTAGTGTTCAAAAACGCCAGGCCCTCTAAGAAAGACTATCGGCATTACAACATCAAAACAGTGGAAGGCCCCAATGATTTTGCCTCCATGGAAGAAGTCGTCTATCGCCGCTACAAGCGTCTGCTAAAAGAAGAACAACCCCTGCCACAACTGATCATTATCGACGGGGGCAAAGGACAGTTAAGCGCCGCAGTGAAAAGCCTCGAAAAGTTGGGCTTGGACAATAAGATCACGATCATCGGCATAGCCAAAAGGCTGGAGGAGATCTTTTTCCCGGGTGATTCCGTTCCACTGTACATCGATAAAAAATCAGAATCGCTAAAGGTCATACAGCAGGCCCGTAATGAAGCCCACCGCTTCGCCATCAATTTCCATCGCGACCAACGGTCGCGGAATTTCCTTGGTACGGAACTGACCCAAATACCCGGAATTGGAGAGAAAACAGCGCAGAAGCTATTGGCCCATTTCGGTTCGGTTAAGAAACTCAGGGCTGCTTCCGTGACGGATCTGTCGGAAGTAGTCAGCATGTCCGCCGCTAAGAAAGTAAAGGCATATCTTGATGCCCGGGCAGGCTCTTAGTGAGTGGTAAATTTGCTCACTTGCTTACTTCTCGTTCTCCAGAACTCTATGAGTATGGCCGATAAAAAGCAACAAGCCTATGATGCCTAACGCCACCAGCAATTGGGTGAAAATCACGGGAGAAAGGCCGGTTGCCTGCAGGCTTTGATTGATCAACAGGATGATGATTTCCATTTTGTTTTTTTTTGACGGGCCAAAGATGTGAGCATTTTTTCATAAATTTATATCTATATTTTTTATAAAGAAGATAAAAGATGATTTATGAATTACACCCTTCATCAACTCCGCATCTTCACTAAGGTCTGTGAATTACAAAGTATTACCAAAGCTTCCGAGGCTTTATACCTTACCCAGCCTGCCGTTTCCATCCAACTGAAAAAACTTCAGGATGAGTTCGAAATACCACTCACAGAAGTCATTGGGCGACAGCTGTACGTCACCGATTTTGGAAGGAAGATCTGGAAGCTGGCAGTCGACATACTGGAAAAGGTGGATAAGATCGAAATAGCGACGGATCAATACAAAGGACTACTGACGGGCCACATCAAGATCGCCTCCGCCTCCACCGGAAAGTATGTTATCCCTTATTTCCTGACCGATTTTATGCGAAGATATCCCGGCGTAACGATCTCTATTGACGTGACTAACAAAACTAAAGTAGTAGCAAGCCTTCAGGAAAACTCGGTGGATTTCGCTATGATCTCCGTTATCCCCCAAAATCTCTCCCTGGAATGTGTTCCTTTAGTCAAAAATGAACTTCAGCTGGTGGCCGCCAACCATTATCCGGACCTTCCAAAAAGGATGACTCCGAAAAAGCTGGAGGAGCACACCCTCATTTTCAGGGAAGATGGCTCCGCCACACGTGCGGCGATGCAAACCTACCTGAACCAGCACCAGGTGCAGGTCAGACGATCTATGGAACTGGTGTCTAATGAGGCGGTCAAACAAGCGGTAAGAGCAGGACTAGGCTTGTCCATCATGCCGATGATCGGCATCAGAAGCGAATTGTTGTTACAAAAAATGAAAACCATTCCCATAAAGGGGCTTCCTATCGTTACACAATGGAACCTGGCTTATGGAATGGGAAAAAAACTTTCTCCGGCGGGAAAAGCACTGGTGGAGTATATTCAAGAGCATAAGGAAGCCATCAGTAAGGAGCATTTTGAATGAGGACTGTAGGTTAATCTTGTTGACAGACTTTTTGGGCACGCAGATTCCGCTGATGGCGCAGATTTTTCAAATAATATTATTTAAAATTTGCGTCATCGGCGAAATCTGCCAAATCCCCCCCGCTATTACAACAAAAGGCCAAAAACAGGCATGGCTCTTGTCGTTTACACAGCAGTCTTGGCATTTTCAATCAACACCTTCAAGATCTGCTGCGCCGCCACGGCGATTTTAGTACCGGGGCCGAAGACTCCCACCACTCCTTTTTCATAAAGAAAATCATAATCCTGATGCGGGATCACGCCGCCGACGACCACCATGATGTCCTCCCGGCCGATAGCTTTCAAGGCCTCGATGGTTTCGGGGACTAAAGTCTTATGGCCGGCAGCCAGGGAAGAAACGCCCAGGATATGCACGTCATTTTCCGCTGCCTGGCGCGCCGCTTCTTTGGGCGTTTGGAACAAGGGCCCGATGTCTACGTCAAACCCCAGGTCGGCGAAGCTGGTGGCGATCACCTTGGCGCCGCGGTCGTGTCCATCCTGCCCCAGTTTAGCGATCATGATACGAGGCCGGCGCCCTTCCAGTTGCTCAAACTCATCAGCCAGGGCCTGAGCCATTTTAAATTCTTCATTTTTGCTGATCTCGCTGGAATAAACGCCCGAGACGGATTGCGTCATGGCCTTGAAGCGGCCGAAAGTTTTTTCCATAGCTGCGGAAATCTCCCCGAGCGTAGCACGTCTGCGGGCCGCTTCGATGGCCAGAGCCAGCAGGTTGCCTTCTCCACTTTCCGCACATTGATGTAAGGCTTCCAGCGCCTGCCCAACGGCGGTTTCGTTCCGCTTTTTCTTCACCTCATTGATCCGGGCGATTTGGGAATTTTTCACTGCTGTATTGTCTACCTCTAGGATGTCGATGGGTTCCTGATCTTCCGGTTCGAAGACGTTGACCCCAACGATCTGATCCTTACCGCTATCGATGCGCGCCTGCTTGCGAGCGGCTGCTTCTTCGATGCGCAATTTAGGCAGACCGTTTTCGATGGCTTTGGCCATGCCGCCGAGTTCTTCCACCTCTTCCATCAATTTCCAGGCGCGCCGCACCAGCTGATCGGTAAGATACTCTACATAGAAGGATCCTGCCCAGGGGTCGACCGCTTTCGTGATATCCGTTTCTTTTTGCAGGTAGATCTGTGTATCTCGGGCAATTTTGGCGGAGAAATCGGTGGGCAGCGCAATGGCTTCATCCAGAGAGTTAGTATGCAGGGATTGTGTCCCGCCCATGGCGGCTGCCAGTGCTTCAACCGCAGTACGAGCAATATTATTAAATGGATCCTGCTCGGTCAGGCTATAGCCGGACGTTTGGGAGTGGGTTCTCAGTGCCATCGACTTCGGATTTTCCGGATTGAACTGTTTGACGAGCTTTGCCCAGAGCAAGCGGGCGGCCCTCATCTTGGCGATTTCCATGAAGTGATTCATACCGATGCCCCAGAAAAAGGACAGGCGAGGCGCGAAGTGGTCGATCTTCAATCCGGCTTTCATACCGGCCCGGATGTATTCCAAGCCGTCCGCCAGCGTGTAGGCCAGCTCGATATCTGCCGGCGCCCCTGCTTCGTGCATGTGATAGCCGCTGATGCTGATGGAGTTGAAGCGCGGCATATTTTGCGCCGTAAATTCGAAGATATCCGCAATGATACGCATGGAGGGCAGGGGCGGATAAATGTAGGTATTGCGCACCATGAATTCTTTAAGAATGTCATTCTGTATGGTGCCGCTGAGCTGGGCCTGCTCCACGCCCTGTTCTTCCGCCGCCACGATGTAGAAAGCCATGACGGGAATCACAGCGCCATTCATGGTCATCGACACGGACATCTTATCCAGCGGTATTTGATCGAAGAGGATCTTCATGTCTTCCACCGTATCGATGGCCACACCGGCTTTACCGACATCTCCCGCTACTCGCTCATGATCGGAATCATAACCGCGGTGAGTCGCCAGGTCAAAAGCGACCGACAGCCCCTTCTGTCCCTGCGCCAGGTTGCGCCGATAGAAGGCGTTGCTTTCTTCGGCTGTAGAAAAACCAGCGTACTGACGGATGGTCCATGGCCTACCTGTGTACATAGAGCTATAGGGCCCCCGCAGAAAAGGCGGCAATCCGGCGGCATAAGTCAGATGCGACAGTCCGTCCGTATCTTTTTGGGAAAAATGAGGTTTGACTTTTATTTTTTCAGGCGTTTCCCATTCCTGTTGGGCATCGGGGCCTGATTGATTCAAAAGGTTTTTGTCTAGTGCGATCTTGCTAAAGTCTGGTCTTGCCATGAGTGAATGATTATATTTTGGCTTTTATTCTTTTTTGAATAAACTTCCCTAACATACCTTCTTTTCGTGGTATAAACAAGGAGCTCAGGGATGAATTTTATCACCTTCGGCGGACAAAAAACAAGGGGATGACGAATAACAATAAAAACACTGAAAAACTCAAGCCCCCGATCGTTCCGGCTGCCAGGGCGTACCAGAAAACTTCTTCCTGGCCATACAGCATGAACGGGATCAGCCCAACGATGGTGGACAAAATAGTCAATAGAATGGGCGTCAGCTTATGATTGAGGGCTTTGCGGAAAAGGGCTCTTCCGGAGCGAAGAGGTTGTTTTTTCCGAAAACGATCATAATCGCTCACCAGAAGTATCATGCCGTTGACCACCAGTCCGCTTACCAATAGAAATGATGTATAGCCCCCCTGATCAAAGGGCAAATCGAATAAGTAAAACGTCAAGAATATGCCGATAAAAGAAATCGGGATCAGCACCACAATGGCTAACGCCTGCCTGAGAGAATCGAAGTGAATGCTGCAAATAAAAAAGATCAGGACTATGACCAAAAGAATGAGATTATTCAGCTGCTTTTGTTCGGCGCCGAAAGACCACTGCCGCTGTTTCATGGAATAACCCAGGGGCATTTCCAGCCGCATCTGTTCCATGACTTCTTCCAGGTATTTACTGCCGAAACGATGGGAGCCGGTATATTCGAATTCCACCATTTTGATGTATTGCTGATCTTCCTTATGGATGGCGTTGGCGACTTTACGTTTGCCGACCCGGCCTACATCAGATAAAACTACGCGGGAAGAATCCACAGAAAATGCCTGGTTTTGCAATTGCCAGAGGTCGCGCTCCTGCTGTTGTCGGCTGATCAAACGGACAGGAGTACCGTCTGTGCGGGCGAAGGCCAGTTGTCCGGGGCGGTTGAAACTTTCCAGTTCTTTCATTACAGCTACTGAGCCCAGCTGCTGCATGGCCAGACGATCTTCGCGTAAGTCCAGAAAATATTCATATTGATCTTTGGAAAACCAGTCGTAATTAGCATCGGTATTTACCTCCTGTATGCGCGGATGGATCAGGAGCTTATCGGCAAAACGCCGGGCCTGGATCTCGAGGATATCTTTATTATAACCATACATGGCAATCCTGAAACGCGGCGTAGACGCTCCGCCAGAGTTGCTAAAGCCCTTTCCTACCCCGTAAATATTCCAGTTGGCGCCGCCCATATTCAGACTATAGGCGATAAGCTCGCTTTTTAGTCGATAAGGAAAACTAAGATCATATCCCTCATTAAAGGAAATGACGACCCGGCCGTTTTGTCCGCCGGTCACCTGAGTGGTGTAGCGGCTGATTTCCTGGGGATATCGATCCAGGTATCGTTCCATTTGCCGGATGACCTCATTGAGCTGATGAACGGTAGCCCCCTGCGGCATACTTCCGCGCACATGCAATAAAGTCTCGGAAGGCTCACGATAAGCCGAGCCCTCATAAACGTACCAGTCAAATAATCGCAACGCCCCACCCAACACCCTGTTGACGATCGGTTTGACGTTCTCGACATAGTAGTCGTCTCCTAAGGTTTGGTTGTACCATTCCCAGTTTTCAACCTGGTTGGGTAATTTGTATACGGGCAAGCCAAAGCCCAGGATGACCAATCCGATCAGCCAAACCCGCCGGCGGACGGCCCAGTGGAGGTATTTTTCATAGACACGATTGACGAAGACCGTTCTTTCCAGGTTTTTTCTTTTACGAATAGCATGATTTTTATTTAGTACCTGGCTTCGCATCATAGCCGGAATAAAAAACAAGGCTACTAAAAGAGAGACGCCCAGATTAATAGCCATGACCTGTGCAAAGCTTAGCAGATTCAGTCGCCACTGGTCGGGCAGGAAATAAATGACCAGCAGGGTGGCGATGGTGGTCAGCGTGGAAGCCAGCAAAGCCGGGAAAACGCCCAGATTGCGTTGTTTTTCCAGATGATGGATCATCACCAGCGTATTGTCGATCATGATGCCGAAGGAAACCGTGATGCCCGCCAGGGCGTACAGGTTGATCTCGATGGAAAGCGCGTAGTAGAAAATGCAAGCCAGCCCGAGGTTAACGATCAGGCTCAGCAGGACCATCCCGAGGTAGCGGCCGCTGCGATAGATGATCAGTACGAACAATAGCAATACGCCCAGCGACAACAGCGTTCGCTGGCGGATCTTAGTCAATTCTTTTTCCAAAAAACTGGTGTTGTCTTCCTCCAGCCGGAGCTGATAGGCCACCGGCAGATCACTTTGCCATTCTTCAAGGCGGCTTTTGAGGCGTCCCGCCAGCTCGATAAAATTGGCGTCCGGCTGCGCGTACAACAATAAGCGCACGCTATTTTGCCCATTGATGCGGAAATACTGCCGGGGAGCTTGTTCGCGAAGTTGCACCACGGCCACATCGCCCAGCCGGATCATTCGGCTGCCGGACTTTTGCAGGGAGATAGAGGGCCAGCGTTGATTTTCGTCCCCATCGACCAGATTCACGGCGAAAGACCGCTGACCGACCTGGGCGATGCCCAGGCCTTCCCTTTGAAAAGCCTGTCGTAATTTACTGATCAGCAGGTCCGTCGTTAATCCGAGTACTTCGAGGCGGCTTTGATCGTAAGTGATGAGCCACTCCAGTTGGTTGCCTCCGGTTACGCTGAAGTAGTCCAGTCCGTTCTCCATAGCCAGGGCCGGGCCGAGCGTTTTTTCGGCAAAGTTGGAGAGTTCGAAAGGATTGTCTCTTCCGCTGAGCGAATAGATGAGGACGGGCCGTTCTTCGGAATCTTCCATGGGGCTGTTGAGTTCGAGCACCGGATAAGTGGCGCCCAGTGGCCAATCGGGATAAATTTGGCGGATTTTGGTAGACAGTTCGAAGCGAAGCAGGTCGACGGATGATTTGGGATCTATTTGGACGGTAATGCTACCCTGGCCGTGCCCTGAGACGGAAGATATTTCGGCTATGCCGCTGACCAGTTCGAAGGCGCCCTCCAGCGGTGCGGTCAGGTTTTGTTCGATCATCTCGGGCCCGGCGCCCGGCCAGGAATAGCGGACGGTGATGCTTGTTTTTTGCAGGTTGGGTAAATAGCGGAGTGATAGCTGCGGGATAAGCCCGAAGCCCACCACTGTCAGTGCGGAGAATCCGATTAATATGCCGAATACCGGGGAGCGCATGGGAGGTAAATTAAGCGAAAATGGAATGCTGTGCAAGAGGAAAAAAGAGGATGGTTACATTATGTGCAATTATGTGCAACATTTTATTTACAAAAATAATAATTTTGTATTGAACGATCGGCCGAAAGTTTAAGGGATTTGCCGAAAACCTTGGAGAGAGTAGGTTACTGATTTAAATAATTAGCTATGAAAAAGATCCATTATCTGGGATTATTATTAAGCTTATCCATTTTTGTTGCAGGCTCGAATTTTATTTTTGCACAACAGAGTATTGGTTGTGGCGGTTACAGTGTTTCTTCTAATCCTGAAAACAATATTGGGCACTGTATGGAATGTCTACAAGGCGGAGATGAGTGTATGGTATTTGGTGGTGGACCTGCATGCTCAGCAATTTAAGCCAATCCTTATCTTCACAAAAGTATTGATGGTATCACAGACCTTTCCCTTCGAAGGGTCTGTGATGTAGCTCTGGAAGCATTGTTCTTACATTCTTTTACATCATACATTTAACTCTGAGAATAATGAATTTAACAAAAAAAGCTATAATATTCTTATCATTTGTACTGTTTTTTGTTTTTTGCACAAAAGAATCTGAAACAGATTATTCTTCAAATAAATATGCTGAAAAAAAAGGCTCTATAGCCTTTCTAGAAGGAGTTAATTTAAAGCCAGATACCCTATTCGACTACAATGCCGTTAGTAATTATTTTTATTTTGGGGGCCTCGAAAAAGGAGAGATTGTTGTTAAAGTCAGAGATATGATCTACGAATTTGATGAATCTTCAGGCAATGTAGTAAAAAAGTGGACCTTTCCTATTGAGGGCCCAAACAGGGTAAAAGGCGTACATAAACTTGACTGTATTATAAAGTTCAATGAAGAAAACTACCTAATGACCCATCACATGACAGGGGAGATTTATCAGTTAAATGAAAAAGGAGCAAAAGTTCAATTTCAATTGGATTACAGTGGAGATCAAATCAGGACATTCTACAATAGTTCAATTGTTTTTCCGATTCTCAATGCTCTTGACTCAAATGAGGTGATTCTACCATTAATGAATCACGGAAGATCAAAAAAATTAAGCACGGCTTATGCCTTCGCAAGATTTAATATACTGAATGAAAAATTCGATGAAATCATAAACTATCCTAATATTTATGATGATTACCATTGGGGAGATCACCCTTACGCCTACACTGCAAATATTCAGTACGTCCCCAAAAAGCAAAAATATTTCGTTTCTTTCCCAATTGACCCTAACATTTATATTTATAATGAAACTTTCAAGTATATTGGAAAGCAATTGGTAAGATCAGAATATATTTCTAGTATTGAACCTTTTCGAAAAGAAAAGCTGTCAATGGACGATATCATAGACTATGCGGAAGACAGAAAGTACCTTAGAGGAATGTCTTTCTATATGGGTGCATATTATGATCCCTCCACTGAACTCTACTACCGCATGGTACGAAGAGCCATTAAAAATGATTCTGATGGGCATGATTATCAGTATTCCTTCATCATCTGCAACTTGGATCTGGAAATTATCGACGAATTGACTATCGACAGTGACCGATATAATATCTTCCAGACTTTTGTCTGTTCGAAAGGATTAATGCTGCTCAATGAAAGTAAGATGGTCGATGAATCTGAACTTCCATTCGACCGATTAGCAGTAGAGTATCCACTGTAAATATTCTTACCAATAAGGAAGGCCTTTTGATTAGCCTTGAAAACCCTTATGCTCCTGATAACCAATAAGAAGTGCTTTCCTTTGCTTTATTTGAGCTTGATTTATAAAATAGGTTATATTCTTCCTGTTTTAGCAACCAACCGGTGGCATATCAACTTGAATAATTGGCCAAAAAGTTTTATTTTAATCATCAATTACTTTTCTATACCAGCCCTTCTTTTCCACCCAACCATTTAGCTCAAAACTGTATCTTTATTAATCAATTATTCAACTTCAATAGAATAGTATGAACCCCACAAAATTATCACCCAAGACACTTGGTCAGATCGCTAAAGAATACGGTATCCACCGGAATACTTTACGCAACAAGCTTTCTGTAAAGCAAAAATCCTATGAAGAAATTACTGTTTTCTTAACATTAATAATATTTTATTCCTGTAATAATGAAAAGGAAAAGTCCATTGCCAATGTGGATACAAAATCCGTCTACAAAAAGATACATGACAATATTGATAAGATCAATTTAAAAGTTAACAAATAAAGACTCTATATATTTCATTGAAAGCTATGCCTGCTTACTTTGTGAAGAAAAATTCTGGGCTTATTATAGATCATCCAATAAACAACTTAAATTAATACGTAAAATAGAGAATGGCCGGATTAAAAAAAGCCAGGTAATCCAGGAAGATTTGAATAACAAAAAAAATATTTTTCTTCATCATGAGATTTAATTTCCCCATTTTCATCCTGTTTTCCTTTATTCTTTGCAGCCTCCACTGCTCCTCTGGTGAAGCACCTAATGACATCTCAGAAGCCAACTTTTCCAACAACTCCTCCTCAGCTCCACCCATCGCCGTCAAAACTAAAAAAGCCACCCGTACCACCTTCGCCCTCCAAACCATCACTACCGGCAAATTATAAGCCGCACAGCAGGCCGAGATCCAGTTCCGCGCCGGAGGGGTACTAAAGCCCCTGCCCATCGAGGAAGGACAGTACGTCAAAAAAGGCCAACTACTGGCTGCCATCAACGATACCCTGCTCCAATTCCAACTCATCCAGGCGCAATTGTCCCTGCAAGACGCCATCTCCCAGAAGCAAGACCTGATCGTGGCCAGGGGCGGGCGCGCAGGCGTGGATACCTCCATCGCCGTCGGCGAAGGCGTAGAAGCTGGCGACCTGGTGATCTATGAAGGAAACCTCAATCTAGCACATGACGCTGAAGTAAAGATTGAACAGTAAATTTTAGATATTACTAATCAATGTGGGATGCTGAATCCCCTCTAGGATCGAGCATTGATTGATTGTATTTCAATTTCAAAGAAATTAATCACCGCTAAGACGCAAAGAGGCGCGAAGCTTATAAATCTTAGCGTCTTCTTAGCGCCTTAGCGGTGAGGAAAATATTGGTATTCAAAGCACGATAGTAAAGGTGAGACAGCATCCCAGCATCGTTCATACACCGAAGGTGAATGAACAAGCATCTCACATTGATAAGTACATCACTCATTGACCAGAACCAGTTATGCTGAATTTTTTAGTCAAACGTCCTGTCGCAGTTCTTATGACCTTCCTCGGCGCCATCATTCTGGGCTTCATCGTCGGGCAGGTCATCCCCGTATCGCTGCTGCCGGACATCCCCATCCCGCGCATGTCCGTACAGATCAGCTATCCCAATACTTCCGCCCGGGAACTAGAGAAAACCGTGGTCGCTCCGATACGCAATCAGCTGCTCCAACTCAGTCACCTCGACGACCTCAGCAGCCGCACTGCCAACGGGCAGGCCACCATCGAGCTGTTCTTCGATTACGGAACGAACACTGACCTGGCCTTCATAGAGGTCAACGAAAAAATCGACCAGATCATGGGCCGACTGCCGCGCGACCTGGAACGGCCCCGCGTGCTCAAAACTAACGTGGCCGATATTCCGGTATTCTATCTCAGCGTAGTCCCCGAACGCCTCCAGCAGCTCGACCGAGCTACAGCACAACAATACCTGCTCGAACTGAGCGACTTCTGCCGCAGCGTCCTCAAACGCAGGATGGAGCAATTGGAGGAGATCGCTTTCGTCGACATCAGCGGGCTCGCTTTCCCGGAAGTACGCGTACTGCCCAACCCCAGCATCTTGCAAAGCCTCGATATGAGCGAACAGCAACTCGCGGACATCCTCGCACAAAACAACATAAGCCTGGGCAGCATACTCATACAAGACGGGCATTACCAATACAACCTCCAACTCACCACCCGCCTTTCGAGCCCCGCAGCGATCCAGGACATTTACTTCCGGCAGAGCGGCCGCCTCCTGCAGCTTAAAGACGTGGCCGATATCGAGCTGATCCCGCAGGCAGAGATGGGCGAATACCAGTACCAAGGGCGGCGGGCCATCCTCTTTTCCGTACGCAAAAAAGCCGACGCCCGACTGTTTGGCTTAAAAAACAATTTCGATATCCTGCTCGAATCCTTCAAAGAAGACTATCCCGAACTCGACTTCTACATCAGCAACGACCAGACCCGACTACTGCAGGTATCGGTCGACAACCTGCTCAGCAGCCTGTACTACGGCGCCTTTTTTGCCTTCGTGGTGCTCTTCCTCTTTTTCCGGGAATGGCGCTCGCCCGTCCTCATCGGCATCGCCGTGCCCATCGCATTGATCATCTCTTTGCTTGGATTTTATGCCTTAAATATTTCGGTAAACACCATTTCGCTTTCGGGCCTCATCCTGGGAGTCGGTTTGATGATCGACAACTCCATCATCGTCATCGACAACATCCGGCAGCAGCGGCGATTGGGTCTGTCGCTTACAGAGGCTTGTGTGGTGGGGGGAAACGAGGTGATCCGGCCCCTGCTGAGCTCGGCCCTGACCACCTGCGCCGTGTTTTTCCCGCTGATCTTTTTGAGCGGAACCTCCGGCGCCCTGTTTTACGATCAGGCCATATCCATATCGGTGGCCCTGGGCGCTTCCCTGATCACGGCCTTTATTTTACTGCCCACCCTCACCCGCATACTGGAAAAGAAAAAAAGCGTCCGCTCCGAGAGCCGGGAAGAATGGCTGCAGCGGGCCAATCGCTCGCTCTACGCCCGCTCGGTAGATCCGCTGTTGAAACACTATTGGGTTGTTTTGTTGTTGTTCCCGCTCCTCCTGTGGCTGGCCTATCGCGGCTTTCAGAGCACGCCGCAGGAGGCCTTCCCCGAGATCAGCCGGGAGGGCCTGCTCACCAGCATCGACTGGAACGAACCCATACAACTGGAAGAAAACAAACAACGGATAGACGAGCTGTTGTTAGAACTCAAGGTCGATTCGATCACCTCCTCCGCCCTTATCGGCGAGCAGCAGTTTGTGCTCCGGCAGGAGGCCAAAAGCGTCAATGAAGCCGAAGTCTGGCTTTTTATCGACCAGGCGGATCAACTGGCCCCTTTGAATGAAGAGATCCGACGCTGGTTTTCCGTCCATTATCCGCAGGCCCAGGTCAGCAGTGAGCCGATCAAAACCTTGTTTGACGAAATTTTCAGCACCCAGCGCCCTTATCTCATCGCCCACATCAAATCGAACCGGGATCAATCCACGCCCACGGCCGAAGAGATCGGGCCGCTCTTGTCCCGGCTCGACCAGGCCGGCATTCCGTATGTGATCCCGCCGCAGGACATCCAGTACCAGGTGCGCATCCTGCAGGAAAAGGCCTTGCTGTACGATGTGGCTTATGAGACGATCT
The DNA here is from genome assembly GCA_964548175.1 of uncultured Saprospiraceae bacterium. Classification (GTDB taxonomy): domain Bacteria; phylum Bacteroidota; class Bacteroidia; order Chitinophagales; family Saprospiraceae; genus JANQPA01. The sequence goes on from CAZJQS010000003.1 coordinate 105,204, forward strand.
ATAGTCAGTTAAAAACCCTGTTCAACCTCAACGAGGTGGGCAGCATTAAGGCCTCCGACCTGCTTGTACCCATCATCCTGGGCAGCGAGCGGCAGGATTTTCAGGCCCTCCTCCGCCGGGCCCGGGTGCGGAGCCGGCAGGGGCGCGAACTTCCCCTCAGCAACTTCATCGAGATCAGCCGCAGCCAGGATTACAAATACCTGACGGCCACCAGCCGGGGCGCTTCTTTCGAAATCCGTTTTCCGGAAGAGAGGGACAGTTTACAGGAGCAGGTCAAAGCGCAGGTCCGCCAAACCGGCGGGCTCACGGCCGGCTTCTCCGGGCAGGTGTTTGACGATGCCCGCAGCGTCCGGGAACTGTTGTGGATACTGCTCGTTTCGCTGGCCCTGCTGTACCTGATCCTCTCGGCCCAGTTCGAATCCTTGTTACAGCCCCTCATTGTCATGCTCACGGTGCCGATTGGGCTGGCCGGCGCGATAGGGCTGCTCTATTGGACGGGCCAGTCGATCAACCTGGTGTCCATCATCGGTATGATCGTCATGTCGGGCATCGTGGTCAATGACGCCATCCTGAAGGTGGACATGATGAACCGCCTGTCGCGTGAATATGGTTTGATCGACGCGATCCACGGGGCCGGGCAGCGGCGTCTCCGCCCCATCCTGATGACCTCGCTGACGACCATGCTGGCCTTGACGCCAATTCTGTTCTCGGAAGGTTTGGGCGCGGAATTGCAGCGCCCCCTGGCTTATGCCGTGATTGGTGGCCTGGTGAGCGGGACGGCGGCGAGTTTGTATTTTATTCCGGTGGTGTATCGCGTGATGGTAGGGTGGAATAAATAGGAACAGAATCGTGGAAACCGCGATTCTGCCCTTCCCTCGTATCATTTATTTTTTTAACTTACCCTCATATCACATTCATGAACTTGGTGAACAACGAAAATTAATATCCCCACACACCTCCCGCCCTTTCATTACAACCCAATACTTAAAGCAAAAACGGTCATTTTATTAATCGATTATTCAAAATGGAAACGATGAACCCCGATCACATCCAACTCATGCCAACAGATCGCCGGGGAATACGGCATCCACCGAAGTACTTTCAACCGAAAATTGAAAAGGCACGGCATCCAGCTTCCCAGAGGCCTGGTTATGCCTAAAGACATTAGAAAGATTTACAATACCATGGGCCTGCCTGAAAAGTATTTGGACAACAAACAGGCATAAAGTAGACATTTAGACAGCGCAGGCTTCTCACAAAATGCGTCAAAATGCGTCAAAATGCGTCAAAATATTATTTACAAAATTAATAACTTTGATAGGAACATTTGGCCAAAAGTTTAAGGGATTACCGAAAACCTTGGAAAGAGTAGGTGAAAAAAAAATTTATTGAAATGAAAAAACCGATTGCATTAATACTTTTAACCTGTCTTTTTTTTGTTTCTTTGTATCTATTCAGCAGAAAAAAGCTGAGAACATTTTCACCCACCGGATTTATTACCAAAACGGTAAGATCGCACGCGAGTTGGGTATGCTCCCCGACAGCACATTACATGGCCAAAGTCTTTATTATTATCCTGAAGGAGGGGGTTTTCAAGTCGGTTCATTACAAAGAAGGAGTACTTGAAGGAATATCAAAAACCTATTACCTTAACCAACAATTAGAATCGCTGGTTCCTTACCTAAATGGCTTGCCCCATGGCAAGGCTTCTTGGTATACAAAGGAGGGGCAGTTGAAACAAGAAGCTAATTACCAGGAAGGGAAGCTCGAAGGCTGGGTCAATCACTATTACCCTGAAGGCCCTCTGCAAGCCCGGTATTATTATGAAAAAGACCAGAAAAAAGGCCCCGGATATGATTATTACCTCAACGGACAATTAAAGAATTGGCACTTTTTCAATATCACCGGCCGGGAAAATTTTGCATTAAGCTATGATGAAAATGGGGACATCACCGAAGTCTTCGGAGAAATAATGGCCGACCTGGAAGTTGATCGCGCCGCCCTGTCATGGGACAATCAATTTTCGGTCGGTATTCAAGTCGCGGTTCCACCAGGATTTACGGGAGAAGTCTCCGTTGAAAAGAAAGGAGACGGGCAGCAAAGTATTCAAAAAGGAACATTAAAACCTCATCAAAACACCTGGCGCTATCGCACCCGACAACTAGCCAAAAAGGAGTATGTATTCTACGTTTCTGCCAGGATCACAGAACCTTCCGGTTTTTCTTTATCCAGCAAGACCAGAGTAATACGCCTGGATCTGAACGGAAAAACCCCTCAAATTATGTATGAATAACGAAATTCCAAAACACGCCGGCAGACCGCCGAAGAGTACGGCATACAGCTTCCCAAGAGAGTAGTCATCCCTAAAGACATTAGGAAAATATACAATGCCCTGGGCCGGCCCGAAAAGCACAAAAAAGAGTAAGTGTTACATTCAAACAAATCACGCCTGCGACAAAATGCGACAACATTTTATTTACAAACATAATAATTTTGTCTTGAACTGATTCAACCTTATGGATCTGGACTGCGGCCCATAAGTCTAAATCAGTTTAATGCTGTACCAAAGGTGAAGTGAATAATCTGACCAGCAAGCAAAGGACAAAATCCATTACACGAAAAAGCACTAAAAAACAAAACTAAAATCCCCAAAAATTTGTATCCTAGTTAATCATAAAAAAAGATGCTTTTGCAGGCTGCGCCTCAAAAACATCCATGAAAACAAATCAACCGTGGTAGCATATTCAAAGTATGAACTAAAAAACGGATTGCGCCTGATCGTCCATCGTGACGAAAGCAGTCCGATGGTGGCGGTAAATGTGTTGTACAACGTGGGCGCCAGAGATGAATCGCCGGACAAGACCGGCCTCGCTCACCTCTTTGAACATCTCATGTTCGGCGGAAGCGCCAATGTCGATGACTTTGATGACCCCATCCAAATGGCGGGCGGCGAAAACAACGCCTTCACCAACAACGACATCACCAATTTTTACGACATCGTCCCGGCCCAAAACCTGGAAGTGGCCCTCTGGCTGGAATCCGACCGCATGCTGAGCCTCAATTTCGACGAAAAAATACTGGACATTCAGCGCAAGGTGGTCATCGAAGAATTTAAAGAAAGCTGCCTCAACCAGCCTTACGGCGATGTCTGGCACCACATCGCCGATATGGCCTACAAAGTACATCCCTATAAGTGGCCGACCATCGGCAAAGTGCCGAAACACGTGGAAGATACGACCATAGAAGACGTCAAAGCCTTTTACAATAAATTCTATCACCCCAATAACGCCATCATCACCATCGCCGGCAATGTGGAAGAGGAAGAAGCTTTGCGTTTGGTGGAAAAATGGTTCGGTGATATCCCTGCCGGCCCTCGCCCGGAACGCAAACTGCCCCAGGAACCGCCTCAGCAAAAGCTGGAACAACGCATCAATCAGGCTAAAGTGCCGGTGGATGCCTTGTACCTGGCCTTCCACTCTCCCGGCAGAAGCGATGATGACTTTTACGTCTCCGACATTTTATCCGACATCCTGGGCAATGGCAGCTCCGCCCGCCTTTATCGCCGCTTGCTGAAAGAGCAGCAGGTCGTCAACCAGATCGACTGCTACGTGACGGGCTCCCTGGATCCAGGCCTCTTCATCATCGAAGCTAAACCGGCGGAGGGGTACACCCTTGAAGAAGTGGAACAGCGCATCTGGCAAGAACTGGATTTGTTGAAAACAGAATTGGTGGCGGAAAGGGAATTGCAAAAATTGAAAAATAAGATCGAGAGTACTTTGCTCTTCTCCGAAATGAGCGTAATGAATAAAGCGATGAACCTGGCTTTCTTTGAACTACTTGGCGATGCGGGCATCATTAACGAAGAGGCGAATATGTATCATCGCATTACAACAGAGGAAGTACGGAATATGGCGAGAAAGATCTTTACACCGGAGAATTGCTGTGAGTTGTATTATGAAGTGCAATGATTGAAGGTAGTGCTTTTGGGGCTGCTACTGAACGCTGATCAACACCATCAGCGTTCACCAGCAGCCCCAAAAGCCTGCTCTCCCTTTACAACCGGCTTAAGCTTTCCCTTCCGCTGCCGACTCAGATAAATCCCCGACAATATCAACCCCATCCCCAGAAAATGATACAACGTGATCGGCTCCCCATCCAGCACGCCCCACATCAAAGCAATGATGGGGATCAGATAAGTAACCATGGACCCAAACAACGCACTAGTCCGCTGCACCAACATAAAGAAAAAGACGGTGGCAATGACCGTGCCAAAGACCGCCAGTGTCGTAATGTATCCCAACGCCTTCCAGGCGCCCGGCTCATTCGCAAGCGTCGGCAAAAAATCTGTGCCGAGCAAGAGATAGATCATTCCCGGCCATCCGACCATCGAAAAAGCCACGCTGCTGATGGTCAGGGACTTCATTTTTCTGAGATAAGTAGCTACCGTGTTTCCGTTAAATCCATAACAAACAGACGCCACTACTATAAATAACCCGTACCATACATTCCCGTCGATCCCCGCATTTTTTCCCATAAAGATCAATATCGCGGCCCCCAATAAGCCTGCCATTACCGCAAAAAACTTAATCCAGGACCCCGGATTGCCAAAAAACAATACCCCCAGAACCAGGGTAAATAAAGGAGTCAGCGAATTTAAAATGCCCGCGATAGAACTGCTCACCTGCGTTTGCGCAAGAGCGAACATCAAAGCAGGAATAGCACTGCCGCAAAGCCCTACGACCAACAAAAACTTCCACTTCGACCAATCGACCTTAGACCAGCCGGATAGTAGAAAGGGCAAAAATGAAAGGGCCGAAATCGAAATCCGAAGCGTAGCGACCTGAACGGGAGAAAATACCTCCAACCCCTTCTTGATCAAAATAAACGAAGAACCCCAGGTCAACCCCAGAGCGATCAGAATGGCCCAGCTTTGCCAGCTGATGGAAGAAGTGTCATTTGTTGTGGTGCTCACCATGGTTTTTATTTAATTTCCCTTTTCTTTGCAGCAGAAAAAAAGGAAAACATTTTTTCGTGTTGATAGTTGAATCCATCTTTATGAACCACACGCCACCCGACTTGTCCACCCTGAAAGAACGCGCTCGCGCCGAGAAAAAAGCCAATAAAAAATACTTCCGCAAACTCGCTCAAAAACCTCCGAAAAACCTGGACCATACCGTGGCCGCTTTGCACGAAGAAGTCTTTGAGGAGATCGACTGCCTGACTTGCGCCAATTGCTGCAAAACGACCAGCCCCATCTTTCGCAATAAGGACATCGATCGGATCGCTCAACACCTCAATATCCGCCCGGCTCAACTCGTCGATCAATACCTGCACCTGGACGAAGAGGGCGATTATGTGCTGAATAGCTCTCCATGTGTGTTTTTAGACGAACAGAATTATTGCACCATCTACGAGGCCCGCCCCAAAGCTTGTCGCGAATATCCCCACACGGATCGAAAAAATTTTCACCAGATCCTGGACCTCACGCTTAAAAATACAAGTATTTGTCCGGCTACATTAGAGATCGTGAAAAGATTGAGAGAAGCACTTCCAATATAAATGAGAGAAGGTTGTGTAAACCAGCTACTTCTCCCGCCTGACGGCCGGCAGGTTTGCTCGGCTTAAACGATTCTCTTTTTTTTAACTAAAAACTCCACTTGGTTCTCAGGAAGAACGCCTGCAAGGGACTCGTATATCCATTATTATTGAAGAAAGAAACCTGCCCCGTCAGATCAATGTCCCAGTTGGTTTTTAGCGAATATGCGATGGTAGGATTTAAAAACACCGAATTCGCCTGTCCCGGACTGTAGATGACCGTTAAGCCGCTGTTCCACAAGGGCGTGATGGGATATTGCCCGCTGACAAAAGCCGCATGCCGGTACGGATACAGGTTTTTAGCCGACAACTCAAAGTCGAACAACTCCACGATATTGGCGTCCGGCTGCCCCTGCCCATTGTACAAATAACCGACGTTCAGATACAGGGAATTAGAAAACTGATAATCCACGGCAAAAGTAGCGGCGAAAGCCTCTTCATTTTCATCTGTCAATGGGAAAAAATAGGTCAGCTCCCCTTTAAAACCGGCATTGCCGATGTTGCCCGCCCAGCCGGCCCCAAGAGCCAGGTCCTCCCGCACGTACCCGGCTAAAATCTGGTAATCGTACTCCCCTGTATTGAATTTCCACATACCGGCGATCACCGCTTCTTCGATTCGGTCGAAAGCTTTGACGGCCAGCTCTACACTGGAAGCGAAGCCCAGGTACTTGCGGATGCGTAAAGCATCACTACCCGGGCGCTCCTCGTAGTCGAAATCTGTAAAATCAAAAGCATTGAAAATATCATTGGGATTCCAAACGGTATTGATACCCCAGTTGATGCGCTGACGCCCCAGGCGAATCTCCCAGGTTCCGCTGATGTATTCCAGGTACAAGCGATCGAGCATGGTGTGCAAAACGGCAGAATTACTTTCGAAAAGGATCAGCGACAGATCGAAATAATCGTTGTTGACATTGTCCACCTGAGCATCAAAGTTGGGCGTCTGCTGCCGCACCAGGTCGCCGTAAAACAATCGCGTACGCACGTCCGCCCGAATGGTAAGCTTGTCGCTGGCGTAATAGCGGAAATTAACGCGATTGTGGATAAAGTTATCCAGCAAAAAGGTGTCAACCGTCTTGAATTGCCGAAGATCAAAATAGGAGTCGTTGAAAAACAGATAAGTTTGCATCTGCTTCAGATAGCCATTGATCTCCCATTTGGAAGGTTCGTCCTGAGCATCGACATTCAAAAAGGAAAGTGCGGCCAGGAAAAACCAAAGCAAGCGTTTCATATCAGGATCGTTTTTCGTCGGAATCGATCTTTCCATCCACCAGGGTGACTACCCGGCGCGCCCTGTCGATGACGCGTTGGTCGTGGGTGGAAAAAATAAAGGTCATTTTCTCTTCCTTGTTTAGTCGGGCCATCATGTCCAGCAAATTGGCCGTGGAGACGGAATCCAGGTTGGCCGTCGGCTCATCCGCCAGGATAAAAGCAGGCTTGGGGGCCAGGGCCCGGGCCACCGCCACGCGCTGCTGTTGCCCACCTGATAATTCGGAAGGACGCTTGTCGATCTTGTCCTCCAGCCCTACCGATTTGAGCAATTCCAGCACGCGCTGTTCCCGTTCGGCTTTGGGTCGATTTTGCAGCAACATGACGAAGCCTACATTCTCCCTGGCCGTCAGTACGGGAATGAGGTTGTAGGCCTGAAAAACGAAACCGATGTTGTTTTTCCGGAAATTAATCAGCTGATTATCCGACATCTCGGTGATGTTCTCATCGCGGATAAAAATTTCTCCGTCAGTCGGATGATCCAGCCCGCCGATGATATTCAGCAAGGTGGTTTTCCCGGAACCTGAAGGCCCCACAATAGCGGTGAATTCGCCTTCATCTATGGTCAGGTCTACGCCATTAAGGGCTTTTACCGGAATCTTGTCCGGGTTGTAGACTTTGGTGATGCCTTTTGCTTGTATGATCATTGAGTTAAATTTTTCTGATTGCTTCAACAGGTCTCAGCCGTATGGCTTTAATCGCCGGATAGATGGACGCCAGCAAGGCCGTTACGGCCACCATGACCGGTACGCGCCAGTAAGCAGAAGTCTCCAGGTCGAAATAGACCATATCAGACATGCCGTACATTTGCATGCTTTCGGAAAAAGCCGACAGGTTGAGTCCGTTTTGACCGAAATAAAATACCGTCAGCCAGCCAAGTAATAAGCCCAGCGGCACGCCCACGAAACTGAGCATAAAGGTTTCCAGTACGATCATCAGGAAGACTTGCAGCTTATTCATTCCAATAGCCATGAGCATGCCCAGTTCTTTGATGCGCTCAAGAATAGCCATCAGCATGGTGTTGATGATGCCGAAAATGAGCGCCAGCAGAATGACCACCAGGTAAATGGAAGTAATGCTGCTCATTTGCGACTCATAAAGCTGAAGGTCAGGGGCGATCTCGCAGTAAGGCTCCACCAAAGCATTGCTGAATTGCGCTTTCCATTCCGGCAAGACCTCTTTGACCTTTTGATTATCCGCCAGGATGACCCCTATCTCATGGGCAGCTCCCGGGCCGATTCCGATCAGCCGGTTAAGGTCGGATCGCTGAACGAACACGTGTCCTTCATCGAAGGGATTGTTCTGGGTATCAAAAATACCGGACACCCTAAAGGCGGCCGAGACGATCTCTCCTTCAGTATCCTGAAAAGTAAGTACGAGACGAGAACGGACTTTCAGTTTCAGCTTATCGGCTATCCGTTGGCTGATGAGGATGGGATTCCTCTTGTCTTCAGCGAGATATTCGCCTTCGATGATCTTGTCATCCAGGTTCCTCACTGCTGCTTCGGCGCCGGGATCCACACCCTGTATCTGTATGCCGCGAGCGCCGTTACTGCTGGCGATCATGCCGTTGGTGATCGAACGGAGGCTGAGGGCCTGCAAATAGTTGTACTCCCGAAGCGTTTCCGCTATTTGCTCAGGCTTTTCCAGGACATACTCCACCTCCTTATCTTCCGGAAAATCCGGATGATGGATCTGCATATGCCCGACTATGGTGGAGATAGCGCTGTCGACATAACTATTGATCATTCCCGTGGCAAAGCCTCCCATAAAAATGGCGGCCCAGATGCCCAGGGCAATGGCAATGATAACGACCAGAGAACGGGTGGTGTTTCGCCAGATATTGCGCCAGGCCATGATCTGTATCATAATCTTTTTGATTTTTGGTTTTGTTATGCTCTCATCGCATCCACCGGCTTCATCTTTCTGATCTTGATCCAGGGATATAAACCGAGTAAAGCCGTTAGAATGAAGACCACGATGGCTTGTGTTAAAAAGATCCCAATGCGGAATTCAGCGGGGAATATGGGTTCAAAACCATATTTTTCCAGTAAACCTGCATATTCTCCTGAAAAGCGAATGGGGTTTTCTTTGAAATAATACACCACCGGAATGCTGACCAGTATACCCGCTATGGCGCCCATCAGCCCAAGTATAAGCGTTTCTATCCACAGGGTAGCGGAGAGCGTCAGTCGCTGCATGCCAATGGCCGTAAGAATACCGAATTCGTATTCCCGCTCTTTAGTCATCATTAAAATGGTGCCGAAAATACCGAAGGCAATGATCAGATAAAGGATCATGTAAACAATGTAATTACCGGCGCTGTCCAGGGCTTTAGCCTGCAACAAGTCCGGCATCAGTTCCTTCCAGTCCATGATCTCATAGACGGATGTATCCAGCTTCGCCTCAAGCGCGGAAGTAACCCGGTCGACCTGGTCCTGCCCCTGGATCTGCAGCGCCACGCTGGTCACCAGCCCCTGCGCGCCGTAGAAAAATTGAGCATTGCCCAGCGGAAGGTATACGATCTGCTTGTTCAGGTCCGGAGACGGGAATTTAACAATACCTTTTATGGGAAAAAGATTAGCGGCGTTTACGCCCCTGTAGCCCTGACTGATGAGCACCAGCGTATCGCCCAGGCCCAGCTTGAGCCGCTCAGCCAGTCCGGCACCGATCAGGGCGGCAGTGTCGTTCATCTCGAGATAACTGCCCTCCACCAGCCGGCTTTTAAGGTCGGTCATATGGTTTTCCAGCTCAGGATCGATGCCGACGACCAGGGCGCCGGCGTTGAGGTCCTCTGAGGCAGCTAAAGCGAAAGATTCCAGTCGAGGCAGCGCCCGGCGTATTTCAGGCACTTCCTCAGGCAAGCCGGCCAGCTCCGCCTTCCACTCAAAGGCCTTATCGATCGACTGATCCTCCCAGTAGCCTTCCTGGTGTATCTGAGCGTAGCCGGTGTAGTAACTCACTACATTGTTGATCATATTGTTCCAGGCGCCTTTCTGCAAAGCCTCCATTAGCGACGCGAATAAAACGGCGAAAAGAATGGAAGCCGCAGTGATCAAAGTCCGCCTTTTATTGCGCCAAATGTTGCGCCAGGCCAGTTTGAAGATCATAAGGATGATTTTATCTTACACGTTTCATATTCTGAACAGAGAAAAACGAATCTTCTAACGGCACATCAAACTTCAGCGTCAGATACTCCACCATGGTCTTGTGGCCTTCCTCATCTGCCGGGATGACCTCCAGTAAAGAGGGCAATAGCTTGCCGTCCATTTCCCTGACGTTTTTGCCGTACATGGTGTTGACCAGATAGCTGTCCTCATCGTAAAATTCCAGTTTCATCTGCATGTATTCTTCGGTATCTATCCAGATGATCACTTTACCCCAGACCACTGCCGCTTGTTCTTTCGGGATCATTTCGATCTTGTAACAAGTTCGCCCATCAATGTCTTCCCTGCCCAGTAATTCGTGAGTGTAATCCTCCACAACGGATGACTGCTCGACCAGGTCGTCGTTGGTAAAGTCGGAACCCATCCAGGATTGCATCATCATGGAAGGAGGAAGTTTGATCACCCGGTCTATGCTGGGTTGCCAGTTCCAGATCTCATTGTCGCGGCGTAGAAAGGCCGTCCCCTTATCGCGGGCAGGCGCCGTTACCAGGATCAGGCCGTAATCATCGCCCTTGCTCCAGGTTTTGAGCATCATATCCCTTTTCCAGGTCGGGCGGACAATCGTCATTTTCAACTCCGCCGTACTGGATTCCCCTTTCAGCTTTTGGTCGGACCTTTCGACTATGGCCTTGGCGTCCACGGCTTCCTGAGCTTGCATACATTGAATGATGCCCAGAAAAAAGACCGAAAAGCCAAGCACTAATCTTATCTTTTTCATTTTGGTTTGTTTTTCAAAATTTGTATTAAACCTTGCCGTATTTCCGCTTCAGTTCGTCAATAATAAAAGCCTCCATTTCCTCCAGAGGATATTCTTCTCCCATAGTTAGATAATGGATCATCAATCCATCCAGCACAGCACCAAAATAATAGGCCTCCACCCTGGGGTACTGAGCACCCAAACGCAAAAAAATGTCCAGGATCTGATTGATGATGCTTTCCTGCTTTTTTTCCAGAATCAACTTGATATCTTCCATAACATCCTTCTGAAAGGCCAGGGAAGTCATCAGTTTCCAGTATTGAAAGTTCGTTTTCACCATTTCAATAGAGGCCTTTACAATGCCGATCAGCTCATCCAGTGGCTCATATTGTTGCTGTAAAAAAGCCTGCATGGCTTCAGCACCGTCTTCAACCGCCTCCTGTAAAATAGCATGCAATAAATCTTCCTTGCTGTCAAAATAGTTGTACATCAAGCCTTTTGATATGTTCGCCACCCTGGCGATCTGGCTGATGGACGTATTGCTGTAACCGTTCGTGGCGAACAATTCCAGAGCCGCCTCCTTAATGACGGCCTCGCTTCTCCGGCGTATCGCTTCGTACTGTTCTTTAGATTTTGGTGACATCTATTTTTTGTTGACCAACCGTTTAGTCAAAGATATAAATAAGCCATGAGATAGTCAATAACAAAAGTCATCATTGGGGAGCTAAGTCGATAAAATGTCAAAAGAACCGGACGAAAAGAATAAAAAAGACGGGCTCTGGTTTTTCAGCTTCCGAATACCTATTTTTGGTGTTTGTTTACAAAAAACGAGCTTAAGGAATAATGAAGGTAACGTCCTATTTCGAGAAGGCCAACGGCAATACACTCATCTCTTTCGAGGTGCTTCCTCCATTGAAGGGAGGCAGTATGGAAGCTATTTTTCAGACACTGGATCCTTTGATGGAATTCAAGCCCCCTTTCATTGATGTGACCTATCATCGGGAGGAGTATATTTATGTAAAAAAACCTACCGGCTATTACGAGAAAACTGCGATCCGCAAACGTCCCGGCACGGCAGGCATCTGCGCCGCCATAATGCACCGTTATGGCGTGGATGCCGTGCCGCATCTGATCTGCGGCGGTTTCACCAAAGAGGATACGGAAAATGCCCTGATCGACCTTAATTTTCTCAACATCAATAATGTGCTGGCCCTCAGAGGGGACGCCCGAAAGTTTGAAGGAAAATTCGTGGCTGAACAAGACGGTCACGCTTATGCACTCGACCTGGTCAAACAGATCACCAATATGAACAAGGGGATCTATCTGGACCAGAACATTGAAAATGGAGAAAGAACGGAATTCTGCATCGGAATAGCCGGCTATCCCGAAAAGCACTACGAGGCGCCCAATATGGAAAACGACCTGATGTGGACCAAAGCAAAGATCGATGCCGGCGCCGATTACATCGTTACCCAAATGTTCTTCAACAACCAGGCTTATTTCGATTATGTCAAAGCTTGCCGGGAAGCCGGCATCAACGTGCCCATCGTTCCGGGTTTAAAGCCGCTGACCAAAAAATATCAGCTCAATTCCATCCCGCGTATTTTTCATATCGATATTCCTGAAGAGCTGGCCTCGGAAATGCTCAATGCCAAAAATGCAGAAGCCAGAAAACAGGTGGGGATTGAATGGTCCATCCAGCAGTCCAGGGAATTGAAAGCAGCCGGAGTCCCCTGCCTGCATTATTATACCATGGGCGACTCCGAAACTATTAGGAAAATCGCAGAAGCTGTATATTGAGGAGTTCTTTCTTTGGGATTAAAAGGTCTTGAAGGTCTTCTAATCCCAATGAAATACATTTTTACCTACAAAAACATACTTATGGTAATCAAACTTCGCTTCCTTTTTCTGCTACTGGTACTAAGCACGTCCGGAGTTTACGGACAATTGCAGTCGCCCGATGAATTTCTCCCTCACCGCATAGGTGAGCAATTCACACCTCATCATCTACTGGTAGACTACATGCAGCATGTGGCCGCCAACAGCCCCAACGTTCGTCTAGTTCAGTACGGCATGACGAATGAAAAACGACCGTTGCTTCTGATGTACATTTCTACGCCGGAAAACCTGGCCCGCCTGGATGAGATCAGAGAAAATAATTTGAGGCGGACGGGAATGGTAGAGGGAGCGGCCGAACCTGCGCTCGACCGGGCCATCGTCTGGCTTAGTTTTAGTGTTCACGGCAACGAAGCCTCCGGTTCTGAGAGCTCAATGCCCACTGTATATGCTTTGGCCGATCCGGAAAACCGGCGCACGCAGGCATGGCTGGAAAATACCGTGGTCATCGTCGACCCCTGTATCAATCCGGATGGCTACTCCCGCTATACGCATTGGTTCAGGGGAAATGCACACACGACCCCCAACCCGAACCCCGATGTTTACGAACACGATGAACCCTGGCCGGGAGGGCGGGTCAATCACTACCTTTTTGACCTAAACCGCGACTGGGCCTGGCAAACGCAGGTGGAGTCCCATGCACGCCTCAAAATGTACCACCAGTGGATGCCGCATGTACATGCTGACTTCCATGAAATGGGCTATAACAGCCCCTATTATTTTGCGCCGGCCGCCCGGCCCTATCACGAATACATCACCGACTGGCAGGTGGACTTTCAAAAAGCCGTTGGGAAAAACCATGCTAAATACTTCGACGAACAAGGCTGGCTGTATTTTACCGGTCAGGTCTATGACTTGCTCTACCCCAGCTACGGCGACACCTGGCCGACTTACAACGGCGCCATCGGAATGACTTACGAACAGGCCGGCGGCGGCGGCGCGGGAAGAGCAGTTTTACTGAATAACGGGGATACGCTTACCCTCGAAGACCGCATTATGCACCACTACACCACCGCCTTGTCTACCGTAGAAGTGTCTTCCAATAATGCAGCTGAATTGCTTTATAATTTTGCTCAGTATTATCAAAAAAACAGGAACGATCCACAGGGCGCCTACCGTACTTTTATCATCAAGGGCTCTAATACTCCGGATAAACTGAAGGCTTTCTGCACTCTTCTGGATAAAAACAAGATCCAATACGGACGGGCACAGGGAAAACCGGCTCTGGAAACCTACAATTACCAAACCGGCTCCACCAAACGAGTGACTGTAGAAGAAAATGACCTGGTCATCAGCGCCTTCCAGCCCAAAGCCGTCCTTGTACAGGCCCTGCTGGACCCCAACACTTATGTGGAAGATTCCTTGACTTATGACATCACTGCCTGGTCACTACCCTACGCCTACGGCCTGGAAGCATACGCCAGTAAAGAAAGGGTAAGGGTCAATCCTGGATATTCCTTCCCGGCTTATCGCACTATGGGTTCTGCAGACACTGATGTTTATGCCTATCTCGTTCGTTGGGAAGCGCTTCAAAGCAGCCGCTTTTTATCTGCGGTTCTACAACACGACATCAAAGTTCGTTTTGCCACCGATAACTTCCGCATCGAAGACAAAGACTATGCTCCCGGAACTTTGATCATTACAAAGGCAGATAATCGCAAAATGGGTGATCGTTTCCACCAGTTGGTCACTAAACTGGCTGACGATATGGAGCAAGCTGTGGAGCCGGTCAAAACCGGCCTGGTGCAACAGGGAGTCGATTTCGGCTCCAGAGACGTTCAATTTCTCCAGACACCCCAGGTGGCGGTGCTTGCAGGGGAAGGAACCAGTACCAACAATTATGGCCAGATCTGGTATTATTTCGAACAGGATATCGATTACCCTTTCCATGCCATTGCCGTCGGTGATCTGCGTTCGGTAGACCTTTCCGCCTATAATGTTTTGGTGCTGCCGGAAGGCAACTATCGCCTGAGCGATTCCGATCTGTCCAGGATATCTTCCTGGGTATCCGATGGCGGCCGCCTGATCGCTGTGGGCAGTAGTGTAAGAAAATTGGAAGATCGGCAAGGTTTCGCGCTGACCCGCTATGCTTCAGAATCTGCTAAAAACGAGGCGCAACGCAGAGCGGATCAGGAAAGGCTGGATAGCAGACTGCTGGATTACGGGGGAGAACGTCGCCGCTCTGCTGTAGATTTCAATCCCGGCTCCATCGTTCAGCTTAACCTTGATAAAACGCATCCGCTGGCCTTTGGGCTTTCCGATACCTATTTTTCGCTAAAAACCAACAGCCTGGTTTATGAGCCTCTCAAAGATGCCTGGAACGTTGGCGTAGTCCCCAAGGATCCCATCATAAAAGGCTTTATGGGATACCAACTCAAGAAAGAGGTCAAACGCTCCGTCACCTTTGCCGTGGAGAACAAAGGAAGAGGCGCCGTTATCTATATGGTGGACAATCCGCTCTTCCGTTCCTTCTGGGAAAATGGAAAGCTTCTGTTCAGTAATGCACTGTTCTTCGCAGGGCAGTAAGCGTGTTTTTCTAAAAGAGGGATCATCCCTGATTTAGAGAGACCACAAGTCATTAATTGCTTGATTTTAATGGTGGTGGGTTGTCGGTTACTTGCTTGCCCAGAAAGAGCAAAACATTTGCAGAGCCCTTACTGAGCAGTAAATAGGCCCCGGCTTTATGCCCACCACTCAGATGACAACTTTTTAAAGACTGAAAATCAAACGATTAAATTAGCGATCAAAATTCCGGGATGTCACATGTTGTTACATTAGTTTGGCATAGGCAGGACAAATCCTGATTTTATTTGCACCGTTTTAACCTTTTGAAGAATAATTTTGTTGAAATTTATTGACACAATAAAATTTCACAAGCATTCTATTTTTCTCGATTGGGAAAACGCCATCTAAATAAATAAAAAGACAAAGCCTGCCAAACAAGATGTTACGAATTTACGCCTTATCCATCCTGATGAGCTGTATGGGGACGCTGCTCATCGCCCAAAACACCAAAACACCCCTCATTGCTCCCACAAAAGCACCGCTTAGTGAAGTAGATAAAGTAGTCATGCCCCCGGTGGATAATGAGGTCTTGCTGGAAGCGGAAATGGCCCGTCGCAGGCCAGGCGTTGCCCCCCAGTTTGCTAAAGCTTTTGAAGTAGACATCAGCCCCGAGACGCACGGCAACTGGGAAACGCTGGACAACGGCCTCGTCGTCTGGCGCCTGATAATCGTTTCAAAAAACGCCTACTCCATCAATCTGGGGTTTTCGGAATATTACATGCCCAAGGGAAGCCAGATGATCTTTTATACTCCCGATAAAGAGCGGATCATGGGGCCCTTTACCAAAGCAGATAACGAAGAGCATGCACAATTGTGGACACCCATATTTGAAGGCGACCGCCTCGTGATAGAAGTCAGCCTTCCCGCCCGCCTGAAATCAGCGCTCAACCTTCGGCTGATCGCCGTTAATCACGACTTTCTGAACTTTTCCAAAATATCCGCTTCCGGAAGCTGCAACCTTGATGTCGTTTGTAGTGCCGATGACGGCTGGGAAATCAACGACATCTACAGAGACGCCATACAGTCAGTAGGCATCTACGGATTTGGAGGCACCAATTTCTGTACAGGCTTTTTGATCAATACCACCGCCAATGATTGCCGGCCTTACTTTATGACCGCCTTTCACTGTGGCGTTACGACCAATAACGCGCCTTCGGTAGTCGTTTACTGGAATTATCAGAATAGCACCTGCCGGACGCCGAGGTCCTCCTCCAGTGGCAACCCTGGTAACGGCAGGCTTCAGGAGCTCAATTCCGGCGCACGGCTGGTATCCACCTACAGAAGATCAGACTTTACGCTGCTGGAACTGGACGACGAAGTCCCCGAATCCGCCAATGCTTATTTTGCAGGCTGGACGCGGGAGTCGACTCCCCCAAAAGATACAGTCATATGCATCCACCATCCCAACTCCAGTGAAAAAAGAATTAGCTACTCTTTCCAAACGACCTTCATGGGAGAATGGGCCTCAGAAGATACCCCCGTTCCGGACGGCGACCATATCGTTGTGCCTCGCTGGGATATCGGGACCACCGAGGTGGGGTCCTCTGGAGGCCCTTTACTGAACAAAAAAGGCCAGGTCGTCGGACAGTTGCACGGCGGCTTTGCGGATTGTAACAATTTCTTTTATGACTCCTTCGGTGCATTTTCCGTATCCTGGACCGGCGGACGCTCCAACTTTTCCAGTCTGGGGCCTCATCTCGATCCGATAAAAAGCAATGCTCAAAGCATAGATGGCCGTCTGCAAAGGGTATGTGCCTACAACCTCACGCCCTCTGTTGTCCGGCAGGAAATCTGCCTCCCGGATACGGCACTCTATTTGATTACACTCAGCGACAATTTCACTCTTCCAGTCACTCTCAGAGCAGAAGGCCTGCCCTTGGGTATGGAGGCGGCATTTAGTCAAAACCCGGCTATAGCCGGGCAAACCGTTCAGATCCGCGTTACTGCTGTAGATACTTTCCCATCCGGAATTTATACCTTCACGGTTTTTGGAAGCAGCAATGAGGAAGTTGTTTCCACCTCACTGGAATTACATATTTCCAGCAGCTTACCCGGTAAAAGCCAGTTGGTCAAACCCGCTGACCAGATGACCGATGTGACGAGTGTCATCAACTTCGTTTGGGAAAAACAGGAGGTCTTCACTTCTTACCACCTTCAGATCAGCCGGGATAGTTTATTTAATGCCCTCGTTGCCGACTTAACTTTTATCGATACCAACCAGGTGCAGTATGAAGTCTCGCCGGAACAACAATATTTCTGGCGTGTCAGAGCGGAAAACATCTGCGGGAACGGCTCCTGGTCGGAAGTCAGAGCCTTTCGCACGGCAGATATCGCCTGTGATCAAAGGGTCTCGAATGACCTTCCGAAGAGCCTCAGCGTTGAAGGCACTTCCTCTGTAACTTCAACCATCCATTTCCGCAACCCCGGTCAGATCACCAAGATCAGTATTGAGGACCTTGACATTGACCACACTTTTATCGGCGACCTCAAGGCTACGCTAACGGCGCCTTCAGGAAAAGTCATCCGTTTATTTGACCGCATCGGCTCGCCGGAGATCATTTTCGGTTGTGACGGTGACGACATAAAGGTTTCTTTTTCGGACGAAGCCGGTCAGACTGCCGATGCGCTGGAGAATATTTGCAATAATAAGCCGGCTGTCTCCGGAACTTTTCAACCGATCGACCCCTTTTCTAACCTAGTTGGGGAACCTGCTGCAGGGATTTGGACGCTTAAAATAGAAGACATCAGCAACCAAGATGGTGGCCAGCTTAATGGTTGGAAATTAAATATTTGCGCCACTCAACCCAAAGGCATCCTCCTTACGCCTTCCACTCAGCGAATGGAGCTCTGCGCGGGCCGCGAAGCAGCTTTTGACCTCCTTATCGGTTCGGGTTTTGACGCTGCCGGTGCGACTTTATCGCACCAGGGGCTTCCTTCAGAGGCTTCTCTGCAATTCAGCCAGAACCCGGTTGAACCCGGATCGACGGTGACGATAGCGGTGGGAGGCCTTATAACTCCGGGTGACTATCCGCTGGAAATCTTAGCCAGCGACTCGACGAATATTTTTTCCACCCAAATAATTATACGGGTTGTCACACAGCCTGATCAACCTACTTTGCAAACTCCGGAACCGGAAGAACTGTTGTTAACCGCCACGCCCAGCCTTACCTGGCGGGACTCTGAGGCGGCGGTCACCTACACGCTGGAGGTAGCACGGGACAATTTGTTTACGGACACCATCTTAGTGGAACAGCTGACAAGTTCCAGCTATACTTTTTTGGAACCCCTGTCGCCGGGTATCTATTACTGGAGGGTTGCGGCCGGCAATGCCTGCGACCGGTTCATTTCTGAGGTTCGCTCTTTCGATATTTCCACCACCGAGGTTGATGCACCTGTCCCGATCCGTCTGATGCTGTATCCTAATCCTGCCCGAGATCAGCTTACGCTGGATTTTGGAGGAGCCACCGTCCACGAGCTCGGATGGCGGATAAGAGCAGTGAACGGCCAGATCCTGCTGAACGGCAGGGAGCCTCTTGCGGGCATGACCACCATTAACCTCAGCGATTTGCCGGAAGGACTTTATTTGCTGGAAATAACCTCTAAGGACTTTTCCGTTGTAAGAAAAATAATCAAGCAGGAGTAAGTACGCAACTATCTGAAAAGTTATGCTCACCTACCTGGCCATCAAGGAAGGTATGCACCAGCTCGTTTCAAACACACACATAAACCTATGAAATATTTTTCTTTGATATTTTCGATCTTAATACTTCCTCTTGCCGGCATGAATGCTCAGGATCACATTCAAAGGTCTGTAGATCAACTGGCTGCTGATCCATCATTGAAACATGCAAGCCTTAGCATCTGCGTGATCAACCTCGACAACGGACGTGTGGTGGCCAGTTATGAGCCTCAGCGAAGTTTGGTCCCGGCTTCAGCGCTGAAATTAATAAGCACGGCAACGGCCTATGCCGTACTTGGAGAGCATTATACTTACGGCACCGACCTTTTGATACAGGGGCAGGTCAATTCTGAAGGTATCCTCAGGGGAAATGTCATCATCAAAGGCAGTGGAGATCCCTCGCTGGGCTCAGCAGAATGGGAGGAGGCGGAATCCTTTGAAAGAGTGATCGAAAAATTCAAGCTGGCCCTCCAGCAAAAAGGCATCCGGAAGATCGACGGCTTCATAATCGGTGATGACAGTTATTTTTCCACTGCTGCTACTCCCAAAAGCTGGACACTCAATGACCTTGGAAATTATTATGCAGCGGGAGTACATGGATTAAATATCCACGACAATCTATACTACCTGAAATTCCGTCAGAATGGTCAACTCGGCGCCATCCCTCCGGTTTATTCCATTAGCCCGACGGTAGCCGGCCTGAACATTATTAATGAAGTAAAATCAGCCGGCAGTCGAACGGGTGACAATGCCTACATTTATGGTACTCCATTTACCTATCTCAGGTATATACGCGGAAGTATACCTATCGGAAGCGGTTTGTTCGAAATAAAAGGAGCGATTCCCGATCCCCCTCTTTTTGCCGCCCAACAATTGGAAGTGGCGCTCCGGCGCTCCGGGATTGAAACCACTCAGGGCGCCATCAGTCAGCGGCTGATGGCGCTGAGACAATTAGAGCCCGACGGTCAGGCACAGCACTTGTTGCGGCAATCTTCGCCGGAGCTGGTACAGATCATTGAGCGAACGTTGTTTAAAAGCGTCAATTTATATGCGGAAGCATTGGTTCACACCCTGGGCAAAGTGCAGGGAAAGGAAGGAAATACCGAATCAGGGCTTGAGGTGATCTACGATTACTGGAAAGATCAGAATGTGGACATGGAGGCGGCCTTTCTGGAGGACGGCAGCGGGCTTTCTCCTAAAAATGCCATCAGCGCCGGACTCATGGCTGAGCTCCTTTACCGGATGTCGCGCCGCCGTGACTTTCAGGCGTTCAGAGACGCCATACCGCTGGCCGGACGGACGGGCAGCATTTCGGGGAAATTTCGCGGCACAGCCGCCGAAGGTCGGCTATGGGCCAAGAGTGGGACGCTGGCCAGAGTGCGCACTTACGCCGGATACGGGAACAGCAAGGGAGGGCGGCAATACAGCTTTGCGGTATTGATCAATAATTACTCCGGCGGTGGCAGCGTTATAAGACAAAAGCTCGATCAATTTCTTATAGACCTGTGTCGATAGAAATCAAAATCTGTCGACAAATGTTTTACCTTTGACCAAACGACATATGCAACATGAGAGTCATTAATATCCTTACTATCTTTCTTTTTTTCACCATCGGCCTGTTCCTGATGACCGCCTGTCAGAATGACCAAAAGATAGATAGTCCTTTCAACGATAATGATCGTCCTTCTTTGGATGATTTTTACGATCCTTCGGAAGATACTTCAGCTTCCACCGGATCTGACGGCATCAAGGAGGATTACATCAATACCAACCGGGTCCTTTGGCAAAAGCCGGAAATGATCATTCAACTAATGGGAGATATTGAGAATAAGGTCATTGCAGATATCGGAGCCGGCGGCAGGGGGTTCTTTTCTCTGCGACTTGCACCCAAGGCCGGAAAAGTCATTGCGCTGGATACTGACGCCAAAGCGCTTAAAAGTCTGGACACCATCCGGCAGCTGCAACTGCCGGAAGATGCTCAGCCAAAGCTGGAATTGAGGCTAACGCCCTCCGACGAACCTAACCTGGAAGAAAATGAGGTGGATATTGTTTTTATGTCTAATGTGTATATCTATCTGCCGAACCGGGTGGAATATATGCGCAATCTCAGGTCCTTGCTCAAGGAATCGGGAAAGGTAATGATCGTGGATTTCAAGAAAAAAAGAACGCCTATCGGGCCCAACTCGTCATTTCGTGTCCCGCTATATATTGTAGAGCAAGAGTTGGAGGAAGCCGGTTATAAAAATATCCGAACGAATGACACTGCATTAGATTACCAGTACATTGTCATTGCAGAGAAGTAAAAAAGAGGAGCGCCTGCAGCGTTCAGGACTGGCGGCGCTTCTCCTCTTTTACACTTCCGCCTGAATATTTCTTTGAATCAACTCCTGCCGGGCCGGCCCTGTTGAGACCATCGTTACCGGCACCTGGAGGTGAGTTTCGAGTGCTTTTATGAAATCCTTGGCTTGTGCGGGCAACTCCTCATAGTCGGAGATGCCTTCCAGCGAACTTTGCCAGCCATCGAAAGACTTCAGCAGAGGTTCGACCTCCACATCGCATAGATCGTAGGGCAACTGATCTGTTGTTACACCATCGATCTGATAGTGTGTGGCCATCATAAGGTGGCTGAAAATATTGAGGACGTCAATTTTGGTGATGACCAGTTGGGTGACGCCGTTGAGCATGATGGTATATTTCAGCTGAGGCAGGTCGATCCATCCACAGCGACGAGGGCGGCCTGTGGTGGCGCCAAATTCGGCCCCTTCTTTTCTAAGGAGTTCGCCCATCTCGTCGTGCAATTCCGTAGGAAAAGGTCCGGAACCCACGCGTGTGCAATAGGCTTTACTGATGCCGATCACTTCGCCTATTTTTCGGGTGGCCACGCCCAGCCCCGTACAGACGCCGGCTGTAATGGTATTGGATGAAGTGACAAAAGGATAGGTACCGTAGTCAATATCGAGCATTGATCCCTGAGCGCCTTCCGCCAGTACTCTTTTACCCTCCGCCAGTGCCTGATTAATGAAATATTCTCCGTTGACCTGAGAAAGTTTTCTGAATTTCTCGAGGCTCTGCAGCCAGCGTTCTTCCTCCGCTTCCAGGTCAAACTCAAAGGGAGGATATTGCTCCAGCAATCTGAGGTGCTTTTCTTTAAGCGCCTTGTATTTTTTATCGAAATTCGCAGATAAAAGATCCCCAGCTCTCAGCCCGTTCCTGCCGGTCTTATCCATGTAGGTGGGGCCTATTCCTTTAAGGGTGGAGCCGATTTTCGCTTTTCCTTTTGCATTTTCAGAAGCAGCATCCAGATAACGATGAGTGGGCAATATCAAATGAGCTTTATAGGCTACCAGGAGGCGGTCCTGATAATCAATTTGGGCGTCATCCAGTTTTGACAATTCTTTTTCGAGGGTAACCGGATCCACTACTACCCCGTTACCGATCAGGTTGATCAGGTTTTCGCGAAAAATACCAGAAGGGATGGTGTGTAAAACAAACTTTTGATTATTGATCTTAAGCGTATGGCCCGCATTTGGCCCCCCTTGAAATCGAGCAACAATATCGTAGTCCTTAGCCAGATGATCTACAATTTTACCTTTTCCCTCGTCCCCCCACTGTAAACCCAAAATTACATCAACATTCATTAGCAAGCAGGTTATTAATAATTCTAAAAACAAAGTAACTGTTGAGAGGCTGTCCCAAAACAATTACAATACATCTAACCGGCTAAAGTTAATTAAAATTTTGGAGGCCCTGCTCCACATTGTCTGCAAAATTTAGAAGGGGAGTTAGCTTGGTAATACTCAACAACTGTAGGACCTTGTTCGAAGCCCCCGCCACGATCATTTTCCCACCTGCCCCGGAAGCCATTTTCTTTAATTGAATAAGGAAATTGATCCCCACGCTGTTCATATAGTCAATATAACCCAGATCGACGACAAAATTGGCGTATCCTTCTGCGATTTTTGCGCGGGCTGCCTGAAGCAGCTCTTTATTGGCGAACTCATTCAATAGGTCCTTTACATGCAACACTTGCACATCCTGGTGCTTGCTAATCTCATAAAATTCCCCCATGGGACAACTGGTTTGAAGTTAAAAATAATTGGGCTCATCTGAGTGTAGAAACAATTATCCGGAAAGTAGTGATGACGAGGTTTTTATTGCTCCTTAACCGTTACTTTCGCTTTTTTTTCACAGGCGCCGTCACACTGCCCATACAAGTTCAGCGAGTGATGAGTTACCTTAAAGTGAAGTAGTTCTCCCATCATATTCTTGATCTGTTGTATCCTGGGATCACAAAATTCCAATACTTTTCCACAATCAACGCAAATCAAATGATCGTGTTGCTTGAATCCGTAGGATTTTTCATACTGTGCGAGGTTTTTTCCAAACTGGTGTTTTTTGACCAGATCGCAGTTGACTAATAACTCCAGGGTGTTGTACACCGTAGCCCGGCTAACGCGATAGTTCTGGTTCTTCATATGTATGTACAAGGCTTCAGCATCAAAGTGGTCCGTGCGCTTGTATATCTCTTCCAGGATAGCAAAACGCTCCGGGGTTTTGCGAAAACTGTTTTTCTCGAGATGAGCAGCAAAAATATTCTTAACTTCCTTTATCACTTCTTCCATGTTCCTGTCCTCACTCATTTTGTTGTGCTGGTTTTTATACAAAGCGATCGGATGACGATCACTTCTCTTTAGAATGAATCTAAGTTAATTCTTTTATTTTTAATTCAACAACTGTAAAACAGGAAAGTTAAATGACAAGATAAAATAGGGATCATCTCTGATTTGGAGCTTTGTGAAAAGTCAAAGAATGAAATAAGCCTGAAAATTTCGGGATGGCTCCTGTTTTCTCTTATTCTTCTCTGCTCACGGTAGAGACGTTGCGCAAAGACTTAAGGCTCCGGATGGCGATGTTGAGTTGGTCTGTATTCAGGACAAGAATGCTGATGTGGGCTTCGAAGTACCCTTCTTCGCCGGAAATGGTCAAAGAGCGGATATTAAGGCCCAACTGGGTGGAGATTTGATGGCTCAGTCGTTCAATGACGCCCGGTCCGTCATCAATACCTGTGATCTTGAGATCGGCTACGAAGGTAGCGTCGGTTGTAGTACTCCATTCTGCTTTCATGACCCGGTAGCCATAGTTAGCCATGATGTTTGTTGCGTTCGGGCAGTTGACCCGGTGGATCTTCAAGCCTGCGTTGGCGGTCAGATAGGCGAACACCTGATCTCCCTGCACCGGATTGCAG
Organism: uncultured Saprospiraceae bacterium; assembly: GCA_964548175.1. Lineage (GTDB taxonomy): Bacteria > Bacteroidota > Bacteroidia > Chitinophagales > Saprospiraceae > JANQPA01. The sequence goes on from CAZJQS010000003.1 coordinate 129,317, forward strand.
CAGGTAGCCAGCGTGTAATCGTATTTATCTGCGGGTTCTCCATTGATCAGCAGCCGGGGTTTACCGATCACCTTCGGAGTTCTGCGCTTTTTCTCGGTCTCTGCCGGAGGTACGCTAAGGTCGGTTTTGCGCTCCTGATCACTGATGACCTCCACCAGTTTATTGTGCTCGACCCTGAAGTTTTTGAAAATCTCCGAAATGGTCAATTTGCCCATAGCGATCTCGTAATAAAGGTCTACGCGAGAAGGCAGATCAAAGAACTTTATCAGGACATCTATACTGGATTCGAAGTCGACTTTCAGGTGGCTCAATTTACGCTGCAGGGCCTCCTTACCCAATTCTCCCTGCCTGCGTTTCTGCTCTTTCATCACAGAGCGGATCTTATTTTTAGCTTTTCCGGTGATGACCATGTTGAGCCAGTCTTCCGTGGGCTTCTGGTTCTTGTTGGTTATGATCTGGACCTGGTCTCCGTTTTTAAGCTTGTATCCCATGGGCACCAGCTTATTATTCACTTTAAGCGCAGTGCAATGATACCCCAGGTCAGTGTGGATACTAAAGGCAAAATCCAGGGCAGTGGCCCCTTTGGGTAGAATTCTCATATCGCCCATGGGCGTATAGACATAAACCTCCTCGCTGAAGAGGTTGTCGGATTTAAAGTTACCCAGAAATTCTACGGCATCCACGTTTGGATTTTCGAGGATCTCGCGCACGCTGTCCAGCCACCTTTCGTAAACGTCCTGCTGGCCGGCTACTCCCTTGTATTTCCAGTGTGCCGCAAACCCCCGCTCTGCGATCTCGTCCATGCGCACGCTACGTATCTGTACTTCTACGAACCTCCCTTTCGGCCCGATAACGGTGGTATGGAGAGATTCATAACCGTTGGCCTTGGGAATTGTGATCCAGTCCTTCAGTCGCTCCGGAATGGGCTTGTGAACGTCCGTAACGATAGAATAGGCTTGCCAGCAAATCATTTTTTCTTTTTTCGGCGGCACGTCCACGACGATCCGCACGGCAAACAGGTCATAGATCTCTTCGAAGGAGACTTTTTTATTTAAGATCTTTTTGTAGATGGAATAAATGGACTTCGGCCGTCCGAAGATCTCATAAGGCACTTCCATTTCGTCCAGCCGTTCTTTGAGCGGAGCAATAAACTCCTTGATGTAGGCGGTGCGCTCCCGTTTGGTTTCCTGCAGCTTTTTAGCAATGCTGTGGTAATTCTCCGGATCGGTAATTTTCATGCAAAGATCCAGAAACTCCGTTTTCAGGTTATACAAGCCAAGGCGGTGAGCCAGCGGAGCGTAAATAAAATTAGTTTCAGCGGCGATCTTCAGCTGCTTATGTCTTGGCATGGCCCCCAAAGTACGCATGTTGTGCAGGCGGTCCGCCATTTTGATCAATACCACGCGAACATCCTCCACCAGCGTACTGAGCACCTTTTTAAAATTCTCTGCCTGTGGACTTTGGACATTGTAAGCGCTGTCGAGCTTCGTCAGCCCATCCACGATCCGTGCGATCTTGTCGCCAAACTTTTCCCTCAGCTGCTCCAGCGTCACTTCCGTATCTTCAACCACATCGTGTAATAGAGCGCTGGTAATAGCTGTGGCGCCCAGGCCGATCTCCTCGGCACAGATCTTTGCCACCGCGATCGGATGGAAGATATAGGGTTCGCCGGATTTTCTGCGCTGGAGCCGGTGCGCCCACGTGGCCAACTCAAAGCTCTCCCGCATAACCCTGCGGTCATTATCATCCAGATCCGCCTTAATGGAAGCCGCCATATCTTCGTAGGCAGCCCGGATCAGTGCTTGCTCTTCTTGTTTAATTTCCAGAAGCTCTGCCATAATCAATCTATTTTGTTCGAGTTCGTGGGATATCGTGAGTGCCCCTTTCTCTTTCTTCTTATCTGGACAAGTAAGCCTCTGCTTATCCCCCTTTACAAATCTAAAAAAAATCTCCTTCTCTCTTGTTTTTCCCTCCTATTCCTTTTTCAGGGATTATTTGGATTTTTAGAAAAAAACAGCCTATATTTGCATCGCTTTTGAAAAAACTTATCCTATCAAAGATTATCCCTGGGTTGATCTTCATCCGCGGGTGTGGTGAAATTGGTAGACACGCTAGACTTAGGATCTAGTGCCGCGAGGCGTGGGGGTTCGAGTCCCTCCACCCGCACACAAAAAAGCTGAAGAGCGATCTTTTTTAGATCGCTTTTTTTATATTTAACGATTATCCGGCAATTAAGGTTGCAGCCCCGCTCACCATAGGTCAGAATAAGGTCAAGGCAGCCTTCAGGTCTTTATAATCCATTCAAAAAATCCATTAATCAATTTCAATATGTCAAAGGTTGTTAAAGAAGAGATCGATAAATTAAACGCCACGCTCAGCATTACGCTTGAAAAAACAGATTACGAACAACAGTTCAACGAGGAACTGGCCAAATACAAAAAGCATGCTCATATGAAGGGGTTCAGAAAAGGAAAAACCCCAATGAGCGTGGTCAAAAAAATGTATGGCAATGCGGTGTTAGGAGATGTGATCAACCAGCAACTCCAGTCGGAACTCATGAAATTCATCAACGAGGCCGAAAACAACCTTTTGGGGTATCCCATCAGCGCTAAAGACCAACAACAGGTTGACTTTGATCACAAGGAAATGCACGACTACACCTTTAAGTTTGACCTGGGCATGGCGCCCGAATTCGAGCTCAAAGGCCTCGATGACGATCACGAGTTTACCATATACAAAGTCGACGTCACCGAAGAGATGGTCGATGAAGATCTCCAGAATGCCCGTCGCCACATGGGCGATCGCATCGATGTAGAGGAAGACATCCAGGAAAACGACCTGATCAGGTTGGTCGTCAAGGAGCTGGATGAAGACAAAAACGTTAAAGAAAACGGCATTACCAGTGACTTCTCCATACTTGCCAAAGACATCGCCGATGAAGAGCTTCGCCAGGAAATACTGGGCAAAAAAGCCGGCGACACCCTGACCCTCTCGCTGATTGGCCTGGAGGAGCATGCGGGTGAAAAGTTTGTCAAAGACAACTACCTGCGCGATCCCGATTTTGAGGGAGACATTCCCGCTCAATTTGAAGCCACCATCGATCATGTGAGTCGCATCGAACCAGCGGAAATGAATGAAGAATTTTTCCAGCAGCTGTTTGGTGACGAAGAGATCAAAGACGAAACAGCCGCACGCGAAAAGATCAAGGAAGAAACCGAAAAGTTCTTCAACCGCCAGTCGGAAGCGCTGCTGTTCCGGGAATTACAGGATCACCTCATGGAACAAAATGAGTTACCCCTGCCCGACGAATTCCTGAAGCGCTGGCTGGTGACTTCCAATGAGGAACTCGACGAAAAAGAAATGACAAAAGAATATCCTCTTTTTGCCGACAACCTGCGCTGGACGCTCATCAAAAGCAAGCTGACTAGAAAATACGATATCCAGATCACCCAGGAAGATATTCGCGAGGTCATGAAAAACCGCGTAAAAAGTTATTTTGCGAATAGCCCCTACGGTTCTGAGGAAAGCATCATCGAGACCATGGCGGATCGCCTGATGCAGGATCAAAAGCAGGTAGAACAAGTCCGCGAAGAAGTACTTTCCGACAAACTCTTTGAAGCCGTTACACCGGACCTGAATAAAGTGGAAAAAGTGGTGTCGCATGAAGAATTCAACGAGATCGCTCAGAAAGCAAAGGCAGAAACTATGGCGGCCTCCGTTAAGGAGGAAACCTCCGGGGACAATCCTGAGGAAAATGTCCTGGACGAACATGACGCAGCGAATGAAGAATAAATTTCATCTTTATTCAACTAGCCCCTCAGCAATTTGTTGTTAAGTATAATTTATACAATGAACCAGTAAAAATCGGACCACATGTTTCCTAAAGACGAATTTCAAAGGTACGCCACCAAGCACCTGGGCATGAACAGCATGCACCTGGATAAGTATGCTCACCATGCAGGGGCATCAGCCTATTCTAACATTCGTGCCTTTACCCCCAACGTGATCGAGGAGCGACAGATGAATATAGTGGGATTGGATGTTTTTTCCCGCCTGATGATGGATCGCATTATCTTTATGGGTGTCCCCGTCAACGACTACGTTTCTAACGTGGTGCAGGCTCAATTGCTCTTCCTGGAATCGACAGACCCCAAAAGGGATATCCAGATGTTCATCAACAGCCCCGGCGGCTCTGTGATCGATGGCCTGGGTATCTATGACACCATGCAGTACGTTTCTCCCGACGTGGGCACCATCTGCACCGGTATGGCGGCTTCCATGGGCGCCGTCCTGCTTACAGCCGGCACCAAAGGAAAAAGAACCGGTCTCTACCACAGCCGGATCATGATCCACCAGCCCCTGGGCGGCATGCAGGGCCAGGTCACCGAAATGGAAATCTACTACAACCTGATCAAAGAACAGCAAAAAGCCCTCTACGATATACTGGCTTTCCATACCGGTCAGCCTTATGAAAAAATCGAAAAAGACTGCGAACGGGATAACTGGATGACTTCCGAAGAAGCTAAAGAATACGGCCTCATCGATGAAGTACTGGCCAGAAATAACCCCCGGAAGAACGAAAAATAGTAAAATCTAGTTTATGCGACGAAGTAAGCAAAGCTACCGCTGCTCTTTTTGTGGAAAAGACAAATCAGAAGCCCTCATCCTTATTGCAGGTATCGACGGGCATATCTGCGAAGTTTGTGTAGAGCAGGCCGGTGAGATCATCGAGGAAGAACTCTATGGTCGCAAAAAAACAGAGGAAGACCCTGCTAATCTTGTCCTGCCCGACACCATCACTCCTGTAGATATTAAAAACTACCTGGATGAATACGTGATCGGTCAGGATCAAGCAAAAAAATACCTCTCCGTGGCCGTCTATAACCACTACAAAAGACTGCGCCAACAGCGCAAGAGCGATGTGGAACTCGAAAAATCCAACATCCTTTTTGTAGGTCATACCGGAACAGGTAAAACGCTTCTGGCTAAAACCATAGCAAAATTCCTTAATGTTCCTTTTGCCATTGTGGACGCCACGGTATTCACCGAAGCAGGATACGTGGGGGAAGACGTGGAAAGCATACTCAGTCGCCTGCTCCAGGTCTGTAATTACGACGTCAACTCAGCAGAGCGGGGGATCGTCTACATCGATGAGATCGATAAGATCGCCAGAAAAGGAGATAATCCCTCCATCACCAGAGATGTCTCCGGCGAAGGCGTACAACAGGCGATGCTGAAAATGCTGGAGGGCACCGACGTCAACGTTCCGCCCCAGGGCGGCCGCAAGCACCCGGAACAAAAACTGGTCAAGATCAATACCGAAAATATCCTCTTCATCTGCGGCGGCGCCTTTGACGGCATCGAAAAGCATATCGCTAAAAGAACGAATACCCAGGTGATCGGATTTAAAAAAGATGACTTCGAGATCGTGGATAAGGATAACATCCTTTCCTACATCAGCCATCAGGACCTCAAAAGTTATGGCCTGATCCCTGAATTGATCGGCCGGCTACCAGTGCTCACCTACCTCGAACCACTCAACCTCGAAACGTTGAAAAGGATCCTGGTGGAACCGAAAAACGCCCTGGTGCGCCAGTACAAAAAACTTTTTGACCTGGAGGGCATCAAGCTTTCTTTTACCCAGGACGCTATTGAGTTTATCGCCGAAAAAGCACTGGAGTATAACCTCGGCGCACGGGGCCTGCGATCCATTTGTGAAGCCATTATGACCGACGCCATGTTCGAACTGCCTTCCCAAAAAGATAAAGTCGCAGAATTCGTCATCGACCGGGATTATGCCGAAGATAAATTGAGCAGATCCAAACTTTCTAAATTGAAAGCTGCCTAACATCCTCATAAAGAGAAAAAAGCCGGAACGGCTTTTTTCTCTTTTCTCTACCATGAAGTACTTCGCAGAACTTTCCTACAAAGGCACTAACTACTGCGGTTGGCAAAAACAACCGGATGAGGCCAGCGTCCAGGAGACACTGGAAGACGGCTTTTCCACCCTCCTCGGAAAAATCATCGACATCACCGGCTGTGGAAGAACAGACACCGGGGTGCATGCCAAACAGTATTTCATCCACTTTGTCTTTAACGGTGAATTCCCGGAAAACTTTCTGCGCCGGCTTAACAAATACCTCCCTCCGGATATTAGCATATACCGTATTTTCGAAGTGGCGCCCAATGCACATGCCCGTTATGATGCCTATCACCGTGCTTATGAATACCATGTCGAACTTAACAAAAATCCTTTTACCCAGGATACCGCACTTTTCTTTTCCTACCCCCAGCCTCTTGATCTGGATGCCATGCAGACCGCTGCCAAACTACTGCTGGATTACGACGAGTTCTTTCCCTTCTGCAAAACCAAAACGGACGTTAAAACCATGAAGTGCGAACTGAAACGCGCCGAATGGGTCAAAAACAACGACAAGCTCGTTTTTCACATCGCCTCCAACCGCTTCCTCCGCGGTATGGTCCGCCTGATCGTAGGTATGTGCCTGAATGTGGGCCTCGGAAAAGTAAGTTTAGAGGAGGTCAAAACAGCCATGGACAAGCAGGAGCGACTGAAAAAAAGCTATAGCGTGCCGCCGCAGGGATTGTTTTTGACGGATATCAGGTATCCGTTCCTGGATAACGAATAGAGCAGTTGGGCGGCCAGAGGCCGCCCAACTGCTCTAAAAAATAAACCATTTTCTTCTATCCAGCTTTAATTGATGATAAGGATTGGTCTGTGCGCCGAAGCCTTTGGCCAGTTCATCCGCTTCGCTGGTGTTGAAGTCGAAAAGCAGTGGCCGGCCGGCATGAGAACGGAATAACAAGTTGATCATAAAGGCCATGGCGCCTTTTTCCTCTCCTTCTTTGGAAGCCACCGGCATGAAGTTCAGCACCTTGTTGTGACTGTAAATGAGAAAATTGACGGCGATCAGCTCGTCCTGGTCATTGGCCACGCCGGTAGCGAAGCCCCAGCCGCGGTGCAACACATTGTACATGACGCGCTGCATGGCGTGAAACTTTTGTTCTTTGCCCTTGCCGTCTTTGGTGTGTTTGAGGTAAAAACCGGCAATTTTTTCCGGTTTGAGATTAGAAACCGGGCGAAGGTTGTAGTCCTGCGCTTTTTCCAGCAGTCGGAGCAGCCCCGATGAATAGTTGCCGGCCAGCTCTTCATAGGAAACATTCAACAACAACTGATGATTGACGTGCTCTTTTTTCCTGAAGCCGCCTTCGTTCAGCAGGTTCTGTTCATTTAAAGTGATGTCGATCTTGTTGAACTCTTCCGGTATCGCTTCGATAAATTTGCGGATGCGGGCCGGTGACAGGACATTTATCGAATAGACCCCCAACTCGCGCATTAAAGGAGGTTGATACAGTTCTTTTTTTCCGAAAAAACCATCCCGCCAGACAAGTGGGCATACGCTTTCGTAATCGCCCTCGACCAGCCCGTCCCAGTCCTTACCCACAAAATCCAGGTACCACATGTAGCCGAAGACATTGCCGTTGTTAGCGTAATGGACGCAGCTGTTCCACTTGACTTTATCGATCTCTTCTCTTTTGATGTACTTTATGTTCATTAGGAATCTTTACTTTTTTTCTTTCTAACTAATACAATTTCCCGTAAAATTGTTTTAAACTAAAATAAACAAAACGAAGATGAAAGAACTCCAATTCAAAACGAACATCAACTGTGGCAACTGCATCAAAGCCGTAAGCGGCTTTCTGGACGACGTCCTGGGCGTCGAAAGCTGGGAAGTAAATACCGATCATCCGGATAAGATCCTGACCGTTAAGGGAGAAGCAGTAGAGCCGGACATGATCATCGAGGCCGTCGAGGACGCCGGATTCGACGCAGCAGTAATGATAACAGATGAAAAATAAGGTGAACGTCGAGTACCTAATACTGTAATTTTTTTTAACGCTTATGTTGCAAAATGATTACCTTTGTTGGTAAATGAGGTTTTGTGCGATTGTGTGAAATGACCTTTTATATAATCCCGTCAAAACTTCACCCCGTATTCATTAACTGTGACGGTTTCAGTTGCCAGAGGCACGCAATAACAAGAAAACAAACAGTTATCCCACCGGTTATCGAAAACTACAAATTCAACACATACGAATGCAGCATATCAATAGCATATGCTACTAACAATTTCATATTCCCAAAACATAACGTTATGCAAAGCATTATCTCAACATCTCATTATCAAGTCTTTGTAAGACTGTTTATTTCTTTTTTTCTTGCATCGGCGCTTTCTGGGGTTCTTCACGCCCAGAATTATGAACTTTTCAGAGGCACCTGGAGCGATCCAAGCGATTGGGTGGGCGGCGTTGTTCCTCCAAACCCACTACCTGAAAATGCCACGATCCTGGTAACCGGTAATGCAAAGGCTGATATTGACGGCCTGGTGATCGGGCCTACAAATACGCTAACCACTGATGCCGTTCTCACATTGGATTTACCCGACAACGGCACCTTTGTTAATGACGGAATAATCATTTTAAACAATGACATAAGGGTAGGCCTGTTTAACGACAATAATACCTTTATCAATAACGGAACTTTAACCATCAATTCAGGTGCTGTTCTGGATAACAGGAATGATGTGGTCAATTCCGCAACCGGGGTCATCAATAATCAGGGAGTGCTTCGCGCTTCCAATGCCGATGACGACAGTTTCCTTAATGAAGGAACCATTAATTCTTCGGGAAGCGGTGAATTGGAACTAAATGGAGGCGGCTCCTTTACCAATAATGGTCCAATGTCTTTTATCGGTTCCTCTTCCATTGACATTAGAGGCCCCTTTACCAATAATGCAGACATCGACCTTACCAACGGCGCCACTTCTTTTTTTAACCGCAGCGCTTTCATTAATTCGGCCACCGGTTCTATTGACAATGCCGGCAGCTTTATCGCCACTAATAGTGGCACCCATAGTTTCGATAACTTCGGCCCGTTTAACAATAACGGCTTTGGATCTGTCATTAGCAATGGGATTTTTCTCAATACCACTACCATTAATAACGCCCCCTCCGCTACCTTTGAAAATTCAGGCGTCTTTTCCAATACCGGAACCATCAACAATGAGGGAGATTTTGACCTCTCAGATGACAACGCAGACTCATTCACCAATGACGGTACTTTTAATAATTTAAACTTCGGCGACGTTTTTAATAACGGCACTTTTACCAACAACAGCAGCTTTAATAACGCCCCCCTTGCTAACGTATCCATTACCAACGGCACTCTCGTCAACAGCGCTACGGGAATTATCGATAATGAAGGAGACATTTTTAGCGATGCCGTAAATTTTACCAACAACAACGATTTTCTCAACGATGGCGACTTCATCAATGACCGAAATTTCACCAATAACGACCTGTTTAACAACAACGGCTCCCTGATCAATGAGCAAAATTTTACTAACAACAGCCAACTGATCAATACCGCCCTGGCTACCATTGACAATAACAATCAATTCACCAACAATACCGGCGCCACCATTTCCAACCTGGGCGTTTTTGACGCAGGCGATGCCAGTAGCCATACACTTGACAATTTCGGATTGTTTACAAATGAAGGCTCCCTGTCCAGCGATGGTCTGATTTTTAACGGCCGGGTGTTGACCAATACTCCCACCGGGAGCATAAGTAGTAGTGAAGATCTGGAAAATGCAACCGGAGCCTCATTATTTAACGAGGGAGCTATGAATATAGGCATCCAGGGTGGCGACCAAAAAAGAACCACCAATAACGGCAACTGGTTCAACAGCCCGGGGAGTTCCCTAAATAACAGTGGCCGCTTCGTCAACAATGACCTTCTGGATAATCAGGGGAACATCATAACCGGCACCGATGCTTTCTTCAACAGAGGTGAATTTATCCATAACGGCACTTTTTTACGCTCCAGCGGCATTGCCCGCCAAGATAATACCAACGGCATGATCAGTGGGACCGGGAGCTTTGATCTGAACGAAGGCGAGTTAGAACTCAATCAAGGCACCATCTCCCCCGGAAATTCCATCGGCACAATGACCATTACCGGAGACCTTTCCATAGGCACCGGTATGACCGTCATAGCGGAACTACAGGGCGACGGCACCAGCGATCAGATCATCGTCTCCGGTACTGCTGACCTCAGAGGCACACTCAGCCTGCTCATCGGCGAGGGGGAATTTAATGACGGCGAAATATGGACGGTTGTGAATGCCGGAACAGTTACCCGTAGTTTTCAAAGCCTCGCTTTCAGCTTTCCCCCAGGCGTTCCTACCACTCCTACGCCTCCTACGTTTATCGACAGCTACACGGCAACCACTGCTGACGTCACCTACTCGGGAACCACCTTCCTCCCCGTAGAACTCGCCTCCTTCACCGGCAAGGCCGTCAAACAGGCTGTGCAGCTGGACTGGATCACCGCCTCAGAATCTAATAACGATTATTTTGACATCCAGCGCAGCGGAGAAGAGCTGATGTTCCAGACGATCGGCCGGATCGACGGAGAGGGAACCACGCTTCGGCCTCAAACCTACCGGTTTATCGACGATCAGCCGCTGGATGGAGTTAATTACTACCGCCTGCGGCAGGTCGACTTTGACGGCACAGAGCATTTCTCTAACGTCATCGCCGTAGACATCGAGCGGCCTATAGAAGGGCTGGAGATCAAATTGTTTCCAAACCCCGTTTCAGATAGATTGCAATTAAGCTGGAGGAGTGCACAGACTTCAGACGGCGGATGGATCCGCCTGGTGGAAACAGCCACCGGCAAGGAGGTCAAACGATACGATATGCCGCAGGGAGAAGGAAGAATGGAGATACCGGTGGATCATTTGTCAGCAGGATTTTACTTTGTACAGATCGTACAGGGGAACCTGCATCAAACCAGTATGTTTGTAAAGCAATAAAAAATCAGGAGAGGCGGCCGCGGCCGCCTCTCCTGATTTTTTATTGCTTTACAACATTTGTGTAAACGAACGCCAAACCAAACAATACGCCCGATACTGCTACTATCGCTCCTGCAATCGACCCATCGATGGCTGCCGCCAGAAAATACCCCAAGCTACTCATGATCACCGAAATAAGTACGGTGAGCCACAGCATGTGGCTGAATTTATTGGTCAGCAAATAAGCGGTGGCGGCCGGTACCACCAGCAAGGCCACTACAAGGATAGCGCCCACCGAATCGAAAGCAGCTACAGTCGTCATAGATACCGCTCCCATCAGCAGATAATTCCAAAGGGAAACGGAAACGCCTACGGTGGCGGCAAATTCCGGATCAAAAGTAGTCAGGTAAAGCTGCTTGTAGCCGATCCGAATAAAAAGCAGATTGATGAGCAGCACCACCGCAGCGATATACAATGCCCTGGGGCCCATGACCTGCCCGGCCGCCGTAATCCATAAATCAATAGGAACGTAAGCGATCTCTCCGTACAAAACACATTCCTGGTCTAAATCCACCTGTCCGGCATAAACCGAGATCAATATGACGCCCAGGGCAAAGAGCGAAGTAAAGGTCACCCCAATAGAGGCATCGGTCTGTAAGCGGGCTCTCTTATGAAAAAACTCGATGAGGAAGGTGGTCAGTATTCCAAATAAGGCAGCGCCGAAGATCATCTCAAAGGACTCCCTCGACCCGGTCAGCAAAAAAGCAATGACAATACCAGGCAGCACCGCATGCGAAATGGCGTCTCCCACCATGGCCATTTTGCGAAGGATCAGAAAACAGCCGAGGATACCACAGGAAATGGAAAACAAAGTCGCTGTCAATATGATGTACAAGGCATCCATCTCAATAAGGAATTTTAGTGTCATGAGGATCGAGCTCCGGGTATTCCAGTAGTTTTTCGAGCCGGGCCTCCAGTTCGGGAGTAATGATGTGCTCGATGGTCTCGGCATCTTCGTGCACATGATCAGGCGCAATGCTTAAATATCTGGAAAGGTACAGTTCCCAAAGACGATGGAGCTTGACGACTCTTCGTCCTTTTTTCAGACCGGATTCGGTGAAACGCCACCGGTCCTTTTCTTTTTCTACAAACCCCTTTCGTTTCAACCTGACCAGGGCCTTTGCTAACTTCTTTTTGGGAAAAAAGCGCTCCTCCTGTATTTCAGCCAGGCTTCTGAATTTAAAAGGATCATCATCCTTTTCTCCCAGATGATAAAGTTCTTTGAGCAAATTTTCATTCATGATCTGGCGTCGCAAATTCTTTTGTTGAAATGTTCGGGCCAGGATACCCCGCTCAGGCGCCAGGAAAAAGGAGATCAGGGCGATCAGCGAAATGATCATCACGATCCAGGGGCCGGTAGGCATGGTCGGGGCCGTAAAGCTCACGTAAGCCCCCGCCAGTCCGGATAAGGCCCCCATGAGGGCGGCGATCAGGGTCATCTTCAGCACATCATTGGTCCAGAAGCGGGCCGCTGCAGCCGGCGTGATCAGCATGGCGGCCATGAGCACTACCCCAACGGCCTGAATACCCGTAACTACGGCCAGCACGGTCAGTGAAGTCAGCAACAGATTCAGCGCATGAACGGGAAGCCCCATGGACTGGGCAAATTGTTCATCAAAGGCTATGAGTTTCAACTCTTTGAAAAAAAGCGCAACAGTGAGGATCAACACTACGGCTACCACACCAAAAATGATCAGATCCCGCCCGATCAATGCAGCGGCTTTGCCGAAAAGGAAAGACTGCAGGCCGGTCTGGGCCGCATTTCCAGAGTGCTGAATGTAAGTCAGCAAAAGAATGCCGATGCCGAAAAAGACCGATAAAACAAGGGCAATGGCAGTATCTTCTTTAATCTTAGAGCGGGCCGTAATGTAATCCATGATCACTAGGGAGATCCACCCAGTCACAAAAGCACCGATGATGAGCAGGAAGGGGTTCTTGTTACCGGATAATAAGAAAGCCAGGCAAATACCGGGCAGCACAGCGTGAGCAACAGCATCCCCCACCAGTGCTTTTTTCTTTAGAAAAGTGAAGGTCCCCACTACTGCCGAGCAGGCCGTCAACAAAACGGCCCCGATCACCACCGAAACAATACTGGGATCGCTAAAAGAAAAAAAAGTTCTGAACGTATCCATGCTAATACTTTTCTCTGCTGTCTATTTGTCGTTTTCTCACTAGTTCGCCTACCTCCGACAGCACCGTCAGCTTGCCGCCATAAGTAGCCTGCAACAGTTGCGTGGTAAATACTTTTTCTATCGGACCGCTGGCCACCAGTCGGAGATTCAGCAACACGATCCAGTCGAAAAACTCAGCGGCCGACTGCAGGTCGTGATGCACGACCACCACCGTCTTCCCCTGATCAGTCAATCCCTGGAGGATCTTTAATATAGCAGATTCTGTGGCGGCGTCCACTCCGGCAAAGGGCTCGTCCATGAAGTAAAGGTCCGCTTCCTGGGCCAGCGCCCGGGCCAGAAAAACACGCTGCTGCTGACCGCCGGACAACTGCGCGATCTGCCTTTTACGGAAAGCTTCCATGCCGACCTTGTGCAGGCATTCCAAGGCAATCTCCCGGTCGGCCTTGCCGGGACGCTTCAGTAAACCAAGCCTGGCATAACGCCCCATCAACACCACATCCATCACCGAAGTCGGAAAGTCCCAGTCTACCGTCTCGCGCTGAGGCACATAACTCACCCGCTCCCTCACCTCATCAATGGGTTGATCGAACAGGCGAACATAACCCGACCCTAAAGGCAACAGGTCCATAGCTGCTTTGATCAGCGTGGACTTTCCCGCTCCGTTAGGACCGATAATGCCAATGAGCGCGCCTCTGGGTAAAGTCATGTCCACATTCCACAAAACCGGTTTTTTATGGTAAGAAACCGTCAGATCATGAAATTCTACTACCGGATCTTTTGCTTCTATTTTCGTCATTTCCATTATTTTAAAGAAGACACGATCGTATTCACATTGTGCCGAACCATGCCGATATAGGTACCCTCCGGCGTTTCTGCCTCACCCATAGCGTCAGAGTATAAATTTCCCCCAATAACTACTTCATGTCCTTTCCGGCGACATCCCTCCACTATGGAATTGATGTTCTTTTCAGAAACGGAAGTTTCTACAAAAACAGCTTTGATCTTTTTTTCTACAATAAAATTAACGAGATCGACACGATCCTTCAAACCGAACTCCGAAAGCGTGGAAATGCCCTGTAATCCCCTCACTTCGATCCCGTAAGCTTCGCCGAAATAGTTAAACGCATCGTGCGCCGTGATCATGATGCGCTGGTCTTTGGGGATCTTTTGTATTTCATCAGCTACCCATTGGTGAAGTTCCAAGAGTGCTTTTCTGAAATCAGCCGCATTCTTTTCGAAGTAAATCCGGCTTTCCGGATCGATCTCGATCAAGGTGCTGACTACAGCAGGAATAGTACTCACCCACAAACTCACGTCAAACCATATGTGGGGATCTTTGGCGCCCTGATATACCGGATCGGCCAGCAAAAGGCTGCTGTCGACCGACTGTGCTACCGGAACCACCGTTTTTATACGCTCCAGTTTTTCGAAAACCTCACCCATTTTTCCTTCCAGATGCAATCCGTTGTAGAAAATGACTTCTGCCCTTTGCAGATCTTTAAGGTCTCCCTGCGTGGCCTTGTACAAATGGGGATCCACCCCCGGCCCCATCAAAGCTTTGACCCGGACAGAGTCCCCGCCAATATTGCGAATCAGGTCGGCAATCATTCCTGTAGTGGCCACAACGTACGGACGGGCGTCCGTTTCGGTCCTTTCTCCCGGCCTGCCGCAGGAAAACGAGAATAGTACCAGGCTTAGGAAGAGCCATTGTATTTTATGGAAAAACCGGATCATCGTATATTTTTTGTGCTTCATCAAAAATAAAAGTAGATTTTTTTTACACCTTTACCGCTTTAATGAAAATCTCCAACTTTTATTCCAATAAAAAAAGTTCGCGGACGGAAAGGACCATAGACGTAATCAGAATCCCGTTCCGGTCCGACATCAAAATCATCCTGAAAGCTATTGAAAATATTTTGAACGCCCCCCATCAGTTCAAGGTGGAAGCTTTCTTTTAGCTCAAAATGTTGACTCACCTTAAAATTTAACTCAAAAAAGGAGGGACTATCCACCAATTCCAGAAAGCCAGAGCTGTTGACTACTCTGGGTACAACCATAGAACCTGTAAAAGCCCCGGTAAGATCGAACGACAAGTAGCCGGTAGGGCTCCAGTTGGACGCAAGGTACCCGTATACATTCGGATTTCGGATAAAGCGGCTAGTGGAGACGACCGGATCAACTTCATTGCCTTCTTCCGGCTCGAAAAGGATTTGATCCTTTTCGTAAAGGGCGCGTTGCACCGTGCCTCCTACCTGAAACAAGAATTTAGAGGAAGGGGAAATGCTTGCTTCGAAATTAAACCCCGCCACATGAGCGCCCTCACCGTTGCGGACTTCCTCCAGAATAGAGCCATTGGGCAGGGTCGAACCGGTGCTTACAATAGTGAAAGGATCGCGAAGCTGGGTATAAAAACCTTCCAGCAAGAAATTGGACTGGGTTTTGCCAAGATCTTTCGAATAATTGATGGAGGCCGTAAATGCATCCGACAATTCTTTTTCTAAATTCTCTGACAAAATAACGAACTGCGGCTCACCACCCACTGAGGAGATATGCAAGTCTTCGTTAAAGGCCTGAGGAGCGCGGAAGCCACGGGCGTAACCGCCGCGAAGCTGTAAATTTTCGTTGATATCGTAGAGAAAGGTCAGCCGGGGGCTCAGAACGCTGGTGGTCAGATCAGACGTTCTTGCTATATTTCCGATATCGTAGATGCCATCCACGTCGGTACGATCATAGCGCAGGCCGAGTAGAGCAGTGAAGCTATTGCTCAGCTTCCATTCATATTGCCCGAAAAAGCCAAGAGCATTGACCTGCTGACCCACTAATCGGTTGTACCCGGGAATATTATCTTCCACGTCGTTGAACTGATTTTCCACGCCCAGCACCAGCACATCTTCAGAATCGAACTGATGAGAGAACTGCAGTCCGCCCACCAGCGCCAGGTCATCTGTACGGCCGTAGGCGTTAATGGCGACCAGGCTGTCTTCGGCTGTGCGTCCACCGCCCAGACCGCCGTAGAAACTCCTTCTTTCCGTTTTTTGAGCGGACAGGAAAGCTGAAAATTTGCTCTTTCTCGACTCGCTGAACTGCTCGAAATCCAGGCCGGAAATGAGCGTGTTATGAGTTAATTCTTCGGTAATGTCCGTAAAGTGCGGCGCCAGCTCGAGGCGGTCCCCTCCCCGTCTGTATTCCTGGATGGTGTTAACATTGAAGGTTAACTTATTCCGTTCCCCTGGTTTGAAGAACACCCGGGCGCCGAGGGTTTTGTTCTCCAGAGCGGTAATTTCGGTAAAGCCGTCCCCATTGGCGTCGAAAGCTTCGCGATCACGAAACATGCCGTAGAAGGTAGCCCCGCTGTTCAGGTCGTCAGCAACCAGGGAAGCGTTGAAATTGACGGTGTTATCGGGCTGTTCTCCATTGGTTAGCGCAAAATTACTCGATACCTGCCAGGTATTCAGCACCGGCTCTTTGGTGATGATGTTGATGGTTCCGGCAATGGCGTTGGAGCCGTACAAAGCCGAACCGCCGCTGCGCACCACCTCTACCCTTTCGATGATATTAACGGGAATCTGTTCCAGGCCGTAGATGCTGTTCAAAGCGCTGAAAACGGGCCGGCTGTTGATCAGTATCTGCGAATAGGGGCCGTCCAGTCCGTTCAGGCGCACCTGGGTAAATCCGCAATTCTGACAATTATTTTCCACCCGGACACCAGGCTGGTAATTCAACCCTTCAGATAAGGAAAAAGATTGGGTGGCGTTAAGTAAGCGGGGGCTCAGTACTTTTACCATAACCGGATTTTCCTGAAGGCCCAGTTCGTAGCGGGTGCCGCTAACGACCACTTCATCGAGGTTCAGCCGGTCTTCTTTCATGGTGAATTCTTTGACGGTCATCTCATTAGCCTTAATGACTACCTCTTCTTCAATGGCTTTATAGCCAAGCAGGGACACCCTTAGAAGATAGGCGCCGGCAGGGACGGCTTCAAAAAGAAACTTCCCGTCCTGGTCGGTTATTTTACCTTTAAAATAGTCAGGACCCTCAAGCCGGACCGCAGCGTAGCTAAGGGGAGCATCTTCAGAAAGGACGTTGCCGCTTAGGCTTCCTTCCTGGCCCCAAAGGCCTGTAAAACTGCTGATAATAAGTGAAATTAGTATGATCTTCTTCATAACCCTTAGTTAGATGTTTACAATTATTAACCAATACAAATTTAAAAAGTTAGTCTAGGCTAAAAAATATTTTTATCTTTTTTTACTTACTGATTTTACCTTTCTATTTCATTACAATTCGTATTTTTAAGTACTCGGACAGCGAGTAAACCTTCCGGTTGGGATGGGCTGCGTTGTCGGATGTTTAACTTAAAATTTAACTCATGAGGTTGTACTACATTTTAGCTGCGGCTTATTTGCTCTTTGTAGCTATCGGATTTTTTCAGATGCGTTTTCTGCCTTCGGGCGGAAGTGTGGAGATAAGCAGCGCTCCGGCTCCATCTGGGAACAAATTTGTATGGGACGGGAAAAAGGAAGGAAAGCGACTATTTAAGTGGAGTCTTTTGGCCTTATTGTTTGCGATACTGGGCCTTTTCCCCCTGATGGGCATGCCGGGCTTACTGGTAGTTGGATTTTATGAAATTACCGGCATTCTAAGTGGAGCGATGGAAGGAGATAGGATGTGGCCGGCAGCAATAATCGGAGCTATGCTCTGGCCTTTAGGGATTCCAATTGGAATCCTGGCCCAGCAATTGGGGATGCGATTCCAAGTTGGCTTTTTAGCACTGTATGGGGCTCCGCTAGGACTGATTGTCTGGATCGTTGCGGCCGGATTTATTCTGCGTGGAAGCGCACTCAATTAGCCGGCTGAAGTCCAGGCCGATGTCCATCCAGAAAAAAAGCTGCCAGATTGAGCTATGGTTTTGGAAGATGCCTTATCAAATTATCTTCCTGACGCCTCAAAATCCGCTCAAACGAATCAAGATTGGGTCTTTTTCATACAGCCTCTGGTCTCAAACCCTTTCCACACGCGTCTCCTCATATAAAGGAAAATCTTCCATATAAGCATTAATCTCCGCTCTGGTATGACGGATCAATTCCTCATTATCGATATCGGAGATGATGCCGTCGATCCAATCGACTACTTTGCGGCAGTCGTCCTCTTTCAGGCCTCGAGTGGTGACGGCCGCCGTTCCGATGCGGATGCCGGAAGTCACGAAGGGCGTTTCGGTATCGAAAGGCACCATATTTTTATTGAGTGTAATATCAGCTTTTTCCAGGGCCTTTTCGGCTGCTTTGCCGGTCACTTCTTTAGACCGCAGGTCGATCAGCATAAGGTGGTTGTCGGTGCCGCCGGAGATGATCTTGTAACCTTTTTTGACGAAGGCCTTGGCCATAGCTTGAGCGTTTTTGATGACTTGCTCGCTGTAAGTTTTAAAAGAAGGCTGTAAAGCTTCATGGAAAGCCACGGCTTTCGCAGCAATCACATGTTCCAACGGACCACCCTGAGAACCGGGGAATACGCCGCTGTTCAAAACCGCCGACATTTTAATGGGATTGCCCTTTTTGGTGGTGCGTCCCCAGGGGTTGTCAAAATTTTCACCCATCATGATGATGCCGCCTCTGGGGCCGCGCAAGGTTTTGTGGGTGGTGGAAGTAACCACATGACAATGCTTCAAAGGATCATTAAGCAAGCCGGCGGCGATCAGTCCGGCCGGATGCGCGATATCCGCCAGCAGGAAGGCGTCCACCTTGTCAGCGATGGCTCGGAAGCGCGCATAGTCCCAATCACGGGAATAAGCGGAAGCTCCGCAGATGATCATTTTCGGTCTGATCTCTTTGGCGATGGATTCCACACTGTCCATATCGATCAGGCCGGAATCTTCTTCTACGCCGTAAAAATGAGGCTCGTACAGCTTTCCGGAGAAATTCACAGGGGAGCCGTGCGTAAGATGACCGCCATGAGAAAGGTCAAAGCCCAAAATCCGGTCACCGGGGCTCAACAAAGAGAGGAAAACGGCGGCATTGGCCTGAGAACCAGAGTGGGGTTGTACGTTAGCATAGGCTGCACCGAATAATTCCTTGAGCCGATCGATGGCCAGCTGTTCTACTTTATCTACGATCTCACACCCCCCGTAATATCTTTTTCCAGGATAACCCTCGGCATATTTGTTGGTCAGGCAGGTCCCCACGGTGTCCATGACGGCCTGGCTGGTAAAGTTTTCGGAGGCGATCAATTCCAGGCCCTTGCGCTGACGCTCCAGTTCCTGCTGGAGTAAGTCCTGTATGGCTTTATCTTTCATAATGGATGAAATTTTCAAAAGTTTGTCGGGCAAAAGTACAATATTTTTATCACAAAAACCCTTTAAGTAGTGTTCCTGTTTGCATAATACGATGTCTTCTGTGTCATTTTTTACTTTAAGAGAAACCTGCATTTTCATAAAACAATCATCCTATTAGAGAGCTTATTTACTCGTCAAAAAAGAAGGGCCGGTAGAAAAACAAATCCTGCCTGGCGAATTGCGGCATTGTTTATTATATTTTTGCCGTATTAACCCAAAAAAAACGAATTTTACTATTGCCTGAGAAGGTTTTAAAAATAAGCTTGATTGATGATTCCACGTCCTGCAATAAAATTGTTCCTCTTATTTTTTTATGTATGGTTCTTCATTCAACAGGCCCATACCGCTACCGGCAGATTTCGGATCATGTGGAGAGACGATCCGGCAACCACCATGGTCATAGGCTGGGATCAATTTTCGGGCGGCAACCCGGTTCTGTTTTTTGACACCCAAAAGCACGACAGGAACCCAGGCCGATATGCTTTTCGCAAGACCCCCGACCGGGTCCATCGCTCAAAAGGAATGAACAGCCACTTTGTCCGCCTGACCGGCCTTCAACCCAATACCGTATATTATTTTGTCGTCCAGGACAGTGAGGGCGTGAGCGCTTGCTTCTCTTTTCAAACCATGCCTGACCAACCCGACACCCGTTTATCCATTATAGCCGGGGGAGATTCCCGAAACCACCGCGAAGCACGCCGGTCCGCCAACAAACTGGTAGGCAAGCTCCGACCTCACTTTGTGATCTTTGCAGGAGATTTCACCGACAATGACAGCGCCAACGAATGGCAGATGTGGTTGGACGACTGGCAACACACTATAGGCAGTGATGGCAGGCTGTTCCCTATTGTTACCGCCCTGGGCAACCACGAGTTATCCTCCCAGTCGCTCCTGGATGTCTTTGACCTGCATGCGCCTGACGCATATTATGACCTGCACTTCGGGGGTTCTCTGATCAGTATTTTTACGCTCAACTCTAAGATTCCGGTAGGCGAGCAGAATCTATGGCTGGAAAGAAAACTGCAGCAGCACCTCAACTCCCGCTGGAAAATGGCGCAATATCACCATAACATTCGACCCCATACTCAAAGAAAGGCCCCCAGGGAGGACCTAATGCCCTGGGCCCGGCTGTTCCACAAATACAATGTTCAGCTGGCGCTCGAGTCGGACGCTCATGTGGTTAAATGGACCTACCCTATTAAACCGCATAACGGCCCGGGTAGCGACCGGGGCTTTATCCAGGACGATGAGCAAGGAACCGTATACATCGGCGAAGGTTGCTGGGGGGCTCCTTTGAGGGACAATGATCAGCAATATGCCTGGACCCGTAGCAGCGGGAAATTCAACCAGTTCAAGTGGATATTTGTCGACCCGTCCAGGATTGAAATCCGAACGGTGATGACAGACGGTTCCGATCAGGTGGGGGAAGTAGATCCCCGCAATATTTTTGAGCCCCCCATAGGGCTTTCGCTTTGGAGACCTGCGGAAGGCCCGGTCGTGGTCATCAAAAGACGTAATATTCCTCTGGCGAATGAAACGGCCATCGTCTCTCGCGCCATTACGGTCGAAGTAGTTCGAATAAATGCTACTCCCGGAGAAGAGGGTGTCTTGCTGGAATGGACCACTAAACAGGAGCCTTCTATTCTCGATTTTCAGGTAGAGCGCACTGTAGGCGAAGGCGGGCAGTTTACGCTCATTTCCAGTGCCAAAGGATCTCATCCCAAGGGCGGAAGTTATCGCTTTCTCGATCCAAACCCTCCCGGAGGGTTGGTACGGTACAGAATAAAATGTATGGTTCCTGAGCAGACGCCTGTCATATTAGAGACCGCCTGCAAAGTTGCAAAACGAACTGCCCCTTCGCTGGAAGCCCCTCCCAGCCTTAGCAAGATCATGCCTTCCGCAACAGGGGAACTCACCTTTGAATACGATCTTCCTCAACCTACTTCGGTATCTTTCCTGCTTGTTCATCCCCAATCCCGAAATGTGCTGCTGACCAGCCGGCCGGAGATGATGAAAGCCGGCACCCATATCGGCCGTTTAGAGATAGGGGATTTGAATAAAGGAATTTACATGCTCATCATCAAAGGCCCTAAAGACCTGATCAAACGATATGAAGTAATAGTAAGGTAAATATCCGTTGATGTTGGTTATTTTTTCAAAAGCATGACAAACAACCCCCATGTCTATCTGTTTCGCTGATATGAAAGTCACAGATAAATACAACCTTAGTGAAATAGATATTGACCGGATCATTCAAATGGCATGGGAGGATCGCACGCCCTTTGACGCCATTACGGCCCAGTTTGGTCTTTCGGAAGCGGAGGTCATCAAATTGATGAAGCAACAGATGCGGCTTAAAAACTGGAAAAAGTGGAGAGCACGCGTCCAGGGGCGAAAAACCAAACACATCCGAATACGCGATGAAGAAGTGGGAAGATTCCGTTCAAAAATGCAACGACAAATCACCAAGAATAGAATTTCAAAAAAGAAGTATTGAAATCAAGTGGGGCGGTCGACAGCCCCTCCCACTTAATTTCGACACTTATTAAACAACGTAAGCTACGGCAAAAGCCAATACGGCGATGATCAGGCCATACATAAAAATACTGTAACAGATCCGGAGATACTGGTATTTTTTTGCCAGTACGATCCCGAGATAGTAAAGGTCCCTGGTCATTGAACTATACAGAAAATCACTGTCCTTGATCATTTCCATCATTCCCCAATGAAAGTCATGGAGGTTCATATTGTAAAAGTTCCCGAAAAAGAGCAGGTTAGATTTTTTCTCTTCTATGTCTTCGCGGGTAAATTTCCCTTCTGTTACTTTTGGCCGGGTGGAGAGAATAGCGAACACGAGGGCAGCGAGGCATACGGCCAGGAGGATGACGGTCGGGACGATCAGTCGAGGATCTTCATCGAGTTGAGGCACAAGGTTTGACACCACTATAGATACGATAATGGCGTTAATGCTAAGCATGATATTGGCCTTGTTATCGGCGATAGAGCTCAAGTTGACGTGGGTGCGATAGGTTGTGCGGTACATGGTTTCCACTCCGCGCCCCAGGTTGATGTCTTTTAACTCTTTTTCATTTTTTTTGATCGTCTTTTTAAGTTTTTTCTTTCTCTTTTCCTCCAGTTGGGCTTTTTCTTCGGCCAGGGTCAGGCCGGGAGTCAGCCGTTGTTTGTGCTTATTGAGCTGTTTGATGTTTTTTTGTTTCCGGTCGGAATAAAGTTCACTAGCGACCTCGGTATAAAATTCATGATTGGTGATGAATTCCAGTTCAAAATCGATCCATTCTTTTTCGGACATCATCATATTTCTGGTAATGCCCAATTCCTGCCTCACTCTGCCGCAACGGTCCCAATACAACTTACTGCCCAGGTGGCTTACGTCAGCATCTCTGATGATCATTTCCAGCAAGTTCTGAAGCTTGTAGTTCATCGCGGTTGCCAGGATCAGGGAAAGGACGGTTCTCAGCTGATCGGCAGGATAATCTTTTTGGCTTAAAAAAGCCCTGGCATGGTCACAGCTCCTTTCTTCGTGCTGATCGGGGCCTTTATCATAACCGGTGTCGTGAAACCATGCCGCCAGCAATAGCATTTCCAGCTCCTTTTCCGTCAATTCATAGCCGTCACTGATCAATTGGGTAGCTTCGACCACGTCGCAAACGTGAGCGAAATTGTGGTAGACATACTCAGAAGGCACTCGTTCATGATAGAAACGCTCCACGAAGGTTTCGGCTTCTTTTAGCAATGCGCTGTTTAGTTCTTTCATAATGATGATAAGGATAATAAACAGGGATAAGCCCTAATAATAAGAGGCAACTAGTGATTATCCTTAAATTTTATTCTTCAACGATACTTTTTAGTTTATGTAGTCCTTTTTCATAATCCTTCCCAACGCCAAACGGCTTCGGTGGTTCCATCTTCACCTTGCAGTTCTTTTTTTCATTTGCGGAGCCATTTCCGCCCAGGGTGACCATTCTTCCCTTTTATCGAAGTAAAGTAGATGTGGAAAGATCTGTTCTTTTGAAGCATCGATCAGGACTGACCTTTCCACATTGGCAGTCCTGGGGGCGATCAGATTGAGGATAAAAACCAGGATCGCGAGCCCCAGAATAACGAACAGGACAATTTGTAGTACGAGCATAGGGTAATATTTTAGGTTTCGAAAAATCCAATACTTCCGCCTACCCAGGTTTTTCCTTTATTGTAACGCACGCCGACCATTTCCCCTTTACTCAGGCGGACCAGGTTATTGACGATCAAAGGCCTTTCCTGGCCGGGTTCCCAAAGCATAAGCATTCGTATTTCACATTTGGCGTTGACATCCAGGGTAGGAATGACGGGGTCGTAATACACCTTCCGTTGAAGGATGTAGTTTTCGGGGTCTTTAATCCGGTCCAGGTCATATTTGTTCAGATTAATGATCACTCCGGAGCCGGCGAAGGAGTATAAGGGTTTCAATACATAATTCTCCAGGTCCCTGGGCGGTTGTGCCAATTCATTGAGGAAAAGTGAAGGAGGCACATATTTACTTTTCAAAAAAGGCAAGGTGTGTTTACTGATCCGGAAAAACCAGTTAGGGTGCCCTACCCAATGCACCTCGTTATCCTCGATGAAGTAGAAATCCCTCTTAAGATCGTCTCTTTGGATCAATTCATCAAAGATTACGCGATTAAAGATGCGGTGCACAGGAATGCGCTTGCCGTTTTTTTCATAAAACACCCGGTTTTGCTCTTTTTTCAGTTCGGTAACGCAGGCGATCTCGATGCCGAGCATTTGCCTGGCGATGTGGAAATCGATCTGGGTGACTTGTTTATAGGGTTCCACCTCGAGTAAAATGACGTTTTCAGGGTCGGAATCGGCAATGATGATCCTTCGCAACATATCGAGATACTCTTGTTCTGTTATGCCGTTAAACAAGTGGTTGAGGTGGCCAGGAATGTTATAAAATTTCCGATAAGCTTTGGCCAGTTCCAGCTGATAAAAATACAAGGAAGGAAATCCCTGCACCTCGATCAGCTGGGGAATATAATCCCCCTTTTCATCGCGGCAGATACCGAAGTCCATTTGCAGAAATACCGTATGCGGCGTTTCATTGGGCACGACCTGCCCGGCCAGGAGGGCGCCCTGGGACTGTTCCAGGAATTCGGGCTTTACCAGGGTTTCTGTAATTTCCTCGCACGCTTCAAAGAGTTTTTTCTTGAGTGCTGCAGGTATAAATATGGGCGTCTCCGCAATATTAAAGGGTGGCCGATGGCCATAATTACTTTCGATATAGCTGAGTAAAGCCTGGTATTTCTCTTCTGAGAAACTTTCATTAAAAGCTTTCCGGATATCAGGGATCATACAGGATTCATTTAGGTAGTCTTGATGGGCTTATTACTCAACTGGTTACTCAGGCATCTGATCGCTCTGTGCAAAAAATGGGGGAGCACCAGCGCATGGGTGAGTTCGATGTTATCAGAATCAAACAGATGATCCATCATATTTAAATACTTGCGTTCGCTGTGTTCTTGCAGGATCAGTTCCTTGCGTTTGGGGTCCAGGAAATGAGTGCGCATCCCTTCGGGATCGGCTTCCGGATGAAACTGCACCCCCACGATCTCTTCAGAAAACCGAACAGCCATGATCGCCCGCTCCAGAGGAATGTGCGGGCGCACCTTTTCAAAGGCCAGGATCTCAAAACCCATTGTGTCGATGTAGTCCAGATTAGGCTGTACGACCTGCCAGCTCCTGAAATCCGCAGCATAAAAGGGGTTATTCAAGCCGTCGAAAATCGGGTCGTCCACTCCAAGGTCAGTCATATACACCGGATAAATGCCGAATGAAGGCGACATACGCTCCGTGACATTTCCAACCTTAAAATGATGACAAGCCATTTGAAAGGAGTGGCAAATAAAAAAGACGTACTTCTTCTTACGGTCCTCTTCCTGATTCCATTCCCAAACCGACTGCAGCCAGTTGTAATACAAAACGTCCCAGTGGCCGTCTCCTTCCAGCGGGCTCCCCGGGCCCCCTGAAGAGATGTAAATATCATAATCCAGAGCCGGGACTTCGGCTTTACCCCTAACTTCAAAAACATCACAAACACCGATGTGGTCAAAATCATTGATGATGGCCTTGATGTTCTTTAACCCCAGATTGGGGGTATTGTCGTATAGGTCTAGCAGCGCCAGTTTGATGGTATTCATATTCTATTTCTTTTTCGCGGCAGCTTTTTTCTTTGTTTGTTTAGCCGGCGTGACATTATTTTTAATAAAATCTCCCCAGCTGAGGTTCGAGAGCCCTTCTTTTTGCTCCAGGGCTTTGTCTATAGCGAACCGGGCCATATGTTCCACCACCCATTCAAAGTTTTCCTTTCCTACAGAATTAACATCTGCGTCCGGTGCAGGGTTGCAGAAATCAATGGCGTAAGGGATGCCGTCGCGGATGGCAAATTCAACGGTATTGAAATCGTATCCCAGTGCCTGATTCAATTTGATGGTATAATCATGGATCGTTTGCAGCAGCTCATCTGATACCTCATGATTAGTCGCATACCTCAAATGATGGGGGTTGCGAGGCTCATAGTGCATGATCTTAACGTATTGCCGTCCAATGCAATAGCACCGAAAATAGGCCGTAAAATCAATAGCCTCCTGCAACATCATTACCAGCTGGCCGGTCTCACTGAATTTCTCGAAAAATTCCTCTCTGGAATCCAGTTTGTATACGTTTTTCCATCCTCCGCCAGCATGAGGTTTCATGAAGGCAGGAAAACCGATATAGTGGAAGATCCCCTCCCAGTCGAGCGGAAAGGCCAGGTTGGTGAAAGAATCGCCATTGGTGTCGTCGGGATGTATCCTTGAAGGCAGCAATACCGTTTTCGGCACAGGTACGCCGATCTGTTCCGCCAGAACATTATTAAAGAACTTTTCATCGGCGCTCCACCAGAAAGGATTGTTGATGATAGCCGCGCCGCAGGCAGCCGCATTTTTAAGATAAGCGCGATAAAAAGGAACATCCTGCGAGATGCGATCAACAATAACGGCGTATTCTGTCGGGCGAGCCTGAACGACTTTATCGATAGTCACAAATTCCGCCTGAACGCCTTCTACATTTTTTGCATTGATCCGATCCACAAAAGCCTTTGGGAAAGTACGTTCTTTCCCAAACAAGATTCCTATTTTCTTCATAGATAAGGTTAAATTAATTGTGGGTTATAAAAATTTTGGATATGTCTTTTCAAGGGTCAGTGCCAGATCCTGCTTACATAATGAGGGAACATCTCCTTCCACAGAGGCCAGTCATGTTCTTTCCACCCCCTCATATCCAGCCAATGGGGAACATTCTTTTGGTGAAGCAGATAAGAAAGGTGCTCATTGGCGCCCTTGCAGATATCCCACTCTGAAGTTCCCAATATGATCTTCATTTGCCAAAGGTCGGGATGGTTCAAACCCGGCAAAAAATCCACCGGATTATTGAAGTAGACATTATTGTCGTAATAGCCATCCATGAACATCTTGATGTCAAAAGCGCCGCTCATAGAAAAAAGGTGACTCACCAGGTAAGGATGCCGAAAAGCAAAATTAACCGCATGGTAACCTCCAAAACTAGCCCCCGCTACTACAACCTTCCCCACGCCGGTGTTCCAGCGAATACGCGGCACGATCTCCTGAACCACCATTTGGTCGTACCATACGTGGTTGCGCACACGCTGAGCAGGATGGATCGCCTTATTGTACCAGCTGTGCGCGTCCACGCTATCCAGGCAAAAGATCTGCACGAAATTGCGCTCCACGAACCAGCGAATGGATTCGATCAATCCAAAATCCTTGCTCTCGTAATACTTCCCCTTTGAAGATGGAAAAATGATAACGGGATAACCTCGTTCGCCGAAAACCAGCATCTCCATATCCATACTCAAATTTGGAGAATACCACCTGTAAAAAGATTCCTTCACTGAATTTTTTTAAGCGTTCAAAACGGTAATAAAATCTGAAGCAGCGTGGTCTCATCCCCCCTGCCCTTACAAAAGTAAGATCAATCTTTTAAATCAAAAACTTGTTGTACAGATATTTAAATTACTTGGATGGTATTAAGGCGCTTTTCGCCTTTTTTATCATCCCAGACTACTAAGGCCTTTTGGATTTTGTCCTGGAAAATAACCTTTTTATTTTGGAGGCTCTAAACCGACTAGATGCGATACCACACATTCAAATCAAAAATCCTGCGATGGGGCTTGCGGCCTTTTTCGCTCTATTCTTTTGCTCCCAGGGTAAAGACCGGCCTTTTATTCGACTCTCAGCACTTGAAAAGAAAAGTACGCTTTGATCTTTATTTGCCTCCGGTGCTGAACCGCTACTCCCTGAAGGGATATCCTTTGCTTATTTTCAATGATGGTCAGGACCTCGCCTCCATGCGTTTCAGAGAATGCCTGGAAAGTCTGTATCGAAAAGGCCATATTCCACCCGTGCTGGTGGTGGGAGTTTTTCCCGGTGATCGAATGCAGGAATACGGCACCGCGAAATATCCTGATTATAAAAACCGAGGCAGCAGAGCAAAAGCCTACAGCCAATTCCTTACCGAGGAGCTCATCCCTTTCCTGGAAAGCAGGTATCGACTCCTGCCCGACCGCACCATAGCCGGATTCTCCCTGGGCGGATTGTCGGCATTTGATATTGCCTGGCATTATCCCGGCATCTTCCGATGCGTCGGCGTATTTTCAGGTTCTTTCTGGTGGCGTTCCACCCCTTTTGATCCCAAAGATCCTGATGGCAACCGCATCGCCCACACTATGGTAGCGAACAGCACCGTGGAAAGAAAGCTGAAATTCTGGTTTCAAACCGGCACCCTCGACGAAAAAGCCGACCGGAACAATAACGGCATCATCGATGCTATTGACGACACGCGCGACCTGATCGAAGAACTGCGAAAGATAGGTTTCCACGAAGGCCGTGATATCCATTATGTAGAAATCATCGGCGGCCGCCACGACACAGCCACCTGGGCGAAAATTATGCCTGATTTCCTGAGGTGGAGTTTTGGGTTTTGGGTTTTGAGTTTTGGGTTTTGGGTTTTGAGTTTTGAGTTTTGGGTTGGAACACAGCTTTCAAGCTGCTAGGTCGGCGAGCTTTAGCTTGCCATACTACCGAGATTTATGACACAGCTTATTGAACCATCCCCGATCAGGACCTTATTTAATTCTGCACTGTAGGTCTTACGCAACTGGACCTGTACGTCTTCCAATGACAGGCCGCGGGCATATAAACTCATCATCACTCATCCATTCCGCTGGGCATCTCTTGATGTCGCCTTTCTCTATTAATATCGGTTCAAATTTTCCCTATCGGTCTCTCGGCGTTTTGACCTATAGTGTTCCGGTTGTGCTCGTGACCGATTTGCTCGTATGACAGTTGCGTCGATGACCTTGTGCTCAACCTCCTCCTTCTTCGATGAAGTGATCCATCTCCCCATCCAGTGATGCATTTGCCAGGCCTGCAATATTTTGCTAAATGCACTGCCCTGGTCAAATAAGGGCTGATTGCTGTACAAACTCTTATTTTATCCACCGATTAATTTCTTCGTCCGGTAAAAGACCTTCTAATGTCTTTCTTTTTACTCTTAAGTCAATGTTACTTTTTTTGTCCTTAACTTTGACATATTTTTTTGAACACTCTCTTGTGGCAAGCTAAAGCTTGCCGGCCTAAAAGCTTTAAAGCTGTGGTCCTAGTAACTAATAAGCCCAACACATGCGTACTCAAAAAGTAACATTCACCAATCAAAGCGGAGAAGAGCTCTCCGCCCGTTTAGAAATGCCGGTCAATCAACATCCCCACACCTTTGCCTTATTTGCCCATTGTTTTACCTGCAACAAAAACCTGGCGGCCGTCAGGAACATCAGTAGGGCGTTGACTATTAAGGGGTTTGCTGTATTAAGGTTTGACTTTACCGGGCTGGGAGAAAGCGAAGGAGATTTTGCCGACACGAACTTTTCTTCTAACATTCAGGATCTGGAACAAGCTGCCCGTTTTTTAGCAGAGCATTATTCCGCGCCTGAGATCCTGATCGGACACTCCCTGGGAGGGGCCGCCGTCATCAGAGCGGCAATGAACATGGCGGAAGTAAAAGCAGTAGCTACCATTGGTGCGCCATTCGATCCCGAACACGTCAGCCATCTGCTGGAAAGCAGCCGGGAAGAAATCGAACGCAACGGAGTGGCCAAGGTAAACATTGGCGGCAGAGGATTCACCGTGAAAAAGCAATTCCTGGAAGATATCCAAAATAACAAGTGCATCGACGAGATCAAAAGCCTGGACAAAGGTCTGCTCATCATGCACTCTACCCAGGACAGGGTCGTTTCTATCGATAATGCGGCGAAAATCTACCATGCCGCCATGCACCCCAAGAGCTTTATCTCCCTGGACGGCGCGGATCACCTGCTTTCCACCAAAGAGGACTCCAGCTACGCCGGTGACCTGATCGGCTGCTGGGCTAAAAAATTTATCGACCTGCCCAAAAAAGAAAAATTAAACGCTATAAAAGAAGTAGCCGTTCGACTTGGTCACGAAGGGTTTACCACCGATATCATGGCGCGCAAGCATGGCCTCACAGCAGACGAACCGGAAAGTGTAGGCGGTAACGACTTCGGCCCTTCTCCTTACGAACTGCTGTCCGCCGGACTCGGCGCCTGCACCGCCATGACCTTACAGATGTATGCCCGTAGAAAAAAATGGGATCTGCAGGAGGTCATCGTACATCTGGAGCATTATAAAGATTATGCTGAAGATATGGCCAACACTGGAGAAGAAAAAAGCAAGATCGATCATTTTAACCGACTGATAGAACTAAAAGGACAATTGGATCAGGAACAAAAAGACCGCCTGCTGGAAATCGCCAATAAATGCCCCGTCCACAGAACCATGAACGCACCCGTAGCGGTTAATACACGCTTAAAACATTCCTAAGCCTAAGGCGCCTCCCTAAAATAATGAGAGCCGGTCACGACGACTGGCTCCCACTTGTATGAATGTCCGGGCCTATTAGACACATACAAAGCTCTTTTCCGCTGTAAATCGTTAACGAATCGGGGTATCAGGCAACGTCCTGCCTCCAGCAGATCAAAAGAAAAATATTTGAACTGACCGGCGCTTTGCCTGAACATATTCCCTCTCATTGCTACCACGCATGAGAAGGATCAGAAACCTTAAATCTGGAAAAAAATAGGAGTCGGTAAAGACTATCTAAGAAGATTATTACTTCCAAGAGCGGACATATATTTTTTTATGTAAATTAACAAAAAAAGCCAGGAAAATATTCTACTTTCCTGGCATTTAAATCACATAGCATTACCTAATACAAAAAGAACAAATCATTTCTTTTAAATTAAGCGAGGGAACGATTGTCTTTAAGTTAATTCCAATAATCGTGCCAAAAACTATAGTCATGGAATAAGAGGGGGAGAAAGGCTTGCTCCCCTTAAATATTTTACGAGTTTTTTTGCCAAAGAAATCTGGGATTTTCCTCGGCAAAAAAACTCG
The DNA here is from genome assembly GCA_964548175.1 of uncultured Saprospiraceae bacterium. Taxonomy (GTDB): domain Bacteria; phylum Bacteroidota; class Bacteroidia; order Chitinophagales; family Saprospiraceae; genus JANQPA01. The sequence goes on from CAZJQS010000003.1 coordinate 160,233, forward strand.
TAAAATATTTTATAGGTTGCCAAAAAAGCAAGATACTTTATACTACCTAGCCTGATACTCAATCGATCACCATCAGCTTTCCGGAGTGGATAGACGAGCCATTTTTCAAACTATAGAAAAACAGACCTGATCCTCCTAATTCGTGATCTTTAATAAAAAATTGTTGGAGTCCTTTACCCATCTGTTGAGTTCGGGAAAATAAAAGGCGGCCGCTCAGATCGACTATTTCAAGCGTTACCTCACCGGCCTGGGGCAGGAAAAACGTTAGGTTGGTTTGCTCCTGGAATGGATTAGGAGATGCCCCGTACACAGTAAAGGAGTGCTCCTCAGGGCTACTTCTCAGGAGTTGTAGTGGATGAATACGTTCCTTCTTATCATAGGCTTCCGCTTGTATAAGGCGGGAGTTTAAAGCTATCCGGACTCCATGTTCCTGTTGATTGTACAAGGGCGCCAGGCTGAAGCGCATCAATTTCTTAACCTTATTGGCTGTGGTGAAGTCGGGAGCATTCCAACTAACAGTGATCAACCCCTCCTGGATGAATTGCAGTCCGATATTTTCTTTCTCCAGAACAGCATCCCGGAGCTCTGTCCCTGCAAAAGAATACAATTCGGGATCGAAAGCCAGGGTAAACTGGAAGCCTTCCAATTCCGTCAAGGTTTCGGCAAAAAGATCAATCTGAATTTCTTCTCCTGCAGCCTGTCTTGCGTAATAATTGAAAACCACCGGATCAGAAGCCAATCGCACCTCGTTATGAAAACCTTTCCGGGCAAAGCTATTGGAGTTGTTGACATCTCCAACTTTCACCGCCACGAAGTTATGCGCATCTTCAGAAAAAGGATCGAAATTATTGATATTGATCCATTCCGGAAGGTCAGACAACCAATCAGTAGTTGCCATATCGAAAGTAAAACCAGCATCAATAAAGCGCCAACCTCGATTGTTGGAAAATTCTTTGTCAATATTCAGGATCATTTTACGCAGTTGTATCAGATCCAGAGAAGAAACCGATCCGGATCGGTTGACGTCAGCGGCAATAAGCTGGTATGGGGAGGAAAAATCCTGAATACCCAGGATGAATTTGCTTATAAGGACCAGGTCAAAAGTGGATACGCCGTCAAGTGGATTATCCGGATATTCCGAGCTCAAGGTGTAATCATATCCCGTGAGCACCTGAGTAAAAGCATAGACTCCTTCATGATTTGTCTGTACCATCCTTTCAGCGCCGCCGCTCAGATGGACCGCTGCGTTCTCCAATGGAGCGCCATCCTGGGTGTTGATCCTCCCCGAAATGACATTTGTGGTAATGCCTCCGTTACAGAGATTGTACAAATTATCCTGAAGATCGATAAAGACCGTACAATAATCATAATTAGGCCCCCCCACCGTATTGTCAGGCTGTATCCTCTCCGGATTAAAAGAACTATCCCACGCGTATATCCGTACAGGTAGCGGATCAGGATCATCGCAAGTAACGATCAGGTGGTTAGAATCAGGATGAGCCACCTCGCCCAGGCGATGAATGGAATACCGAATGGCAGTGCAATCCTCAAACCGGCTGACCGGCCTGAAGTCGCTGACCCATACGACATTCATTCCGCTGTCGTCATCACCGTCACCATCAACGTCACGAGGTGGATAAACAGGACTGAGTTCCACGGCCAATTGCTCCACACAAACAGGCGCCGGCGCCTTACAGTCCACCACACTAAAATAAAACCGTTCCCTGACCGTATTCCCACAGCCGTCTGTCACTTCTATCCGAAAAGAATGATCCCCTAAAGGATAGTCGCCACGCAGGCGAAACTTAGGAACCCGCCCGCGGATCTGATCATCAGAGAGCGTGTCGTCATTGATCCCATCATCGTTCTCGTCATAATAGACCCTAATGTCCAGATTGTTTTGTCCGCAGAAATCAAAAAGGGTAAAGAAAAAATCCACACGGCCGGTACAGTCGTCCGAAAAACTGCAAAAAGGCTCATGAGGGTCCGGAAAAACAGTAGGAACAAGGGTATCTGTGATTTCTATGATCTGGGTATACTCCCAGTAGCCTGTGGAAACCACCTCCCTGAGAAAGCCATCGGTCTCATCATTATTGTCATCCACGTAGGCTCTTCCATCCGGTCGGACGATGACGTACACATCGTCCTCCCCGATCATATCGTCTTTATCTTCGTTGCGACTGATGCCCACCGGAATGGGATTTCCTTCGACTTCGCACCAATTGATGATGCGGTGCCGGATACGCCACTCGGCACAATGATCTCCATCGGGAGCAAAGATCATGGTGTCTTTGCTGATCGCCAACAGATCACAACCTAGTTCCCGCCATTCCAATGTATCCTCAATGGCCTCGATACAACCGTAATTATGTACATCCTTGGGGAACTTAATCTCGTAATTGTGCAATTTACGTACATCTATGTACTGAAAACAAGTATCCGAACGATTGCCGGACACATCTATGGCTATGAACCTCCTGGTCAATCTGCCTTCATTACACTCCCTGTCCTGCCAAATAGCAGGCAGCTCAATCCAGTATGCCGGACAATGTTCATTCTTTATCTGGGGTACGCCAAATAACTGCTGCAACTCCAGACTATCCGTAACGTCCGTTACAAAGTAGTCTGTGCAATCCAACGTATCCGAAGGAGGCGCAATGCATACCGGAGGTATTTTATCCTCGATCAGTACTTCCTGCCAGCAATAGTCGACATTACCGGCTTCGTCCCTGACCTCCAGCTCGATGCGGACTTTCTCCTGAAGATCGCAGCAGGTAAAATACAATTCTCCAGCCCATGGCGTATAATAAATATTACGGATACTATCTATCAGCACTTTCAGCCCGGTCGCCGTTTGGTATTCCTCCACACAATTTGCAGGGATCCATCTTCGCACTCTTAACTCAGGCTTTGGGGTGCAGGCGTCCCAGCTCCCCTCAGAAACATCCTCGCTGGTGAGCCGTCCAATGCCATCTCCTCCAATAGAAATATTAACCTCATCATTGCATATGGCTACCGGAGTGATCAAGTCCCTGACGAATAGGACCAGCGTTTTCCGGCTAGCATTAAGGCACTCATCCGAAACGATATAAGTCAGGCGGTATTCTCCCGGCATTAAGTCCTCAAAGATGATCTCTGTCCCCGTGATCACCTGCAATGCCAGGGTATCACCGGCTACAGAAGTCAGCATGGCTTTAGCGTTCGCCCGGTCAGAACAATTGTCCCGAATGTTTACCGGCGCCGGTATCGGCAAGGTGGTGCTGCAATCAAAGGGGCCTGTTGAAACGACGAAGGTATCCCTGCCCCAGTCGATATAACTGCGCTCAGGAATGGAAATGTCAAATACAGGGCCCTCAAAATCGCCGATGACGATTTCTTGTTCAAAGGAAAAAGACTGCCCGGGATCACACCAGTCCAGGATTTCCCAGGTTCGAAGAATAATGGTACTGGAGGCGCACGCTCCGGACAAAGAGCGGTCAAAGTAGGAAACGGCCCAGTTGCATTCCTGCAGGCGAAGGCTCCTGATGCCGAATGGAGACAATATACCCGGATATCCCGTCATGGAAGGATGGGGGTGTCCGTTGTCGTCTTTTACATAGAAAGAATCGCAGGAAAGATATACCTTTTTAAGAGGAGGCAAAATGTCCTTCGGCTTTATCCTGGAAAAGGTGATATCCTGCGTACAATTGGCGGCGTTCCCCCATTCGTCCTTTACTTCAACGCTTCTTCTTACCCGCACATCGCCACAGGAGGCTGTTTCGATAACCTCATCCGCAAACCTGGTTTTCAGCAGGCTGCAATCTTCCGCTTTTGTAACAGTCTGTAACCAATCAAGACTTTCTTTTTTATCAATAACCCTTTCAAGGTCTCCGCAAAGCAAGGGATAATATACGGAGGCCTCTTCTCGCGTTACTCCCTGAATGAAAGCTTCTCCATCCGCATAGCTCACCCACTGAAAAGCTCCGGTTTGTTCTTTTTCTATAGCAGTCGTCATCAAGATGTAGGTCTGATCGGGATGCAGATAGGCAAAGATCCTGGCTGTGGCTGGAGTTTTGAAAAAACCCGAACCGTCGTCGGGATAATCACTGCAGGCCACTAATCGGTCACAGATATTTTCCGGATCAAAACGATGATGGTAGAGGGCGCCGAATCCAACGCCCCAGGCCGCTTCCAACTCAAAGGCATACCATCCCGTCTGGCTGACCCGAACAGGAAAAGCATCATAGTAATGACCACCCTGTTCCATAGCTGAAGGCCAGTCTTTACAAGATACTGTTAACTCAAATAAGGAAGCGTCTGAAGATATATTCCTTTCTATGCGTTGGATCTTTTTAGTGAAACGCCCTAGACTGACAGTCTCCATGCATTCAAGTAAAGGGGCCTTTTTATCTTCTGCCTTGATAAAGCCACTGCATCCCTCCCAGTCAGAACTACTGCCATCTTTTAAATAGATTCTAAACCTGTGGATGCCCACTCCGTCTACTGTGTTTAAATTATCTGGTTTTTCATCCAGAACTTCGATCACGAAATCTTCCGGCGACCAGGAAGAGAGATCGCCCTCCAGCAAATCATCAGGGAAAATCTTTTTTTGACATTGATCATCCAGGTTGACAATGAGGGTATCCTGGCAACTCCAATCTTCAGCTGAGAAAAAAGTAGGAAGGGAAGAAGCCCAAAAGGGCTTTTCAGCTACGGATAAAGAAGCTTCCGACCGTTTTTCGTTCGCAAAGCCTTCTTTGGGCAAATCGGAATGTTCCGTGGAGACTAACCAACCGGACAATAGGAGAAATACCATACCCGAGTAAAACACCTGCATAGTCGTCGTCATTATTTTTGAGATTGAGTACCAAAACTGATAGACCTGTGCTTTGAGATGGCCTCAAAACACCTTATTTGATTTGTTCAGGCACTTTTATACTTCCAATTAGTATGCCAAATTTTGGCATACGGTCATTAACTAACCGGAATGTTCATGGCGCATGCAAAAAAGAAAAATCATGGATTTTATGCTTACGTGCAAATCAGGGTAGAGTAAACAAGAGTCTTAAAATCTTCTTATATTCATTTGCAAGATATGAAAAAACAAAAGACCTGCCCAATTGTGAACGTTAAACCTTTTATTTCTTTACAGAGCATTAACGAGGGTTGTTAACAAATGTTACAATTTTAAATTAGTCGATTGAAGGACAATTTAAAAAAGAGAATACGCTTAGTTTCCGGTTAAAAAAAATGCGCCGATTATTTTGTTTTTCTCTTGTCTTTACTTCTGCCTTGCTGAGTTTTTCTTTTTCCAAAAAAGAAACGGGTACGCTTTCTATTGAGATCAACAACATCAAATCGCCGGAAGGCATGGTCTGGATCGGCATCTATGAATCAGAACAATCCTTTTTGGTAAAGGAAAAAGCTATTGTGGAGGGCATCGCTATTAAAGAAAAAGGGAAGGTAACGATCAGTGTTCCTGGACTTCGGTATGGAGAATATGCCGTGGCTGTATTTCATGATGAAAACAACAACGGCGTAATGGACCGCAACCTATTGGGTATACCCTCTGAGCCCTTCGCATTTTCGAAGCCGCCCAAATCCAAGTGGCGCCTTCCGAAATTCGATGAAGTTCGTTTTAGATTTCAGCATTCCGGCCAGAAGCTATCGACCTATCTGAAAAAATGGTAAAAACAAAAATAGGAAACCCCCGTTTATAGATCGCTGCATACTTGTACTTTAATTGGATACTAAAGGAAACAAGTAATTTTAACGTGAGTTCGGAGATTCCCAAGGCCCCAGAGGGGCAAAATGTTGGTAG